>CAXTOT010000208.1:0-2008 GCA_964245915.1 uncultured Lichenihabitans sp. | reverse complement strand
GGTGCTGGTCTGCGATTCGACCAACGTCTTCAACAACGAGGCGTCCGGGTCGGAGAGCAGCGTGCGGATCGGCCTGTCCGAGACCGTCGCGAAGGCGAAGGGCCGCGTCCTCGTCACCTCGTTCGCATCGAACGCGGCGCGGCTGGTGACGCTTGGCGAGGTCGCGAAGGAAAGCGGGCGCAAGCTGTGCGTTACCGGGCGCTCGCTCGACCGCATCTTGAAGGTCGGCCGCGCCTGCGGGTACTTCAAGGGTTTCCCCGAGACGATCGATCCCGACGCCGCGATGCGGCTGCCGCGCGACAAGGTGCTGATCGTCGCGACCGGCGGCCAGGGCGAGGCGCGCGCCGCGCTGGCGCGCGTGGCGGACGGCAGCCACACGATCCAGCTCGAGGCGGGCGACGCGGTCATCTTCTCGTCCAAGCAGATCCCGGGCAACGAGGTCGCGATCGGCCGCATCCAGAACATCCTCGCGGGCAAGGGCGTGGAGATGATCACCGAACGCCAGGCGCACGTCCATGTGTCCGGGCATCCCGGCCGGCCGGAGCTGGCACAGATGTACGACTGGATCCGGCCGGAGAAGCTGATCCCCGTCCACGGCGAGATGCGCCACCTGATGGAGCAGGCGCGCTACGGCCTGTCCGAGGGTGTCCCGCAGGCGATCGTCCAGACCGACGGCGACATCATCCGCCTCGCGCCCGGTCCCGCCAGGAAGATCGGGACCGCGAAGGTCGGACGGCTGGTGCTCGACGGCGACGTGATCCTGCCCGCGGACGGCGGCACGATCAACGATCGCCGCAAGCTTGCGCTGAACGGCCAGATTTCGCTGGCGGTGGCGATCGGGCGCGACGGGCGCGTGATCGGTTCGCCGCAGGTCCGCCTTCAGGGCATTCCGGTCGAGGAGGATCGGGCCGCCTTCATCGACGACGTCGTCCACGGGGTCGAGCAGGCTCTTCGGGACCGTCCGCGCGATTCGGAGAAGTTCCGCGAATCGCTGCGACTTGCGGTCCGCAAGGTCGCGACGCGGTGGACGGGCAAGAAGCCGATCGTCGATGTGCTGGTGATCCAGGGCTGACCGGGCGATGCGCTGGACGTCGATGGTCGCGATCTACGTCCTGTTCTGGGCGTTCTCGGTCTTCCTCGTCCTGCCGTTCGGCGTCCGCACGACGCGCGAGGCCGGGGGCGATCCGATCCCCGGCCAGGCCGAAAGCGCGCCGCACGAATTCCTGGTCGGGCGAATCGCGAAACGGGTAACGGTCGTCGCGACGATCCTGTTTGCGCTGTTCCAGCTCAACTACGCGTTCGGCTGGATCACGCCGCAGACCTTCGACTTCTTCCACGATAGCGAGCGGGCGTTTGCGGGCGGGTGAGCCGACAAGGCTCGGTAAGACGAGTGGGTGCTTTCGCCGAACTTGGCCGTTCGCGGCAGTTTTCTCTACGTCTGAAAGCGGCCGTAACGGGGTTGCAAAAGGGGTCCCTTTCGCAACATCCGGGACTCTTCCCGTGGGTTAATCGAAGCCGGGAATCACGGGCGTTGACGTGCATTTACAGCCTGGCTCGCGCCCTGGATGCGTCCTTCGGCCATCGATCACCATGCCCGTAGCAAGTGAGTAAAGCTTTTTGTTCGCGGCTTTGTGAGCCGCATCTCGCCGAATATCGGAAGCGGTAGGCTGTTTGGTCGAATAGCAAGGCGCTCCAGAATAGAGCCATTTGCCTTCCGTGATACCGAGCGACAATCGCTTGGTGAGCATCATCATCGATGTCGCACGAGCGTGAAGCAGCATCGTGATCTCGTGCGCTCGATTTTTGGGTACCTCCATGCCTATCAGCGTCTCGTATAGGATGTTGAGCGCACGCCCTTTCATGATGGATCGAAGCGCCGCCGCGTAGATGACCTCTTCCTCGCCTACGGGCAGATCTTCAAACTCTTGGATGCTCGCCCATAGGTCTGCTTTGATGTTGTTGCCCCCTAAAGGCCTGACGGGGCCTCGCGGGTTTGCGCGATGAACTC
>CAXTOT010000207.1:0-2116 GCA_964245915.1 uncultured Lichenihabitans sp. | reverse complement strand
GATCAGGAAGGGGCAGGCTCACGACGATGGTGGGACGGGACATGCGAGCACAGGCCGCCAGCACTGCGAGTGCCTTGATGCTCCAACGAGGGGATGAACCGTTCGGAGCTCAGATATGAGCAAGTATCTGAACCAGGAAAGGATCGTCTTCGCGATCACCGTGTTCCTGTTCGCCATATTTTCCCTGAGCCTGCCGCGATTCTTGACCGTCGAGAACTTCTGGACGCTGATCCGTAGCGTATCCGTATTGGGTATTCTCGGTGTCGGAATGGCGATCGTCGTGATCGGGCGCGGCATCGACCTGTCGATCGTCGCTGTCATGGCAGTGTCGGTTGCATGGACCCTCGACCAGGCGGCGCAGGGCACCCCGCTTGCCGTCGCCTTCCTGCTTGGCTTGGGCTTCGCGGTCGCCGCGGGCTTGATAACGGGCCTGTTGATCGCCTATCTCGAGGTCCCCGCGATCTTCGCGTCGCTCGCGATGGCGGCGATCATCGCCGGGTTCGGCCAATTCAAGCTGCTCAGCCTCGGCGAGGTTTATGTGACGCCAGCGAGCGCGCCGCTGAGTTGGATCGGCGCCGGAAGCGTGTATGGCATCCCGGTCGCCGTGCTGTGCTTCGCCGGCATCGCGCTCGCGGCTTCGCTGCTGCTGCGCGCCACCAAGCTGGGCCGGTTCATCTATGGCATCGGCGACAACCCGCGCGCGGCGCATGTGACGGGGGTGCCGGTGCGCCCGATCATTGTGCTGCAGTTCGGTTTGTCGGCGCTCGCGGCCTTTGTCGCCGGGCTGATCACGGCGACGTCGGTGAGCAGCATGAACACGCGGATCGTCGATTCCACACTGATTTACGACATTATCCTCGTGGTGGTGATCGGCGGGGTCGGGCTGTCGGGCGGCAAGGGCGGCATCCGCAACGTCATCGTGGGGACGCTGCTGATCGGCACCTTGCTGAATGGCATGACGATCATGGACATGCCCTACACCGCGCAGAACATTATCAAGAGCCTTATTCTACTGACGGCGATCATCTTCGATTCGCTCGTCAACCCGCGCGACGAACAGACGGCGCAGCAAGGGGATATTTGAGGCAGAGGCCGGCGCGTGCAGCCGGTGGTTTGTGTCGCAACTTGAAACCAACAGGTTTCCGGCAACCCTCAGGGACCGGCATCCGCCTCCGGATCGATCACGGCCCTGAAGGAAGCGATGGCCGGACCGATGTTTTGCGCGACGAAGCTCGCGGCCAGCACGGATGGCCGCGCGAGCTCCAAGTCGAATGACCCGTAACTCCTCATGGCAACATGGCGGAAGCGTCTCGTCTCCCCGGCCGCCCTGGCGAGGTCCGGCGGCAGGATTGCGGGCCGCCCGTCAATCTCGCGGGCCACGCGCTTAATCAGATCCGCGTGCCAATCCTTGCCCGAGGGAGCCTCCTCGCCGAGCAGGACAAGGACACGAACCAGGGCCGCCTCCAGCGAGGTGTGCCCGGATTGCATGGAGTGCATCAGCGCCATCCGCGCCCTGTATGCCCCAATGTCGTCCCCATCGAAACCGCCTGCAGCGAAAAGGTCGGCCGACATCTCAAAATGCTTGGTGGCCGCGGCGACGTCCTCGTCGACCTCGAACCATCGGGCATCGCTCATGGCAGGCTCCTCGCGCCGGGCATGACGTGATCGAGAAAGCGCTGGTCGCACATGGCAATGGGCCGGATGTCGCAATCTAGGCCGAGCCGCGCGCACTCGTCCTCGGCAAAGCTCCAGGCGAGCGCAGTCGCGTCATTGCCGGAGAAGTCGAGCAGAAGGTCCACGTCGCTGTCCGGGCGGAGTTCCCCTCGCGCGGCGGAACCGTAGAGGATGTAGCGTCCGCCGGTCTCCCAGGCCCGGTTTTCCAGTAGGCGCAGCAATTCATCTACGGCGGCCGCCTTTGCAGCGACCGCCGCGATCTTCCGCTCAGCCAGCGTTCGAACCGCCATGGCAACCTCCGGCCCGAATGTGTTCCGTGGCAAGGCACGGCACAAGGGACCAGCCTCGACGGGCCGCAAAGTCGGCGACCACGCATCCTTGCATGGAACGCGGCTAGGCACCTAAGCTGCTCATCAGAAAAATAATCGGAAAAGGGACGATC
>CAXTOT010000206.1:0-2120 GCA_964245915.1 uncultured Lichenihabitans sp. | reverse complement strand
TCGGAAGGCGACCGCCACGCCGGCTTCCGCATCGTCCGGGAACAGGTTGAAGCCGGACCGCAATTCGCTCTCCTGGCCGCGCGCCGAAAGCGCGGCACGGGCGGCCGCCATGGCGGCGTCATCCGCCCGCACGGGGTGGCCGAAGGCCTCCCCCTCGAGGACGGACTCATCCGTCACGAAGAGCAGACCCGGCTGGCGTCCCTCGGGGTCCACGACCCGGCAACGATCACCGGCCGCGAGGTCGAACACCAGCGCCTCTCCGCCGCGCGCGACCAGCCTGACGAGGCGTGACGGAAGAGCTTCGTGCAGGGCGTCCATGCTGGCTCCTTGGCCGCGACCTATTCGGCCGCCTGCTGGCCCGGTTGCTGCAGGAACGCTTCGAGGGAATCGTCCATCGCCAGCATCCAGGGCGTGTGGTGAACGGGCGCCATCGTGCCGGTGATGGTGGACGGGTAGGATCGGTCGCGATAGGTCAGGATGCCGGCTTCCTTGTGGTGCTCCCATTCCTTGAAGAGCTCCGCCACCTTGTCGACGTCGAGGCGCGGGTAGTCGGTCGCCTGCAGCAGGTCGCGCACATAGTCGGTCTGGAAGTCGATTGCCTGGAAGGGGTTCTCAAGCGCTTCTTCGCGCCCGAGCCACGCCGCGCTGTCCGTGCCCATGGCGTCGGCATCCGGCAGTGCGATCCTGCCGAGAACTACGTCCCGCGCGTACCAAGCCTGCGCATCGAACATGTTGAACGTGTAATACTGGTCCTGTGCGCCGATGTACATCAGCTTTGGATTTGGCTGCCAGAAAATACCCTTGTAGAGATTTGGCGGGAACAGGCGCGTCCTCGTCTTGAGACGAAGCGCGTCGGGCAAGAACGGATAGGCGTTTAGGTAGCCGGTACACAGCACGATGGCGTCGACGTCCGCCGTCGAACCATCCTTGAAGTGGCAGGTCTTGCCGGCGACCTTCTGCAGCAACGGCTTTGTGTCGAAGCTTGACGGCCAGTCGAAGCCCATCGGCTTCGTCCGATAGCTGAAGGTGATCCGCGCCGCGCCGTATTTGTGGCACTGGGTCCCGATGTCCTCCGCCGAATAGCTCGATCCGACCAGCAGGACATGCTTGCCGGAGAACTCGTCGGCGCAGCGGAAGTCGTGCGCGTGCATCACCCGGCCAAGAAAGGTCTCGATCCCTTCGAATGTGGGGACGTTCGGGGTGGAGAAATGGCCGTTGGCGACGATCACGTGGTCGAACGAACTCGAGATCGTGCGGTCCTCGACGAGATCCTTGACCTTGACCGTGAACGTATCCGTGTCCGGGTTGAAGGCGACCTCCCGAACCACATGGTTGAACTTCACGTATTTGCGGACGCCGCTCTTCTCGACCCGTCCCGCGATGTAATGGTGAAGCACCGCGCGGGGAGGATAGGACGGGATCGGCTGACCGAAATGCTCCTCGAAAGAATAATCCGCGAATTCCAGGCATTCCTTGGGGCCGTTCGACCACAGGTATCGGTACATCGATCCGTGGACCGGTTCGCCGAACTCATCCAGGCCGGTCCGCCAGCTATAGTTCCACAGGCCACCCCAGTTCGACTGCTTCTCGTAGCAGACGAGTTCAGGAATCTCGGCGCCCTTTTGTCGTGCGGATTCGAAGGCCCGGAGCGCCGCGAGTCCACTCGGACCGGCTCCGATGATTGCGATACGTGTCATTGCGTTCTCCTCACGCGTTGCGGACCGTCTCTGAAGCCGGGCTGCGCGGGCCCAACACCCGTCCGGTCGAGGCCGCTCCCGGTCGATGCGCCACCCTCCGTGCTCCTCAGCCTTGGACGACGAGGCCAGGCGCGGCTTGCCTTGGGGACGCCCTCCGAGACCAGCCCTCCTATTGGAACACCACGGTCTTGCGGTCGTTGAGCAGCACCCGCCGCTCGACATGCAATTTCACGGCCCGGGCCAGCACGCGCGACTCGACGTCTCGCCCGACGGCGACCAGATCCTCCGTCGAAAGGGCATGCGAGACCCGTTCGGTTTCCTGTTCGATGATCGGCCCTTCATCGAGGTCGGGCGTCACGTAATGGCCGGTGGCCCCGATGATCTTGACGCCGCGCTCATGCGCCTGATGGTAGGGCTTGGCGC
>CAXTOT010000205.1:0-2156 GCA_964245915.1 uncultured Lichenihabitans sp. | reverse complement strand
GCGCGATCCTGGTGGTGAGCGCCGCCGACGGCCCGATGCCGCAGACCCGCGAGCATATCCTGCTCGCTCGTCAGGTCGGTGTGCCGGCATTGGTCGTGTTCCTGAACAAGGTCGACATGGTCGACGACCCGGAATTGCTTGAGTTGGTGGAGATGGAGGTGCGCGAGTTGCTGTCCTCCTATCAGTTCCCCGGCGACGATATTCCGATCATTCACGGCTCGGCGCTGATGGCGCTCGAGGACAAGAACCCGGAGCTTGGCGAGCAGGCCGTGCTGAAGCTGATGGCCGCGGTGGACGAGTATATTCCGCAGCCGGCACGTGCGACCGATCGGCCGTTCCTGATGCCGATTGAGGACGTGTTCAGCATCTCGGGCCGTGGCACCGTGGTAACGGGGCGCATCGAGCGCGGGATCGTCAACGTGGGCGATGAGGTCGAGATCGTCGGCATCAAGAACACGGTGAAGACGATCGTCACCGGCGTCGAGATGTTCCGCAAGCTGCTGGACCGCGGCGAGGCCGGCGACAACATCGGCGCGCTGCTGCGCGGCACGAAGCGTGAGGACGTCGAGCGCGGCCAGGTGCTGGCCAAGCCCGGCAGCATCACGCCGCACACGCAGTTCAAGGCCGAGGCCTACGTGCTGACCAAGGAGGAGGGCGGCCGTCACACGCCGTTCTTCACCAACTACCGCCCGCAGTTCTACTTCCGCACCACGGACGTGACCGGCGTCGTGCAGCTGCCCGAAGGCACCGAGATGGTGATGCCCGGCGACAATGTGTCCATGGACGTCGAGCTGATCGCGCCCATCGCGATGGACGAAGGGCTGCGGTTCGCGATCCGTGAGGGTGGCCGGACGGTTGGCGCCGGCGTCGTCGCCAGCATCACGAAGTAAGGCGGCACTCACTCTCGAAGCGGTTCCGCGAACCTGGATTGAAGTACAATGGATAACCAGAACATCCGCATTCGCCTCAAGGCGTACGATCACCGCGTGCTGGACAACAGCACGCGGGAGATCGTGAACACGGCGAAGCGCACGGGTGCCCGGGTTCGCGGGCCAATTCCTCTGCCGACGCATATCGAGCGGTTCACGGTCAACCGGTCGCCGCATGTCGACAAGAAGAGCCGTGAGCAGTTCGAGATCCGGACGCATCGCCGGCTGCTCGACATCGTGGAGCCGACGCCGCAGACGGTGGACGCATTGATGAAGCTCGACCTCGCCTCCGGCGTGGACGTCGAGATCAAGCTGTAGGGCCGGGCCGATGCGCACTGGATTGATTGCGAAGAAGCTGGGCATGACCCGGATCTTCAAGGATGACGGCACCCATGTGCCCGTCACCGTCCTGCACCTGGACCAGGTGCAGGTGGTCGACACCCGGACAGAGGAGCGGGACGGCTACACGGCCATCCAGCTCGGCTGGGGCAAGGCCAAGGTGAAGAACGTCAGCAACCCCAACAAGGGCCACTACGCCCGGGTCAAGGTCGAGCCGAAGATGCGGCTGGTCGAGTTCCGGGTGGCGCCGGACGCCCTGCTGGAGTCCGGCCAGACGCTGACCGCGGCGCATTTCGTGGTGGGCCAGAAGGTGGATGTCTGCGGCATCACCAAGGGCAAGGGCTTCGCCGGCGCGATGAAGCGCTGGAACTTCCGCGGGCTCGAGGCGAGCCATGGCGTCTCCGTCAGCCACCGGAGCCATGGCTCGACCGGCAACCGGCAGGACCCGGGCAAGACGTTCAAGAACAAGAAGATGGCGGGGCATTTGGGTGTCGAGCGGGTCACGACGCTGAACATCGAGGTCGCCGGCATCGATGCCGAGAAGGGCCTCATCATGGTCCGGGGCGCGGTGCCTGGTTCCAAGGGCGAGTTCGTGCGGATCCGTGACGCCATCAAGAAGGCGCGTCCGGCGGAGGCGCCCTATCCGGCGTCGATCCTGGGTGCGCCCGACGCGGCCGACTCCGGCGCCGCGCCGCAGGAGGCCGTGTGATGCAGATCGACGTCAAAACCCTGGACAACGGGTCCGCTGGCTCGGCCGAGTTGCCGGACACCCTGTTCGCCGCCCAGCCGCGTCGGGACATCAGCGCCCGGGTCATCGAGTGGCAGCTCGCCAAGCGGCGTGCGGGGACGCATAAGACCAAGGGCATGGGCGAGGTGTCCGGCACCACG
>CAXTOT010000204.1:0-2175 GCA_964245915.1 uncultured Lichenihabitans sp. | reverse complement strand
CGGAAAGAAGCCTTTCAGGTTCAGGTTCGGGTCGGTGATCGCCGTGTCCTTGGCGAAGGTGTCGATCGGGAGGATCCACTTGTTTTCCGCGAACTCGCCGATCCAGACCAGATCGATCAGCGCGATCGAGAGGTCGCCTTGCGAGTTGAAGTTGAGCACCTCTTTTTCGCGGGTATTTTCGTATGGGACGATCTCGTAGTTGACCTTGATGCCGGTTTGCTTCTCGAACTCCGGCAGCAGGGTGATCATGGCGCGGTAGCCGGGCCGGTCCAGGAAGACGACGTTGAGCTTGGTGCCTTTATAGGGCGCGGCCGCCTTGGCGATGTCCCAGGTCTCGGCTCGGGCGGCCGGGCTGCTCGCGGCGGCGCTGGCCAGCAGCATGATCGCGGCGCCTGCGGCGTGTCGTATGGATCGCATCCTGTTCCTCCTGTTTGCCGGTCTCTGAACGCCGGTTTCTTGCGCGTGGTGACTATGGGGCATCCGAAGCGTGGGAGCGGCTTTGGTGCCATGAACCTCAGCAAAACCTAGCCAAGGCTGCTGCGGTGTCTAGCCCGCGCGAAGCATGGAAGTGGTGTTTTCCTGCGTTGTGCGGTGCAGCAGGCCGGCCCTAGTTCGAGTTCGGCGCATTAAAGTATCGGAACGGCGGTGCCCAGGCGCTCCGAGACCGGCGTGGTCGAGCGTTGCCGGGCCAGGCGGCGGTATGCCGAGGGTTGAATGCCGCGATGGCTGCGGAAGACGCGATTGAAGTTGGAGACGTTGACGTAGCCGATTTCGAAACAGACCTCCGCCACCGGCATGTCCGAGCCTGCCAGGAGTTTGCAGGCATAGTCGAGACGCAGCATCGTCACGTAGTCGGTGAAGGTATTGCCGGTGTTCTTCTTGAAAAAGCGTGAGAATGCCCAGTCGCTCATGCCGAGCCGCCCGGCAAGGTCGGGCAGGTGGATGTCGTGGGTGAAGTTGGCCAGAATGTAGCTGAGCGCCGAATGAATGTTCGTCTGGGCGGCTTCGTCCATCTTCGGCACGAAGCCGCTGGACGACAGCACTTTGTAGTCGCCGCTCGCCAAAACCTGCAGCAGCCGTAGAAACAGCACCAACCGCTCCAGCCCCCGCACGTCGCCCATCGCCTCCAGCAACGCGGCGCCGGTCCGCCTCGTCTCGCCCTGGAAGGCCATGCCGCGCTGCGCCTCGGCGAGGAACGGGTCGATGCCGGCGATCTCCGGGAACAGCGCCGCTGCCTTGCGAACCCGGTCCGGGTCGAATTGCAGGACGATATCGCGCTCGCGGATCACTTCGCCCGGCGCGGTTGCGGTCACCCAGTCATGGGGCAGGCCGCTGCCGACGATCGCCAGGTAGCCGGGCTCGAACGGCTCGATGTGGTCGCCAACCAGGGCGACCCCGGCGGTATTGCGGACAAGATGGATTTCGTACTCGTGGTGAGCGTTCCAAACGTTGCGCTCCCAAGGATAGTCGTCGCAGCGCCAGACGAAGGACTCCGTCGCATCGGTCACGATATGCTCGAGCACGGGGTCGCGTGCCGGGCTTTTCGGTTCGACGACATGGGCCGGTCGCATCGCTGTCAATGGAACCCCTGCGTGGCATGTCCGGATACGGACGGTGAAGGATGAGGAGGACCGCGAGCTTGGGAGGGCCTGCGGTCATGGCGGTCCCGGGCGGGTATCGGACCCGGCTGTAATTCGCAAGCCGGGCCGCACCGCCGGGCCGCACCATGGAAGTGGAAATGCCCTGGTCTGAATGGCAATGGCTCGGGAAGGTTGTTCCTTGGGATTGGGAAGGGTCCACACCGTTCCACGCACGCAGGGCCCAGTATCATCAGCATGTCACGCGACACGGGGCGCCTGCACGGTAGTCTATGTGCCTCATTGACTGGGGTGCCTATGACAACCGATTGCTCGAAACTGCTGCTGGCCGGCTTCGCCACCATGTTCCTCGCTGGCCCAGTGGCCGCCGCCGGCCTTCCGACGCTCGACGGCGGGCCGCCGCTGATCATCGGCCACCGCGGCCTCCCCGGCCTCGTCCCGGAGGAAACCGCCGCCGGCTATGAACTCGCCGCCCACCTGGGCACCGACGCATTCGAGGAAGACCTGCACCTCACGAAGGATTGCGTGCTGATCGCGCGCCACAATCCCTGGCTCAGCGACAACACCAACATCGCCG
>CAXTOT010000203.1:0-2193 GCA_964245915.1 uncultured Lichenihabitans sp. | reverse complement strand
CGCAGACCAGCACGGCCGCCAGAAAGATCATCGACAGGTTGGGGAGCTTCAAAAAGTGCGTCGCCAGCATCCCGACCAGGACCGCCACCGCGACCGAGCCCGCCGCGGCCGCGAAGCCGAGCGCGACGCTCTTGCGAGGGGGCCACGGCCGCCGTGTTTTCGGCTTTGCGGTTTTCTCGCCCACCACAACATGGATGGCGACGTCGGATGCCCGGCGCATCAGCATGCCCGATAAAGACTGCCCACGCACCCGTGCCCAGAAGCCCGCGCCGGACCGCCCAATGACGATCTGGTTGATGTTCTCCCGTCGGGCAAAGCGGAGGATCTCAGTCGGGAGGTCCCGACCCGCGAGCCGTGCCGTCTCGGCCCCCAACCGTTCGGCGAGGCGCATGGCCTCGTCGATCCGCCGCAGGGCCGCAGGATCCGTCGTCTCGTGACCCACCCGTTCGAGCGTGACCGCTACCCAGGAGGCGTTGAGCCCGCTGGCCAGCCGGCTCGCGGCCCGCACGATCTTCTCCGACGATGCGTCGGGTCCGACGCAGACCATGATGCGTTCGGCGGTCGGCCAGGCGCCCTCGATGGAATGCTGGCGGAGATGATCGACCATCTGGTCGTCGACCCGATCCGCGGTGCGCCGCAAAGCAAGTTCCCGCAGCGCCGTCAAATGGCCCGGCTTGAAGAAGCCTTCGGCGGCCCGGCGCGCGTTGTCGGGCAGATAGATGCGGCCTTCGCTCAGCCGGGTGATCAATTCCTCGGGCGTGATGTCGACCACCACGACGGCGTCGGCCTTGTCGAGAACCGTGTCGGGAACGGTTTCCCGCACCACGACACCCGTGATGCGCGACACCACGTCGGACAGGCTCTCGAGGTGCTGGATGTTGACCGCCGTCCACACGTCGATGCCGGCGCTCAAGAGTTCTTCGACGTCGAGGAAGCGTTTGGGATGGCGGCTTTCGGGCGCGTTCGTGTGGGCGAGCTCGTCCACGATCAGGAGGGTGGGCCGCCGCGCCAGCGCCGCATCGAGATCGAATTCACTGAGTTCCGTGCCGCGGTACGTCACGGTGCGGCGGGGAAGGATTTCCAACCCCTCGAGCAGCGCTTCGGTTTCGATCCTGTTGTGGGTTTCGACCAGGCCCACAACGACATCGAGGTGAGCTTGCGCCAAGCGACGCGCTCCGGAGAGCATGGCGTAGGTTTTGCCCACACCCGGCGCGGCACCGAGGAAAATCTTCAACCGCCCGCGCCCTTCCTGGCCTGCGGCGGCCAGGAGAGCGTCTGGGTTGGGGCGGCCTTCGGGTGAGCTTGTCATGAGCTTGGCTTTGACGGTCAGCCGTTACAACCGTGAAGGTGACGTTGGCGGAACACTACCTTATTGAGCTGGCTGGTTGGCGCCCGCATTTTCGGCCTTGTCGCCCGGCTTGGCAGGGGCCGAAGCGCCCGGGGCTGGCGTTGCCGGGGTCGGGTCCAGGCCTTCCAGGGCGAGGTTCAGACCCAGCACGTTGACGCGCGTGTTGCCGAACAGCGCCGACCCGCTGGTATTGTCGGCGACGAGCGTCTGGATTTTTGAGGCGTCGAGCTTACGGGCACTGGCCACGCGCGCCACTTGCATTCCGGCGTAGGCGGGCGAGATGTCGGGATCGAGCCCGGACGCCGAGGTCGTGACCGCATCGGCCGGCACAGGGGCTTGTGGGCTGCCGCCGAGCGCCGCCACCGAGGCCTTCACGCGGTCGATCAGCTTTTGCGAGGTCGGACCGAGGTTCGACCCGGACGAATTGGCCGCGTTATAGGGTGCGTCGACCGTTTTGGTGGCGTCCTTCGGATCGGGCGCGCTGGTGGCCGAGGGGCGGCCCTGGAAGTAGCGGTCCGAGACAAAGTTCTGGCCGATGAGCGCGGAGCCCACCACGACGCCGTTGCGGGTCAGCACCGAGCCATCGGCCGGTCCTTTGAGCGCCAGCTGGGCGATGCCGGTGATGGCCAGCGGATATGCGATCCCGGTCAGAGCGGTGAACAAAACCATCATTACGATCGCGGGGCGAAGATACGTCAGCATGGTTTTCACGCGAGATGGAGGTGAGAGACGGCAAGATCGATGATCTTGATGCCGATGAAGGGCACCACGATGCCCCCGAGCCCGTAGAGGAGCAGGTTGCGTCGCAGCAGCGCGGCGGCGCCGATCGGGCGGTACGGCACGCC
>CAXTOT010000202.1:0-2337 GCA_964245915.1 uncultured Lichenihabitans sp. | reverse complement strand
CCCGCGACATCCAAGACCACAACCTGGCGCTCTACCAACTGAGCTACGTCCGCCATAGCAGGCGCGGGGTTTACGGCCTTCAGCCCGCCGCCGTCAACCGCGTCCTGCCCGTTTTCGCACGGAAATGCTGTGCTAGGCGCGAAACCGCCTCATCGAGCAGCGCATCCTGCTTGCAGAATGCGAACCTCGCGTAGTGGCCCGGCGCCCCGCTCTCGTAGAACGCCGACACCGGGATCGCCGTCACCCTGGCGTGCTCGGTGATATGGCGGCAAAACGCTACGTCGTCGCCGGCGAAGCCCAGATGGCTGAAATCGGCGGTGACGAAATAGCTGCCCATCGCCGGCAGCACGCCGAATCCAATGCCGGCGAGGCCCGCCGAAAGCCGGTCCCGCTTCGCCGCCAGCGACGACGCCAACCCGGCGAAATACGCGTCGTCCTTGCCGAGCCCCACCGCGACCGCGCGCTGCAGGTTGGGCGGAGTGGTAAAGGTAAGGTTCTGGTGCGCCTTGGCGACGATAGCCGAAAGCGCCGCTGGGCTCGTGACATAGCCGACTTTCCAGCCCGTCAGG
This sequence comes from uncultured Lichenihabitans sp., assembly GCA_964245915.1. Lineage (GTDB taxonomy): Bacteria > Pseudomonadota > Alphaproteobacteria > Rhizobiales > Beijerinckiaceae > Lichenihabitans. The sequence goes on along the minus strand of CAXTOT010000202.1, from coordinate 1,768 downwards.
CTGAACGTCTTGCCGGCGCTGCCGACCCGCAGGCAGCGGTCGCGCATGCCCGGCAGCGCCATCAGCGGAATATGCCGCCAGCCGTCATAGGTCAGGTGCTCATAAACCTCGTCGCAGACGGCATAGGCGTCGTGCTTCGCCACCAGATCGGCGATGAAAGCCAACTCGGCGGCGGTGAACACCTTGCCCGTCGGGTTCATCGGCGTGTTGAGCAGGATCGCCTTGGTCTTGGGGCCGAAGGCGGCGGCGAGCTCGGCCCGCGGCAGCTCCCACTTCGGCGGCATCAGCCGCACCAGGCGCGGCACGGCGCCGAGCATGCGAACGACCGGAAGATAGGTGTCATACAGCGGCTCGATCAGCACGACCTCATCGCCGGGGTTCAACAATGCCATCAGGCTGGCGGTGATGGCCTCGGTGGCGCCGGAGGTGACGACGACCTCGGTAGCGGGATCGACGTCGATGCCATAGAACCGCTGGTTGGCTTGCGCGACGGCCTCACGCAGTTCCGGCACGCCGGTCAGCGGCGGATACTGGTTGCGCCCGTCGCGCAGCGCTTCGGCGGCGGCCTGGATGACGTCCGCAGGTCCGTCGGTGTCGGGGAAGCCCTGGCCGAGGTTGATCGCCCGATGCTGGGTGGCGAGGGCAGACATCACGGTGAAGACCGTCGTTCCCATGGCGGACAGCAGCTGATTGGCGGGTTTCAACGATTAAGCCTCCGGCACATGAATGGTCGCCGATTATGGGTCCAATTGGATCGGGCTTCAACATGTGCTTATGTGGGTTGCCCATGATTTGGGCAGGTCCGGCGCGCCATGCCCGGTTAGCGCGCCGCGCTGCGCCGCCCTGGCGCCGACATGCGTCTGATTGCCCGTTGGCACGCTGCGTGCAAACCTGTTCAGCCGTCCCCCTGTCGGATGGCCGCGACATCAAGGGAGGACGCCGGGCTAACTGCCTGGCGCTAAACACATGAAAAAGATTGAAGCGGTGATCAAGCCTTTCAAGCTCGACGAAGTGAAGGAGGCGCTGCACGAGGTGGGACTGCAAGGAATAACGGTGGTGGAGGCCAAGGGCTTTGGCCGTCAGAAGGGCCACACGGAGCTGTATCGCGGCGCCGAGTATGTCGTGGACTTCCTGCCCAAGGTGAAGATCGAGGTCATCTGCGAAGATGACGTGCTGGAGCGCGCGGTCGAGGCGATCGTCAACGCCGCCCGCACCGGCCGGATCGGCGACGGCAAGATCTTCATCAGCACCATCGACGAGGTCGTACGCATCCGTACCGGCGAGCGCGGTCACGACGCAATCTGAGGCTGGGCAATACTGGGCTCGGCACTCCAGCCGGATGGTCCGGGGCCTACGCTTCCCGCCGATGCGGCGAGCGGCTAAACGAGCTTCCGAACGGGCCGCACGGTGTGGCCCGCTGAACCGAGGGATAGAGACATAGGATGGCAATCGAGCCTAATTCGCCCGAGACGGGACCAGAGGCGGGCAGCGTCGCCCACGTCATTGAGATGATGCGCGAGAACTCCGTCGAATATGTCGACCTGCGGTTCACCGACCCGCGCGGCAAGTGGCAGCACACGGCGCAGCACGTCTCGACCATCGACGAGGATGCGTTCCGCGACGGCATCATGTTCGACGGCAGCTCGATCGCCGGGTGGAAGGCGATCAACGAGAGCGACATGATCCTCATGCCCGACCCGGCCACGGCGGTCATGGACCCGTTCGCCGCCAAGCCGAGCCTGATCCTGTTCTGCGACATCTTCGAGCC
>CAXTOT010000201.1:0-2393 GCA_964245915.1 uncultured Lichenihabitans sp. | reverse complement strand
CTTCGTCGACCTCGACGAAGGTGTCGGTCTGCGGTGCTTCGGTGGGCGGCCGCGTATAGCAGACGCGCGGCGTGACCTGCAGGGAGCCGAACTGCACCGTTTCGTCGATCGCGACCTCAAACGAGATGATCCGGCCCGTGATTTTGTCGAGCCCGGAGAAGACGGCTGTCGGGTTCTTGATCTTGTCCGCGAGGGCGGCATTGGGTGCCGCAAGCAGCAGGGCCAGGAGGCCGGCCGAAGCCAAGCGCCGTGCTGGGAAATGATTCGATCTGAGATTCACCGGCGGCCTTCGCTCAACGACGCGGATTCTTGGCGCGACCACATGCCCTTGGTGGGCCGGTGTGTCAAAGTTGGGGCTGGCACCCTACGCGAGACCCTAATTCCGGAAACAAGGTTATGCCCCAGCACCTCGGTCTCGTGGCCCTCGTGGTCCGCGACTATGACGAAGCGATCGCGTTCTATGTCGGGCGGCTCGGCTTCCGGCTCGTCGCGGACACCCCGACGGCGGCCGGCAAGCGATGGGTGGTGGTCCATCCGCCCGGAGCCCATGAGACGGGGCTTCTGCTCGCGCGGGCGGACGGAGCGCAGCAGCAGGCCGCCATCGGCAACCAGAGTGGCGGACGGGTGTTCCTGTTCCTCCATACGGACGATTTCACGCGCGATCACGCGGCTTTTCAGGCACGCGGGGTCCGATTTCTCGAAGAACCGCGCAAAGAGCCCTATGGCCGGGTGGCGGTGTTCGAGGATCTCTATGGGAATCGCTGGGACCTCATCGAGAGAAGGTCAGGCGCCAGCTGATCCGCCGCTTCGAGGGAGGGCCGCCATCTCAGTCCGGCGTCCACGCCCCGTAATCACCCCCGGCGGGCGGACGGTGGCCCGATTTCAAGATGGAGCCTTGCGGCCGGTAGGCGTCGGGCGTGCCCGTCATATTGGGCATGTAGGGTTTCTGCCACTCGCGCGGCGTATAGCTCTCGTCAGGGGGCGGCACGTCGACCGTGTGATGAAGCCAGCCATACCAGCCGGGCGGCGTCAGCGAGCCTTCGCTCTCGCCCGCATAGATGACCCAGCGCCGCTCGAAGAGGAGGGCGGGATCGATGCCGGGCTTACGATAATAGACGTTGCCGAACTCGTCGGTTCCGACACGTTCGCCGAAGCGCGAGGTCCACAATTTCGTGCCGAGGGTCTGCCCGCTCCACCAGGTGAAGAACTGCAGCAGATGGGTCTTCATCGCCATGACGGTCCGGGTCCCCAGATGGCCTGTTGTGTCGCGCGTCTTGCGGCCGTGTTATGTCGCGCGACGGCGCGGGCGTAAAGGGAGAAGGTCCGGCTTGGAAATGAGGCGGCGACTCAGCTTGAGAACAGGACAGGAACGTGGCATTATCCACAATCTGTTTGAACCGCGCGACGGGTCGTAAAGGTCCTCATTAATCCCCATTTATGGAAGGGACTCAGCAGGCGGACTCGTGTGACCGGCAGAGTCAACCGCCGATCTGCTTCGCACCATCGCCGTCCACAGCAATGTTGGCTCGCATGTCAAGAGGATCGCAATTAAGCTGTAATGCTCAGGTCGATTTTCAGCCTTTGTTAACCGTCGCACGCTCCAGTAGCAAGTATCCGTCCAGTATTGATGGAACGAAGTGCCACTGTTGCCGAGTCGGGAGACGAATTGACTCTCGGCCGCGGACTCTTTCGGCGCTCAATGGTGGACGACACCGGGTGAACCGAACTTTTAGGTGATGCGCGATGCGGATTGAACGCCTTTTCACGACCGTTTCTGGTGCACCCTACCAGGCCATCGAATTCGGCACGACCCGGAGCGAGATCCGCAATCCGGACGGCTCCGTGGTGTTCGCGCTCGACGCCATCGAGGTTCCGGTCGGCTGGAGCCAGGTCGCAGCCGACGTGCTGGCGCAAAAATACTTCCGCAAGGCCGGCGTCCCGGCGCGCCTGAAGCGCGTCGAGGAAAACGACGTTCCCTCCTTCCTGTGGCGCTCCGTGCCGGACACGGAAGCCCTCGCGGCGCTGCCCGAGGCCGAGCGATTCGTTTCCGAAATGTCGGCCAAGCAGGTGTTCGATCGCCTCGCCGGGACCTGGACCTATTGGGGCTGGAAGGGCGGCTACTTCAAGACCGAGGCGGACGCCCACGCCTTTCACGACGAACTGCGCTTCATGCTGGCCCGCCAGATGGTGGCGCCGAACTCGCCGCAATGGTTCAACACCGGCCTGCACTGGGCCTATGGCATCGATGGACCCGGTCAGGGCCATCATTACGTCGACTACAAAACCGGCGTACTGACGAGTTCGAATTCCGCCTACGAACATCCGCAGCCGCACGCCTGTTTCATCCAGTCGGTCGCCGACGACCTCGTCAACGAGGGCGGCATCATGGACCT
>CAXTOT010000200.1:0-2405 GCA_964245915.1 uncultured Lichenihabitans sp. | reverse complement strand
GCGAGACGCTGCTGTCGCCCGAAACGGCCGCGCTGATGGCCCGGGCGGACGACCGGCCCCTGGCCGTGACGCTGGATCCGGTTCCAGTCCAGGCGGAGCGGGTAGCGGCCGGGTTCGCTGCCTGGTACGAGGTATTCCCCCGGTCGCTGAGCGACGATCCTTCGCGCCATGGCACCTTCGCCGACGTGGAGCGTCACCTTCCACGCATACGCGACATGGGCTTCGACGTGCTGTATTTTCCGCCGTTCCACCCGATCGGCCGGACCAATCGCAAGGGCCGCAACAATACGCTGACCCCCGCGCCGGACGATCCCGGAAGCCCGTATGCGATCGGCTCGGCAGAAGGCGGCCACGACGCCCTGCACCCGGAGCTCGGCACGATCGAGGATTTCCAGCATCTGCGGGCCGCCGCTGCCGAGCATGGGCTGGAGTTGGCGATGGACTTCGCCATCCAGTGCTCGCCCGACCATCCGTGGCTGAAACAGCACCACGACTGGTTCAACTGGCGTCCGGACGGCACGATCCGCTACGCCGAGAACCCGCCGAAGAAATACGAGGACATCGTCAACGTCGATTTCTATGCGCCCGGCGCCGTTCCCGGCCTGTGGAACGAGCTATGCGACGTCGTGCTGTTCTGGGCCAGCCATGGCATCCGCGTGTTCCGCGTCGACAACCCGCATACGAAGCCGCTGCCGTTCTGGGAGTGGATGATCGGCGAGGTGCAGGCCCGCTACCCCGACACCCTGTTCCTGGCAGAGGCGTTCACCCGGCCGAAGGTGATGTACCGCCTGGCCAAGGTGGGCTTCTCGCAAAGCTACACCTACTTCACCTGGCGCAACACGAAGGCCGAGTTCCAGGACTACTTGACCGAGCTGACGCAAACAGCGCCGCGGGAATTCTTCCGGCCGAATTTCTTTGTCAACACCCCGGACATCAACCCGGTCTTCCTACAGAGCTCCGGCCGGCCAGGGTTCCTGATCCGCGCCGCTCTCGCCGCCACGTTGGCCGGGCTGTGGGGCGTCTATAATGGGTTCGAGCTGTGCGAAGGCACGCCGATGCCCGGCAAAGAGGAATACCTGGACAGCGAGAAGTATCAGCTCCGCGCCTGGGACTGGGACCGGCCCGGTAATATCGTGCCGGAGATCACCCAGCTCAACGCGATCCGCCGCCTCAACCCGGCGCTGCACAGCCATCTCGGCGTAAGATTTTTGCCGGCCAGCGGCGATCAGGTGCTGTTCTTCGAGAAGGCCACCAAGGACCGTTCCAACGTCATCCTGGTTGCGATCAGCATGGACCCAAGGTATGCGCAGTACGCCGAGCTCTCGATTCCCAACGCGCTCGACGTCACCGATTTGTTGCAGGGCCGACAATATCGCTGGTCAGACCGCATCCAACGCATCACGCTGACGCCAGACCGGCCCTATGCCATTTGGCGGGCTCGAACCATAGCCGAATGAGAACGAGCATTTCAAACTCCTCAACCACCGACGCGCCAAGCACCGCTGCGCCGATCGCCGCATCGCTGCCGCCCATCGAGGATCCGTTCTGGTACAAGGACGCGATCATCTACCAGCTTCACCTCAAGTCGTTCTTCGACGCCAACAACGACGGCGTCGGCGACTTCCGCGGCCTGGTGGAAAAGCTCGACTACGTGGCGGAACTTGGCGTCACAGCGATCTGGATGCTGCCGTTCTACCCGTCGCCGCGGCGGGACGACGGCTACGACATCGCCGATTATCAGGGTGTGCACGCCGATTACGGCGACATGGACGACGTGCGCCGCTTCGTCGAGGCCGCGCATGCCCGTGGGCTGCGGGTGATCACCGAGCTCGTCATCAACCACACCTCCGACCAGCACCCATGGTTCCAGGCGGCGCGCCTGGCACCGCCAGGCAGCCCGGCGCGCGAGCGCTACGTGTGGTCCGACACCGACGAGAAATACGCCGGCACCCGCATCATCTTCATCGATAGCGAGACCAGCAACTGGACCTGGGATTCGGTCGCCGGGGCCTATTATTGGCACCGCTTCTACTCGCATCAGCCCGACCTCAACTTCGACAACCCGGCCGTGCTGCAGGACGTGCTGTCGATCATGCGGTTCTGGCTCGATATCGGCATCGACGGACTGCGGCTCGACGCGGTGCCCTACCTCGTCGAGCGCGAGGGCACCAACAACGAGAACCTGGCCGAGACGCATGCCATCCTGAAGCTGATCCGCGCCGAGATCGACCACTACGCGCCGGGCCGGATGCTGCTCGCCGAGGCCAACCAGTGGCCGGAGGACGCGCAGCAATACTTCGGCGATGGCGACGAGTGCCATATGTCGTTCCATTTCCCGCTGATGCCGCGGATGTACATGGCGATCGCGCGCGAGGACCGCTTCCCGATCACCGACATCATGCGGC
>CAXTOT010000199.1:0-2411 GCA_964245915.1 uncultured Lichenihabitans sp. | reverse complement strand
GACAACGTGACCCTGTCCGCCCACAGCGCATTCCGCACGCCCGAGGCCAGTGAGACGCTGATACGCCGCGCATTGGACATTGCCTGCGAGGTGGCAAAAGGGGGTGACTGACGAGCGGCCGGGGCCAGAAGGCTAGCCGACCCGAACCGGCTCGCGCCGCGCCGGGTGGCCGTGTTTGCTGGCCGGGTTGGCCGCGCATTCGATGCGGCGCAGACGCAGGTCGGTTTCGTCGGCAAGACGCTTGGCAACCATGATCTTCTCGAGCGCCGCAAGCCAGTGGCGATAATAGGTTTGGCCCAGGTCCGGGTCCCCATCCGCCTGCGCCTGCCGGATTTCGGCGCTGATTGTCGCCACCCACTCTGGCCAGGTGAAGTGCCCGGCCTGATGCAGCGCCACAACGAGTGCGAAGGCCTGCGCCTCCCATGGCTCCCGAAATACCGGGCCGGCCTCGTCGGCTGGGATGTGCGGCAGGCCCGCGTGGATGGGCGGGGCCGGGTCAGGCATGCGGCTCGACATAGTCCTCGAACATATCGAGGGACACCGTGTCGCGCGGCGAGGCCTGCTCGCCCCACAGATCGCGCGCGGTGAAGCGCACCGTATAGACGTGCTGCGGCTTGTGGCCCTGCCCGTGCGCGTTGGTGTCGTTGAAGCAGAACACGCCGCGGTCCACCTCGACGACGCCGGGCTTGCCGCGGGCATAGCGGGGCAGCCGGGTGTGGGTCGCGGGATTGATGTTACGCACCATGACGCGGTCCCCTGGCCGGAAGCGCGGTGCCACGTCGGCTTCCATGCGCGCGGTGGCCCCGGTGGCGATCAATCCTTCGACGTTTTCGACCGGTAGTGCGGGCATCACGCGGCCTCCTTCGCAAGCTGCGCCATGCGCCCGTCGATTTCGGCCTTGGTCAATGTGCCGCGCTCCACCAGCATCGTTTCGAGCGAGTGCATCCAGTGCTCGTAGTATGACGTTTGCAGGTATTCCGCCGGGTTCATGCGTTCGATGGCGTAGCGGAATTCGTCGACGTTGAACTGCCCGGCGGCGAAGACGGTCATGAACAGGCCGAACATCGTGCGTTCCCACGGGGCGTGGAACACCGGTTCGTTCGGTTCGGGATTGATCGGGCCCATGCCGTGCATGCCGCCGAGGTCGTGCATTCCGTTCATCGCAGGATCTCCTTTCAGCCAGCCGCCGCAGCGACGCCGGTTCCGATCATCGCGTCGCGGGTCACGAGGTCCGCAAGTGCCGCCTCGTCCATCGCCTCGGTGCCGGCCGGGCGCTCGGGCAGCACGAGGTAGCGCAGCTCGGCGTTGCTGTCCCAGACCCGGACCTCTTTTTCCGGCGGCAGGTCGACGCCGAACTCCGCCAGCACGCCGCGCGGGTCGATGACGGCGCGTGCGCGGTAGGGTGCCGATTTATACCAGTTCGGCGGCAATCCGAGCGTCGGCCATGGATAGCAGGAGCACAAGGTGCAGACGACCATGTTGTGCACCTGCGCGGTATTCTCGACCACGACCATATCCTCGCCCTGCACGCCGCTATAGCCGAGTTCGGCGATGGCTGCGGTGGCGTCGGTCAGCAAACGGGACTTGTAGTCCGGGTCGGACCAGGCGCGGGCCACGACGCGCGCGCCGTTATGCGGGCCGATCTTGGTTTCGTAGGTCTCGACGATGGCCGCGAGGGCCTTTGGCTGCACCAGCCCTTTCTCGACCAGCAGGCTCTCCAGGGCACGCACCCGCAGTGCGACGTCATATTCGGACGGATCCTGCATGGCTTGCTCTCCTTGATTTCAGAATGTTCAGGCGATGGCGGCGGGGGTGTTTCACATCATGCGACCGTTCTGGCAGCAGCTAATAGAAGATGTTGCCGCGTGTCGAGGCATTGTCGCCGATATCGCGGCGAGGACTCCTGTTTGGCAATAACTGCAACCTGCGGCTTGATAACGGGAGGCAAGTTGGCGCAGCCTTTGCGTAGCCCAGTGACGAGAGCGCAGAGTTATATTGGAATTGCAACGTAATTAACCCATGCGCAGGCCCTGCATCCCCTGACGATGCCATAGCCAAAAGGATCGAGAACATGCACCACTTGCCTACGACGCGACGCAGCCTGCTCAAATCGGCGACCATCGCCGCAGGCGGCGCGCTGGCCATGCCGCTGGTCGCCCGGCACGCGATGGCCGCGGACACGATCAAGGTCGGCAGCCTGCTCGACCTGTCGGGGCCGATCGGCTCGTCGGGCCAGGCGATGCATGCGACCATCCAGCTCGCGGCGGACGAGGTGAACGCCAGCGGCGGCCTGCTCGGGCGGCAGGTCGAGCTGGTCAACTACGACACCCAGTCAACCATCCAGCTGTATTCGCAATACGCCCAGCAGCTCGCGCTGAAGGACAAGGTGGCCGTCGTGCATGGCGGCATCA
>CAXTOT010000198.1:0-2502 GCA_964245915.1 uncultured Lichenihabitans sp. | reverse complement strand
TGCGGATGCGGCGCACCCCCAGCGTCATGCCGAGCCGGCACATGTAGTCGCACAGAGCCTTGCTACCCTTGCTGGCGCAACAGCCGCGCCAATGGCTGTCCGGCCGCCGGTTGGTGCAGCAGAACACGTGCACCCGATACAGCGGTTCCACATCGGCGCCGGTGGCCTGCATAGCGGTCGCCCCCGGCGCCGGCGCGCTAGGCCGGGACGGAGGCGAGCAGGTTGGCGGACCCGCTCACATGCGCGTCGAAGATGCTGTCCTCGACATTGACGGTGGCGACGACACCGTCCTCCACCACCATCGACCAGCGCTTCGACCGCTCGCCCAGGCCGAGGCCCGACAAATCGAGCGACAGGCCGAGGCTTTTTATAAAGGCCGCATCCGGATCGCACAGCATCATGACCTTGTCGTCGGCCCCATGCTCCTTGCCCCAGGCGGACATCACGAACGGATCGTTCGCCGAGATGCAGGCGATCGCCGCGACGCCTTCCGCCTTCAGCTTGTCCGCGTCCGCCACGAAGCCCGGCAGATGCTGGGTCGAGCAAACCGGCGTGTACGCGCCGGGCAGGCCGAACAGGATAACCTTCTTACCCTTCAGCAACGGCAGCAGTTCCAAGTCCTCGATCCCGGCCGGGGTCATGTGCTTCAATGTCGCGGGTGGCACGGTGGCGCCAGCTTCGATGGCCATTCAGTCGCTCCTGATTTGGTGAGGTCTATTTGAAGACGCAGCTTGCGAGGCCGGCTGCGAACTCCTCCCGGTCCAAGTTTTTTCCGATGACGACGAACTGCGTCAATTTCTCCTCGCCGGGCTCCCACAGGCGGTCTCGGCGCAGGGTGGTCAGCATGCGCACGCTCTGGAACACCAGCCGTTCGTTGAAGCCGTTCGCGTAAAACAGGCCCTTGGTGCGATACAGGTCGTCGCCCCGGCGCTCCGCCATGCCGCCCATCCAGGTCATCAGCCGGTTCACGTCCACCGGGCGCTGCTCCGTCAGGACGAACGAGCCGATCGCCGGGTCGTGCTCGTGCTCGTGGTCGCCCAGGAACTCCGGATCCACCTCCAGCTTCTGCACGAGGTCGAAGGCGCCGACGTTCAGGATGCTCGACAGCGCAATCTCGGAATTGGCGGTGTGATAGATCGTCGCCATGGCGTTCAGCTGCCGGACCCGGCGCTCGATGGCGGCCATCTGCTCGCCCGAAACCAGGTCCATCTTGTTGATGAGCACGATGTCGCTGAACGCGACCTGCTCCATCGCCTCGTTGCTCTGCGCCAGGTTCTTTTCCAGGTTGACCGCGTCCACCACGGTCACGAACGCATCGAGTCGGATGCCGGCCTTGACCTCGTCGGCGGCGAAGAACGTCGAGGCGACCGGCGCCGGGTCGGCAAGGCCGGTGGTCTCGATCAATATGCCGTCCAGCGTACCGGCTCGTTCCTGCAGGCGGCTCAACGTCTCGACCAAATCGCCGCGCACGGTGCAGCACAGGCATCCGTTGTTGAATTCAACGAGCTGCGCCTCCTCGTCGTGGATGACGAGCTGGCCGTCGATGCTGATCTCGCCGAACTCGTTGACGATGACCGCGAGCTTGCGGCCGTGCTGCTCGCGCAGGATGCGGTTGATGAGCGTGGTCTTGCCCGAGCCGAGGAAGCCGGTGACTACAGTGGCGGGAATTCGGGTGTCGGCGGTGGACATAAGGAACCTTTGTTCTGCAAGCAGGAAGGTGGGCGGGGGCCGCGAGACCCCCGCCCATTGGTGTTTACGAAGCCATTTCGGGGGCCATCGCCGTGCGGACCCGCTTGGGCGCCAGACCGCCCGGCGTCGCGACGACGGTCGTGGCCATCTTCGCGATCCCCTCCTCGACGATCACCTTGCGGTTCGGCGGCGGCAGCACCGTGCCGCGCAGTTCGTCATACGAGACGACGACCCAGCAGGCGCAGCCCCAGAAGCACTCGCCGGCCATGCCCTCGAAGCGGATCGCCGGCTCGGAAAGCATCGGGCCGAGGTCGATGAGCCAGGCATGCTCGATCAGCCGCTCTTCCCAGGTCAGCTTGTCGTAGTTCGCCTGGCTGGCCCAGAACGCGACCAGGTCGGTCTTGGCCATGCCGGGCAAGATGACGTTGGCGTAGGCGGTCAATGTGTCGAAGAACTCGTGGAATTCGATCTGCAGGTTGGACTCGTCATCGAGCAGATAGTTCTTCTTCACCATGTCCTCAAACGACTTGGACATGTTCACGTGGCCCATGTTGCGGGACCCGTAGACGGTAACCTCGGCATAATCGGTCTTGAAGCCGTCCTTCAGGCCGCTGTACTTCGGCGTGAAGTCGATCCACTGGCTGATCACGTCGTCCCACTTCGACGGCGCCTCGCCCGGCAACACCTGCACTCCCGGGTGGGTCAGTTTCGCCACGTCGAACAGGGTCCAGCTCCGCGACTTGGAGCTGACGGTCTCGTGCGGCGCGCCGGTCAGGCCAGATGGGCGCAGGGCGCGGAACAGGTCGCGCCCGT
>CAXTOT010000197.1:0-2522 GCA_964245915.1 uncultured Lichenihabitans sp. | reverse complement strand
TGCCGCTGGCCGAGGCCGGCATCAACGTCGACATGATCATCCAGGTCGTGTCCGACGACACCACCACGACGGACCTGACGTTCACGGTGCCGGTCGCCGATTTCGAACGCGCCAAGGCCCTCCTCGACGCGGCGCGCGGAGGCATCGGCTTCGGCGTGCTGCAGGGCACCAACGACGTGGTGAAGGTGTCGGCGATCGGTATCGGCATGCGCTCGCACGCGGGCGTCGCGGCGCGCGCCTTCGGTGCGCTGGCCGAGAAGGGCATCAACATCCGCGCCATCACCACCTCCGAGATCAAGTTCTCGGTGCTGATCGACGCCGCCTACACCGAACTGGCGGTGCGGACGCTGCATTCCTTGTACGGGCTGGACCGTGAAACCGGACGCCCATGAAAGCAGCGGACTGATCCATGCCGTGGCCGGACCGCGCCCTGTCGGCGCTCCGGGATGAATCTCGGGCCGCACCAGGACGCGGATAGTCCGGACGAATGGTTCAGGCTTGCCGATCAGCACCAGGTGAGTGTTAGCCTTCTGGCCAAAGAGCGACGAGCGGGGATGCAGGCCTATGTCCACGCCGGCCTGGCGGTTGAGTGTGCGCTCAAGGGGCTACATCATGTACACATTACGCCTGGATCAGTGGCCCTCGGCATCTGTTGCGACGCGTCCGACGTTTCACTCGGCGACGGGATCGTAAGCGGTGAAGTGCTTGATGGCGGTGTCGGGCGTTCGGCATCGCGCTCGACCTGCCGCGATCTCCGCTCCCGACCCTCCCCGGTCGGGCCCTCAGGACGTGGCGGCCTTGTCGTCGAAAGTCCGGCGGGCTTGCTCGATGTCATGGAGGTTTTCCGCGGCCCACACCCAAACCCCGCAGAAGGCCGCCCCGAGGGTCAAGCCGAGCGGCGTCAGCCGATACTCGACCTTCGGCGGAACGACCGGATGCACGGTACGCGTCACCAGACCGTCCCGCTCCATCCGCCGCAGGGTCTGGGTGAGCATCTTCTGGCTGATCCCCGCAACGAGTTCGCTCAACCTGGTGAACCGCAGCTCCCCCTTCTCCGCCAGGACCTCGAGGATCAGCATCGTCCACTTGTCGGCGACGCGGCCGATCACGTCCGTCACCAGCGCCTCGATCTTGGGATCGAGGACGGCGGGCGGGGTGGCGGCGGCGTAGCGCTTCGCCGTCGCGATCTGATCCTCGGAAAACCCGATACGGGTCATGTCCCACACTCTCCGCAAGGTAACTACGGCACTCGAGGGTGCCTTCTTTACCTTAGGGAGCGGTCAGCTAGGATGCAAGCATCCGGAGCCGTCGGGCCGGTCGGGGAACCGTCGATGAAGCTGAACAACAAGACCATCCTGATCACGGGGGGCACGAGCGGGATCGGGCGCGAGCTCGCGAAGCAACTGCTGCGGCTCGGCAACGCCGTGATCGTCACGGGCCGCGACCCGCGCAAGCTCGATGCGGCCAGGAGCGCGATGCCCGGGGTCCACGTCGTCCAGAGCGACGTGAGCGACCCCGAGGCGATCGCGGCGCTGCACGACAGCGTCCTCGCCCGGTTTCCGACGCTCGACGTTCTCGTCAACAACGCCGGCATCATGCGGAACCTGAACCTGAACCAGGCTCGCGACCTCTATGACGTGACCCGCGAGATCGACATCAATCTCAGCGGGCCGGTACGGATGGTCCAGCAGTTCCTGCCGCACCTCAAAACGCGCAAGGGTGCGCTGATCGTCAACGTGTCGTCCGGTCTCGGCTTCGTCCCGCTTCCGTTGTCGCCCGTCTATTGCGCGACGAAGGCCGCGATCCATTCCTTCTCACAATCCTTGCGCGTGCAACTCGACGGCCTGGTGAGCGTCGTCGAATTGGCCCCGCCCGGCGTCGAGACCCCGCTGTTTCGAGGCGAGTTCGCGCGGGAGATGAAAGGCATGAAGGCCATGGACGTGGCCGTCCTCGCCAAGCGCGCGATCGCCGGCATAGAAGCCGGCAAACTGGAAATCCGGCCCGGCCTCAGCAACGTGCTGAAGATCATGAGCCGCGTCGCCCCCCGGTTCATGCTCGGCCAGCTGGCCAAGGTCGGAACCGCGAAAGCTGCCGCCGCGCCCTGACCGTCGCGGGGGAAGCATCGGTTGTTCCGAACCGTCCGCCGCCCTCCGAGCCTGAACGACGCCGCCATCGAACGGCGCGGCCCGCACAGCCGGCGAGCCCGAAGAGCCCGCGTCCGGCCGTGCGCCGGACGATCGATGCGGCGATGGGTGGCGCACCAGTTCGAACAAAGTTCGAACCGATCTCTAAAATCAGGGGCGGACACCGAAGGGATTGGCGCACCCGAAGGGATTCGAACCCCTGGCCTCTGCCTTCGGAGGGCAGCGCTCTATCCAGCTGAGCTACGGGTGCTGGCCGACCATCGTTAGCCGAAGCCGGGCACGGTCGCAACCGCCTCGCGGCGACGCGACCCCGGCGGTGCGGCCCAGGGCTTTGAACTCGGGTTAACGCGGGTTTACGAACGGGCTTGGAGGTGACTG
>CAXTOT010000196.1:0-2524 GCA_964245915.1 uncultured Lichenihabitans sp. | reverse complement strand
AGGCCTCGCCGCTGTCCGCATTGAAGAACAGGTTCTTCGTGCTCGCCTCGGCGATCGCGCGGTCCATGTTGAACTGCTTGACCGTCGTCTCGACCGCGATCGAGGGGTCGGTGCGCATCCGTTCGGTCGCCTTCACGTGCGCGTGCACCAAGGTGCGGACCAGGCCGGGCTCCTTCTGGATGAACGCGGTGCTGGCGACGAAGCCGAGGTTGGTCTTGCCCATCGGCGTGTCGTAGGGGACCCACAGCTTCTGGCCGAAGCCGCTCAATTCGGCAAAGGTCGCATAGGGCTCGAAGCAGCAGATCGCGTCCACGTCGCCGCGCGCCAGGGGCACCGGCTGGTCCTGGTTGTCGAGGAACAGCAGCTCGACCTGGTCGGCGATGCCCTCGTGCCGCAGCTTCCAGTTCAGGCTCACGAGGCCGATCGAGCCGTTCTGCACCCCGATCTTCTTGCCGCGGAGTTGTTGGAAACCGGTGATGCCGGGCCGGGCCAGCATCATCCAGCCGCCGTCGCAGCCATTGGCCAGCACCGACATCGGCAGGCCCTTGGTCGCGACCTGCATCGTGGCCGAAAGGCCGCCATTGCCGACGTCCACGCTGCCGGACGCCACCGCCTGCATGCGCTGCACGAGGCTCGGGAAGGTGATGACCTCGGCGTCGATGCCCTCCGGCCGCAGCAGGTCGGGCATGAGGAACATCGCATTCGTGGTGGTGGTGAACGCCGACCCCAGCCTCACCTTGCGCAATGTCTGACCCAGCGAGCTGCGTGCGACCAGCGCGGGTGCGGCGAGGGTCGCGGCGGTGGTCAGGAGCGCGCGGCGGCTTATCATGCCAAACGTGATGCAATCTTCTTGCCATGCGGGTAGTGGGCCTGAAGAGCTGGCATGAGACCTAGACGAAGCGTCTCCGCCAATGCGGGCGAGCTTTCGGCCTTCGCCATTCTCACCGGTCCGGCGGCAGCGGCAGCACCTGCTCCGACGCGCCGGAGCGGAGACCTGGGAACAGCTCGAGCCGGTAGCCGCCCTCGTTCTGCGATCCCTCGCGTCCGTCCGTGACGATCCGGATCGTGCGCTGCTGCCCCGGCCAGAGGCGCAAGGCACCCGATAGGGGAACGCCGTCCCGGATGGCGCCGGACACGTCCTGGCCGTCGACGAAGGCCCTGACGCGGAGGTTACGACCCGCCGCGACGAGCCGGAGACGGGGGGCGAAATCCATCCAGCCGCTGCGGTTCGACAGCATGATTTCGAACGCGCGCGCTCCATCGCCACCCGCCGGCTGCCATCCATTGGACGACGCCGAGAGCGACATCTCACGATCCGGATCTCGCAAATGGTGCAAAAGCCAGAACGCTACGCCCGTCGTGGTTGGCGACGCATGCCCATCTTCCTGCTCGGGAACGGCCTTGATGGTGGTGGCGTACTCGAACACGACCCAGATATCCGGCACGGCGGCGGAGTCCTCGTGCAGGCGCACCGCGTCCCGCGATACGGAAAGAAACTGGCCGGCCTCGTAGTCGGGGTTCTTTGCGCCGTAGGGCCCAAGCATGATGGCCGCCATCTTCCCGTGCCGGTGGGCGAAGCGAACCACCGAAATGCTGCCCTCCCGCATGTGCCCGCTGTTCGACTTCCACAGCCCCATCGGCCCATCCGTCGACACGCCGTCCGCCGCGTCGACCCATGCGCGATAGGCCGCGTTCGGCCGTCCGCCGCTCCCCGCCTCGCCTTCGATGTCGCCGCCGAGGTTCCACGGCCCGACCTGGACGAAGTTCTTGCGCGGGACGCCCGGCACAGTGTCGAACTGAACGAGGTTCGCGGCACGGTCCGGGCTCCAGCCGTAGTTCAGGCTGGTGTAGGGGATCCTCAAGCCGGACCCGTGCAGCTTCAAGATGAAGGCCTGGTCGTCCCCAGGAGATGCACCGGACGTGTCGTCGCCGGGCTTGGGCAGGCGCTGGTCGGACTCGAGGAACACCCGGCGGTTCCTGAGCATGCCCACCGTCCTCTCGAGCAGTCCCTCCTGGAGCCGCTTCATCATGATGAAATTCACATACAACCCATCGACGTTGTCGCGCACGAACGGCCACTGCTCGGGGTTGGCGGCGAGGTCGCGCCATTGATCTGCCGAGCCGAGGAACACCTCCTGTGCCCATGAGGGCGTCGACGCGAAGGATACGGCGATTGCCGCGGCCACCGCCGCTCCACGATACCCGGTCAAGTCACGTCCGCCGGGCTGGGTCCGGCAGGCCAGCGCTGCGAAAACGCACGTTAACGCGGACCGCCGACGATTATTTTGGCCGATAGCTGGCCCGACCTGAGCGTTTCCAGTTTGCATCCGACACGAACCGGCTATTTGTTGCATGCAGTCATTGCGGACAACTCGCTATCGCGCGCGTTCACGTCGTTGAACCTTCCGGCTCCAGGGTGCTTCCATATGTTGAAACTAGGTATTTGCGCCATATTCAGGAATGAGGGCCGATACCTGCGCGAATGGGTTCAGTATCATCGTCTCATCGGCTTCGATGGTTTCGT
>CAXTOT010000195.1:0-2534 GCA_964245915.1 uncultured Lichenihabitans sp. | reverse complement strand
CGTTCGCGGCAGTTCAGGCCCAAGCCGCCGAGAGCCGCCGATGCGGTCGGCGACCCAGCTGGACCCGACACGACTGACGATGCCGAGCCCGAGCATGAGCGACAGCATCTCCGCTCCGCGTGCCGGGCCGTAGCCGAGGTCCGCGCAGTAGGCGACGATGTGCAACTGCGGCATCGACAAGGCGACGCAGCAACCCAGGCCCGCGGCCACGAGCAGCGCCAGCAGAACGTCCGGCGACAGCCCCAGTCGCGCTGGCGACGCGGCCGACGCAGCAACGGCGCCAACGGTGCCTTGCTACACAGGAGACGGTGCTCGCAACAGCCAGACCAGCGGAGGGATGGTGAGCAGCATGATCGCGCCGATGCCGAGCTCGGTCGCCCGCCAGCCGCAGGACTGCGTCGTCGCCGCCACGATCGGCAGCCAGACCGCGCCCGCCACGTCGTTGCCGGCTGCGGCGATCGTCACAGCGAGACCGCGCCAGCGGCGGAACCACAGCGACGCGTCGGCCATGACCCGGCCGAGTAGCGCCCCCGAGCCGAGCATCCCGATCAGCACGCCGTGCACCAGCGCGAAGCTCAGCAGATCGTGCGTGCGGCTGGCGTGCGCGTAGCCGGCCGCAAGAATCACACCGGCGACGGCGGCGACGCGCGCGATGCCGAAGCGGTCGGTCGCTCGGCCCATCACGACGCCGCCAGCGGCAAAAACCAGCATAATGAGCATGGAGGGCAGTTCAGCCCCGGCACGCGCCACGCCGAACCCCGTCTGCACCGCCGGCAGCGTGACCAACACGGACCACATGCCTACGCCGCCGATCGAGCTCACAATCAGCAGCAGGCCGAGACGCGCCCACGTTGCGCGGCTGTCCAGCATCTCGCTCTCTGCCGCCAACCAGGACACGCTAGGTCGGACCGGGCCTTGGGGCAATCACGCCGCAATCCGTGACGAACCTGCGACGGCCTCGGCCGAGGCCTCTACACAGCTCACGGGCAGCGTGGTCGGGTGTGGGGGCATCGCTCAGACACACTGGAAGGTCATGTCGAACGCCGTCGGCCACTCCTGGATGCGAGGGTCTCCGTCGGGCTGCAGGTCCAGTCTCCGCAAGCGAAGGCCATGTTGCTGGCAGAAGCCCGTCGCCTCGGTCAGCACAACACGGTGTGCCTCCGCCCCGCCCCCGCGAACCGGTGCACGCATCTCGGAAAGTGCGTAGACGCCGGGCCCGATCGGCACAATGCCGGAACTGAGGCCACAACCGGCCAACAATACACTTGCTACGATCGGAAGCGAGACGATGCGCATGCGATTTCCAAACCCAGTCGCGTCATTATCGCACCTTCGCAGGAATGTCGTCTCTCAAATACCGGAACGATTGCGAGGCGACGTCGGTCGGCGACTTGGTGAGCTGTTTAAGCATACAGTTGAAAAAAAGCCGTCGTTCGGCGGGTGAGGCGGACGGTTCCGCGCAGCTGGACGTGAACGGCGACAGGTGGTGGCTTCCGGTCCGACAGCTTTGAACAGGAAGAACGCAAAAAGCGGACCATAGGCTGGGAACGTGACTTGATCTCGCTACTGTCCCGAGGGAGTTTCTCGATGTGTGGCGCGCGCCATCAGCGATTGGATACGTCGGGCCGTTTCCGGAGCGGCGGGATTGTAGACGATCATCCCGAGGTCTGGACGGCCATCGACCGCAAAGGCTGAGAATTCGAGTTCGATCAGACCGTGCTCGGGATGGTGGAGACGCTTAAGTCCGTCCGCATGTCCGGCAACGTCGTTATCGCGCCACAGTGCCTCGAACTCCGGACTTAGCCTCGATAGTTCGTGGACCAACTGGGCGATCTCCGCCCCCGCACCGGCCCGTGCAGCGTCCGCGCGGAAGGCCCCTACGACATAGCGGGCGACGCTGAGCCAATCCTCTTGTGCAGCCTTGATGCTGGAGTTCGTAAACATGAGACGCAGGATATTGCGCTGCTCGCGGGGAAGCGTCCCATAGTCAGTCAGGAGCGTCGCCGCGGCGGCGTTCCATGCCACGACGTCCCAGGTCGCTGTCTTGATGATAGCCGGACTGATCGGCAGCGCATCCAGGACACGCTGCAGCCGCGGCGTCACTTCATCGGAGCCTTGGTAGTTCGCCTCCGGCGGGCGTCCGAGACCGAGAATGAAAAGATGTTCGCGCTCCGGCTCGGTCAGCATCAGCCCGGCGGCGATTCGGTTGAGAACATCCGCAGAAGGTGCGCCACCTCTGCCCTGCTCAAGCCAAGTGTACCACGTCGGCGAGATGTTCGAGCGCTGGGCAACCTCTTCGCGGCGCAATCCGGGTGTGCGCCGACGTCCTCCGCCAAATCCAAATGCCGCTGCGTCCATGCGTGACCGGCGATCGCGGAGGAACGTGCCGAGCAAGTTATCCGTCTTGAAGGACATAGCGATCCTGTTGAAGTTTATACCATGATAAAGTCACTACTTTTACATGACCCCGTTTAGAACGAAATACGGCTCCGAACAACGTCGGAGACTTTTCATGCGAGTGTTTTTGACAGGTG
>CAXTOT010000194.1:0-2537 GCA_964245915.1 uncultured Lichenihabitans sp. | reverse complement strand
TGCCTGCGTCGCCGGCCTCGTCGGTGTCGTCGATATTCTTGCGGATGGCGTTGGCACAGGCGGCATAGCGCTCGATCAGCGCCTTGATGTGGTCGGCGACGGCATAGATGTTCGTGGGATAGGGCTCCAGGCTGGTCTCCCGGTTCACTTCCTGCACCGTTCCGCGGGCGGTGCCGCCGAGCTGCGTGATACGCTCGGCCATCATGTCCGACCATTCGTCCTGCTGGTCGCGGAAACCGTCGAGCATCAGGTGAACCCCGATGAACTGCGGGCCCTTGAGGTTCCAATGCGCCTGCTTGGTGATCAACGCGAGGTCGATGCTGTCGGCCATGCGGGCCTGCAGCACCTCCATCGCCACGGCCTTCGCGTTGTTCTTCAGGTTGTTGTTGGTCTTGTGCAGGCGCGCGCCCTCGGTCTGGTCTTTAATGTCGCTCGGCTTGTCAGCCATCGTGGCCTCCTTGGCGGGTTGAGTTGCATCAACGCGCCGGGCGATGGAGCGTTGCGAGTCGGGGAGCCTTGCGCCCTCAACCTCTTCCCGAGCGGCCCGTGGTGGAGGACAGTGGCCGAATACGCATCGTTGGAGACGATAATGAGCGCTTCGGTAAAAAGCCTCGCCGGCAAGGTCGCGTTGGTGACGGGCTCGACGAGCGGGATCGGCCTGGGCATCGCCCGGTGCCTCGGCGAACAGGGGGCCGACCTGATGCTGAACGGCTTTGGCGAGCCGGCCGCAATCGAGGCGCTGCGGGCGGAGGCGGCCAGCACCTACGGCGTCCGTGTGGCCTATGACGGCGCCGACCTGTCGCAAGCCGAGCAGGTGGCCGGGCTGGTGCAACGGACCCATGCCGCTTTGGGCAGGCTCGATGTCCTCGTGAACAATGCCGGGATCCAGTACACAGCGGATATCAAGGACTTTCCAACGGAGCGCTGGGACGCGGTCATTGCGATCAATCTTTCGGCGGCGTTCCATGCTATGCAGGCGGCGATCCCCGGCATGACCGCGAAGGGCTGGGGCCGGATCGTCAACATCGCATCGGCGCACGGGCTGGTCGGCAGCGCGCAAAAGTCGGCCTATGTCGCCGCGAAGCATGGGCTGATCGGGCTGACGAAGGTGGGGGCGATCGAGCTGGCCAATAGCGGCGTGACCGTGAATGCCATCTGTCCGGGCTGGGTGCTGACCCCGTTGGTGCAGGCGCAACTGGACGCCAGGGCAGTGCGGGATGGCCTGGATGTCGAGGCTGTGAAGCGTGCCATGCTGACGGAAAAACAACCTATGGCGCAGTTTACCACGCCGGACGGGATTGGCGGCCTGGTCGTGTTCCTCTGCTCTGAGGCTGCGCGGACCATCACCGGTGCGCCGCTGTCCATCGATGGAGGCTGGGTCGCAACGTAGTGGTTCGGAGCACTAGTCGCTGGAGCGTATCAGGAGGCGTGTTTGGTAACGATCGTCACCGGGGCGGCGGGGTTCATCGGCTATCATGTCTGTCGAGCCCTGCTGGCCCGGGGGGACACCGTCGTCGGAATCGACAGCCTCAATGACTACTACGACGTGCGGTTGAAGCAGACGCGGCTGGCGCAGTTGACGCCCGAAGCTGGATTTCGCTTCAGGCAGGCGGATATCGCCGACAAGGCCGCGATGTTCGCGCTGTTCGACGACGAACGCGCGGCGACGCGAGTGGTGCATCTGGCGGCACAGGCAGGGGTGCGTCACTCGCTGATCGATCCGTTCGCCTACGTGACCTCCAATGTTATGGGCCATGTCACCGTTCTCGAGGCAGCCCGGCGGCTCAACCAGCTCGAGCATGTCGTTTATGCCAGCTCATCTTCGGTCTACGGCGGCAGCACGGCGCTGCCATTCGCCGAGAGCGACCCGGTAAGCACGCCGATGTCGGTCTACGCGGCGACGAAACGCGCGGGCGAGCTCATCAGCCATAGCTACGGCCACCTGTTTGGCCTGCCGCAGACTGGATTGCGGTTCTTCACGGTTTACGGGCCATGGGGGCGGCCTGATATGGCCTATTTCGCCTTTGCCGAGGCGATCATGCAGGGCGAGGCGATCACGCTCTATGACGACGGCGCGTTGCGGCGCGATTTCACCTATATCGATGACATCGTGGGCGGGGTTGTGGCCTGCCTCGATCGTGTGCCGCTGGCGAACGCCGCGCCGCAGGTGTTCAACATCGGCAATAATCGCGGGGAGCCGGTGTCCGAGCTGGTTCGCTTGCTGGAGTTGAGCTTGGGGAGGTCCGCCATCGTCCAATCCGCTTCCCGGCCCAAGGCCGACGTGACAGACACCTGCGCCGACCTTTCGGCGATCGAGCGGCATATCGGCTATCGGCCGCGGACCTCGTTGGCGGTTGGGATTCCGAGGTTTGTGGATTGGTTTATGCGGTATCGTGAGGGGCGCGGTCATTTCCCCGCTTGACGGTTCCGCGCCTGCTGTCTATCTCTCTCGTCACTGGCGCGGTTGCTCTTGACGGGCATTCCTGTGTTGGTCTAGGTTCTTTCTCCCGTGTTGAGCGGGTTCTGACAGTGGTGAT
>CAXTOT010000193.1:0-2619 GCA_964245915.1 uncultured Lichenihabitans sp. | reverse complement strand
CCATCTCCTGGTAGGAGCGGTTGATCCCCGGATCGTAGCGGTCCGGATTGGTGACGGCCGCCTTCAGGTTGTCGCAGACGATCATCGCCGTCACCCCGCCCAGGAAGGCGAAAAGGCCGACATGGCAGCCGATCCAGTCGGCCAGCCCTTCGCTGGCCCTGGCTTCGGCGTAGATGTAGCTGGAGGCACCGAGCGCAGCGACGAACAGCTTCATCGGCTGCACCACGCCGGTGATTGGATCGATCACGTCGATCGTGTCACCGGCGAAGTCGACGAACACCTTCTCGCCGGCGGCATGGCTCTGGCGCATCGTCGGCGACGCCCGACCCTTCCAGGCCTCGAAGCGCACGCAGAACCAAGTGTAGCCATAGCCATCCGGGTGCTCGGACCGGTACTCCTGCCAAAGCAGCGTCCGGGTGACCCCTGGACGACGCAGCTCCCGGTCGACCTTGGACCAGTCCGGTTCGTGCCGGCCCACCGCCATGACATCGGACGCCGTGGGAAACAGCAGCCGTTCCAGCCCCGTGTCGGTCAGCGCCTCGTCCAGCGGCCAGCTGACGCCGGCCGCTTGCGCCCGACGCAGATAGTCCCCTACTGCCCCCTTGCTCAGTCCCAGCAAGGTCGCGATCACGCGGCTGCTCAGGCCGTTCTCGTGCTTCAGACGCAACAGGTCGCGTATGCGGCGCATCGACAATCTCTCGGTCGGCATCAGGTCCCCTCGTCGTCAAAAACGAGGGTCTGCGTACCCGGTCAGACTGTCGGTCGAAGCTCCGTCACCCCGTCAAAACGGGTGCCCGCGATGCCGTGAAATCACTGCCCACGATCCCCTGAAATCCGTGCGCACGATGGCGTGAAATACGCAGTCCAGTCGCGGGAGCGACCGCAGCGAAGCGAAGCAGCACCGGAGCCGTCCCGCGCTCCCCCATAGCGCTGTAGGGACGGCGGAGGGCTGTGGTCAAGTGCGGTCTGGAGGCGGCAGGCGCCCGGATCTTTTCAGGTGTTCATAGAGGATGCGATCGATGACGCGGAGCGGTTGCGTCCGCTCCTCGGCCGCCATCTGGCGCAGCACCAGGTCGATGGCATCGGGCAGACGAAGGGCATAGGGGCGCGACGAGCTCCGCTCCCCATATCCTTCGAACGGGTTTCTGGGAGAGACGGACTTCGCCTTCGGACGCAGTCTCGGGACGACGGCTTGCTCGCGTTCCGACCCGCGCCGGTCCGGCTCGGCGACAGCCGTGCTACCCTTGAGTTCGCCGTAGTCCGGCGTGACCACGACCGGCATCGCCGGGGTCGACACGGCGCGCTGATGCCGAAACGTGTCGCGGGGCAGGGCAGGGCGCTCGGCCTTGGGTACTTCCACCGCGTCGCTCATGCTGTGGCCTCGGCCGTGGTCGTGCCCTGGCTGGCCGCGAGGAGTTCGCGAACGACCTGGTCGGCGTTGTAGCGCGCCTTGCGCACCGACTCGTCCTTGTCGCTCATCTGGTAGAGCGTCCCGTGTCCGCTCGTCATGGTGCGGTAGGTCACGCGGCGGTAGAGCGCGTTGGCACAGACGGGCACGTGTTCGCCATCGAGGTAGGCAACGACCTCTCGCAATGGACGCGTGTTGCGGTCGAGGCTGTCATACTCGTTGAAGAGGACGCGGTGCTGGATCATGGGTAGCTTCGCATCATCGGCATGCCGCTCGAGATTCCGGATGGTGCGGACCACCTGCGATGCGTCGAAGGTGTGAACTTTGCAGGGCAGGACCAGGAGGTCGGCCCGAAGGGCCGATTGGATCAGGGCCTCGCCGTAATAGCCGGGGGTGTCGATGACGACGACGTCGTAGGCATCGAGCCGCTCTATGGCTTTGTCCAGGGCTTTCTCGTCGGGTGCCCGGATGAGGTCAATGCCGTTAGGACTGAGGCCGCGGGCGACCGAGGAGGCGTGCCATTGGTAGGAGGAACCCTGCGGGTCGGCATCGACGATGGCGACGGAGTATCCGTGCTTGGCAAACTCACCGGAGAGAATGATGGCCACGGTGGTCTTGCCGCTCCCGCCCTTCGGATTGGCGACGGCGAAGATGCTCGGCATGGAGGGTCCTCATGTGAATGCCGGACTCAGTGATCGGTGGATCATTGACATACATTATATTAGATAAAAATCAATGCTGCAGCAATGTTCTGCGTCGTTCGGATGGTCGTGTGTTGCCGCATCGCGGGGGATGCTGGAAGCGGTATTGCGCAAGGTCGACATCGACGAAAGGCAGTACATCCGCGATGCGGCGTTTCGGTGATGCATTGGTTCGAACATGCGTGAAGTGTGGATCGCGGGAATGCGTGATGTCGGCAATGCCGCAGTTGGGGAAGCGTGGAAGGAGCGAGTGCCGGAATGCGGTACTATGGCGTTGCGGGAGTGTTCGATCGCGGTGGTGCCGTGAAGCGCTTCGCGCGATGCGGCCGTGGCTTTTGATCAGTCTGGCGCCGCAGGCTGAAGAGCCTCTGCTTCCCAGGCTTCATGTAAGTTCATCATAGTGTATATTAATTGACAAGATACCGGTTTGTGGGCCAAACCCGGGGTGGCTGCTAGACGCAGCCGAGGCGCCTTCGCGCCGGGAGGTCCGACCCTGGTCGGATTGGCGGC
>CAXTOT010000192.1:0-2700 GCA_964245915.1 uncultured Lichenihabitans sp. | reverse complement strand
CCAGCGCCGCATTGACCATGCGGTGCCGGGCGACCCGGCCCTGGCCCACGAAGCGGTCGGACACGACCAGCACGCTATAATGTGTCTCCCCGCCCGGCGTCGCCCCGGCATGGCCCGCATGCTGGGCGCTGTCGTCGCGCACCTCCAGCAAGACCGGCGTCACGGCAGCGGACACCAGGGCACGGATGCGCTCGGCGCGGAGAGGTTGGTTCGACATGCCGCGAGGCTTAGCGCGGCGCCGGCCGGGTGGGAAGCAGGAGTTCCGGGAAGCATACGCACGAAAAGCGATGCGAGGCGGCGTCGCGCAACTTGCCATTGATGCGTATCGGACCGAATTTTCGCATCATTCTGCGCTCGCGTATGAGTTCACGGCAAAGTCGGCGTTGCGATAAGCGGCGGCGTAGCTCCGCGCCTGGGACCCTAGGCCGAGCTCGATTTTGGGCCACAACCCTTCGACTGCCTCGGCGCGGTGTACCAGCACTTCGATGAGCCCCGTTGCGACCGCCGTCCCCACGTCGCTGTCGTCGGATGCCAGCCCTTGCTCGATCAGGTCCGAAAGGCGTCTCCATTCCTCCGAACCGATCGTGTCATACTGCTTGGCGATCTCGCCACCGAAGTGGCCCAGCAAGGATATCGGCAGAGGCTCCTTCGGGTCGCGATACTCCTCCAGGTCGCGGCAGTTGTCGCGCAGGAACGCCGACTCGGACAACATTCGATCGGCGAACCTCATCATGGATTCTTTGCTCATTTGCCTGCCAGTGCATGCTGAAGACGGCGACGCGAGTGCACCGTAAGCGATGGCCAAGATGCGGTCTGCCGTGCTTTGCCCGACCACAGACGCTTCAGGGTCTTTGCCGCCGGTCCCATGTCCGAACGGCAATTGATCCTGCCGCCCCTGATCTGCACAACCCAACGGCACCATCCTTGATCTAGACTAATATTCCTACCACAAAGCAAAATCGTTGTCAATACAATATGTCCGTTCCGCACCCGCCTCCATGCGCGCTTCGCGCCTGGCCGACTCCTAAAACGTCTTACGTTCCCGCGCTCGCCGGACCCCAAGCACTTGCCGCCGCGGGCAACAAGCGCACATAAAGCGGGATGACCCGATCACCGCGACCCCGGGCCTATGCGCCCGACCCGGCCGCGCCGGGACGCCCCTGCGACATGCCCGGCTGCCCCGAGGCCGGTGGCTTCCGCGCGCCAAAATCCCGCAGCACGCTGAACCAGTACTGGTGGTTCTGCCTCGAGCACGTGCGTGAGTACAACGCGGCCTGGGACTTCTACAAAGGCATGACCGCGAGCGAGATCGAGGCGCATACACGGTCCGACACCGGATGGCAGCGCCCGACCTGGCCGCTGGGCCGCCTCGGTGCCCAGGCGTTCGACGAGGCCATGCTGCACGATCCGCTGCACGTTTTGTCCGCCGGGCGCATGCGCCGTGGGACTGCGCCGCCAAAGGCGACCGTGCCACCGGACCTGCGCGATCCGATGCAGGCGCTGGGCCTCGAATGGCCGGTGTCGATGGAGGCGCTCAAAGCGCGCTACAAGGAGCTGGCCAAGCGCCACCATCCCGACGCCAACGGCGGAGACCGGGCGTCGGAGGAGCGGCTGAAGACCATAAACCTTGCCTACGCCGCCGTGAGGCAACATTTGACCGCTGAACCCCGGATGGCCGCGACCGGATGAGCTTTCGCAACCGCCCCGAAGCGGGCTAAACTGCCCCGCCCGGCTCACGGCATGGCGGGGCGCTGTACAGGACCCCAAGGCCTATGAACAATATCGCTGCACTCGCCGATGCCCGTTCCACGCCGACCTCGGCCATCAGTGTCCCGGATACGACGGTCGACGCTCGACAGGCGTTCGGCCTGGATATCGACATGGAGGTGCCGGCGTTCTCGGTCGCCACCGAGCATGTGCCCGAGATCGACACGGCCTATAAGTTCGACCGCGAGACGACGCTCGCCATCCTAGCCGGCTTCGCCTTCAACCGACGCGTATTGATCCAGGGCTATCACGGCACCGGCAAGAGCACGCATATCGAGCAGGTCGCCGCCCGGCTGAACTGGCCCTGCATCCGCGTCAACCTCGACAGCCACATCAGCCGCATCGACCTGATCGGCAAGGACGCCATCGTCCTGAAGGACGGCAAGCAGATCACCGAGTTCCGCGAGGGCATCCTGCCCTGGGCGCTGCAGCACGCCTGCGCCCTGGTGTTCGACGAGTATGACGCCGGGCGTCCGGACGTGATGTTCGTGATCCAGCGGGTGCTGGAGGTCGAGGGCCGGCTGACTTTGCTCGATCAGAATCGCGTGATCCGCCCGCATTCAAGCTTCCGCCTGTTTGCGACCGCCAACACGGTGGGGCTCGGCGACACGACCGGGCTGTATCACGGCACGCAGCAGATCAACCAGGGCCAGATGGACCGCTGGAATATCGTCGCGACGCTGAACTATCTGCCGCACGCGCAGGAGACGGCGATCGTGTTGGCCAAGATGGGCATTGACCCGTCGGACAAGGCGATGAAGAAGCGGGTCGAGAGCATGGTGGCGCTCGCGGACCTGACGCGCGCTGGGTTCATCAACGGCGATATCTCCACGGTCATGAGCCCGCGGACGGTGATCACCTGGTCGGAGAACGCGCGGATCTTCAAGGACGTGGGCTTCGCCTTCCGCCTGACGTTCCTGAACAAGTGCGACG
>CAXTOT010000191.1:0-2776 GCA_964245915.1 uncultured Lichenihabitans sp. | reverse complement strand
TTCGCCTTCGCGACTATCTGTCGACGCTCGCGAGCGGTTACGTCGACGGGCATGCCAGTCCCGTCGTTCACGAGGCCGCGGCCAGCTTCCTGCGCGTCGACGCGCGGAACGGATACGCGCAGGTGGCCCTCGCCGCCGCACGGGACCGCGCGGCCGAGAAGGCGCGCGCTCAGGGCATTGCGGTCATCGCCATCCGTGACTCCCACCACCTGGGGGCGCTCTACCTCGACATCGAGGGTTTTGCCGACGAGGGATTGGTGGCCATGTCGGTGGTGAATTCTATGGCGGTCGTCGCACCGCCCGGCGCGAAGAGACCCGTCTACGGAACGAACCCAGTGGCGTTCGCAGCGCCGGTCGCCGGATCGGCCGCACTGATTTTCGACCAGGCGTCGTCCACCATGGCGAATGGAGACATCCGAGTCGCGGCGCGGGAGGGACGGATGCTCGAGCCGGGCGCCGGGATCGATCGCCACGGCAAGCCCACGGACGATCCTAACGCGATCCTCGACGGGGGCGCCCTTCTGACGTTCGGCGGCCACAAGGGCGCGTCCATCGCCATGATGGTGGAAATCCTCTGCGCGGCCCTGGTGGGGTCGCAATTCTCCTTCGAGGTCGACTGGTCGGCCCACCCTGGAGCGCGATCGCCGCGCACCGGCCAGACCGTGATCGTCATCGATCCGTCCGTGGGGGCTGATCACCTGGCGCCCTTGTCGCGGCGAACCGGCGACTTGGTGAACGCGCTCAGTCGAGCGGGCCAGTCGCGCCTGCCGGGCCAGCGCCGCCTCGAGGCCCGGGCCAAATCCCTCGCCGACGGCGTCCCGATCGACAGGACCGAATGGTCTGCGCTCGAAGCCTTCTCTCTTCCACGCTGACGCACGCGCGGCAGAGATCCGTGGTCGGGGTCCCCGCATCGATAGACAGAGGAATGCTGATGCGGGAGGTGGCCCACAAACATGTGGTGGTGATCGGCGCGGGGATCATCGGCATCAATTGCGCGCTGGCGCTTCAACACAGAGGTTTCCGCGTCACGGTGCTCGATCCGCTGCCGCCCGGAACCGCAACGTCGTCGGGCAATGCAGGATGCATCGCGGTGGCAGAGATGCTGCCGGTGTCCATGCCGGGTCTCATCTGGTCGGTGCCGGCTATGCTGGCCTATCCCTTGGGTCCGCTGTCGATCCGCTGGCGGTACTTCCCACGCCTCGCGCCCTGGCTAGGGCGCTTCATCCTCGCGGGCCGTCGCGGCCGCGTCGAGGAGATCACGGCCGCGCTGGCCACCTTGCTGCGTCGGGCCTGGCCGGACTATCGAGCCCTGCTTGCTCGGGCGTCACTCGACCACCTCATGGCTCGGAACGGCCACCTCTATGTCTACGAGAACGCAGAGGCGTTTGCGGGCGCCGCCGAGGACTGGGCCCTCCGCTTCAAGAACGGCGTCACGGCTCGAAGGGTTGGCGCGGATGAGATCAGGGCGCTCGAGCCCGGCTTGGCGCCGATCTTCTCGCACGGATATTTCGTCGCCGATGCGGCGCAAACGGTCGATCCGCTCCAACTCACGACCGCGCTTGCCGCCTATTTCGCGGCGCAAGGCGGCACCCTGCGAAGGGCAGAAGCCGAGCAGTTCGTCTTTTCCGGAACGACGCCGAAATCCGTGCGATTGAAAGACCGAGGCTCGTTGGACTTCGACATGCTGGTCGTGGCCGCTGGCGCTTGGTCGAAGCCGCTATGCCGGGCTTTGGGGCATGCGGTGCCGCTCGACACGGAGCGCGGCTACAGTACCACCTTGCCGGCCCCTGGTGTCGCCTTAACCCGGCCGGTGAGCGTTCCCGAGCGCCACGTGGTTCTCGCACCGATTGCGGGCGGCATCCGAATTGGCGGCGCCGTCGAACTGGCCGGTCTCACGGCCAAGCCCAATTTCGATCGCTCGAAGGCGCTCCTGGCCCAGGGAATGACGGTCATGCCGGGTTTGAACAGGTCCGACGCTCGGGAATGGATGGGGTGTCGGCCGTCCTTGCCGGATTCGAAGCCCGTCATCGCGCGCTCCTCGCGTCACGCAAACGTGCTCTTCGCCCTGGGCCATGGCCATCTCGGCGTGACGCTGGGCGCGGTCACCGGATGCCTGATCGCCGAACTCGCGGCCGGCGAGAGGCCATCCGTCGATCTCACCCCTTTTGCCATCGACAGGTTCTAACGCGGAGCGGTTCGATGCGGACCAGCAAGATCATCCACGTCGTCAGCTGCCACGCCTGCGGCGAGGTCGGCGATGTGATCGTGGGCGGCGTCGCACCGCCACCCGGCGACACGATCTGGGATCAGTCGCGCTTCATCCACAGCAACCAGACCCTCCGCAATTTCCTGCTGAACGAGCCAAGGGGTGGGATCTTCCGTAACGTCAATCTGCTCGTGCCCCCGAAGGACCCCAGGGCCCACATGGGGTGGGTCATCATGGAACCGATCGACACGCCGCCAATGTCGGGCTCGAACGCCCTCTGCGTGGCGACCGTGCTGCTCGAGACCGGCATCGTGCCGATGCAGGAACCGGTCACCCATCTGGTGCTGGAGCCTCCGGGCGGCCTGATCGAGGTCGAGGCCGCCTGCCGGAACGGCAAGGCCGAGCGTGTCAGCGTCCGCAGTATGCCGTCCTTCGCCGACAAGCTCGACGCCGTCATCGAGGTGCCGGGTCTCGCGACACTCACGGTCGACATCGCCTTCGGGGGCGACAGCTTCGTGATCGCGGACGCGCACGCCCTTGGCTTCGCGATCAAGCCCGACGAGGCCCGGG
>CAXTOT010000190.1:0-2919 GCA_964245915.1 uncultured Lichenihabitans sp. | reverse complement strand
CACGCCGAAGATGCCGGCCGCCACGCCGTCCAGGAGCTGGATCGCCACCACGCCTGCGGGGCTGGTGGCAAAGGAGAACAGCACGCCGCGGACCGGCAGCACGGCCAACGCCAGCAGGAAAATCGGCTTGTGCCCGATGCCCCGCCCCGATGCGCGCCCGACCGCCCAGGCGACGCCGATCATCACGATCTGCGCCGCGATGATGCAGGCCGACAGCGCGATGGTGTCGCTGCCGGGGTGGGCGATCGCGAGCACCTGGCCGGCCATCGGCAGCATTGCCGCGTTGCCGAAGTGGAACAGCACGACGGAGGCGAGGAACACCAGCAGGTCGCGCCGTTTCAGCAGCTCAAGGAAGGCGACCGGCTGGCCGCCCCCGCCTGCATTGCCGGCCGCGTCCTCGCCGCCGCGGGCGCGTTTATGGTCGATCTCGGCCGGGTTGATGAGGGTGACGACGAGGGCGCTCGCGACCGCGAAGCCGCAGACGAGGTAGAAGATCCACTGATAGCCGACATATTGGCCCAGCACCCCGGCCAGCCCGGCCGCGACGAAGTTGCCGCCGTGGTTGAAGCTCTCGTTGCGGCTGATCCGTCCGTCGAATAGCCGCCGTCCGACCAGGCCAAGCGATAGCGCTGCGAGGGCGGGCGGGATGATGGCCAGCGCAGCCCCGAGCATCACTTGCGCCGCGATGACCGTCGTGAAGTGCGGGAAGAACGCGATGACGAGGCAGCCCACGCCCACCATGATGCCGGCGGCCGCGACGAGGAGCCGCTTCGCCCGTGTCCCGTCCACCAGCAGGCCGGCCGGCACTTGGCACACCGCGGCCGCAATCGACGACGCCGCCATGGCGATGCCGATCGCTCCGGCGTCCCAGTGCTCCCCGCCCTTGAGGAAAACCGACAGATACGGCCCGACCCCGTCCCGCACGTCGGCCATGAGGAAGGTGATGCCGTCCAGCCCGCGAAGCGACCTCGCGGAGGGTTGGGCCTCGTCCGCCGTGCCCGCCCCGGCCGGCGTTGCGGTAGCGCTCACCACTTCTTCTCCTTGGGGCTGATCGCGATCGTGGCGCTACCGAAATCAGCCTTATTTACGGACGAACCCCGGCATACACGAACGCGGGGTCGTCGAGGTCGATGGCGGGCAGCGTGTTCTTCTCGGTCCAGTAGTCCTGGGTATGCTGCCATTCCGGCTTGTCGCCGGACTTCGGCAGCAACGACAGCCCGCGCATCAGATAGCCCGGATTGAAGTTCACCGGGTCGATCCAGGGCATCAGCTTCATGTCCCGGTCCTCGGGACGGAGCGCCGGCGTCACCCGCTGCGCGCCGTTCTGCTCCATGTGCTTCAGCAGCCGGCAAACGAAGTCGGCGACGAGGTCGGCCCGCAGCGTCCAGCTCGCCCGGAAATAGCCGAACACCCAGGCCAGGTTGGGCACGCCGGTGAACATCATGCCTCGATACGTCACCGTCTCCGAGAACACCAATGGCGCGCCGTCGATGGTGAACGCGATGTCGCCGAGCACGCTGAGGTTGAAGCCGGTCGCGGTGACGATGATGTCGGCTTCGAGCAGCCTGCCCGACTTGAGCCGGATGCCCGCGTCCTCGAAGCACTCGATCTGGTCGGTCACTACCGACGCCTTGCCGGCGCGGATGCTCTGCAGCAGGTCGCCGTCCGGGATGAAGGCGATGCGCTGGCGCCACGGAAGGTAGGACGGGGTGAAGTCCTTCCCGATGTCGTAGTCGGGGCCGAGATGGCCGCGGACGCCCGCCAGCAGCTCTTGCCTTACCGTCTCGGGTTCGCTGAAGGCGCGGGTGGTGAAGACCGATTGCTCGTACAGGATCTTCTTGCGGACGATCTCGTGGATCCACTCCTCGCTGATCTCAAGCGCGCGCAGCTCGTCGGCGATCTCGATGGCGTTGCGGCCGGTCCGGAAGAAGGTCGGCGAGCGCTGCAGCAGGGTCACATGGGCGCAATCGTCCGCAATCGCCGGCACCAGCGTCGCCGCGGTGGCGCCCGATCCGATCACCACCACGCGCTTGTCCCGGTAGTCGAGGTCGTCGGGCCAGCTCTGCGGATGCACGATCCGGCCCTTGAAGCTCTCCATCCCCGGCCATTCCGGAGTGTAGCCCTGTTCATGCCGGTAGTAGCCCTGGCACATCCACAGGAAGTTCGTGGTGAACCGCACGGCCTCGCCGGTGTCGGTGCGGGTCGCGTCGATCGTCCACAGGTTGTCGGCGCCCGACCAGCTCGCTTGCGAGATGCGGTGCCGGTAGCGGATGTGGGCGGCCAGGCCGTTTTCGTCGATGACCTCGCCCATGTAGCTGAGGATCTCGGCCGCGGTGGCGATCGGCGCCGTTTTCCATGGCTTGAAGCGGTAGCCGAAGGTATAGAGGTCGCTGTCGGAGCGGATGCCGGGGTAGCGGTGGGTGCGCCAGGTGCCGCCGAAGCCGTCGAGGGTTTCGAGCACGACGAAGCTTTTGCCGGGGCACTGCTTGGTGAGGTGATAGGCCCCGCCGACGCCAGAAATCCCGGCGCCTACGATGAGGACGTCGAAATGTTCCGTCGTTTGCGGCGCGATCGCCGCGATCGGTGTTTCCGTCCAATCCATGCGTCCAGTCCCTCATTTGCGGCCCCGACCTGTTCTGCGGCAAGCGCACGCGTCAGCCAAGTCTAGAATGCAGGATCGTATCGTTGGCTGGCCGAGGCAACCGAATGCACCGTCAGGGGTGGGTCATGCTCCGGCCATGGCCACCCACCCCCGCCCGCCGCTCAGGCCGCTTCGTCGTGCTTCAGCGTCGCCATGTCGATGACATAGCGGAACCGGACGTCGCCTTGCTGTACCTTCTTATAGGCATCGTTGATGTCCTGGATGGCGATGACCTGGACATCCGGCCCGATGCCGTGCTCGGCGCAGAAATCCAGCAC
>CAXTOT010000189.1:0-2947 GCA_964245915.1 uncultured Lichenihabitans sp. | reverse complement strand
ATCCAACCCCGAAACGACAGCACGGGAAGCGCGGGAGAACCAGAATTCAACCGCCATTGACACCCTGAGCAGGTCCACGACGCAGACCCGGGCGCCCTGACACACGAGCCGCTCAACCAGGCCCTTGGCAGCGTAGGTCTTGCCTGATCCCGAAGTGCCGACGATGGCGAGGCGCTCGTCCAAGGCCGAGAGCGGCAGCACGCCGGCAATGGTCCCGCCCTGGCTGGTCGCCTCAGGAACGGACCGACTACCCGCGATCGCATCGTCCATTGCCCGATGGGCTGCCACCACCCGGCTCACCGTCGCCTCTCTGACCCTGTAGCGCCGCGCCATCGTCGCCGCCGTTTCGCGTTTTGAGAGCACCGCCTGCGCGACCACTGCCCGTTGCTGCTCGTTCAGCTTGGGCCGACGCCCGGCCTTGCGGCCGCTGACCGACTGGACAGTAGGCCGAACTCGCGTGCGAGCGTGGCGACGTCGTAGCCATTGCGGATGAGACTCGGCTCGACGTTGTCGATTGCGTAGCTGAGCACGTCGTCGACGATCGCGATTGGCACCGGCTTAGCGCCCGCGCGGAACGCCGCTCTGAAGGCTAGTTCAGAATGTATGTTAATTCAAAACGGCGTGCGCAGTTTCTGCGACAGGAGGTTAAGGTCAGGCAGGATACCGTAATCACCGACGAAGGCTACAATGCTGACCACCTGCGCGAGGCCAGGCGCGGCATTGAAGCCAAAGTTAACATCCCGCGCCGGTCGAAGCGCAATGCGCTGTTCGACTTGAGGGTGGATTCATCGGCGGGGCCGTTCATCGCTCGCGTTCAGCGACGAGACGGTCGAGCGCCACCCAAAAATCCCGAACGGAGCCAGAGGCGTAGCCGTAATATCCTTGGGTTCGCCGATATTTACACCATAGTTCCTCACGGAACCTCTCAGTATTGAGTAGCCGCGTCTTGCCAACTAGACGGAATCCAAGCAGATATTTAGACAGCGGGCTTATGTCTCCCTTGATCCGGTATTCGAACTCGTCATGCGTGCCTTGGGTCTCTGCACGGTGACGCACGGAGTCAGTTTCGGCTTTCACCTTTGCGCCATCGAGGATGAAGACCACCCCAACATCGAAATCAGAGTTGGCACGCGCAAATTCGATGGCGAACATGCGGGCAACTCTCGCACGTGAGGTAACGCACACCACCGACCCGAGGCCACCATCATCCACTGGTTCTGTTGCTCGAAGGTGATCTTGAGTCAGTATGGCCGCTGCCGCAACCGGATTCGTCCCATGAAAAATGCGGGCTGGTAGTCGCCCCTTTGCTTCCAGGATGCTCATAAGAGTGCGTATGTCTGGAGTGGTCACGGCTGCGGTCCTTGTCGCTTATGCTCGCGTATTTAGCCTAAAGCCCGATCTAAGAGAGCCTTGCCGCTGAACCCTGTCCGCAGCATGGCCCGGTGCCAACCGAGGTAGCTTTCGAGATACCGGGTCGCGACGCCACGGCACCGCTCGTTGATGAGCACCTTGAGTTGGCCATGATGCGCGTTCACCCGACCAAGCCCCAGGCGACCAGTCTTGCGTCGCCTAGTTAGAGCCGGAACCACCTTGACTGCGTAGGGCGTGACGGTCGGCACGAAAATTCGGCAGTGTTCCGCACCAGCCGCCTTGGCGGCGCGCAGGTAAGCCTGCGCCCCGTCGCTGCACAGTACTGAACCCGGCGCGATGCGCCCGGCCAGCGCCGCCTCGATCTCGCCTCTGGACCCCAGCACGCGCTCATACACATTGCCTGAGTTGTCCAACGCGGTCAGCACCGGCACCTGCGCATCAGACAAGCCGCGTTTGAGCGCACCCCAGGCGCTTGGCCGGGCGGCGCGGTTCTCCGGCGGCAGGCCCTGCTTCCAGCCACGATGCCCCTTGAAGGAGCGGACGAAGAACGTTTCGTCCGACTCGATGATCCCGGACAGCACGGCAGCGTTGTCGTTGACCGCCGCCTTCAAGAACCGGTGCCGCCAGCGCCATGCTGTGACGTGGTTCACGCCGATCCCGGTCAGGATAATCTTCCGCACCGACATGAAGTCGGTCATGCAGCCGAGGTACTGGCCCCACTTCTCCGGCTTGCGCGCACGCGCCATCGCCGTGCCGGTCAGGATGTTGTAGGTACAGCGGCACCCCCGGCACTTGAACCGCTGGCGACCGTTCTTGTGCGCCCCGTGCAGGACGACATCATGGCTGCCGCAACGCGGGCAGGTTCTCGCAACGGCGACCAGTGACGTGCGCCGGGCCAACGCGACCTCTGCAAACTGGCGGGCCACAACGACCCGGACGACATCCTCTAGTTCGAGGATTTGCGCCGCCGTCGCCTTGCTGGCGACGTCGCGCTTGAGCCGAGCGATGTGGGATAGTTCTATGAGGATAATGTCTTACGGAAACCCAATCTGTCCATCGGAATCTGGACCTATCCACCCTCAAGTCGAACAGCGCAAAGCGCAAAACGCCGTGTAGCTATGACGATGCGCTCTACCGGGAGTGCAACCTGGCCGAGCAATTTTTCAACAACCTGGAGCGACGCCGACGGGTAGCAACCCGCTATGACAAACTCCTGCCCAACTACGAGCATCTTCGTCCTACTCGCCATTGTCTCAATCTTAATAGAGTAAGATCATCAAGATGCTCTGAATTTTAGCCACAGGTGAACAGAATACTCCTTCTGGTGGATCCATACTCAGTTCAGAGATTCGATTTCATAAATTCTAAAATCGAAAGAAGATTCTCGTTGCAAACAGTGAAATCTTCGCTTATCCCACATCTAAGGTCATTTCAAGGATGCACTAAATGGCGACAATCACTGGCGCTACAGGTGGGACAATCGCAGTCGTTCCCGCTGGCAGCAACGATGTGAACGGGGTGGCGCAGGCCCTGGCCAACAGGATTTCCTTGGCGCTGTCGACAGGCACAGCGACGC
>CAXTOT010000188.1:0-3099 GCA_964245915.1 uncultured Lichenihabitans sp. | reverse complement strand
GCCGTCCTGCTCTCGAGCCTTGCCGACGAGACCCCCGAGGGCCGCTCCATCGTGGCGCTCGCCAAAAGCCGCTATGGCCTTGCCGAGACCGACCTTGTCGCGGCGGGAGCCAAGATCGTGCCGTTTACCGCGCAGACCCGCATGTCGGGCGTCGATCTCAATGGCCGCTCGCTCCGCAAGGGCGCGGTGGATTCCGTTCTGGAAAGTGTCGGACTGTCGGAGGCCGCCACGCCTGCCGATTTCCGCCAGGCCGTCGATCGGATCGCGCGCACCGGCGGCACGCCGCTCGCGGTCGCCGACGGACGCCGATTGCTCGGCGTCGTTCACCTCAAGGATACCGTGAAGCCCGACATCAAGGAGCGTTTTGCGGCCCTGCGCGCCATGGGCATCAAGACCGTGATGGTGACGGGTGACAACCCGGTGACCGCCGCCGCCATCGCTTCGGAGGCCGGGGTCGACGACTTTATCGCCAAGGCCACCCCGGAGGACAAGCTCGCCTACATCCGCAAGGAACAGGCGGGCGGGCGGCTCATCGCCATGTGCGGCGATGGCACCAACGACGCCCCTGCCCTGGCCCAGGCCGACGTCGGGGTGGCGATGCAGACCGGCACCCAGGCGGCCCGCGAGGCTGGCAACATGGTGGATCTCGATTCCGATCCGACCAAACTGATCGAGGTCGTGGGGATCGGCAAGCAGCTCCTGATGACGCGCGGCTCGCTCACCACCTTCTCGATCGCCAACGATGTGGCCAAATATTTCGCCATCATCCCGGCCCTGTTCCTGGCCACCTATCCGGAACTCGCGGCCCTCAACGTGATGCACCTGGCATCGCCACGCTCGGCCATCCTGTCGGCCGTGATCTTCAACGCGCTCATCATCATCGCGTTGATCCCGCTCGCTCTCAAGGGCGTGCCGTACCGCCCGATCGGCGCCGCCGCGCTGCTGCGACGCAACCTGCTTCTCTACGGGCTCGGCGGCATCGTGGTGCCTTTCATCGGCATCAAGATCATCGATCTGGCCATCTCTCACCTCCATCTCGCGTGAAAACCATGTTGACGTATCTTCGCCCCGCGATCGTGATGATCGTTTTGTTCACCGCCCTGACCGGTATCGCTTATCCGCTTGCAATCACCGGTATCGCCCAACTGGCCTTCAAAGGGCCGGCCGACGGCTCGCTGCTGACCCGCAACGGCGTCGTGGTGGGCTCCGCGCTGGTAGGGCAGAATTTTGCCAGCGACCGCTACTTCCAGGGTCGCCCCTCGGCCACCAGCGCGCCCGATCCGAAGGACGCCACCAAAACGGTAGACGCACCCTATAACGCGGCCAATTCGTCCGGGTCGAACCTCGGTCCGACCTCGCAAAAGCTGATCGATCGCGTCAAGGCCTCGGTGGCGGCGCTCGGTGGCGGCCCCCAGGCCCCGGTACCGGCCGATGCGGTCACGACCTCGGCGTCCGGGCTCGATCCCGACATCTCCCCCGCCTACGCAGGAATGCAAGTGGCGCGCGTGGCCACCGCCCGCAAGCTCGACGCCGCAAAGGTCCAGGCGCTCGTCGCCGATAATACCAGCGGGTCGGCGCTGTTCGGCAACACACGCGTCAACGTGCTGGGTCTCAACCTCGCCCTGGAAAGCCTCGACCCGACCCCTGCAACGCCGGCTCCGGGAGCTTCGGCTCCTGCCAAGCCGGGCGACAAGGTCGAAAATGCGGGCGCGAGCCAGCCAGCTCAATAAGGTAGTGTTCGGCCAACGTCACCTGCACGGTGTTAGCGGCTGACGGTCAAAGCCAAGCTCATGACAAGCTCACCCGAAGGCCGCCCGAACCCAGACGCCCTCCTGGCCGCCGCAGGCCAGGAGGGGCGCGGGCGATTGAAGATTTTCCTTGGTGCCGCGCCGGGTGTCGGCAAAACCTACGCCATGCTCTCCGGAGCGCGTCGTCTCGCGCAAGCTCACCTCGATGTCGTGGTGGGCCTGGTCGAAACCCACAAAAGGATCGAGACCGAAGCGCTGCTCGAGGGCTTGGAAATTCTTCCCCGCCGCACCGTGACGTACCGCGGCACGGAACTCAGCGAGTTCGATCTCGATGCGGCACTGGCGCGGCGACCCACCCTCCTGATCGTGGACGAGCTCGCCCACACGAACGCGCCCGAAAGCCGCCATCCCAAACGCTTCCTCGACGTCGAAGAACTCTTGAGCGCCGGCATCGACGTGTGGACGGCGGTCAACATCCAGCACCTCGAGAGCCTGTCCGACGTGGTGTCGCGCATCACGGGTGTCGTGGTGCGGGAAACCGTTCCCGACACGGTTCTCGACAAGGCCGACGCCGTCGTGGTGGTCGACATCACCCCCGAGGAATTGATCACCCGGCTGAGCGAAGGCCGCATCTACCTGCCCGACAACGCGCGCCGTGCCGCCGAAGGCTTCTTCAAGCCGGGCCATTTGACGGCGCTGCGGGAACTGGCTTTGCGGCGCACCGCGGATCGGGTCGACGACCAGATGGTCGATCATCTTCGCCAGCATTCCATCGAGGGCGCCTGGCCCACCGCCGAGCGAATCATGGTCTGCGTCGGGCCTGACGCATCGTCGGAGAAGATCGTGCGGGCCGCGAGCCGGCTGGCCAGCGGGCTCAACGCCTCCTGGGTAGCGGTCACGCTCGAACGGGTGGGTCACGAGACGACGGATCCTGCGGCCCTGCGGCGGATCGACGAGGCCATGCGCCTCGCCGAACGGTTGGGGGCCGAGACGGCACGGCTCGCGGGTCGGGACCTCCCGACGGAGATCCTCCGCTTTGCCCGGCGGGAGAACATCAACCAGATCGTCATCGGGCGGTCGGGCGCGGGCTTCTGGGCACGGGTGCGCGGGCAGTCGTTGTCGGGCATGCTGATGCGCCGGGCGTCCGACATTGCCATCCATGTGGTTGTGGGCGAGAGAACCGCAAAGCCGAAAGCACGGCGGTCGTGGCCCCCTCGCAAGAGCGTCGCGCTCGGATTCGCGGCCGTGGCGGGCTCGGTCGCGGTGGCGGTCCTGGTCGGCATGCTGGCGACGCATTTTTTGAAGCTCCCCAACCTGTCGATGATCTTTCTGGCGGCCGTGCTGGTCTGCG
>CAXTOT010000187.1:0-3104 GCA_964245915.1 uncultured Lichenihabitans sp. | reverse complement strand
CCTTTTGCCACGTCCTCGGGTTCCAGCTGCTGCCGCGGCTGAAGGGCATCCACCGTCAGCGGTTCTATCGTCCGACCACGGGAGCGCCGGACGCCTACCCGGCCTTGCAGGCGGTCCTCACCCGGCCGATCGACTGGGCGCTGATTGAGCAGCAGTACGCCCAGATCATCCGCTACGCCACGGCGCTCCGGCTCGACACCGCGGCGGCTGCCGACATCCTGCGCCGCTTCACCCGCGCCAACCTGCAGCACTCAACCTACAAGGCCCTGGTGGAGCTTGGGAAAGCTCTCCGGACAACGTTCGTGTGTCGCTACCTGAACAGCCTAGAACTCCGCCGCGAGATCCACGAGGGGTTGAACGTGGTCGAGAACTGGAACTCGGCCAACGACTTCATCCTCTATGGCCGCGGCGGCGAGATCGCCACCAACCGCATAGAGGACCAGGAAGCCACGATGCTGTCGATCCATTTGCTGCAAAATTGCATGATCTATGTGAACACGCTGATGATCCAGCGCGTGCTGAGCGAGCCGATCTGGGCCGAGCGGATGGGGCCGAACGAACGGCGCGGGATGACGCCGCTGGCTTGGGGGCACGTCAACCCATACGGCACGTTCCGCCTCGACATGACAGCGCGCCTGCCCCTCGATCTACCCATGTTCGGTGCCGACTCAGGCCAACTCCTGTTCCAGGGTGTCTGATCGCAGATGCCCAACCCTACTTTGCGGCTGGTAGCAGCGATGTTGGGTTAGGCCCGATACGTCGGGAAGGATGAGCACAGGCGGAGCAAGACGAACATTCCTGTTGGGGGCTGGTCAGGATGGTGACCCGGCCGGGCGTCGGCAGGACTTGGTCGACAATGAGGCCGGCCGGGATCAGAGGCAGAAGGCGCTCTGGCAAGGCAGGCGTTCAGTAGGAGAGGTGTTCCTTCTATATGCTTATCCAGCCCCGGAACGACGACCCGACAGCACGGGAAGTACGGGGCCTCTTGATATTTCCCTCTTTTGAACTTTGGCAATCGGACGAGATTTTATTTCAGTGCGCGCCCATCTCGAAGCTCCGACAAAGGAGCACTCGCCGAGCCCTTGGGAAAGCCTTCGTTCTCGGCGATGAACAGCCTGACGGCAGAAGGATAGATGTATGGGGTACGTCATACAACTTCACCACAGGCGCGCTTATGAAATAGTCTGGGAGGCGATCTCGGCCGATCGCGTCAGGTCGTCCCTTAGCGCGTCGACCTTGCCGCCGATCCATCCCAGCGCGTCGTCGCCGAAGACGAATCGGCTTGGTGGCGTCGCTTTGCCAACCAGGCGCACGATGTGGGCGGCAAGCACCGCCGGGTCATTGGGTTGCGTATGGTTCGCGCCCGTGATGAATGCCTGGAACTGGCCCGACGCCTCGGCATAGTCGGGGATCACCACGTCGCTGAAACGCGCAGAGCTGGCGTCCAGAAAGTCCGTCCGCAACATGCCTGGCTCGACGATCAGCGAGCGGATGCCGAACGGCGCGACTTCTTGAGCCAGTCCCTCGATCCAGCCTTCCAAGGCAAATTTGGACGCTGAGTAAATCGAGCCGCCCGGCGACGAAGTCAGCCCGCTCGAAGACGAGATGGTGACCACCAACCCGCTCTTGCGGTCGCGCATGTGCGGCAGCACCGCGCGGGTCACCGCCATGGGACCGAATAGGTTCACGTCGAATTCGCGACGAATGTCGGTGTCGCGCGTCATCTCGAAATAGCCGAGTTGCGCGTGGCCGGCGTTGTTGACCAGCACGTCGATGCCGCCGAACCGCGCGATCGCATCCTCGATTGCACGCGACACGCTGTCCGTGTCGGTGATGTCGAGCGCCACCGTGTACAGCCGGTCGCCGCCGCCCAGCTTCTCGGCCAGCCCTTCGGTCGAACGGGCAGTCGCGACGACCCGGTGCCCTGCGGTCAGCAAGGCTCGCGCGATCTCGATGCCCAACCCGCGGCTGGCACCAGTGACTAGACAGATCTTGCTCATCGGTTTTCCTTAATTGCTATGACTCATATATAAGAGCTACTAACAAGTTGAATTAGCCCCTCTCGTCTGATCGGGCTTAACAGGAGGGCTTCTGAATGCGCCCGGACACGCTGAGCGGATTGGCTGTGTTCCGGCTGGTTGCCGCAGAGCGCAGTTTCACCCGCGCGGCGACACGGCTCGGTGTCACCCAGTCGGCGTTGAGCCAGACGATGAAGCGGCTCGAGGCCGAACTTGGCATCCGCCTGCTCGACCGCTCCACCCGCAGCGTGACGCCAAACGCGGCCGGTGAACGGTTGCTCGTAACGCTCGAACCCGCGCTCGCGGGGATCGAGGCGGAACTGGCGGCGCTTGCGGACTTACGTGCTCGTCCTGTGGGCAAGATCCGCGTGACCGCGGGCCGGCACGCCGCTGACACCGTGCTGACGCCAGCCATCGCGCGGCTGCTGACGGCGCACCCGGATATCGAGGTCGAGGCCAGCGTCGATGACGGCTATGTCGACATCGTCGCCGAACGGTTCGACGCCGGCATCCGGCTCGGCGAGCGGCTGCAGGGCGACATGATCGCGACCGGGGTCGGGCCGCCGCTGCGCATGGCGGTGGTCGCATCGCCCGCTTACTGGCAGCGGCACGGGAGCCCGCTACTGCCCGCAGACCTGAGCGAACACCGCTGCATCACCTTCCGCAGCCACGACAACGGCATCCGGCCTTGGGAGTTCGAGAAGCGCGGCCGTCGCCTGGCGGTGAAGGTAGGGGGCGGTCCGATCTTCGACGACGCCTACATGATGATGGCAGCCGCTACCGCGGGCTTGGGGCTCACCTATCTGATGGAGGATCAGGTGACGAAGGCGATCGACGACGGGCATCTCGAACGTGTTCTCGCCGACTGGTGCGAGCCGTTCACGGGCTACCACCTCTATTATCCCCATCGGAGGCAGCCGACCCAAGCGTTCACCCTCTTCGTTGACGCGCTGCGTGTGGGATAAACCCGGTTCTCCCGCACTTCCCGTGCTGTCGTTTCGGGGTTGGATGAGCACATAGGAAGACTCCGCCTTTTTCTGAAAGCCTTTCTTGTCCAAACACCTGCTGCCTTTGATCCCGGCCGGC
>CAXTOT010000186.1:0-3132 GCA_964245915.1 uncultured Lichenihabitans sp. | reverse complement strand
CGGCGCCGCGCGGCCAGGTCGGGCTGACGCTCGGCATCTGGGGCGCGGTCCAGGCCTCGGCGGCCGGCGGCGCCGTCGCCATCAGCGGGCTGGTCCGTGACGGCGTGTCGTTCCTGGCGGATCAGGGCCTGCTGGGCGTCACCCTGGTCGATCCCGCCACCGGCTACGTCGCCGTTTACTCGATCGAGCTCGCCTTGCTGTTCGTGACCCTGGTCGCGATCGGCCCCTTGGTCCGGCTGAATCGCTCCAGCGCTCCGCCCGCCTACGCCTGATTGTCGCTAAACTCCTGATTGCAGAGGTCCCACGATGCAAACCGGCGCACTGACCAGCTACATCGACGTTGCCCAACTCGCCCTGTATGCGTTCTGGCTGTTCTTCGCCGGGCTGGTTTACTACCTGCTCCGCGAGAACAAGCGGGAGGGCTACCCGATGATCGGCGAGCGTCCGGGCTCGCGCCCCGAGGGCTGGCCCGGCGTGCCGCCGCCCAAGACCTTCCTGCTTGCGGATGGCGACAGCAGGCTGGCGCCGCGGCCCGAGGGCGTGGAGCAGGTGAACGCGACGCCGACCGCCGTCTGGGAGGGCGCCTCACGCCAGCCGATCGGCGACCCGATGCTGGCGGAGATCGGCCCCGGCGCCTACGCCCAGTATCGGCCCGACATACCGGACCATACGTTCGACGACGCGCTGCCGAAGATCGTGCCGCTCCGCACGCTGCCGGACTTCTGGCTCGCGACCGAGGACGCCAACCCGCACGGCATGGACGTGATCGGCACGGACCGCATCAGCGCCGGCACCATCGTCGATAGCTGGATCGACCGCTCCGAGGTGGTGATCCGCTATTACGAGGTCGAGCTCCACGATGGCGGCGACCACGTCCTGCTGCCGCAGCACTACGCGCAGATCAACCAGCGGCTCCGGCGGGTCAAGGTCGGTTCCATCACCGCCGCCCAGTTCAAGACGGTGCCGCGCATCAAGGACCCCGAGACCGTGACCCTGCTCGAAGAAGAGAAGCTCGTCGCCTACTACGCCGGCGGCCTGATGTATGCGACGGCCAAGCGCCAGGAGCCGCTGCTGTGAGCGCCGTCATGCCGTCCGTCGACGAATCGTTCCGCGGCCTGCCGGAGCGGCTGCCCGAGGGGGAGCGGTTGTTGTGGCAGGGCGCGCCGGATTGGCGGCGGCTCGCGCTGGACGTCTTCCACATCCGCGGGCTGGCGCTCTATTTCGGAGCGATAATCGCGTACTGCCTGATTGCCGGCGTCATGGACGGCACGCCGTTGCAGGACGCCGCGCTCTCGACGGCGAAGCTGGCCGGGGCCGCGTCGGTGCCGATCGGCTTCCTGACCATCTACGCCTGGCTCGTCGGCCGCTCGACCACCTACACCATCACCGACCAGCGCGTGGTGATGCAGTTCGGCCTCGCCTTGCCGATGACGATCAACCTGCCGTTCCGCAAGATCGAAACGGCGGCGCTAAAGCCTCGCGCGAAAGGGTTCGGCGACATTTCACTCTTGCTGAACTCCGGAGACAAGCTAGCTTATCTCGTGTTGTGGCCGCATGCCCGGCCGTGGCGGCTGGCGCGGCCAGAGCCGACGTTCCGGGCCGTTCCGGACGCTGGCCGCGTAGGTCAATTGCTGTCGCGGGTGATGGCCGCGTCGGCCGATATGCCGGCGCCGGCCGCTCCCGAGATGGAGCCAG
Organism: uncultured Lichenihabitans sp.; assembly: GCA_964245915.1. Taxonomy (GTDB): domain Bacteria; phylum Pseudomonadota; class Alphaproteobacteria; order Rhizobiales; family Beijerinckiaceae; genus Lichenihabitans. Next base: position 1,437 of record CAXTOT010000186.1, on the reverse strand, counting down.
GTCGTGTCGGAGCGGGTGTAAGCGGGTCGAAGACGCCCGTTGCCGCTTAAAAAAGGGAGGCTTGCTTGGCTACACCATCCCCGTATTTTCCGCGCGCGCCGCTGATCGGCTTGTTTGCCCTGGTCGGCCTGTCGCTCGCCGGGGCAGTGGCGGGGCGCATGACGAATACAGGCGCCATCGAGCCGCCGACAGGGTCCGTCGTCTCCGAGCGCGACCTGCGCTTCGCCGATGGCGCGGACGGATCGGTGATCATAACGGACGCACGCGACGGCTCGCCGGTCGAGGTGCTCACTGGGCAGAACGGCTTCATACGCGGCACCCTGCGCGGCCTCGCCCGCACCCGGCGCAGCGAGGGCATTGGACGCGATGAGTCGTTCCATCTCACGTCATGGAGCGACGGACGGCTGACGCTTGACGACCCGGCTACAGGACGGCATCTCGAGTTGGAAGCGTTCGGCTCGCTGAATACCGAAGTATTCGGCAAGATGCTGATGGCGCATGGCGAGACTGTGCATGGAGACACGGAATGACCGGCGGATGGCTGTTGGGCGGAGAGGTCGTCGAGGTCGACTGTGACGTCGATATCGAGCAGACCCCGCTGTCGTTCCACGCCCACGCCGTGCCGGACGGCATCGACATCCGGCCCGGCGACAGCGTGCAGGTGCACGGCGCGCCGTCCGGCATCGACTTCGGCGACGCAATGACCTGCCGCTGCCGCGCGACCGTGACCCGCGCCGGTGCGCTCACCCGGCTGTGGACCGAGTTCACTGCCATGTTCGAACTGACCGAATTGTACGAAGTCGGCTTCTTGCCGAAGGAGAGCTGAGCCATGGCCACCCAGACCATTTCGCCTCGCGCTGCACCAAACGAGAGCACGCGCCAAGCGCAGCAGGATACGGTGCTCAGCCCACGCTTCTATACCACGGACTTCGCGGCCATGGAGCGCATCGACGTGAGCGGCGTGCGCGCCGAGTGGGACCAGCTCATCGCCGAGCTGCGCGCCGACACCAACAAGGGCCACTTCATCCGCAACGAGAAGTTCGACGTGGATCTCTCGACCTTGCCGCCCGATCTACGCGAGGAGTTCCTCGAGTTCCTGGTCAGCTCCGTCACCGCGGAGTTCTCCGGTTGCGTGCTGTATGCCGAGATCAAGAAGCGCATCAAGGACGGCGACATCCACGACCTGTTCAACTTCATGACGCGGGACGAGGCGCGGCACGCCGGCTTCATCAATGACACGCTGAAGGATTTCGGCGTCGGAGTGGACCTGAGCTTTCTGACGAAGGTCAAGAAATACACCTATTTCCGGCCCAAGTTCGTCTTCTACGCGACCTATCTGTCCGAGAAGATCGGCTACGCCCGCTACATCACCATCTTCCGCCACCTGGAGCGCCATCCCGAGCGGATGTTCCACCCGATCTTCGGCTGGTTCGAGCA
>CAXTOT010000185.1:0-3172 GCA_964245915.1 uncultured Lichenihabitans sp. | reverse complement strand
GGAAATCCGCGATGCCAAGAACTACGCTGGCCACCGACTCAGCCCGTGGCTCGGCCATCTGATGGTATCGCGCCAGGAAACCGCCCGGCCGCTGCTGACACCCGGCGAGGTAATGCAACTCCCCCATGATGACGAACTGGTGCTGGTCTCTGGCTGTCACCCGCTCCGCGCCAAGAAAGCGCGCTACTACGAGGATCACCAGCTACAGGCGCGTATTCTGCCGCCACCGACGCCCGCGGCCGGATCGACCGGAGAAGGCAACGCCGACAAGCCAATTCCGGCGGCCAAAGATGATTGGCAGGGCGCCGTCGTCGCGCCTCCAGCGACCGACACCGAAGATCCAGCCAACGCCGGCATCCGCCGGGAGCCGGAATTGCCTGAGCACGAGGACATCATTACCGCACCAAGAAAGCCCGCCCAGGAGTTCGACCTCCCGGATGACGAAGCCGACGACGACGCCCAACGGCTCCGTGTCTTGCAGCGCCATGTGCATGCGACCGCCCGGCAAGTATCGCTCGATCCAGCGGACGACATGGGGCTGTGACCGCCATGCGCACCAAGCACACGTTCCGACTACCGCCGGACCTCGCTGGCAAGCTGGCAGACTACGCGGCCCGCAAGCGCGTGCCCCAGGCATTGATCGTCGAGGCCGCGCTCGCCTCGCATCTGTCGCCGGACGGCGCCGACCGCCTGGAGGCGGCGCTGGCCCGCCGCCTTGACCGCATGACCCGGCACTTGGAGCGGATCGAGCGCCACGTCGATATCTCGAACGAGGCGCTGGCCGTGTTCGTGCGCTTCTGGCTTACCAGCACGCCAACTCTCCCAGATGCCGCATTGGCTGCTGCTCAGACGAAGGGTCGCGAGCGATATGAAGGTTTCGTCGATGCGCTCGGGCGGCGGCTGGCTCGCGGACGAAGGCTGGCTGATGAAATCAGCCGAGACATTGATGCAGAAGCACCTAGTAACGGCCAAACCCAATGAACGTGCCACCCAAAGCGCCCAGCCGAGTGGCAACCAATGGCCGTTTGCCGACTGGCAGGTTCCAGGCACAATCCACGAAAAAGCGGTCATTCGAGGGTCGGCTTTCCAAGCTGCAAGGTATCGTCCAGCATCCACCAATCGTCTTGGGGGATTATGGATTGAAGCTGCACGATCCGCGCGAAGGTCAAGTTATTCACATCAGGACGCGGCCGGCCGCCTTCTCGTTCTTCCCCACCTATCAGGGGGCGACGCGAGAGGGTCTTCACTCCACGCTGTTCGTGACCCAACCTTGGAACATCATCGCGCACGAACTGGAGAAGATCACCGACCCGAACGCCCAACGGCAGGCCCTGGCGTTTTCCAACCAGGCACGGGACTTCTTCACCGCAGCCCAGAGTTCGGAGGTCAACGCGGCGAAGCCGCTTCTCCTCTACTACTCGTTCCTGAACCTCGCGAAGTGCCTCGTCGTGAAGAAACGCGGCACCGCCCTCGGGACGGTGAAGCACGGGCTCTCGGAAAAGCTACCTACCACGCAGGGCGCGATCCACGGCCACGTATCCGTCGACATTACCAAGAACCCGGCCGTGAGCGCGTTCGTGATGTTCGCGAATGCACTTAACGCGACGTTGCCAGCGCCGGCGGTGGGGAACACGCATGTCCAGATGCGATCGCAAGACTTCCTGGGCCAGATCCTGATTGGCCACCGGATCTTCAGCCACGCGGAGGGCCTGATAGAGCGCTTCATCAGCCTGGAGCGTGTCGAATACATGCACAACCCCACGACGAGAGAGGCCTGGATCAGGGCAAGAGCCTACGCTGACGATTTTACCCGTCTCGGTTACCCAATGACAGCACTGTCCAAGAGCCTCGACGACGCCTGGGCGTGGCGGAACGTAAAATGTGAGCACACGATCGAGGGGCGAAGAATCATCGAGGCAGAGATGACTAATGCGATAACATACGGTCACCGCCCATCACAGGCCCTGGAACAGCTGAGCGGCATGAGCCGCTCGAGATTGTGGAGGTCGGTCATAGCCGTCCCTCCCTACCGGAAGTATTACGTCTATCGGGCATCGGTGACGCAGTTCCTGATGAACCAGCTGCTCACGATGTATCTCGCCACCTTTTACTTCGGCTCGATCACACGCTACAAACCGGAGGAGTTCGACTTCATCCTGCGCAGCCCCATCGGCCCGTTCGTGTTCGAATTCTTCGCAAATCAGCCTACGCAGTTCCTGTACCTCATGGCTTCGGAGTTCATCGGCCAGGAGGTCGCCAAGGCGGCCATCGCCTGACAGGAAGGCCGCCTCGCCCCGACAGCCTCATGCGACGCTATACGCGTCGTTTAGGTCCGACACGGAAATGAACAAAGGGTGGGTTTCGGGATCGCCGTTCAGCGCCACGGACGATGGCAATTGGCGCTTTACAGCCATAGCCCGGTTCTGCGTGGCCAATCCACCACCCAAGCGTGATGCACAAGAAACTCATCGCAGCCGCGGCGTCAGTTCCTTGCGTATGTCTTTCTATCCCAGGCCCCCACTCACCCATCAAGCTTGTTGCCCTCGCCCATTTGCGCCTCTTTCTAATCAACCCCGTTGATCCATCCGCCTCCGCGTGAGGCGATTTCGCGGGGTTCGTTGTGGCGGCAGTCTCGTTTCGGTCCGAAGCCTTTGCCCGTGGCGCGCGCATGCTGCGCACGGCGCTTGGGCCGTCGATCGCGGCATATCTGGAAGACCCCAGCATCGTGGAGGTGATGCTCAACCCCGACGGCCGGCTTTGGATCGATCGGCTGTCGGGCGGGCTGGAAGATACGGGCTGCCGCGTGACGCCCGCCGACGCCGAACGCATCGTGCGCCTGGTTGCCCACCATGTCGGCGTCGAGGTTCATGCCGGATCGCCCCGCGTTTCCGCGGAACTCCCGGAAAGCGGGGAGCGTTTTGAGGGACTGGTGCCGCCGGTGGTGGCCGCGCCCTGTTTTGCAATCCGCCGCCCGGCCGTCGCGGTGTTCAAGCTCGGCGATTACGTCGAGGCCGGGATCATGACCGCCGGCCAGGCCGAGTTGCTGCGCATCGCAGTCGCCGCCCGCAAGAACATCCTCGTCGCCGGTGGCACCTCGACCGGTAAGACCACGCTGGTCAACGCGCTGCTGGCCGAGGTCGCCAAGACCGGCGACCGCGTGGTGCTGATCGAG
>CAXTOT010000184.1:0-3195 GCA_964245915.1 uncultured Lichenihabitans sp. | reverse complement strand
AGGGAATCCCCAGTGACCAATTCCCCGATTCAGCTAATAATCGATGCCGCCTAAGGTTCCAGCCGGAGAGCCTAACAAAGACTGGTAGGCCGGTTGCCCAAGTCAGGCTCCTATCCCATCAACCGCTCCTGTGATCACCGCTCATAGCAGCGCCAGCTGTATCAAGGGCACCACGAAGAACTTCACCGAGTAAGATTTTCATCTTGTTGTGCAATTGATTGCACAGACCCCACTCAATTTTTCCCTGCTTTTGCCTGGCGGCCGACCTACTGCGGGAGCCGCGCAATTATCGTCATCAGAGCCGCTTCGCTACCGATGAGCTGACGACCCCGTCTCTTGCCCCCGTGCTGAATAACCACCTCCGAAAACCGAACGTAGTCTTGGGGCGCGAGATACAGCAAAACGCATCGAAGAACAGGCGGCTGGGTCACTCCCGCGACGACCTGGGCCAGCCGCTTAGCGCTATTTGTCTCGGCGAGGGCCAGCATCTCTTCGATATTCTCGCTGGTGATGAACGGAGCCAGAACGGTGAGCTTGGTCCAGCCGATCGCTCGCAATCGTCCCTCGTGTGCCATGAACGGCGCGAATCGTTCGCGCAGGCCTAGCACGTAGTAAGCGCGGCGGCGGCTGATACCCGCTTCGGCGATGACCTGAGCAAAAGCCTGTGGATGATGCTCGAACAGGGTAGCCAGCGCGATGCCCAACTCGAAGAATGTCTTGGTCGGGCGGGTCGCGAAGGTGCGCACCTCGGCTGCGATTGCAGCCAAGGTGACGGGGTCGTTTGAATCGCGCCGAGGCCGTCTCATTGGCGATTGCCGGACCGGAATCCCGCTTCCGATCCGGAAGGCAGTTCGAAACGGCCGCCTATGACGGCCAAAATCGGCGGGATTTTTAGAAGCCGATTTCCCAACATCATCCGGATTTTCCTTGGGACGGCTTCACCCGGCGGCTCGCTGCGAGCGCCTCGACCTGGACGACCACGATCGCAAGCACCTCATCGGCGAGAACCTGCGCTGCCGAGATCAGCCGGTCGATGAGCTTGGATCGCGCCGACACCTCGTCCTGCTCCCCGAAGCCGAGCAGCGCGTCCGGTCGGGTATGAAGCGCTTCGGCAATGCGCACCAGCGTGGCGAGGTCGGGCTCCCGGATGCCAGTCGCATAGTGACCGAAACGGCGCTCGCTGAGACCGGCGCGGCGGGCTGCTTCGGCATGGGCGATGCCGAGTTCGGCGGCTCTCTCCCTGAGGCGGTTGGCAAAGACCATCATCAGAACAGGGTGTTCCGAGATACCCCTTCGCTCCAGGAACGTTATGTGCTCTCGTTCATGTACGAAACGTACATACGAGCGAGAACATGGAGACGCTGTCGCATTTGGTCGGCTGGGCCGATTTCCTGCTCACCTGGACGTGGCTGCTCTGGTTCGGGATCGGTACGGTGGTCGGGGGTGTCATGCTTGCGCGTGACGAATGGCGGCTGCACCGGACCAGACCTAAGCCGGAGGAGGTCCATGCCTACGCCGATGACCTTGTCGCACGGTATGGACGAGAGGCGTTCCGCATCAACGGTGACGCCATGATCGCCGCGCGATCGGCGAAGGAGTTCGACCGCTATCGCTTCCTAAAAGAGGCCTCAGGAGAGCTAGTACATTCCCCGGCCGTGACTACCCTATCCAAATAGTATCTTCAGAGCTGTCGACTCGACTGCCCACCACTCGACGATGTTGTCGGCTCTAATTTTAAATCCGTTGGCTCTCAGGACGTCTGCATCGTCTTTATGCAAGGTACCCTTGCTACCGTGGCTCGCGCTTCCATCGAGTTTGACAACGACGATTTCGTGTCCCTTTCTGCCATAGACGTGTGCGTGGGGATCACCACCGCGTAGGTGGGTTGGTTGGTCAACTCTTATGCTGCGATCGAACCTGCCGGTAACCCACTTGCCTTCGTCCAGCCGGTCATAGCCACCGTCATCAGACAGCTTCGCGATCACACGTATGATCGCATCGTCTCTCGAAGCCGCATCTAAGCGCTCAAGTTTGTCGATCAGTTCTCTTGCTTTGCTCATTGATACCCTTCCGACTGCCGAGGTATTTCCTCTGGCCCTGGTCCCGAAACCTGGTACAATCCGTTCTCGACCAGGACGGGTCCCTTCAGCCTAACCTCTTGGAACCATTCGGATCGGGTCTTTCGGGACGATTTCCCTCCCTCTCCGCCAAAAAGCTTCCCAATGCCATTGAAGTTTCAGCGTTTTTTATGATGACGCTTCTTATGCCCCGCCTTTCACCCCACATTTCTGGTCGGACTGTGTTGGCTTAGGTTGGCCGATTTCGCACATTGCCACCGTGGACTCTACACGAACCCGCCCCGCCACGCCGTGGTGGTCTCCATCGACGAGAAAAGCCAGATCCAAGCCCTCGACCGCACCCAGCCAGGGCTGCCCTGAAGCGGGGCAAGTGCGCGACCATGACCCATGATTTCAAGCGCAACGGCACCACGACCCTGTTCGCCGCCCTTAACGTGCTCGAGGGCAAGGTCATCGGCCGCCGCGTGCCCCGCCACCGGCATCAGGAGTTCATCCGCTTCATCACAACCGTCGAGCGGTCAACAACTAAAGCGCCGGCGGCCCTTTCGGTGCCGGCGCATAGTGGCCAGAGCGCGGCGGCAATGACGTGTCGGCCGGCAGCTCAGCCGCTTGTGATTATCAAAGAAGCCGGTGCCTCCGCCACGCGGCCGTCCCTCAATCAATAACGTAGATGGAATCAGAAGTCTGGCTAAATAGTGATGTTTTTAGAGCCGTCCAGCTTGACAATGTAAGAAGATGCATGCCTGCATATTTCAAGCGAGGGCACGATGGCCAGCATGGATATTCGCGCAATGGTGAGTGCCGTCGAGGATGTCGCCGGAACCTATGAGATCGGGAAATTGCAGTCGCTTCGGGCCGGTCTTCGCCGCCTGAACCCGCCCGGCAACCTACAGAATCTTCGGGCGCGGGATCTCCGACGAGGGCTACGCTTACCACAGTGGCGGGCGCAACGAGCTTCAGTTCAATCTTGGGCTTGAGGAAGACGAAACCTGGGCTCGCGCTGGGATCGCCTTTTCCTTCGAGCCAAGCAGAAGTCTGCCGGACATCAACGTACTTCGGCCGTTAGAGCGGGATGACCTTAGCTTGACGCGTACCCCGAATTGCGGAGGTAACGGCC
>CAXTOT010000183.1:0-3224 GCA_964245915.1 uncultured Lichenihabitans sp. | reverse complement strand
CGCTTCCGCTGGATGTTCTTGGTATCCAGCTCGTCGATCGCGCAATTCGTGCAAAATGGCCGCGACGAGTCGGCGCTTCGGCGGACATTCGGGCTCGATTTCGTGCTGGACGGCTCCGTCCAGCGTGTCGGGCGGCGTTTGCGGATCACCCTGCGGCTGGTGGACTTGCGTGACGGCAACCAGATCGTCTGGGCCCGGCGGTTCGACCGTCAGACCAACGACCTGCTCACGCTGCAGGACGAGGTCGCGGCCGAAGTCGTGGCGCAGATCGACCCGGAGATCCTGTTGATCGAAACCCGCCGAGCAGTGCAACGCCCGCCGCACGATGCGTCGGCCTATGATTTGATGCTGCGTGCCCTCCCTGGCCTGAGCCGGCTCGAGCGCGGCCACTTCATGCAGTCGGGCCAACTGCTGCTTCAGGCGATCGGACAGGAGCCGGACTATGCCGCCGTGCACGCCTGGTATGCCTGCTGGCTGCATTTCCTTGTGGGGCAGGGCTGGGCGGACGACCCGACGGCCTCGCTCAACGATGCCGCCGAGCATGCGGAGCTTGCGGTCACGCTTGATCCGCACGACGCAAAGGGTTTAACGATCGCGGGCCATATCCGCGCCTATCTGCACCATCGCCTTCGCGAAGGGGTCGCGCTGCATGAGCGCGCGCTGGCTCTCAACCCAAATCTCGCGATGGCGTGGGCGTTCTCCGGCCTTGCCTATCTATATCTTGGCGATTGTGAGGAGGGCGAACGGCGGCTGCTGCGCTACAAGCAGCTCTCACCCATGGATCCGAATGCGTTCCATTACGACGTCGGCTTCAGCCTCGTGGCACTGATGAAGCGGGACTACGAGGGCGCGGTCGCGACCGGGCGCAGCGTAAGCGAGATGAACCCGGCGTTCTCCGCGGCCTGCAAGCCCTACCTTGCGGCGCTCGGTCATCTCGGTCAGCTGCAGGAGGCGGCTGTCGTGCGCCGCCGGTTGCTTGCCATCGACCCCGGCTTCACCATCGAGGCGCATCTGAAGTATACCCCCTTCGAACGGGTGCAGGATCGCGAGCATTTCGCCCAGGGCCTGCGGCTCGCCGGGGTGCCGGAGGTGATTGTGACATCGGACTTGAGCCCTACTCGGAATGCGGCGGCGACCTGACGACGCTTATCGGGCTGCAGCGTTGGCAGCGGTCTTTAGCGGCGGGCAATGGCGGAGCGCGCCAGTGTCGTAGGCTTGCCTAGACCTTCGAGAATGGCAGCGGCCAGGGCGCTCGCGACGCAGCGATAGCCGAGGTCGTTGTGATGAACGCCGTCATCCGAAATGAACTGCTGATACGGGTAGCCACCAAGGCGCCACTGTTCCATCAGCGCCCCGCGGTCGAAGAATCCTACCCCGGAGCGCGCTGCGACCTCGGCGGTGGCCTCGTCGAACTCAAGATGGTGCGGCGCCGCCAGGATCGCCGGCGCGCGCTGATTGTCCATCAGCACGACGTCCACCCCAGCACCCTTCAACGTTTCGACGCCGTCGGTGACGAGCTTACGATAGCTCACTGGATCCCGGTCCTTCATCGCCCCATTCGCGCCCACTTGCCAGATCACCAAGCTGGGACGCACGGCCAATACGTCGGCGTCGATCCGAAGCAGCATCTCGGCCGCGTCCTGGCCGCCGATGCCGCGGTTGATGACCGCGATATGCGCGTAGGGCAGCGCCGCCGACAGCTCGGCTTGCAAGATCGCGGGATAGCTCTGAGCGATGCTGCTGGCGTGCCATCCAATGGTCGACGAGGAGCCGAATGCAACGATCGTCAGCTCGGAGTTGCTGGCAAGAGCTTCCTTCACCTGCGGCAACGTCAGTGGCGCGACCCGTGTGGCGGGGCAGCGGTCGGAAGCGCCGAATGCTGGCGAGCCCGCGACAAGGATCGCCGTCAGGGCAGCAGTGACTCGTGTCAAAAACTTACACATACCTGTGTACTAGGATGCCGTTCCACCGACCGTCAAGGCGGAAAGCCTCAAGGTCGGTTGGCCAACTCCGACCGGCACTCCCTGACCATTTTTGCCGCATGTGCCAATTCCATGGTCGAGGCCAGGATCATTGCCGATCATCTCGATCTTCAACAACGCGTCGGGGCCGTTGCCGATCAGCGTCGCGCCCTTGACGGGCGCGGTCAAACGGCCGTTCTCAATCAGGTAAGCCTCGCTCGCGGAGAACACGAATTTGCCGGAGGTGATATCGACCGAGCCACCGCCGAAATTCACCGCATACAGACCGCGAGGCACGGAGCGAATGATCTCGTCCGGGTCTGAACTGCCGCCCAGCATGACGGTGTTCGTCATCCGCGGCATCGGCGCGTGGGCGAAACTCTGCCGGCGACCGTTGCCAGTCGGCGCGACGCCCATCAGCCGGGCGTTCATCCGATCCTGGATGTAGCCGGTCAACACGCCGTCCTCGATCATCACGGTGCGTCCGGACGGTGTGCCCTCGTCATCGACCGTGAGGCTGCCGCGCCGGTCCGGCATGGTGCCGTCATCCACGACGGTCACGCCGGGGCTTGCGATGCGCTTGCCGAGCAGGCCGGCGAAGGCCGATGTCTTCTTGCGGTTGAAGTCTCCCTCCAACCCGTGCCCGATCGCCTCATGCAGCAGGATGCCCGGCCAGCCCGGTCCGAGCACGACGGGCATTTCGCCAGCCGGCGCCGGACGGCTATCGAGATTGACCAAAGCCTGCCGCAACGCCTCGTCCACGGCGCCGCGCCAGAAGTCCTCATTCAGCAGGCGGTCGTACCCATGGCGTCCGCCCGCCCCGTGCGTCCCGCTCTCCCGGCGGCCGTCCTGTTCCACTACGACCGAGACGTTCAGCCTGACCAACGGCCGCAGATCGGCGACCCGCGTACCGTCCGCCCGCAGCACCTGAACGGCCTGCCACTCGCCGAACAATGACGCCATGACCTGGCGCACCCGTGGATCCCGGCCTCGCGCATAGGCGTCAATCTTCCCGAGGACGGCGGTGCGGTTGGGGAAGTCGGCACCGTTGAGCGGATTGACGTCCGAATAGAGCCTGGCGTTGCTGGCTCGCGGCGGTTCGGCGACGACGCCGGAGCGGCCAGCACGCACCGCCGATACTGTCGCAGCGGCACGGCTCAACGCCGCCTCCGAGATCTCCCCGGCATGGGCATACCCAGCCTCTCCTCCCAACACGGCGCGTAGCCCAAACCCGAGCTGAGTGTCGAAACCAGCGCTGCGGAT
>CAXTOT010000182.1:0-3301 GCA_964245915.1 uncultured Lichenihabitans sp. | reverse complement strand
GCCAACTACTTCGAGGCAGCCGGATACGATGCAACGTGAGCGGATTCCGCTCTAGTGGTTATTTGATTATGTCGTTTCGCGCGATGATCGTTACGGCGGTTACTGGAGGAAAGGAATAATGGCGCAGCCCAGCAGGGCGAGTGCGGAGGCGCTCGGAGGGGCGGTTCACCCCTCGCCTCCCGCCGGCGCCGTATAACGCTGCTCGACCGCGGTGCGGATCAGCTTGCGGGCCTCGTCGAGCGGAAGACCCTCATTGGCCTCGATGTTGGCGACCTCGTCGGCGAGATCCGCGTCCTTGATGGCGGTGCGCATCCAGGTCGAGTAGTCGCTCTGCTTCATGTGATGGCGGTACGTGTCTTCGTCGACGCCCTCGCCGACCTGAAGGAACATCATGAGGTTCTGGGCCCGGATGTTCAGCGCGCCCTTCGGTCCCTTGAAGAAGAAGCTGCGATCTTCGCCGAGCGTGCCTTCGGCATATTTGCGCGTGTGGCGTTTGAGGGCGTGTTTGGGCTTGCCTACCTCGATCAGAACGGGAGGCGCGTCGCCGCGGCAGTCCCAATAAATGGCTTCGCCCACTTCCGGGCCCCGCTCGGGCACGGGCGGGCAGGGCCGGTTGAAAAGCCGGCTCAGCGTCTCGATGAGCCCGGTGCTGTCCTTGCCGATGAGGAGCACGACCCCGATGCTGCGGATGACGGCCGTCATCAGGGTGCCGGGGTGCACCGTGACGAAGATGGCGGGCGGCCGGTCGCCGAGATTCACGCCGGCACCGGCATCCCGCTCATGCGGCAGCATGTGATGCGCCTCGTCGACCAGGATCCAATGCGGCCGGCCGTATTTGGCGTGGATGTCGAGCACGGCCGGGAACAGGCTGGCGAACAGTTCTGGGCGCTCCTCGACCCCCGAACCCAGCATGTTGATCGCCACATTGGTGCCGAGCTTGCGGACGGCGTCCAGCACGGGCTCCGGACTCACGACCGTCTTGGCATCCCCGAACGTGACCGTGTCGGCGAAGTCGCCATAGTCGCCTTCGGGGTCGAACACACAGATCTGGAATTTCGCCGCCGCCAGCTTCTCCAGAAGCGCGGTCGCGAGCGTGGACTTGCCACCGCCCGAGGTGCCGGTGATCAGCACGCTGCCCCGGTCGGGGCCGAGCATGACTTCAGCTTTGTCGGCCGCGTGCCCGATCGGCACAGAGTGGCGCCCGATCGCGGCCTTCAGCAGGCGGCCCTCGTCGCTCAGCCAAAGCTCGATCGCCTCGGCAACGCCCGCCCCGCGCACCGCCTGGGTGACATGGTCGGCCGCGTCCTTGACGGCCGGCAGCGCATTGCCGACCGCCACCGCGCAGCCGCAGGTGCGCATGAAGGCGAGATCGTTTTCGGCGTCGCCGGTCGCCACCACGTTATGGGTTGAGAGACCGAGGTCTTCGAGCGCCGCTTCGAGGCCGGAGGCCTTGTTGATGCCGTTGGGCAGCACCATCACGGCGCCCTTGTTGAAGATGATCTGCAGGTCGAGGCCGAGGTCGCGGATGGCTTCGAGGGTGGCGGCCTCGTTCGGCTCCCAGGTGGCCACGATGACACGGCCTACCGAGAGCGGCTGGATGTTCTGCTCGCGCAACCGGGCCACGAAATTTTCGGGCGGCGGCGGCCCGAGCGGGCGCTCCTCCTTGGTGGCGGGCGTATAGAGGAGGGCGCCATTCTCGGCCGCGACCCGATCGAACAGGTCGAGGCGGTCGAAGCAACGCTCGAGGTCGGGCAGTTCGCGGCCCGTCACCAGGATCAGCTTGCGGCCGGCCTGTTTCAATCGCTCCAGCGCCTCCATCGTGGCGGCATCCACGATCCCGTCATGCGCGATCGTGCCGTCGTAGTCGGTGGCCAGAGCCAGAAAATAAGTCATTGCGAAGTCCTTCGATGAGGCCCGATCCCCGCGCACGGGCTCCTCCCGCTGGAAGGTAGAGCAGGTTTCCCGAAAGCAAGGTGACGGTGGCGATGTCCTGGCCACCAGCGATCTCCTGGACGCGGCACGAAACTTGCCCTATCCCACAAGCATTCAGACCGGCTAGGATATGATGTTCGACCAAGGCCACGATCCGTGCTCTTCCGAGCCCTTATGCCAAGGCGGCACGCGGGCCGCGCAACCGAGGAAGCCGGTCCTCATCGTGCTGCATCAGGAGCATTCGACTGCGGGCCGGGTGGGGCGTTTGCTTCAGGCCCAAGGTTACCGGCTGGACATCAGGCGCCCTCGGTTCGGCGATCCGCTTCCCGATACGATGCGGGACCATGCGGGCGCCGCCATCTTCGGCGGCCCCATGAGCGCCAATGATCCCGATGCGTACATCATGACTGAAATCGACTGGATCAAGGTGCCATTACGCGAAAATGCCCCCTTGCTGGGCATCTGCCTCGGCGCGCAAATGCTGGCCGCCCATCTTGGGCAGCCCGTTTATTCGCATCCCAAGGGATTGGTCGAGATCGGCTACTATCCGATCACACCCACCCCGGCCGCCGAAACCCTTTTCGGGGACACGTTTCCCCGCCGCGTCTATCAGTGGCACCGCGAAGGATTCGACGCGCCGAAGGATTCGGTCCTGCTCGCGACGGGGCTGGATTTCGAATGCCAGGCGTTTTGCCTCGGCAAGGCTTTCGCGATCCAGTTCCACCCCGAAGTAACCTACGCTATGATGTGCAAGTGGAACGTGCTCGGCGCGCATAAGATGGACGCGCCCGGCGCCCGCCGAGGTCACCTCGAGGATTGGTTCGAGCATGACGGCGCGGTGGCGCGGTGGACCGAGGCTTTTCTCACATCCTGGGCGGCGGGCGGCGGCGTATCGGCGCGACCGCCCGAGAGAATGCCGATCGAGCATGCGTTTCCGGAGGGCGGGCCAGCGCCCAGCGCCGTCATACCCTGAGTGGCGCGGCGCCGAAAGGCGCGCCGGCTCAATCGTTCGCGGCCGCGCGCCTCGGCTGGGCGGCTTCCGCCACCTTGCTCGACAGCCAGGCGTCGAGTTTGTCGAGCGCCGGGCTGGTCACGGCGGGAGGCGGGGCCGGCGCCCCGATCCCCAGGTCCCGCAGTTTCGGGAAAGCCGCGAACAAAATGTCGCTCGATACCCGCTGCGCCATCTCGACATCCTCGATGAAGCAGAGCAGCTCCAGCTTCAGGGTAGTGTCGCCCAGGGTCGCAAAAATGACCTGGGGCGAGGGGATCGACAGAATATGGTCGTGTTCCTTGGCGGCCGCGGTGAGGATGTCACGCACCTTCTCGGGGTCGATCCCGATCGGGATCGTGAAGGGCAGGCGGATGCGGC
>CAXTOT010000181.1:0-3775 GCA_964245915.1 uncultured Lichenihabitans sp. | reverse complement strand
CGATCCGCGCCTGGTTCGGGGTGGCGGCGAACTGGCCGAAGTTGATGTCGCTGCGGTCGAGCGTCAAGGTGGCGCCGCCCGGCGCATAGGACAAGAAGGCATTCTCGTTGGCCGGCGTGCCGGTGACGTTGGCGAAGGTGCCGGCCAATCCGCCGGTCGCGTTGAGGATTTGCGCCTGGCTGAACGGCAGCAGCGTGCCGCTCGGCGTGACCTTCAGGGTGGAGCCGGCGATCGCCGCCGTGCCGTTCACAGTCGTCGAGCTGAGCTGACCGTTGGCGGCCGTCACGATGTAGCCGGCGCCCGCCTGGAGGGCGAGATTGCCATTAATGGTCGTGTTGGCGGCCGCCGCGGCCGAACCACCACCGAAATTGCCGCCGGCCAAAGCCGTGACGTTCCCGGTGATGATCGCGCCATTGCCATACAACGTGCCGGCGTTGCCGATGGTGACGGGGATCGTGAGACGATCGGCAGCCGCCATGGTCAGGGTGCCCCCGACATTGCTGAAATATCCGGCCGCCGTGTAGAGGTCGATACGCGTCCAGTAGCTCAGCGAGGTTCCGTAAAAGGCCGCCAGGGCGTTGGTTTCGGTGTTGACGATGATTTGGTTGATGGTGCTGGTCTGCAGATTGCCGTCGATCCCGCCATTTGGCGCGATGGTGGTGGCAGCCGTCGTGCTGCCGCCGTAGATCGGCGCCAGCAGGATGGAGGCATCCGGGCCGCCCGCAGGCGCGGCTTCTTGCGGCGCCTGAGCGAGCGTCAGGGTCGGGAGGCCGTAAGTCAGGCGCTGCTGGTAGAGGGCCTGGTTGGCCGCGGAGGGAACGTAAGGATCGTTTGCGGTGTTGGCGGCGCTGGTGGCGCAGGTCGCAACCGCCGCGCCGCACTGCGTCGACAGGTAGCCCGCAAGCTCACCCTTGGCATTGTTGAACAAGGTGGGGAGGTTGATGGCGGCGCCGCTCGTCGTGCTGGCGTTGTTGATATAGAGTGGGTTCGTGAAAGCCTGTGCGAGATCGTAGCTGGCGAAAGCGCGGCTGGCGATGATGTCGAGCGGATAATGGACGCCGAGCACGATGCGGCTGTTGCCGTAGTCGGCGCCGCGCGCGAGCATGCTCTGGTACAGCGATGGAGACAGCATCCCGAGCAGGATGCTGTCGGTGAAGGCATAGTTCGTGTGGCCGCTCGGGAACGACGGATTTGTTGCAAGGCCATTCAGGGCCGTGGGATCGAAAGCATTGATCCGGCCGGGGGCGACCTGCACGGGACGCGAGTCGCCGTAAACGTCCTGGTTGGGCTGCTTGTTGGTGACCCCATAGGCGAGATCGAGGACGCTATTGGTGGTGTTCGGCAGGCCGTTGAAGGTCGGCAAGGTGTAGCCGGGCGGCGCGACGGCGGCAACCGGCACGTAACCGGGCGGCGTGGTGCTGGGGTTCGTGGCCGCGCCGTTCGCGAAATAGTTCTTGGCAACACCAAGATCCGCGCTTGTGAACGTATAGGCTGAATTCAGCAGATTGAACGTGTTTGCCAGTGGCCCGGTGCTGGCCGTGCTGCTCCTGATGCCCTTCTGATAGGCCGGACCGAGGACCGAACCGTAACCGCCCACAGGCTGGTTGGGGGCGATGGTGCCAGGCTGGCCCGGGTTGCTTTGAACGGCCTGGAGCGGCTCGCCACCCGCGAGATTGTCTGCCGGTCCAAGCGCCACGACGGTGCCGTTGGCGAGCGTTATGGTTCCCAAGAACGGAGTGTTGCCGGGCAGAGCCTTGTCGCTGATCGCCTGCGCCCGTTGCTGGGGCGACGAGTTGTTGTTGATCGAGACGGTCTGGTTGAGGTTCTGGGTCAGGGTCGCCTGCCCAGTCGGGGTCGCGTTCAATTGCAGGAACGGCGACAACAGGTTCAGAACATTGACGTTCGAGGGCGACGTGTTGACGGTCTGAGCCAGCGCCGCACCGTTCCCCAAGCCCAATGTCGCGACCGCAATGGCTGCGGCGGAAGCCGTGGTCATCAAACGCATGCATGCCCCCTGGGATCCGTTGGATCGATGCAGCGAGTTACACAGCATTAAACTGTGACGTTGTTGTCATAATCGCGCGTCTACATGACTCACAGGGACATTGTGGCAGATCTGCCACAAAATGGACAAATTTACCGGCATACTAACTTGACAATATAATGAATGTAGAGGGTCGCGCGACTTTCGGTCGCGTTTGTCTGGGGTGCACGCCACATTTCGATGGGCCCTGGTTTTGCCATGGCGATATCGCCAGATAGGGACCGTCCGCCCCCGTTTGGTGGCCACCTCTCTTCGATGGACTCGACCTTCCTCCATGACCCTCGCTTCTCATCCTCGCCTGCAGCCGCTTTTCGCAGTTGCGGCCGAGCCGAAATCGCGCCGTGACTCGGCCGAATTTGCCGCCCTGCCCGAGTGGGATCTCGGCGATCTCTACGCTTCGATGGAGGATCCCGCCTTCGTGGCCGATCTGGAGGACGCCGGGCGGGGCGCCAAGGCATTTTCGGCCGCCTACAAGGGCAAGCTTGCAAAGCTGATGCAGGGCGAGGACGCCACCACGCAGCTGCACGACGCGATCGCGCGCTACGAGACATTGGACGACCTGCTCGGCCGTATCATGTCGTTTGCGAGCTTGACCTATGTCGGCGACACCACCGATCCGGGGCGCGCCAAATTCTATGGCGATGCCCAGGAGCGGGTTACCGCGATCTCGACCGACCTTTTGTTTTTCGCCCTTGAGCTGAACCGCATCGACGATGCGGTCCTGGAGCAGGCGGCCGCGCGGGAGCCGCTATCGCGCTACAAGCCCTGGCTCGATGACCTGCGCAAGGATCGCCCTTTCCAACTCGGCGACGAACTCGAACAGCTGTTTCACGAAAAGTCCATCACGGGACACGCGGCCTGGAACCGGCTTTTCGACGAAACGATCACTAGCCTGAGGTTCGAGGTCGGATCGGAACAACTCACCCTCGAACCCATACTGAATCTGCTCCAGGACCCGTGCGCCGACCTCCGCGAGCAGGCCGCGACGGCTCTGGCCAAAACGTTCGGCGAAAACCTGCGGGTCTTCACCCTGATCACCAATACGCTCGCCAAGGATCACGCCATAGCCGACACATGGCGCGGCTTTGCGGATGTGGCCGACTCCCGCCATCTCGCCAACCGGGTCGAGCGCGAGGTCGTGGATGCCCTGGTAACGGCCGTTCGGGACGCCTACCCGCGCCTATCGCACCGCTACTACCGCCTCAAGGCGCGCTGGTTCGGGCGCGACCAGATCGACCATTGGGATCGCAACGCTCCCCTGCCCCACGTTCCCAACATGAAATATTCGTGGGACGAGGCCCGTGGCACCGTGCTCGACGCCTACCGGGGCTTCTCGCCAAAACTGTCCGGGATCGCCGAAAAATTCTTCGACGAACGCTGGATCGATGCCGGCGTGCGGCCCGGCAAGGCGCCGGGCGCCTTCGCGCACCCGACCGTGCCCTCGGCTCACCCTTATGTGCTGATGAACTACCAGGGCCGGCCGCGGGACGTGATGACGCTCGCGCATGAGCTCGGCCACGGCGTGCATCAGGTGCTGGCCGCCCCCAATGGCGCTCTGATGGCCCCGACCCCGCTCACCTTGGCCGAAACCGCGTCCGTGTTCGGCGAGATGCTGACCTTCCGCTCACTTCTGGCTAAAGCCCCGACCCCGCAGGCACGCTTCGCTCTCCTCGCCCTCAAGGTCGAGGACATGCTCAACACGGTGGTGCGGCAGATCGCCTTCTACAGCTT
>CAXTOT010000180.1:0-3784 GCA_964245915.1 uncultured Lichenihabitans sp. | reverse complement strand
GTCTACCAAAAACGCCTCAAGCCCTGTTTCGCCGTTCAATGATTCTGGGTACTAGTGGGGAGCGGAGCCGCCTTTACGGAGGCCGGAGTGATGATCGCCACGAACACCCGGCGATGTTCTGCGCCCGCTACCTTGGCCGAACGGAGATATGCCTGCGCGCCGTCACTGCACAGCACCGAGCCCGGCGCGATGCGCCCGGCCAGCGCCGCGTCGATCTCGCCCATGTTGCCCAGCACGCGCTCAAACACGCCACCGTTGGTGTCCAAGGCGGTCAGCACCGGAACCTGCCCACCGGACACACCCCGCTTGAAGGCACCCCAGGCGCTCGGTCGTGCAGCGCGGTTTTCGGGCGGCAGGCCCCGCTTCCAGCCACGGTGCCCTTTGAAGGACCGGACGAAGAACGTCTCATCGGCTTCGATGATGCCGGACAGCACGACCGCGTTGTCGTTGGCCGTGGCTTTCAGAAACCGGTGCCGCCAGCGCCAAACTGTACGATGATTGAGTTCGATCCCGGTGAGGACGATCTCCCGTATCGACATGAAATCGGTCATGCAGCCGAGGTACTGGCCCCATTTCTCGGGCTTGCGCGCCCGCGCCATCGGCGTGCCGGTCAGGGTGTTGAAGGTGCGGTGGCACCCAAGGCTGCACCGGAACCGCTGGCGACCATTCCGCTCCTTGCCGTGCAGCATGGCGTTCTCGACGCCACAGTGCGGGCAAAGCCGAGCTTCCACGACGGCGTTATTGCGCCGCACCAAAGCGAAGTCGGCGAACTGGCAGGCAACGATGTCGCGAATGACGGCTTCGAGGGCAAGGACCTGGCCGGGCGTCGCGGTGACGAGGCTGGCCTTGACACGATCAATCCGTTGAAGTTCCACGAACATAGTGTCTCACGGAGCCCTGTTTCGTCAAGACATTTCCCTAGTACCCACGCATAAGTACTACTACGCATAAATCAAACCGCCATTGGCGCGCAGCATTTGTCCGTTGACCCAGCCGGAGTCCGGCCCCGCGAGGAACGAGATGACGCTGGCGATGTCGACCGGCTCTCCCAGCCGTCCCAGCGGTATCATCCCGGTGACTTTCGCGATCTCTTCGTCGCTCTTACCGTCGAGGAACAACGCGGTCGCGACCGGTCCTGGGGCGACCGCGTTCACGGTGATCCTGCGCTTGACCATCTCTTCGGCGAAGATGTGCGTCAGCGCCTCGACCGCTTTTACCAGCTTCACCGTTCGAGGAACTGGAACGATGGACAGGGTCGACGCAATGCGCGTCTTCGTACAGGTGGTGGAGCGGCGTAGCTTCGTGCAAACCGCGCAGGATCTCGGCCTGCCGCGCTCGCGCGTGTCCGAAGCGATCCAGCAGCTTGAGCGGCAGCCGGGCGCACCGCTGCTCGCGCGCACGACGCGTCAGGTGGCGCCGACCGCGGAAGGCGAGGTGTACCACGCCCGGGCACTGGCGATCCTGGCGGCGATCGACGAAGCCGATGCTGCTATCACGACGAGCGTTCCTGCCGGGCCGCTCCGTATCGACGTCCACGGCACGCTCGCGCGCCATTTCCTGCTGCCCGGATTACCCGCCTTCCTGAGCCCTAGTCCGACCATCCGCCTGCATATTCGCGAGGGGGACCGGCTGGTCGACCTGTTAGGCGAGGGCGTCGATTGCGTCATCCGAGTGGGCGAACCCGCTGATAGCGGCCTGGTCGGACGCAAGCTCGGGATGCTGCGCGAGGGCACTTTCGCCGGCCCGGCTTATCTCCAGCGTCACGGCGTTCCCGCCTCACCCGACGATCTCGCGGGACATCAGATGATTGGGTTCATGTCGTCCTCGACCCATGCCGTCCTCCCGCTCCAGTTCCAGATCGGCGGCGAGGTGCGGCTGGTATCAATTCCGACTTCCGTCACCGTCACCGCGGCGGCGACCTACTCCTGCCTGGCGACGCACGGCATGGGTCTGGTCCAGGTGCCGCGCTACGGTGTCGAACATGAACTGGCGGCGGGCAATCTGGTCGAGGTTCTTGCCGAATTCCCGCCAATGCCGAGTTCGGTCTATTTGCTCTACCCAGGCGGACGGTCACCAACTCCGCGCCTGCGCCTATTCATCGACTGGGCGGTGAGCGAGGTCGGATTGGGGCTGGAGCAGACGGCGGCGGCCACCTCGTAGCGTAGGACCGAAGACCAAACGATTTCAGGCGAGGCACCCAATCCATATCTTCCAGCGTGTTCGTTCAATCGCTGGAAGAAGATCGCAATCTCGGCCGCCGCGCGATCCGGCTGCCCATGATGCGAAAAATGGCCAGGATCGGCCAAGTGCCGGATATTGAGGTCGGTGAAGAACTCACCCAGCCGGTCGGTCCAGGCGATCTCCATCGTGGTGTCGTGCTCGGTCCAGCGTATGACGGACAGGCTGGTCCGGCGGCTGTCTATCCAAACATCAAGGCCTACCCGAAGCGCATCGGCGATCGACCGACCTATCGACGTGCCGTGGCCAAGGCCGAGCCGAGAATGAGCCCGGTCCTCGGCTGAGCGTCGATCGACAAGATGCCTCGTGCAATGGTCTCAGGCGCCGACATGTCGGCCTTGGCATCCCGTGGCATCGTTGAAGGAAGAGATGTCGTTAATCCGACAGGTTGCCGAGCATCCAACGCAGGCGCCTGTAAGGTCAAACGCTTCCGACGCTGTACGGAAAAGCGAGAGATAACGACCTCATCTCGCCGCCTGACGCAGTCACCCGCGTCGGATCAGGCCGGCAATGCAGCAACCCGGGCGATGATGGTGCTCAGGACGCTTTGCGGATCGCTCTCCATGCTAGAAGATCGCCAAGCGACGATCGCATCCGGACGGACCAGACAAGCGCCATCCGCCGACACGCCGAACATGGCTTCGAAGGCGGTGTGGTCGGGAAACATGACATCGATGCCGACGGACACCGTCGCGATCGGCACGCCCGTCACCTGCGAGGCCGTTGCCGCCGCGTGGATCCGTCGGGCATCGCGGGTTATGAGCGACAGGCGGCCGGTGAACAGATCGATCGTGGAGACCCGCTCGCCACCTTTGTTAATCCAGATGTGCGGCACGCGCGTGCCCGGCTGCCCCCGCCAGACATCCGGGTCCGCCGCGGGCGGCATGTCATCACCGGACGCGATAACCGCGGACGACGTGACCCGTTGTCCCAGCTCCATCGCTTCGCCGCCGTATAATTTCTCGCCTTGGGGCGCGTCGCCGGCCCAGCGGCGATAGTCGGGTCGGGCGAACGTCTGCTGGTGCCACAGCCAGCCGATCGGCCGGCGCTCGGCGCTATAAGTGTCGAGCAACGCCGCACCGGCCTCGCTTGTCAGCACCATCGATAGTTTCCAGGCGCGATTGTAAGCGTCGTCGATACCAGTATTCGCCCCAAAACCGCCGCGCGTCGGGGGGAGCTGGTGGGCGGCATCGCCCGTCAGGAATATGCGGCGGTGGCTGTAGCGTTCGGCGATCCGACCGGCCATCTCCCAGCGCCCGGTGCTGATGATCTCGACCGCCATGTCGCGCCCGAGCGCGCGGCGGATGGTGTCGCGCAACTCCGCCTCGCCACGCTCCGCGTCGTCGTCAAACATCAACACCCAGCGGCCATCGGGATAGTGGGTGAGGAATGCCTTGAAGCCCGGCTGCTCCACCTCGAACTGCTGCACGCCAGCCTTGAGATACGGTCCGGCCCCGTCGCAGCGGAACAGGACGCTGCGGATGGTGCGGAGTATCCCTCCGCCGAGGGCCGTCTGGGTTTGAGCCTCCTGCCGCCGTAAGGAGCT
>CAXTOT010000179.1:0-3970 GCA_964245915.1 uncultured Lichenihabitans sp. | reverse complement strand
CCGCTCGAACCCAGGATGAAAAGCTGCAGCCCGAGCACCGCGAGCAGGCCCGCGAGCGTCGAGACGAAGCTTGGCATGCCGAGGCGGTTGAACAGGATTGCATAGAGCACGCCGATCGAGCCGCCGGCCGCCAGCGCCGCCAGGATTGCGATCCCGACCGGCCAGCCGTTGTTCACCCAAAGCACGCCGACCAGGGCGGAGGCGAAGCCGCTGACCGAGCCGACCGAGAGGTCGATCTCGCCGACCATCAGGATGCAGACGATGCCGAGCGCGATGACGCCGACCGTAGAGCTGTCGAACAGCAGGTTGACGAGGTTGTTGCTCGACAGGAAGACCGGGTTGAGGCTCTGGAACACCGTCCAGATGATCGCGAGCCCGACGACGACCGGCAGCGACCCGAGGTCGCCCGACCGGACCCGGTCGAGGAAGCCGCGAACGGCCCCGCCAATCCCGGTGTCGTGCCGGACCCGGCTGTCGGCGCGGTCGAGCGGCGCAGTGGCCGCTGGCTTGATCTCGGCGTCGCCGCTCATGCCCTGGCCTCCCCCGTGACGTCCCGTTGGGCCTGACGCCGCCCGGACCGGCGGGAGACCGCGTTGTCGGCCGCACCCGTGATGGCACCGACCAATTCCTGGTTCGACGTGTCGGGGTAGAAGATGCCGTTGTTGCGCCCAAGCCGCAGCACGACGATCCGGTCCGCGACGGCGCGGACATCCTCCATGTTGTGGCTGATCATGATCACGGCGAGGCCGCGGTCGCGCACCCGCTCGATCAGGTTCAGCACCTCGGCGGTCTGCGCGACGCCGAGCGCCGCGGTCGGCTCGTCCAGCATGATCAGCTTCGGCTCCAGCAGCAGCGAGCGGGCGATCGCCACCGTCTGCCGTTGACCGCCAGAGAGCGAGGCGATCGGCTCGCGGACGCTGGGGATGCGGGCCGAAAGCTCGTTCAGGAGCTTCCAGGTCTGGATCTCCATCGCAACCTCGTCGAGGGCAAAGGGCCGCATCTCCTTGCCGAGGAAGATGTTGGCGACGACGTCGAGGTTCTCGCACAGCGCCAGGTCCTGGAAGACGGTCGCGATGCCGAGCGCCAGCGCGTCGTTCGGCCCGGCGAGCGTCACCGGCTTGCCGCGGAACTCCATGGCGCCGCTGCTCGGCTGATGCACGCCGGCCAGGACCTTGACGAGGGTGGACTTGCCGGCACCGTTGTCGCCGACGAGGGCCACGACCTCGCCGGCGTGGACGTCCAGGTGGATGTCGGTAAGGGCCGAGACCGCGCCGAACTGCTTGCAGATGCCGCGCAGGCTAAGCACGAGTTCGCCCGCGGGCGGCGTTCCTTGCGGCGTGTCGGACATTGGTGGCGGGCCCTCCGGAGCCGGATGTTATTGGTTGGGGACCGCCCGCGCAAATGGCAGGCGATCCCGGCCGAACAGGGTTTTAGGGCGTGATGCCGAGCGTTTTGCAGCCCTCGGCATAGCGGCCGATGCAGAGCACGGCGGGCGTTTCGATCGGCTTGCCGTTGACCATCTTGTCGACGATCTCGGTTTTGAGGTTCCCAGCTGTCACCAGCGCCGGCGTGAACAGCCGCGTCGGGGTGCCGAACAGGGTGGTGTCGGCCTTGGGCGCCTCGCCCCCGAGCAGCGCTATCACGACGTCCGCCGCCGCGGCGGCGACGACCTCGCTCGGCTTCGAGATGGTGTTGTACTGGTCGCCCGCGATAATCAGCTGCAGCCCGGCGATGGTGGCGTCGTTGCCGGTGACGGGCGGGACCGGGTTGACGCCCGCCGCCTTGAACGCCGCGATCGCGCCGCCGGCGGTGCCGTCATTGGCCGCGACCACGCCCACGATCTTTTTGCTAAAGCGCGAGATTTGGCCGGACGCCCACTGCTGCGCCTTGGGGGGCGCCCATTCCGGCGTGTCGTACTCGGCCAATGTCGCGTAGCCGCTCTCGGCGAGGCCCTCATGGATGCCCTTCTTGATCAGGCCCGCGGCCGCGTCGGTCGGCGAGCCGTTGATCTCGAGCACCCCGGCGTCGGTCGGCGACACCTTGGCCTCCTTGAGATGGTCCACGAGCGACTTGGCGATCGACTTGCCGATCTCCTCGTTGTTGAAGGACACGTAGTAGTCGGCCGGTGTCGAGGGGATCGGCCGGTCGTAGGCGATCACCTTGATGCCCCGGCCCTGCGCCTGCTTGACCAATGAGGCGGCCGCGGCCGAGTCCACGGGGTCGAGCACGATCGCCTTGGCACCTTGCGACACGACCGAGTTGAACTGCTGCTGCTGGCGCGAGGCGTCGCCGTCCGCGTTCTGATACAGCACCTTGCAGGTCGGGCAGAGCTTCTGCATCTCGGCCACGAAGCCGGGATGATCGTGCTCCTCGTAGCGGGTGGAGCTCTGGTCGGGCATGAGGAACGCCACGGTCGCGTTGGTGACCGTGGCGGCGGACGCTCCGGTCCCGCCAAGCAGGCCGAGGGCGAGCACCGCCGCTGCTTTGGTCTTGCATGCCGATGCTTTGGTGAACCGTGTCATGGATGTTCTCTCCTTATTGGCCGAAACCGGCTCGTTCGCGTTCGTAACATGCTGATCGGCGACGCGCGAACGCTTGGTCGCACCGCCGAAATGCCGCTCGGCGTGCCCAACGACGCGAAAATTCGGCGGTATCCTCACGTGTTCGACGCAGGGTTTGCCCGTAGGTTTGCGGAACGGGCGCGAGACGCCGCTGATATGGTGGATCGAGGTTCACGGCCGTCTAAAGCCAGGCCGACGGGTCCGCAAATGGCTGGCCGCCGCGAACCTGCAACAAAGCCCAGATCGGATTCCAAGCCTGAAATCTCTTGCAGTCGCCACCCCCTTAACATGCAGGTTCGTCCCTGCTTGAAGTAGAAGCTATTCCCTACGAGATTGCGCAGCAACACGCTTTGTAGCACGAAATTGATACTTCTTTGCACATCAGCCGAGCGTAGTGACACTATTCATCACTGCCCAAATCACTGCCCAACAGCCGACCCCGCAGGGCGGCGGTTGTCGTTCGAGCCGTAGATGTGGCCCGGCCGCATCAGCCCGCCGACCCTCGAATCGTTGCCCGAGGAGGCTGGTTCGTTTGACGGCCCGGCAGCCGGCAGCACCACGACCTCAGCCGCCCCCCAGGGGGTTTGCTCGGTGATCTTGTAACCCATGCCCTCCAGGATTTTCCGCGTGTCCGGCGAAAGCGCGAAGGGCTCGGCATACAGCACGTCCGGCAGCCATTGATGATGGATGCGCGGCGCATCCACCGCCTCCTGCGGCTGCATCCCGTGGTCGATCATGTTCAGCGCCGTCTCCAAGGTGATGGTGATGATGCGCGAGCCGCCGGGGCTGCCCAGCACCATCGCGACCTTGCCGTCCCTCGTCACGATCGTGGGCGCCATGGACGACAGCGGCCGCTTGCCCGGCGCGATCGCGTTCGCCTCGCCCTGCACGAGCCCATACAGGTTCGGGACATTCGCCTTCAAGGTGAAGTCGTCCATTTCGTTGTTCAGCATGTATCCCGTCCCGGGCGCCATCACCCCGGCGCCAAACAGGCCGTTCAACGTATAGGTGACCGCCACCGCATTCCCGGCGGCGTCGGCAATGGAGTAGTGGGTGGTTTCCAGCCGTTCATGCGGCATCGTGCCGGGCTGCACGTCCTTGGACGGCGTCGCGCGGTCCGGCTCGATCCTGGCGCGGATCGCGGCCGCATAATCCTTGCTCAACAGCCGGTCGAGCGGATTGGTCACGAAGGCCGGGTCGCCGAGATAGGTGTTCCGGTCCATGTAGGCGTGGCGCATGGCTTCGGCCATCGTGTGGACGGACTGGGCGGAGTGGAACCCCATTCCGTTGAGGTCATAGCCTTCGAGGATGTTCAGGATCTCGCACATCGTGACCCCGCCCGATGACGGCGGCGGGGCGGAGTGGATCGTGTAGCCGCGATAGGTGCATTGCAGCGGCGCGCTCTCGGT
>CAXTOT010000178.1:0-4245 GCA_964245915.1 uncultured Lichenihabitans sp. | reverse complement strand
GCTTCGCGTTGATCAGGTCGTGCGGCATCACCGTGTCGATGTCGACGCTGCCCATCCGCTCGCGAATCGCCCGCTCCATGCGCAGCAGTCCCAGGCGATACTGGTTCTCCATCAGCTCGCCGACCGAGCGCACCCGGCGGTTGCCGAGGTTGTCGATGTCGTCGATCGTGCCGCGGCCGTCCTTCAGCTCGCACATGATCTTCACGGTCTTCAGCACGTCCTCCTTGCGGAGCACGCGCACGCTGTCCTCCGCGTCCATGCCGAGGCGCATGTTCATCTTGACCCGGCCCACGGCCGACAGGTCGTAGCGGTCGCCGTCGAAGAATAGGCCGCGGAACAGCGCCTCCGCCGTCTCGGACGTCGGCGGCTCGCCCGGCCGCATGACGCGGTAGATGTCCACCAGCGCGTCGTCGCGGTTGCCGTTCTTGTCCACCGCCAGGGTGTTGCGTAGCCAGGGGCCGTTCGACTGATCGACGGCGAGCGTCGGCAGCCGGTCGATACCCTCGTCCTCCAGGGCCGTCAGCCGCGCCTCGGCCAACTCCTCCCCGGCCTCCGCGAAGATCTCGCCGGTCTCCTCGTTCACCAGGTCGACGGCCACGAACCGGCCCAGCAGGTCGGCACGGCCCACCAGCACGGTCTGCGTCTTCTCGGCGATCTTCCGGGCGGTGCGCGCCGTCAGCTTGCTGGTCGCCTCCGCCACGACCTCCCCGGTGTCGGCGTCCACCAGCGCCTCCGCCAGGGTGATGCCGCGATAGGCGTCGGCCTCGAACGGGCGCGCCCAGCCCTTGGGCGTCCGGGTGAACACCACCTGCGTGTAGAAGGAGTTGAGGATCTCCTCGGCATCCATGCCGCGGATTTCCCCGATATCGACCGTCTCCCCGGCCGCCACGCGGGCCGCGCGCAACGCCTCGGTCGCGGTGCTCTCCAGCGCATAGAGCAGCGTCGTCACCGGCAGCTTCCGCTTGCGGTCGATGCGGACGTAGACCAGGTCCTTGCTGTCGAACTCGAAATCGAGCCAGGAGCCGCGATACGGGATCACCCGGGCGGTGAACAGATACTTGCCGCTGCTATGGGTCTTGCCCTTGTCGTGGTCGAAGAACACGCCGGGGCTGCGGTGCATCTGGCTGACGATGACCCGCTCGGTCCCGTTGATGACGAAGGTGCCGTTATCCGTCATGAGCGGCATATCGCCCATGTAGACCGGCTGCTCCTTGATGTCGCGGATCGAGCGTGCGCCGGTGTCCTCGTCGAGGTCCCAGACGATCAGCCGCAGGATCACCTTGAGCGGCGCGGCGTAGGTCATGCCGCGCTGGATGCACTCCTCGACATCGTATTTCGGCTCCTCCAGCTCGTAATGCACGAACTCCAGCCGGCCGCGCCCGGCGAAGTCGTCAATCGGGAACACCGACTTGAAAACTTCCTGCAGGCCCGTTGGCGTCCGGCTGTCCGGCGCCACGTTCATCTGGAGGAACGCCTCGTAGCTGGCGCGCTGCACGTCGATCAGGTTCGGCATCGGCGCCACCTCGGGGATGCGCCCGAAGCTCTTGCGGATCCGCTTCTGTCCCGTGAACGATTTGGTGATCGCGTTCATCGCCCGTCCTTGACCTAAAGTTTTACACGCCCGATGGTGGCGTCACACGCATCGGGCCTCGTCACTCGGCTTGCCGCGTTGGTCTTTGGGGCGCGTGATGCCCCCGGAAGACCAACGCGCAAGAATAGCTGAGCGGGCAGAAACCGACCCCGGCTTCCACCCGCTCTCCCGCTCAATGGCCTGCAACCGTCATCGGCGACGGCACCGGCTTGGTCTGGCTACTTGATCTCGACAGAAGCGCCCTGCTCTTCCAACTGCTTCTTCAGCTTCTCGGCCTCGTCCTTGTTCACGCCTTCCTTGACGGCCTTCGGCGCGGCTTCGACCAGGTCCTTGGCTTCCTTCAGCCCGAGGCCCGTGATCGTCCGGACCTCCTTGATGACGTTGATCTTCTTGTCGCCGATCTTCGCCAACATGACCGTGAACTCAGTCTGCTCCTCGACCGGGGCAGCGGCGGCGACCGGGCCGGCCGGCGCGGCGGCGGCCGGGGCAGCGGCGGACACGCCCCACTTCTCTTCCAGCATCTTGGACAGCTCAGCCGCTTCAAGCACCGTGAGCGCCGACAGCTCTTCCACCAGTCTTGTCATATCAGCCATATCGTACCTTCCTCTATCTAGCCCTTGGGCAGTTCCATGCAAGCCCGATGCCGGGTCTTGCGATCACATCAGCATTCGGCCGCCGCGGCAGGTCCCCAGCGGGATCAGGCCGCGTCCGCCTCGTCCTTCTTGGCATAGGCCCCGAAAACCCGGGCGAGTTGTCCGGCCGGCGCCGCGAGCACGCCCGCGATCCGGGTGGCGGGGGTCTGGATCATCCCCACCAGCCTGGCGCGCAACGCATCGAGCGACGGCAGGTCCGCCAGCGCCTTGATCCCATCCGCGTTGAGCATCTGGGTGCCAAGCGCGCCGCCGATCACGACGAACTTCTCGTTGGTCTTGGCGTAATCGACGGCGGTCTTCGCCACGGCCACCGGGTCCAGCGACCACGCGAGCGCGGTCGGGCCTTTCAGCAGGGGCTTGATGCCGTCGAACCGGGTCCCATCCAGGGCGAGCACGGCCAGCCGGTTCTTCGCGACTTTGTAGGTCGATCCCGACGCCCGCATCTTGCGCCGCAGGTCGGACACCTCTGCCACGGTCAAACCCTTGTTCTGGGTGACCACGATCATCGATGTCTCTGCGAACACAAGACCGAGCGAGGCAACGAACTCTCGCTTCTCCGTACGGTCCACGTCCCGTCTCCTATTGGCCCCTGCGCGTTTGGACCGCGCCGGGGTGGTGCCCTGGCACGGCCGAATGGCCGCGCCATAACGCCTGTCCGGAACCCATTGCGCGCGGACGCGCCGTGGACCCTTTAGCCGGAACCGCCGGGCTGCCGGACCAGGCGCGCCTGCCCCGGATCATCTCGGCATCCCCGTCTACTGCGCGCGGGCCTTGGCCCTTTACTGTTCCCCCGGGAACGGGATGGAACGACGTGCAGTCTCGGACAGGATCGAAGTGGCTTGCGCCACCTCTAGCCGCCAGCTCCGAAAAGCCGGCGAATTTCGTTCAGCCTAACGTTGCTGCGCCGGTTGCGCCGAGAGTGTCGCGACATCCACGCGGATACCCGGCCCCATCGTCGAGCTGACGGACGCCTTCTGCACGTAGGTGCCCTTGGCCCCGGTCGGCTTCGCCTTCTGGATGGCATCGACGAAAGCGTAGATATTCTCGACCAGCTTGCCCTCCTCGAAGCTCGCCTTGCCGATCCCGGCATGGACGATGCCGGCCTTCTCCGCCCGGAACTCCACCTGGCCGGACTTGGCGGCGGTCACCGCCCCGCGCACATCCATCGTCACCGTGCCGAGCTTGGGGTTCGGCATCAGGCCGCGTGGGCCGAGGATCTTGCCCAGGCGTCCGACCAGCGCCATCATGTCCGGCGTCGCGATGCAGCGGTCGAAGCCGAACTCCCCCGCCTGCACCTTCTCCGCCAGATCATCCGCGCCCACCACGTCGGCACCGGCGGCCAGCGCCTCCTCGGCCTTGGCGCCGCGGGCGAACACCGCGACCCGCAGCGTCTTGCCGGTGCCGTTCGGCAGGCTCAACAGGCCGCGTACCATCTGGTCCGCGTGGCGCGGGTCGATGCCGAGGTTCATGCTGAACTCGATGGTCTCGTCGAACTTGGCCCGGGCGTTGCCCTTGGCGAGCCGGATCGCCTCGTCGAGCGTGTAGGACTTGGCCCGGTCGAACGTCTCGTAGCCCGCCTTGAGGCGCTTGTTGTGTGCCATCGTCAGCCCTCCACCACGCTGAGGCCCATCGACCGCGCGCTGCCGGCCAGCATGCGCATCGCCGCCTCGATCTCGTTCGCGTTCATGTCCTTCATCTTGGTCTCCGCGATCTCGCGCAGCTGCGACGTGGTGACCCGGCCGACCATGGCGCCCTTGCCCGGCGTGGTCGTGCCCTTGGTGATCCCGGCCGCCTTCTTCAGGAAGTAGGTGTTGGGCGGAGTCTTGGTGACGAAGGTGAAGCTGCGGTCGCCGAAGGCCGTGATGACCACCGGGGTCGGCGTCCCAGGCTCCATGCCCTGCGTGGCGGCGTTGAACTCCTTGCAGAACGCCATGATGTTCAGGCCACGCTGACCGAGCGCCGGGCCGACGGGCGGGGACGGGTTGGCTTTCCCGGCCGGAA
>CAXTOT010000177.1:0-4505 GCA_964245915.1 uncultured Lichenihabitans sp. | reverse complement strand
CGCACCTTCTCGGGGTCGATCCCGATCGGGATCGTGAAGGGCAGGCGGATGCGGCCCACGTGGTCGTTGCGCAGCCAGTTTTTGACGACGCCGCTGACGAGATTGGAGTTCGGCACGATGATGGTGGCGCGGTCGAAGGTCTCGATCTCGGTCGAACGCACGTTGATGCGCCGAACGTAGCCCTGTTCTTCGCCCACAACGATCCAGTCGCCGACCCGGATGGCCCGTTCCCAGAGCAGGATTAGGCCGGAGACGAAATTGTTGACGATGGACTGCAGGCCGAACCCGATACCGACCGAGAGCGCGCCCGCCACGATGGCGAGGCGCTCGAAGCTTAAACCGAGCTGACTGAGGCTGAGCGAGGCCGCGATCGTGAAGCCCATGTAGCCCAGGCTAGTCTTGATCGAGTTCTGCAGCCCCGTGTCGAGCCGCGTGTGGGGAAGGAATTTGACTTCGAGCCAGCGCTGAACCGCGCGGGTAATGCCGATCGCGGCGAGGAACAAAAGGACTGCGATCACGATCGCGGAGGGCGAAATCCGCACGTCGCCGATCGAGAAGCCGAAAAACGCCGCCTGGACGATCGACAGCATGTCGCCCGATTCGATCCGCCACGGCGCCAACGCGAGCAGGATCGCCACGGTGATGAGCACGACCCGGATGGCGCCGCTGAGCAGGATTCCGATCTGGTCGATGGCGTCCCGCCGCAGCCCGAGCGTCTGGGTCAGGGTTCTGCCGAGCACGTGGTTGGACTGGAAGCCCGTGTCGATGCCCTCATCGGTGAGCGTCAACAGCATGTAGAGCAGGATGGCGAGGGCCGAGCAGATGCAGATCTGCACCACCACGAAGGCCGCGAAGGCCACGAAGCCCGTCAGCAAGGATGCCGCCAGCAACGCGATCAGGACCCAGAATAAAAGACGCAACGGCCCCGACCAGTCGCGCCCGGTCTTTTTCACGGCCCGGGCCTTCTCGGCGCCATCTCGGCTTCCGAGCCGGTGCAGCGTGAGGCCGATCATGGCGGTCGCGGCCGCCGTGAGAAGGCCGCGCGACGCCACCGCGGTCGGCAGTCCCGCCGAGATCGTGTCGTTGAGGGCATCGATCAGACGCGTGATCGCCACGGCCGAACTGACCGCCGCCACGAGGTCGTAGAGCTTGCCGGCCCCATAGTCCGAAATCGGCGGCAAGCGCCAGTTGGCGCGGCGCGGCGACAGGAAGCCACCGGCTAGGCCGAGGTTGATGGCGACGATCATGACGCCATGCGCGAAGGCTGTCGCGATGGCGTCGAGCCGCGGCGTGATGAGGTCGAACCCGGTGAGCACGAATCTCGCGAGCAGAATGGCGGTGATCGGCACGATGGCGGTCACCAGGGCGACCCAGAGCCCGGCCGCGACCTTGCGCAACCGGGTGGGACCTACGGTCTCGGCGTCGCGCCGCGTAACCCGGCGTGCCAGGGCCCGTATGGGCGCATAGGCGCCCACGATCGCCAGCATCGACAGGATGATGACGGCCAACTGCCAGCCCTCGATCCTCGATGCGACGCCCGTGTACCAGTCTGCCGCCAAAAAACCGATGGCGCGCATATCGGACGGCAGTTCCTCCACCACCGGAATCCACAGCCGTGGATCGAGCAGGCTCGAGGATTGGGCCAGGACCGAACGCGCGAACAATTCCCGACGCTTGGCCACGATTCGATCGTCGAGCTGCTGGCTCTGCACGGCCAGAACATTGGTGCGCTTGATGGTTGCATCGAGATCGTTGAACAGCTTGTCTTGGGCGGCCCGCTCGGTCGTGATGGCAGGCGATTCCGGAGCCGCCTTGGCGTCCGGCACGGGCCCAAGTTGGGCAAGGCGCGCCTTGGCGGCCTGCAACCTCGGGGTCAGTTCGGTCACGACAGCCTGCAGATCGAGCCCGACCGGGGCCACCTGGGCGCGCAGCCTTTGAAGGGTGGTGTCGGAAAGATCGGTCCGGGCGAGCGCCGCCTCAACCTGATCCAGCGCCGCTTTTGCGCCGTCGAGTTGGACGGTCGCGGTCGGGGCCGGGACGGCGGCCTGCTGGCCCCGCGCGGGCGCGGCAAACAGGGCCAGCGCCAGAAAGACGACGGTTAGAAACGGCAGTTGACGCACAAACAGGCCCCGGCGCGGCTCGCCCGCAGGCGGCGAGCTCTTTATCCTACGCGCTTAAAGGGCGTTCAATCGGGCAATCTTGCGACCGCTCAGCTTTTCGTCGCGATCGAGCGGATGAGGGCCTCCACGCTCGGCAGGATGTTTTGCACGATCACCGCGACTCCGGCGGCGTTGGGGTGCATGCCGTCGTCGAGTTCGAATTTGGTGTTCTGGGCGATGCCCTGAAGGAAGAAGGGATAGAGCGGGACGTGATGCGCATCCGCAAGCGCCGGATAGATGGCCTGGAATCGGGTCACATAGTCGGTGCCGAAACTAGGGAGGGCATACATCCCGGCCAGCAGCACCTTGATGCCGCGGCTCTGCAGCCGCGTCAGAATGGTGTCGAGCGTCTGCTGGGTGACCCTGGGGTCCTGGCCCCGCAGCATGTCGTTGGCGCCCAGCTCGAGAATCACCCCGTCGGTGCCGTCTGGAATCGACCAGTCGAGCCGCTGCAGGCCGTCCAGGGTGGTGTCCCCCGACACGCCCGCATTGGTCACCACGACATCGTGGCCGGCTTGCCGCAGGGCCTTTTCCAGCACGGACGGGAAAGCCGCGTCGGCGGCAAGCCGATAGCCGGCCGATAGGCTGTCACCGAATGCCACAAGCTGCACGGGGCGGCCGGCGGCCCGCGCCCCTGGAGCACCCGTCACCAATGCCGCCAAGGTGCCGACTGCCAGGACGAAACCGCGCAACGCCTGACTTCCCGCCGCGGTCTTCCCATATGGGGTCCAACTCTTTGACGCCCGCGACTGCCCGGTCTTTCGATCCGGTGGCTTTGGGGTGGCTGCGGCCCGATGGGATGACATGGAATGGCAGAACCGGTGGTTGAGCTCGATGACGTCCATGTAAGCCTGGGACGGGGCGCCGCCAGGGTGCACATCTTGAAAGGCGTGAGCCTTCGGGTCGAGCGCGGGCAGGCCGTGGGCCTTACGGGACCGTCCGGCTCGGGCAAGTCGACCTTGCTGATGGTGCTGGCGGGGCTTGAGCGTGCCCAGTCCGGCACCGTCGCCATCGACGGGACCGTGTTGAACCGTCTCGACGAGGACGCCTTGGCGCGTTTCCGGGGCTCGCGGATCGGCATCGTGTTTCAGTCCTTTCATCTCATTCCGACCATGACGGCGCTGGAGAACGTTGCGGTGCCGCTCGAACTTGCGGGCGATCGGGCGGCTTTCGACCGGGCGCGTCAGGAACTCGAGGCCGTGGGGCTGTGCGAGCGCCTCAGCCACTATCCGGCGCAGCTCTCGGGCGGCGAGCAGCAGCGCGTCGCCCTGGCGCGCGCGCTGGCGCCGGGGCCATCCATCATCGTGGCCGACGAGCCGACCGGCAACCTCGATGACGCCACTGGACGCTCCATCATCGACCTATTGTTCGCGACGCGTCGCCGCGGCACGACCCTGATCCTCGTCACTCACGACAATGACCTTGCGGCGCGCTGCGATCGCGCCATCCGGCTGAGGTCCGGCCTGATCGACCACGAAAGCGCACGCGCCCGCGACCTCAACCGGGTCGCGGCGCAATGAGCGGTTCCATCCCCTTCGCGCGCCCGCCGCTTGGCGTGATCCTGCGCCTCGCCCTGCGCGACCTTCGCGGGGGCCTCAGCGGATTTTGGATTTTTCTCGGCTGTATCGGGCTGGGCGTCACCGCCATCACGGGCGTGGGCTCCGTGGCGGACGGCTTGTCGAGCGGGCTGGCCGCCCAGGGCCGCACCATCCTGGGCGGCGATGCCGCGTTCTCGCGGATTGCGGCCCCCCTGAGCCCAGCCGAGACCGCCGCCATCGCGGCGCGGGGCCGCATTTCGGTCGTGGGAAGCCTCAGAGCCATGGCGCGCCGCCCCGATGGCAACGCCACCCTGGTCGACGTCAAAGCCGTGGATGGCGCCTATCCCTTGACCGGCGCGGTCGACCTCGATCCCGCCCGGCCACTGGCCGAAGCGCTCGCGCCCGGTTCGGACGGCCTCTATGGCCTGGTCGCCGATGCCACGCTCGCGGCTCGGCTCGACGTCAAGGTTGGCGACACGCTCGGCATCGGCACGGGCCGCTTCGTCCTCCGTGCGACCCTGCGCTCGGAGCCCGACAAGCTGGCGGGCGGCATCGCGTTCGGCCCGCGCGTGCTGACCTCGATCGACGGATTGCGGGCCGCGGGCCTGCTCGCCGACGGTTCGCTGGTGCGCTGGACCACGCGGATCGATCTCGACAACCAGGGCGCGGCACCGGTCGGCGATTCCGCCCTGGATCGCTTCGTGGCCGACATCAAGGCGGCTTTCCCCGATGCGGGCTGGGATGTCCGGACCCGCCGCAACGTGTCGCCCGAGTTCGACCGCAACCTCGCCCGCTTCACCCAGTTCCT
>CAXTOT010000176.1:0-4557 GCA_964245915.1 uncultured Lichenihabitans sp. | reverse complement strand
GAATGTGCCCGCTATCTCGTCAACTCTGGCTACGCTCCATCCTAAGGTGATCGTGATCTAGCGCAGAACCCATCAAACCGCTTGCGGCTTGGGCGTGGGATTGATTCACTGGTGGCGGTAAAAGCCCGCCATGAGCGACTTCTTCTGGTTGTCCGACAAGCAGATGAAGCGGATCGAGCCGCACTTTCCGTTCGCTCTCTGATCTGATCCTGGAGTCTGAGCTGCCCTGCGCTCGGGCGGCTTAGAGCCAGGAAGATGAGTGTGATGATGAGTGTCACGGAGCCGGTTCGGCGCTTCGAGGTGTTCACCGGGGCGGGGCAGGGCAGCGGCGGCGGCGGACGCCGGCTGAGAAGGCTCAGATCGTCGAAGAGAGCGTCAGCGGGGTGGAGTGCGTCATCCCAGTGCAGCTCTGTTCATGCTAGAAGCGTTCTAGCGATAATGTTGCGGTGGACCTCGGACGAGCCGTCGAAAATACGAGCGATCCGCGCGTCCCGGACGTAGCGTTCAATTGGCATTTCTCTAGAATATCCGTAGCCACCATGAATTTGCAGCGCGAGGTCAGTGACCTTACCGACCATCTCGGACGCAAATAACTTGGCGAACGTGGCTTCTCGCGTGAAGGGCTTGCCGTGCCCACGTAGGGATGCCGCGTTCAGCCCGAGAAGGCGAGCGGCCTCAAGTTCCACGGCCATGTCGGCCAGCATCCATTGAATACCCTGAAAGCCGGCTATCGGATGCCCATCCACGTTCCGCTGCTTTGCCCAGCCGGTTGCCGCATCGAGCGCGGCCTTGGCGAGGCCCGTGCACATGGCGGCGACGTCAAGTCGGCCGCCGTCCAGGCCGATCATCGCGTTCTTGAAGCCGGTGCCCTCCGAGCCCACCAGATTCGTGGCCGGGACCACGCAGTCGTCGAAGATCAATTCGTAGATGTGCCCGCCCTTCAATCCCATTGTCGGCTCGACCTTCCCCGCTGCAAAGCCCGGCATCCCACGATCGATGACGATCGCACTGATGCCTCGGCTCTTCTTCGCAGCTCCGGGATCGGTCACGCAGTACAGAACGACGAAGTCGGCGGCTCCGCCGTTCGATATGAAGTGCTTTGTCCCATTGATGCGGTAGTTCTCGCCGTCCCGCACGGCGGTCACCCGCATGTCGGCCGGGTTGGAGCCTCCGCGCGGCTCGGTCATTGCATACGCGCCGATCCACTCGCCCGAGGCCGCGCGAGGCAGATACCGCCGCTTCAGCTCCTGGTTCCCGCCGATCAGTATCGCGTCGGTCGCCATGTAATGCGCCGTCACCGCAGATGTAGTCGACATACAAGCTGCCGCCATCTCTTCGATCGAGAGATAGAGCGCCACAGGTGAGACACCCGCGCCACCGAACTCGGGCGGCAGATTGATCCCCATGGCACCGAGCTTACCGAGCGCCGGGAAGTGCACGCCTGCGAACACCGAATGCTCGTCGATCTCGCGCGCCCTCGGTGCCAGCACCTCTCGCGAGAAGCGTCGAAAGGTGTCCTGAATGGCTAAGTCATCTTGGGAGGCATAAATGTCTGTCATGTATCAATGTCCGGCGCGACGCCGCTCCTCTGCCGGGTTCAGCACCTGAACGATGCCTGCAATCCCCCATCGGCTGTTCGGCAGCTGCCATCGGGCGACGATCCTCATGGCGAACCGATGAGCAGTGCCCTTCACCTCATCCGGCCTTGGTCCGAAGGACTTCCTCTCGGATCGAACTCAAGGCGCGCTGGCGGGTCGCAATGAAGTCCGGCGCCGACAAGGTTTCGAGCGTGCGCGGATAAGGAAGAGCGACGCAGATTGTCTCTTTGATCCGCCCGGGATGCGCGGACATGACGTAGATTTTCTCGCCTATGAAGACCGCTTCCTCGATGTCGTGCGTCACGAATAGAATCTGCGTGCGGGTTTCGTTCCAGATTTCGGTCAGGAGTTCCTGCATCAGCCCCCGCGTCTGACTGTCCAGGGCGCCGAAGGGTTCGTCCATCAGTAAGATCTTTGGATCATTGGCGATTGCACGGGCAATCGCCACTCGTTGCATCATCCCGCCTGAGAGCTGCTTGGGAAAGGCATCGGCAAAACTCTCGAGGCCGATCCGCTGGAGCAAGCGCGAAGACGTCTCCCGCCGTTCCGCCGGCGTCTTGCCCGCCAGCTTCGGGCCAAACTCAATGTTCTGGCGGACCGTCATCCAAGGGAACAGCGTGTACCGCTGGAACACCATCCCACGATCGACGCTCGGCCCGACGATGGGCTCGGAGCCAAGGCGCAGTTCCCCGCTCGTCGGCTTCTCCAGCCCGGCCACGAGCCGGAGCAACGTCGATTTCCCGCAGCCGGACGGGCCGACGATGACCGCGAACTGGTTGCTGGCGATCTGCAAAGTGACATCCGACAGGGCCACGACCGTGCGGCGTCGGCCGACCCGAAAGGCCAGGGATACGCCCGAGACGTGCAGCGTCGCCATAGTTCGACTACTCCGCCCATGAAAAGAGGAGCCGCTTGGCTAGCTTGAGGACCTGGTCGGAGATGAGTCCCATAATCCCTATGGCGACGATGCCGAGAAAGATCACCTCGGTGAACAGCCCGCGCATGGCGTTGAGGATCATGAAGCCCAATCCCTGAGACGAGGACACGAGCTCGGCGACGACCACATACGTCCAGGCTACCCCCATGTTCACTCGCAGGGCGTCCATCACCCCGGGCATGCAGGCGGGAAAAAGGATTCGGAGAATCCCCTGTGAATGGGTTGTCCCAAGCGTGTAGCCCGCCTCCAGTAACGAGGTCTCGACCCGCGCCGAGACGTCTGCGACCATGATGGTCAAATTGAAGACCACTCCGAAGAAGATGATCGCGATTTTCTGCTCCACACCGATGCCTATCCAAAGGATCATCAACGGGATCAATGCGGTAACCGGAAGATAGCGGACGAAGTTGGTGACGGGCTCGACAATGGCTGCAACGACCCGGATGCTACCCATAACGATGCCCAGAGGCACAGCGACCAGGGCCGCCAGGACGAAACCGATGAGCACGACAGAACCACTGGCGCGCACGTTTCGAAACAACGAACCATTTGCGATGCTCTTCAAGAGCGCGAGCCAGACGGCCGATGGGGTAGGCAGGAAGTCGGGCCCGATGATGCCGCCATACGAAAGGACGCACCAGGCCATGACGATGAGCGAGGCGCTCCCCAGTCCTAGCCCTCCGTAAAGAAGCGGGAATAGCTCCTTCTTGGGGGCGAGGAGGGCGGCGAACCTGGCAGCGGCCCCCCTCAGGCCTCCCCGGGCCGAGCGGTCCAGGTGTTGCGCCTTTCCGTCCAACATGCGAACGCGCGCTACTTCGACGATTGGGTCGCACGGTGATCGATGAGGTCGGCGGCCTTGACGTCGACTTGCAGCTTTTGCTGATCTCTCCACAATTTAAGAGCGGCGTCGATCACCGTGATGATCTCTCCGGGCTTTTCGGTCGTACCAAAGTACGCGGCGTTCCGATCGGCCCCCATCAGCTTCACACCCGTCAGAACATCCTTGATCGCTGCCGGATCTTCCAGCCATCCTCCAAGGGCCTTGCCCATGACCGCGTTCGCTTCGTCTGGGTTCGATCCCACGAAGGCCACCGCTTTGGCCCAAGCCCGGTAGAGGCCCGCGATGTCGCCCGCCCGCTGATCGACCTGATCGGCCCGGGCGATCATCACATCGGCGAGCAACCCGGGGGTCTTGCTCGTGTCCGCGATCTTGTAGCCACGGTGGGATTTCACGCCGCGCGACAGATAGGGCTCCCACGTGACCGCCGCATCGACCTGGCCAGTGACGAACGCACTGCCGGCGTCGCCTGCGCTCATGTTGACCGCCTTGATGTCGCTCAGCGTCAGCCCCGCCTGCCTCAGGAGCACAGCGAGATAGAATTCCGTCACCCCGCCCTCGCCATAGGCGACGGTACGCCCCTTGAGGTCGGCAACCGACTTCACGTCGTTGGAGACGAGCACTCCGTCTGCCCCGGCAGACTCATCGAGCCCGAATACGTATCGGTAGGATCGGGATGGCTTCAAGTATTGGGGCATCGCATCGACGCTCGTCGCCAGAAGATCGATCTGGCCGGCGGCGAGGGCAGCAAAGCGGAGCTTGGGATCTTCTATCGGCGTTAGTTCGACATCCAGGCCTTCGTCCTTGAAGAAGCCCTTCTCCTGAGCCACGAACAGCGGGCCGTAGCCGACCCAGACCGAGTACGCCACCCGGAGCTTCTCGGCCGAGGCCGGCCCGCAAAAACAGGCAGCGGCGAAGACCGCCGCGAAAGCAAGGTTCAATCCACGCATGTCTCAGGCCCTATTTATCGAAGCCGGCATCATCGCGGTGGGCCGTATCGCACCTGTGAACCTTGCGAGAGATATCAAATCGCCGAACACTTAGTTCGAAGATACCTAACCATTGGGCGGGGTTTGACGCATTGGCGTCAACGTCCGCGCCAGCGGAGCGAGATGCCTTCGCGATCACGCTAGTGTCCTGTCACTAACGAAGGGGTTCCCATTGGCTTGCTGGGATGCGGGTCT
>CAXTOT010000175.1:0-4673 GCA_964245915.1 uncultured Lichenihabitans sp. | reverse complement strand
TCCAAAACCTGGTTACATCAACGGCGACCCGTCTCGGCGTGATGCCCTTCGCCCCCGCTTTGCGGGGAGAAGGTGGCCGACAGGCCGGTGAGGGGTCCTTACGAACAACCCCTCATCCCCGCTTCGCGGACCTTCTCCCCGCAAGCGGGGCGAAGGGACCAACGAACAGCGATCGAGAAAGACAAGCCTTCAATCCAGCTTCGTAAAACGAAAAAAGGGAGAACTCGCGCGCGAATTCTCCCTCTCGGAAATTCTAGTCTCAACCTCAGGCCGCGAGGGCAGCAGCCTGCTCGCTGGGCATCTTGCCCTTGGCGTCCGGATCGCGGTCGACGAATTCGATCACCGCCATGGCGGCATTGTCGCCGTAGCGGAACCCGGCCTTGAGAACCCGGATGTAGCCGCCGGCGCGCTCCTTGTAGCGCGGCCCGAGAACCGCGAACAGCTTGCGGACGAGTTCGACGTCCTTGATCTGGGCGATCGCCTGACGGCGGGCGTGCAGATCGCCGCGTTTGGCGAGTGTCACCAGCCGTTCGACGACCGGACGCAGATCCTTGGCCTTGGGCAGCGTGGTGATGATCTGCTCGTGCTGAATGAGCGCGCAGGACATGTTTGCGAACATCGCCTTGCGATGCTCGGCCGTGCGATTGAAGCGGCGTTGGCCGCGACCGTGATACATGGCGATCTCCTATTTTTATGCGGTCGCCGTGCCAAGGTACGATCGCTCTCTTGGGCTGGGCCGCTTTGCGGTCCAGTGCTTTGAACGTCGGGCCGTTGGTGGCCCGGTGCTTTGGTCAGTAGTGTTCTTCGAACCGTTTGGCGAGTTCGTCGATGTTCTCCGGCGGCCAGCCGTTGATCTCCATGCCGAGATGCAGGCCCATCTGGGCCAGCACTTCCTTGATCTCGTTCAAGGACTTGCGGCCGAAGTTCGGCGTCCGCAGCATCTCGGCTTCCGACTTCTGGATCAGGTCGCCGATGTAGACAATGTTGTCGTTCTTCAAGCAGTTGGCCGAACGGACCGAAAGCTCGAGTTCGTCGACCTTCTTGAGCAGCGCCGGGTTGAAGGCGAGTTCGGGGATCGCGGCGGAGACTTCCTCGCGCTTGGGCTCTTCGAAGTTCACGAAGACGTTCAGCTGATCCTGAAGGATACGGGCCGAATAGGCGACCGCGTCCTCGGGCGTGATGCCGCCATTGGTCTCGATCGTCATGGTCAGCTTGTCGTAGTCGAGAACCTGACCCGCGCGGGTGTTCTCGACCCGGTAGCTGACGCGCTTGACGGGCGAATAGAGGCTGTCGACCGGAATGAGCCCGATCGGGGCATCTTCAGAGCGGTTGCGGTCGGCCGGCACGTAGCCCTTGCCCGTGTTGATGGTGAATTCCATCCGGATCTCGGCGCCCTCGTCGAGGGTGCAGATCACGAGTTCGGGGTTCAGGATCGCGACGTCGTTGACGGTGGTGATGTCGCCGGCCGTCACACGTCCGGGTCCGGTCTTCTTCAGCACGACGCGTTTGGGGCCTTCGCCCTGCATCTTGATCGCGATGTCCTTGACGTTGAGGACGATGTCGGTGACGTCCTCGCGCACGCCGGGGATCGAAGAGAATTCGTGCAGCACGCCGTCGATATGCACAGCCGTCACCGCCGCACCCTGCAAGGAGGAGAGCAGGATCCGGCGCAGGGAATTGCCCATGGTGAGGCCGAACCCACGCTCCAGCGGCTCGGCCACGACGGTCGCCATCCGCTTGGGGTCGTCCCCGAGGATCACCTCGAGTTTGTTGGGCTTGATCAAATCCTGCCAGTTCTTGTGGATCACGGGTTCACACCTTCAAAAAGCATAGCCCGACGTCAGCGACGTCGGGCCCGGGCCGGGCTCAAGCGAGTCGGGGGCGAAGCGCCGCAAAGCGCGGCGTCCCGCGCATCAGACGCGACGGCGCTTGCGCGGTCGGCAGCCGTTATGGGGAATGGGGGTCACGTCACGAATCGAAGTCACGGTGAACCCCGAAGCCTGCAGGGCCCGCAGCGCGGACTCGCGCCCGGACCCCGGACCCGAAACCTCGACCTCGAGCATGCGCATGCCGTGTTCGGAGGCTTTGCGGGCCGCGTCTTCGGCCGCCATCTGGGCCGCATAGGGGGTCGACTTCCGTGAGCCCTTGAAGCCCATGGTGCCGGCCGACGACCAGGAAATCGTGTTGCCCTGCGCGTCCGTGATGGTGATCATGGTATTGTTGAACGTCGAGCTCACGTGGGCGACGCCCGACGCGATGTTCTTTCGTTCGCGACGCTTGACGCGTCCTGTCGCTTCTTTTGCCAAGTCTGTTGTCCTTCAAACGCGCCCGTGATGCCAGGCGCTCGGGAAAGCCGATTACTTCTTCTTGCCTGCGATCGGCTTCGATTTGCCCTTGCGGGTACGGGCGTTCGTGTGGGTGCGCTGACCGCGAACGGGCAGGCTGCGGCGATGACGCAGGCCACGGTAGCAGCCGAGATCCATCAGACGCTTGATGTTCATCGAGACTTCGCGGCGGAGATCGCCCTCGACCATATAGTCACGGTCGATCGTCTCGCGGATCTGGAGCACTTCGGCGTCGGTCAACTGGGCGACGCGGCGCTCGGACGGGATGCTGACCTTTTCGCAGATCTCTTCCGCCTTCTTGGCCCCGATGCCGTGGATATACTGAAGCACGATCGCCACGCGCTTGTTGGTCGGGATATTGACGCCTGCAATACGGGCCACGTGGTTCACTCCATCGGGGGGTCAAAGTCCGCCCGGCTGATTTCAAAAGGACGGTCGCGGCTCGAACGAAAAATCGCCTGGCGCGCGCGAAGCGAGCCTAGTCACACCAAGCTTTGCCATCTTGAAGGATACCGCCTATAGAGCGATACGCCTCTCAGGTCAACCGGTTAAACGCGAGATGCAGCTTGCTGTCCGGCCTCGACCGGCATGGCGCCGTTGCGCCGCAAGTGACCCTCGATGGCCTCTGTCACGTCATCGATCGGCAGCATGCCATCGATGCGTCGCAGGGCCCCTTTGCGGTCATAATAGTCGGACACCGGCGTGGTCTGCTGCTTATAGGCATCGAGCCGCGTCTTGAAGGCTTCGGGATTGTCGTCGGCCCGCACGGACCCGCCGGCCGCCAGCGTCTCCGCCACCCGCTTGCGGATCCGTTCCATCAGCACCGACTCGTCGACCTCGAGTTCGAGCACACCGTCGAGCGACATGTGTTTGCCGTCCAGCATGCGGTCGAGCGCTTCGGCTTGAGCGACGGTGCGGGGAAAGCCGTCGAGGATGAAGCCCCGCCTGGCATCGGGTTGTTCGATTCGGTCGGCCACGAGGCCCACCAAGACATCGTCCGCCACGAGCCCGCCCGCATCCATCACGGGCTTGGCCTGCAGTCCGATCGGCGTGCCGGCCTTCACGGCCGCGCGAAGCATGTCGCCGGTGGACAGTTGAGGAATTTCGAACCTGTCGCGTAGACGTTCCGATTGAGTGCCTTTGCCGGCGCCGGGCGGCCCCAGGAAAACAATCCTCATCGTCTCTTTCCTCCCCGTAGCCGGGACTTCTTGATCAGTCCTTCGTACTGGTGAGCTTGCAGGTGTCCGTGGATTTGCGCAACCGTATCCATGGTCACGCTGACGATGATGAGCAAGGAGGTGCCACCGAAGTAGAAGGGCAGCGCCGCGTAGGAGACCAGAATCTCCGGCAGGATGCAGATGATGGCCAGATAGCCGGCCCCCAGGACCGTGATGCGGGTCAGCACCGTATCGATATATTGCGCGGTGCGCTCGCCCGGCCGGATACCCGGCAGGAAGCCGCCGTGCTTCTTGAGATTGTCGGCCGTCTCGACCGGATTGAACACCACGGCCGTGTAGAAGAAGGCGAAGAAGACGATGAGGCTGACATAGAGGATTTCATAGACCGGCCGCCCGCGGCCGAGATAGGTCACCATGGTGGCCAGAATGCCGGTCCCGCCGCTCGCCTGGGTGAAGTTGGCGACCGTGGTGGGCAGCAGCAGCAGCGACGACGCAAAGATCGGCGGGATGACGCCGGAGGTGTTGAGCTTGAGCGGCAGGAAGGAGGTCTGCCCCTCGAACATCCGGTTGCCGACCTGACGCTTTGGGTAGGTGATCAGCAAGCGGCGCTGCGCGCGCTCCATGAACACGATGAAGGCGATGACGCCGATCGCCATGACCAGCACCAGCAGGATCAGGCCGGTCGAGAGCGCGCCCTGTCGCCCGAGTTCCAGCGTATTGGCGATGGCGCCTGGAAAGGCCGCCACGATGCCCGCGAAGATGATCAGCGAGGACCCGTTGCCGATCCCGCGCGAGGTGATCTGCTCACCGAGCCACATCAGGAACATGGTGCCGCCCATGAGGGTGATCACGGTTGAAATCCGGAACAGCAGCCCGGGATCGGACACCACCCCGCTCTGCCCTTCGAGCCCCACCGCGATCCCGTAGGCCTGGAAGGCCGCGAGCACCACCGTCAGGTAACGGGTATATTGGTTTATCACCTTGCGACCGGCCTCGCCTTCCTTCTTCAGGCTTTCGAGTGAGGGGATTACCGACGTCATCAGCTGGATGATGATCGATGCCGAGATATACGGCATGATGTTCAGCGCGAAGATGGC
The DNA here is from genome assembly GCA_964245915.1 of uncultured Lichenihabitans sp. Classification (GTDB taxonomy): domain Bacteria; phylum Pseudomonadota; class Alphaproteobacteria; order Rhizobiales; family Beijerinckiaceae; genus Lichenihabitans. Next base: position 53 of record CAXTOT010000175.1, on the reverse strand, counting down.
CATGCGCTGCACGGCCCCGCCCGAGAACATGTTGAAGAGTTCGAGCACGCCCT
>CAXTOT010000174.1:0-4702 GCA_964245915.1 uncultured Lichenihabitans sp. | reverse complement strand
CGCACCAATCTCGCCGAGACCGACGCCTTCATGCGCGGTGCCAAGAAGATCCTGATCTTCTCCGACGCTGGCGGCACGGGCCGCAGCTATCATGCGAGCCTGACGTGCGAGAACCAGTCGCGTCGCAACCACTATCTCCTCGAGCCGGGCTGGCGCGCTGACGCCGCCATCCAGGGGCTTGGACGCACGCACCGCACGCATCAGGCGGTCGCACCGCTGTTCCGGCCGGTGTCAACCGACTGCCGGGGCGAACGTCGCTTCATCTCGACGATCGCACGCCGGCTCGACAGCCTGGGCGCGCTCACCCGAGGCCAGCGCCAGACCGGCGGTCAGGGCCTGTTCGACCCACGCGACAATCTCGAAAGCGACTATGCCAAGGAATCGCTCGAGCAGTGGTTTCGTTTGCTCGCCAATGGCAAGCTGCGCTCGACCACGCTGGACGAGTTCCAAAAGCTGAGTGGCCTCGAGCTGGAGGGCGAAGGTGGCGGCCTCAAGGAAGATCTGCCGCCCATCCAGCGTTGGCTCAATCGTATCCTCGCACTGCGCATCGCCATGCAGAACGCGATCTTCGACGAGTATCTCGGCTTGATCGAGGCCCGAATCGAGGCGGCGAAGGAAGCCGGCACGCTCGATCTTGGCGTCGAGAGCATCAACGCCGAGCGCATCACCATCCTCGATCGCACCGTCATCCGGCGCGACCAGACCAGCGGCGCCGAGACCGAGATCCTCCGGTTGGAAACCGAAGAACGCTACAAGCCGCTCGCGCTCGCGTCCGCCATGCGGATCCTCGCCGACGACGCCTGCCCCATCGTCAACCGCAAGTCGAGCAAAGCCGCGATCCGGTGCAGCACCTATTCGCTGACCGATGACGATGGCGAGATCGTGCGCCGCTACGAGTTGGTGCGGCCGACCCGCACCGAGCGGATGCGGCAGGATCTTCTCCTCGAGACGATGTGGGAAGATGCGAGCGAGGCGGAGTTTTCCGCGCTCTGGCAGGCCGAGGTCGAGGAAATGTCGGGCAAGACCCGCACCAACACCCTCTACCTCGTCACCGGCCTGCTCCTGCCGGTCTGGGACCGCCTGCCCGACGATCACGTCCAGGTCTGGCGGCTCAATACCGATGACGGTCAGTCCTTCCTCGGCCGCATCGTCCCCGCGCCGCTCGTTACCAAGCTCGCCGAGGCCTTCGGCATCGCGGCGACCATCACGGTGTCGGGTGCCGAAACCGCCAAGCATGTCATGGGCAGCGGCGAGATCGCGGCACTTGGTGCGTACCGGTTGAAGCGCAGCCTGGTCGCCGGTCAGCAGCGGCTCGAACTGCTCGATTGGCCGCATACGCGGTTGCTCGAGCTGAAGGCAGCCGGATGCTTCACCGAAATCATCCAGCACAAGACGCGGATGTTCATTCCCGTCGCGACTGCAGCGACCGTGATCGACCGCATCACCGCCTGACCAGAACAAGGCTCTCTTCCCGATCATCAAAGGGAGGGGAGGGAGCCTTCGGCTTTGTGAGCTTGATGAGCAGGCTCGCGTGACCGCGGGACGCGGCGCGCCAGTTCCAAACGGAGACGACCGATGATCCAGTCCGTGAAGGTCAAGAACCTGACGCTGTCGAAGGACAATGTGCGCAAATCCAACCGTGACGCAGGGATCGACACCCTCGCCGCGAACATCGCAGCCCAGGGGCTGCTGCAAAACCTGATCGTCACTCCGCTCAAGAAGCCGGGTACGTTCACCGTGAAGGCGGGCGGTCGGCGCTTGCGCGCGCTCCAGCTCCTGATCCAGCAGGGCACCCTCCCCGCTGACCACACCGTCCCGGTCCTCGTGCTGAGCGACGACGACAACGCGATCGAGGTGAGCCTCGCCGAGAACTTCCAGCGCTTGCCGATGAATCCGGCCGACGAATGCACCGCGTTCAACTTCCTGATCCAGAAGGGCATGACCGCCGAGGACGTCGCCAAGCGTCAGGGCGTGACCACCCGCTTCGTCGAGCAGCGCGTGCGCCTTGCCGAGCTGGCCCCGCCTGTCTTCGAGGCGCTCGCAGCCGGCGAGATCACGCTCGGGGTGGCGCAGGCATACGCCGTCACCACCGACGTCGATCGCCAAGCCCGCGTGTTCGCCCAGATGAGCACGTCTTACTATGGCGACAATCCCGACAACATTCGTCGCGCCATCCTCAACGGCACCGTCAAGGCGAACGACGCCAAGGCCCGCTTCGTCGGTCGCGAAGCCTATGTCGCAGCAGGCGGTCGCATCGAGGGCGACCTGTTCGCCACGGAAGGCGATGAGAACTGGATCGACGTCGACCTGATCGAGACGCTTGCCGCCTCGAAGCTCGAAGCCGCAGCGGCCGAACTGGCGCGAGATCAGGGCCTCGCGTTCGTCACGCCGATCGCGGCAACGCACGTCCCCTACGACCTGGAGCGCCAGCTTCACGAGTATCACGCCCCGGCCCGCGCCCTCACCGAGGACGAGACCGCGCGTGTCGAGGTTCTGTCGGCCGAGAACGACGTGCTGATCGACCAGCTCGAACAGGAACTGCCCGACGGCAGCATCGAGGCCGAGGCGGCGAACGCGCGTATCGAGGCGATCGAGCGCGAGCTGGAGACGATCGAGGACGCCCGGCGCGAGATCGATCCCGCGCTGAAAGCGCAGATCGGGACGTTCGTCTATATCGGGGGTGATGGCGAACCCCGCGTCCACACCCGTCTGTTCAGCGAAAAACCGGTGGTGGATCCGAACGCACCGCCCAAGGAGTCGGGCGGCGCAGCCGGGGAAGGCGATGCCGGCGACGGCGAGCAGGGTCCGAAGCTCAGCGCCACGCTGATCGACGAACTGGCAACGCAGCGCCGCCAGATCCTCGTCGCTCATATCGCCAGCGACCCGGGACTCGCGCTCGATCTGACCATCTTCCTGATGGCGCAGAATGTCGTCTTCGAGCAGGCCCACGTCCCGAACCACTCGACCCTGAAGTCGAGCGCTGCGGGCTTCCCGATCTTCGGGTTCCGCGACGAGGGATCGATGGCGTCGCAGACGATCGACGACCAGCGCCAGAAGCTTGACACGAGTTGGGCGGGTCTGCCTACCATGACCGCGCGCTTCGACGCCTTCCGGGCGCTCGATGACGAGGCCCGGGGCTCATGGGTTTCATACTCGATAGCACGAACTCTCGAACCGACGCTCAATGTCGCCGAGGGCTATCGGAGCAACGGCTTCCACGACCATCTCGGTCGCCTCCTCGACATCCAGGTCAAGAATTGGTGGCGCCCGACGGCCGAGAACTTCTTCGGCCGGGTCAAGAAGACCGTCATGCTCGACGCGCTCGAAGAGATCGGAGGCCCGATCCTGCGCGGCCGCTACAAGGACGCCAAGAAGGGCGACCTTGCCGGCACCTGTGCCTCGTTGTGTAACGGCCAGGGCATCGTCGAAGCCGAGATCCGGGAGAAGGCGACGGCCTGGTTGCCTGAAGCCATGCGCTTCGAGGGGATCGAGAAGGCGGCACGCACGCCGCTGCGCTCGAGCTTCGCCGATGACGAGACCGGCACCGATCCGGACGAGGACGAGGATACCGACCTCGATACCGGTGAGGACGCAGTGATCGATCACGAGGAAGAGGAGGATTTCAGCCAAGCGGCCTGACGCCGGCTTGCACATTTCGAGGCACCTGGGGGCGGCACTTCGCGGAGTGTCGCCCCTCTTTTTGTGACCCGGCACCGCCCTTCCAGAGGGGAGGATGCTCACGCGGGTTTGCCTCAACCCAATCAGGAGAACGATCGTGGCACAGACCACCGACAAGCCCTCGCCTGCCGACATCATGACCAACACGATCATCGACAAGCTGGAATCCGGGGTGCGTCCCTGGGTCAAGCCGTGGCGCCCCGGCCTTGGCGGTCGTCCGCTGCGCGCGACCGGCGACCCCTACAAAGGCATCAACTGCTTCTGGCTATGGCTGTGTGCCGAGGGGGCCGGATACAACTCGCGCACCTGGATGACGTACAAACAGGCGCAGGCCCTTGGCGGTCAGGTCCGCGAGGGCGAGCGATCGCAGATCGCGATCTTCTACAAATCCTACAGCAAGACCGTCGAATCCGTCGTCACCGGCGACACGACCGACGAGATGCGGCGCGTGCTGCGCTCCTACGCCGTGTTCAACTGCGACCAGATCGACGGGCTGTCTCCTGACTTCTACCCGAGCCCTGTCAGTATCGTGCCCCCGGTCGATGCCCTGCCCGAACGCGCGCAGCGCTTCCTCGATGCGCTGCCGGCAACGGTCCACATGCGCGGCGATCGCGCGTTCTACGATCGAACGGCTGACAGCATCACCATGCCGCCCGTCGAGCTATTCTCGACGCGGGCCTACTTCGCGGCGACGCTCGCCCATGAGGCCGGCCACTGGAGCGGCCATCCCGACCGACTCGATCGCACGTTCGGCAAGCGCTTCGGCGACGACGCCTACGCGTTCGAAGAACTTTGCGCCGAGATGACCTCAGCGCTGCTCGGTGCCGATCTCGGTCTGCCGACGTCGCATATGGACGACCATGCCGCCTATATCGGCTCGTGGTTGAAGGTGCTGCGCAAGGACAGTCGCGCGATCATGACCGCCGCGGCGAAGGCCGAAGCGGCAGCCGGCTATCTGCTCCGCGCAACCGGCCTCGACGCCTCGGCCGAACCCGAGGAACAGATCCGTGAAGCAGCATGACCG
>CAXTOT010000173.1:0-4884 GCA_964245915.1 uncultured Lichenihabitans sp. | reverse complement strand
GGAGTTACCAATCCGTCCACAGCGATCTAAGCTGAGTCAAGAATTGGTCGCACTTGTCGGCTCGCCACGTTACTGAGCTCGACGGGTGAAGGAGTTTGTACTGCTCGTTAGCCGTGACCCACTTGTCCCGATCAGCTTGCACCAGCCAGTTGTAACAGTTCACAAACGTCGCGTCGTACGACTCGCCGAAATGCTCCGTTGGGACGTTATAGAGAAGACCCTCGATATAATAGGATGGTGCCGTTTTGCCCTCAATCATTCCGTCATCGACCATCCTGCAGCGCATATTCTTCAGCACTCGAACCGTTGGTTTGTACCATCCATCAGTATCCTGATTCTTCTTGACGCAGTGCGCGGCATGTTGCTTGGGATAGTTGACGATCTGCGTGCCGTCCGCGGTATAAAACATGATGCCTTCGTCATATGACTGATCGAAGGTCCCATTGAACTTGTAATATCTTCTGTAAGGCGCGCAGGCAATCACGTCGGAGTTTCGCCGCCCCCCTCCAGCAGCAATCCGTACGGCCTTATCGCCTTGGGTGGCCGCATCGCCATACGCGGCTTTCAGGTGTGCAAAGACTTCGCGCTTGAAGTCGGAGTAGCTGTAGGTTGCGTCTGAAAATGCCGCTTTAAACCTTTCCTGTTGATCTACGGGTAGCAGGGTGAGGTCGTGATAGAACAAAACGTCGGAGCTTAGCCTGATCACAATATCGACGTCACTTTCGGCGTAGATATTCGTTGCGTTACCGTACGAACCCTGCAGAAAAACTTCGTGCGCCTTCGCGGCATACGCTCCCGTCCCGTCCTCCAGAACGTTCTTGACGGTGTTGTAGGTCGTGCTGGATTGCGTCACAGAGCCACGGTTCGACCAGGTTTCAAGTTGCGTCTCAGGAATGGCCATTCGCAGCTTCGGTTCGCGGGAGGAGAAACTCTTTCAGCAGAGCCTCGCGTTGCGCGAAGGACTCGACCCCTCGCTGACGCAAGATATTTAACTTCTTCAAATCGTGTTCGAGAAAGTCAGTCGCCATCTCTGGCTGCGGAAATTTATCACTGATGCGGATCGTTGGGATGTCCTTGAAAAGAATCGCCCGCAGCTGTTCCATTGATTGGGTGTTGATTTCGAGCGTCTTCTGAAGAAGCTGCACGCTTAAAAGATACTTCTTAGCAAACCACATCTTAAACGAGCGAGGTTTTGGCTCTGGATAGACGCCAACGCCGACGCTGACGACTCGAACGTCTTTTCGATCCTTTTTCAACGCCACGACGGCATCTGCTATGGCGTAGAGCGCCGGATTGTTGGCGCAATACCCTCCATCGATTAGGTCAACGGGTCGCCGGCGGCGGTGGTGACCGTCTTCATTTCGAACAACGGAAACGCCGAGCATGAGGCTTGCACGGCGTCGGCGATCGTGCACCCGAACCCTGGAACGAAGCTGCCTATCCGCCCGTGCGCTTGCGCGATGCTGCCTTTGAAGATCATCGGCGTCTCGAGCAGCCATCTCGTTGCGACGATGCCGATCGCGGTCTTCACGGCGTCGAACTTCGCTTCCGAGAAAACGGCGGCGGAAAGGTCCGCCAACGCGACGGACTTGTCGGCCGGGGTCCTGGCCTGCATGACCCGCGGCACGTGCGCCTTGTAGAGGTCATGGATTGCGTCGACCCCGAATCCCAAAGCGATCAGGGAGGCGATGATCGCGCCTGTGCTGGTCCCGAAGACAAGGTCGAAGCGCTTGTAAAGCGGGCACCCAAGCATCCCCTCAATCTCGCGCAGCACGCCAAGCGTGTAGAAGCCTTTGGCGCCGCCTCCATCAAGAGTCAGGACCCGGAAGAGGTTATCGCGCGGATGCTCGGTCGTCAGCTTCTCAACCGAGAGTGCGGCAGCCTTCTCAACGGCGGCAAGCGTCATGGGGCAAGCTCACTACGGTTCGGCCGCGTTTGCCTTCTCACTCCTCGTCCTTATCAAAGGGGGCCCGGTTTGGCTGCTGCGTCGGCTACCGGCATGTAGCGATTCGCTGGATACTATCCGCATGATTGTGCGGCTGCGGCGGATCATAGGCCGTTTGCAGCATCTCCTGCTCGTACGCCTATAGCCACGTGTGAACGTCTGCAATGGGTCGTCAGCGACCGACAGGTTGTGCCTAGCGTCACACGCGCCCACAGAGCATCGTCATCACTCCTCAACTAGGTGGGAGATGATCATGACTTCTGTTCAGTGCGCAATACGGTCGCCTTGGAACAAGGGCAAGCTGGTTGGCCAGAAGGCACCGCTACGAGTACGCGACGTCTGGGCGATCCGCACGCGTCTCCAGCTTCAGGAACGAGTGCGAGACCTTGCACTGTTTAACCTTGGAATCGACAGCAAGCTGCGCGGCTGTGATCTCGTTGGTCTTCGGGTTCGTGACGTCAGGCATGGGGACGCCGTTGCATCCCGCACGCTAGTTATGCAACAGAAGACAGGTCGACCCGTCCAGTTCGAGCTGACCGCGCAAACTCGTGAAGCAGTTGCTGCTTGGATCGCCAAAGCCCATTTGGTCAGCGACGACTTTCTGTTTCCCAGCCGAATCCATGAAGCCGATCACCTTGGGACAAGGCAGTATTCGAGGGTAGTTAGGGGATGGGTAGACGAAATTGGTCTTGATCCGACTGCGTACGGGACGCACACGATGCGGCGGACGAAGGCGACCTTGATCTACCGACGTACCAAGAACCTGCGTGCGGTCCAGCTTCTGCTAGGGCACACGAAGCTGGAGAGCACGGTTCGATACCTTGGTATCGAGGTAGAAGACGCGCTCGAGATCTCCGAGCAGATCGACGTATGAGGTGCAACCGCATGCGCCCTTTCCCGTTGCGGAAGAGGCGCTTGCCGGCCAGAAGCGGACGCTCAAGAGAGTTCGGATCGACGAGCGGTGACTCAGCCTCGTTCACCGGGTGCCGCCCGGAGGTCAGTCAAGCAGAACAGATCACGCCCAGCCGCATCTGATAGGTATCAGAGAGGTAGCGTTCGGTCACTGCGAGCAGTCGCATCTGGTTCGCGGTAGCCCCAGCTTTCGAAAGTCCAGGCTGTACAACGAAGACCTGGAAGCGGACTGCGACTTGGCGGGATAGGTCACGAATGCGCCCAAGAACTTCCTGATCGCCGCGCTCGAAACGCGTGCTGCGCCCAGCGTCCGTACGTGACGCGTTGCGCCGAAGCAGGTGAACAAACAGATTCGTCGTCCTCCTCGGCGACTCACACCAACTCACGCATCGCTGCGCTTGCCCGCAGACCTCGTAAAGGTCGTCAACTCGGTTTCCGCCGGCAGCATTAGCAAACTTGAGGTGGAACAGCTCGACGTCGATTCGATTCACCACACCATCGGAAGTCTCCTCCGAGATCGCAACGATGTCGGCGGCCTCGCCCTTTGCATCGTCATCGAAAATGACCGAATAGGTCGGGTCGCGTTGCAGTACTTGGATCAGGTGGCGGTTTCCTCCGCATGCCCCGTCGCCTGAAACCTGATTGATCCCTCGCTCTCGTGAATGACTAGCAGAGGCCACTCGGCGACGATCGCGACGCCTGTGGGAATCGTGGTGATGGCTTCGGGCTTCAGCGTTCCTTGGAGTACCGCCTCAGGATCGATCCTGTCGTCCGCGAGCTTGACACCAACGGATTTCGACCACTGCACGAATGAATCTATTCGTAGGCGTTGGTTCGACCACACGCGACCGCGCTTTGCCGCGCCTGCTGACGTGCCCCGACCGTTCTCATAACCTCTGCCAGCGAGCACAGCCTTGGACGCTTTGCGACGCACGGCGGTACCGATGCGCGACTCCACATCGGATCCCATCATTCCCGTGTACCGCAGCTGTCGTCCCAAGTGCTCATTAAGGCCGACGTTATTGAGCGTCAATCGCTTGATCCCGTGGAAACAGCGGTAGACCTCGGGGGCGTTAACCAGCGTGACGTTACCTCCGCACAGTGCCTTCGCGAACTGCTGATACTCGCCACTGTTTGCTGAGCCATGGATGTAAAGGAGTTCGTTGTCTGTGTCCCACGCAGCGATGAACAACTCCCAAACATTGTCTCTAATCGACTGGGCACCACTCCAAGGAATTCCTCGTTCGAGGGCGGCGACTATGACCAACGTCTTCTCGTGTTCGTTGAGGCTGCTGAAAAGCTGATCGCGAGAAGTTAGTCCTCTGAAGCCCTTCTTGAAATTCTGAGGTGTCCACGCGTCGCACCTAGTCTTGTAGACGACCATGCTGGCCGAATGGACTGCCCCTGGTGCGGTAGACACGGCCCGCCTATCCTTTGAGCATAGGAGGCAGCCAGTGAGCAGACAGAGGTTTACACCGGAATTCAAGGAAGAGGCGGTCAAGCAGGTCGCCGAACGCGGGTACGGCGTGCCGGAGGTCGCAGCCAGGCTGGGCGTGTCGGCCCATAGTCTTTACAAGTGGGTCAAGGCGGTTTCGCCCACCAATTCGGAGCAGCAATCCAAGGAACTGCTTGAAGCCAAGAGCGAGATCCTTCGCCTGCGTTCCCAGATGCGGCGCGTCGAGGAAGAGCGAGACCTACTAAAAAAAGCCGCGCGGTACTTTGCCAGGGAGCCCGAGTGAAGTACCGCTTCATGAACGACCATCGGCACGAGCACACGGTCAGCTTGATGTGTCGTGTCCTGCAGGTGGCTCGGGCTGGGTTCTACGCCTGGCTGCATCGGCCGATGTCGGACCATGCCAAGGAAGACGAGCGGTTGCTCGAGTTGATCCGCCATTCGTATGTCGGCAGTCACGGGGTCTATGGCGCACGGCGGGTGTTCGGTGACCTGCGGGAAGCAGGCGAGAGCTGCGGCCTGCATCGTGTCGAGCGCCTCATGTCGAGGCACAAGATCAAAGCCGTCCGTGGCT
>CAXTOT010000172.1:0-4908 GCA_964245915.1 uncultured Lichenihabitans sp. | reverse complement strand
CCGAGCCCGGGCGCAAGCGGTCGTCGCGCTGGTCCCGGCGGGCGGCAGCATGGCCCCCGACGAACAGACGCCCCCGACGGATCTCACGGTCGAGATCGAGACGAACGCGCCCCCCAAGGGGGTGGCGCCCGCTCCACTCGCGGCGCCGAAGCTCGACCTGCGCATCAAGGCCGCAACCGCGGCCGCCTTCCGCGTGGCCAAGGGCGACTACATCCAAATCATCGATGTCGATGGACGGCAGTGCTCGGACTTCCTGGCCTTCGACGCGGGCGAGCTCGACGCCGGCCGGGAGTTCGGGCTCGACCCTACCGTCACGCGGACCCTCATGGGCACCGCCAATCCCGCGCCCGGCCTGCATTCGAAGTATTTCGACGCCCGCATGGTGCCTCTCGTCGAGATCGTGCGCGACACGGTCGGACGGCATGATGCCTTTCTGCTGGCCTGTTCCGCCAAATACTACGAGGACATGGGCTATCCGGGTCACGACAATTGCACGGACAATTTCAACCGCGCCCTGAAACCCCATGGGATCGAACCGCGGGCGGGGTGGCCGGCCATCAACTTCTTCTATAACACCTTCGTCGGCGCCGATGACGCCATCGGCATGGACGAACCGTGGTCGCGGCCGGGCGACTACGTGCTGCTGCGCGCGATGACGGACCTCGTCTGTGCCTCATCCTCCTGTGCCGACGACATTGACGCCGCGAACGCATGGGAGCCGACCGACATCCACGTCCGCGTCTATGACCGGACCGAACCATTCTCCAAAGGCATCGCTCATCGCATGACGCCCGACGCAGAACCGCGCTTGACGCGAGAAAGCGGTTTCCACCCCCGTATCGCGGCGCTGACGCGCAGCTTCGTGGATTATCGTGGTTTCTGGCTCGCGGACGGCTTTTCCGACGAAGGCCCGATCGCGGAATATTGGGCCTGCCGCGAGCGTGCGGCCATCATGGATCTGTCGGCGCTGCGGAAGTTCGAGATCATCGGCCCGGACGCCGAAGATCTGATGCAGGTCGCCGTCACCCGCAACATGAAGAAGCTTGCGGTGGGCCAAGTGGTCTATACCGCCATGTGCTACGACCACGGCGGCATGGTCGACGACGGCACGGTGTTCCGCCTCGGGCAGAACAACTTCCGCTGGGTGTGCGGCGACGATTACTGTGGTGTCCACCTGCGTCGCCTCGCGGCGGAACATGGGTTCAAGGCCTGGGTCAAGACGTCCACCGACCAACTCCACAACGTCGCGGTGCAGGGTCCACGATCGCGTGAGATCCTGGCCGGCATCACCCACACGCTGGCGCATCATCCGACGCTGAGCGAGCTCAAATGGTTCCGCTTCACCGTGGGCCGGATCGCGGGCGTCCCCGTCATCATCTCCCGCACGGGCTATACGGGAGAACTCGGCTACGAGGTGTGGTGCCACCCCGACCAGGCTCCTCTACTCTGGGACGCCATCATGGAGGCGGGCGCACCCTACCGGATCGCACCGCTCGGGCTGAAGGCGCTCGACATGCTGAGGATCGAGGGCGGCTTGGCCTTCGGCGGCTACGAATTCGACGACCAGACCGACCCGTTCGAGGCCGGCATCGGATTCGCGGTGCCGAAGGACAAGACGGATCCCTATGTCGGGGCGGAGGCCTTGACGCGGCGGCGGGCCAATCCGATGCGGAGTCTGGTCGGCCTCGACGTGGCGGGAAACGAGCACGTAGGCCACGGCGACTGCGTCCATGTCGGCCGCGCGCAGATCGGCGTCGTCACGAGCGCGACCAAGTCTCCGATACTCGGCAAGACGATCGCGCTGGCCCGGCTGGACGTGACCTATGCCGATGTCGGAACGGCGGTCGAGATCGGCAAACTGGATGGGCAGCAGAAGCGCATCCCCGCCCTCGTCACCCCCTTCCCCCATTTCGATCCCCAAAAGACCCGGGTCCGAACGGAGGCTTCGCCGAAGGGTCTCCGCAAGGCAGCGGCTGCGCCGGCCGAAGCGGAATCGCTCGAGCCGCGGGGCGCTGGCATCAGGCCGTAATTTCGACCGGCGGTGATCACAACGCGGCATCGCAGGTTCCTGCGTCATGGCGAGCGAAGCGAAGCAACCCAGAGGCCGGGGCGCCGTCCATGGGTTGCTTCGGCGCTTCGCATTTCGCAATGACGGACCCGTCGCGCTCTGCGCAGGATGGCATAAGGCACGGCAAGCGTGCCGCCCGCTTGCCACGGCTTACCCCGTTCCGATCCCCGTTCCGCAGCCCTCAATCTCGCCTGCGGCCGGGCCGTCGTCTCGTCAAGGCCTTAAACAGTGCAAGGCGGTGCCCAGGGTTTGGCGGTCGCTCCAAAACGGCATTGGCCGGTCTCATCTTCACTCGAGCGACAGGTGTGACGAGGTCGGCAATCGATAGAATTTGGGGCGGAATACGGCAAAACTCCGTGCAGTTTGCCACAATTTCGGTTTGACAAACCTTTTCGGATCGATGACTTTTACCTGGAAGAAAAATACTTTCGCTCGTGTAAGTGCGTCCTAGAGTCCGGAGAGGCCTTCATGACAGTCACATCAACGGTCGTGGATAAGGGCGTGCCCGTCTCGGGTCTGCAGCGAAGCATCAGTTGGACGGGTGCCTTTTGGGTCGCGAGCGGCGTTCCAGCGCTGGTCCTCTTCTCGATCGGCGGCATTGCCGGAACGACAGGCAAGCTGGCCTTCCTCATCTGGACGGTGTCCATGGTGATGGGTTTTCTTCAGTCCTTCACCTATGCCGAGATTGCCGGCCTTTTCCCGAACAAATCCGGTGGGGCCTCGATCTATGGCGCGACCGCCTGGCTCCCCTATTCACGGCTGATCGCGCCGCTGTCGGTCTGGTGCAACTGGTTCGCGTGGTCGCCCGTGCTGTCGCTCGGCTGTTCGATCGCCGCGGCCTACATGCTGAACGCCGTCGCGCCGATCCCGGCCGTCACGGCCACCTCCGCCGAAGTGGTCAGCTACATCGCCGCCAACGCGGGTACGAGCCCCGCGGATGCGGTCACCGCCGTGACGGCCGCCGCGACGCCGGCCATTCGCAACTGGACCCTATTCAGCCATACGCTCGGTCCGGTCAGCTTCTCGCTGAACATGACCTTCCTCATCGGCGCCGTGCTGATGCTGATCACGTTCGCCATCCAGCACCGCGGAATCCTCGGCACCGCCAACGTGCAGAAATACATCGGGCTGCTCGTCATCATCCCGATGCTGATCGTCGGAATCGTGCCGATCCTCACGGGTCAGATCGACTGGGCGAATTTTTCGCCGCTGGTGCCGCTGGCAACCGCCTATGCGCCCGATCCTGGGTCGTGGAACATCGCCGGCTGGACCCTTGTGTTCGGCGGCCTCTTCATCGCGGCGTGGTCGACATACGGGTTCGAAACGGCTGTCTGCTACACGAGCGAATTCAAGAACCCGGGCACCGACACGTTCAAGGCCATCTTCTATTCCGGCCTGCTCTGCATGGTGCTCTACATCCTGGTGCCCTTCACCTTCCAGGGCGTCCTGGGCCTGAACGGGATGCTGGCGACGCCGATCGTCGATGGATCGGGTGTCGCCGATGCGCTCGCAGGCATGGTCGGCGGCGGACAATTGATCCACGGCCTCCTGGTGATGCTGATGATCCTCGCCTTGATGCTTTGCATCATGACCGCGATGGCAGGGTCCTCACGCACGCTCTACCAAGGGTCGGTCGACGGCTGGTTGCCGCGCTACCTGACCCATGTCAACGAGTATGGCGCCCCGACCCGTGCCATGTGGACCGACCTGATCTTCAACTTGATCGTGCTTGCGATCGCCTCGGCCGACGCGACAAGTTTCTTCTTCATCCTTGCGGTTTCCAACTGCGGATACATCATCTTCAACTTCTTGAACTTGAACGCGGGTTGGATTCATCGCATCGACAACGGCCACATCAAGCGGCCATGGCGCGCGCCGAGCTGGGTGCTGGGCATCGGCGCCATCTTCTCCTTCGTCAACGTGGTCTTCATGGGGGCCGGAGCCAAAACCTGGAACCCGCTCGCCCTTTGGGCAGGCCTCATCACAGCGGCGCTCATCATTCCGGTCTTCTGCTTCCGGCACTATGTTCAGGATGGCGGGCGCTTTCCCGAACACATGCTCGACGACCTCGACATGAAGCAGGCCGACTTGAAGACGAGGAAGGCCGGCATGCTGCCGTACGGCACCTTGGTGGGCGGCGTGGTGGTGCTGCTCCTCGCGAATTGGTTCTTCACGATCTGACAAGGTCAGAGAGAGCCGCCGGCCTCAACGACGGTCTGGTCGAACGGCTCTGAAAATCGATGTCCGATGAAGTTGTCCGACCAGGCTGTGATGCCGGCCGGGTTGACGGCATTTCGGACACACGGCGAGTGAGGTCGTTCGATCGGGCGCGAGATCGAGCGCTGCCGCCGGTCATGCGTTTGAAGGCGCGACTCAAGAAGGTGTCCGGACCGGAGCCGAGCCTTTGCGCGCCCTCGAAGATGCGAATGCGTATTGAGGGTCTGCCGGCCGCTCCTCGACGTCAGGGTGAGCATCCGGCGTTCATTCGGCGGCCTTTTGGGCCGCCGCGGCAGCGTATTCGGCCGGCGTCATCCAGCCCACCATGCGCCGCAGCACCTCGGCGACGGGCATGCGCGTCGCCGCCTGCTTCAACGCAAAGGCGATCTGCTCCTCTGCTCCCCGGTGTGCCTTTCGTCTTTACGGTCCAGATCCTCCCATCAGGGTCTCATTAGGCGCCGCGTTCTGTGGGGTTTGGGTCTGGGCGGCGGAGAACCTCGACCAAGTCGAGAGCGCGCGCGAAACCTTTGACGGCAAAATCAGAAAAGGCTGATCGGTGCGCTACGGCACGGAACCGTCGACGGCAAGTTCCTGGAGTGGGCAGGTCTGAGACGAATATGGAC
>CAXTOT010000171.1:0-4948 GCA_964245915.1 uncultured Lichenihabitans sp. | reverse complement strand
ACCGGGCATAAGTGGTTCTTTTCGGTGCCGATGAGCGACCTGTTCCTCACCTTGGCGCAGACCGAGACGGGCCTGTCGTGCTTTCTCGCGACCGGCTGGCTGCCGGACGGGTCGCGCAACCGGCTGAAGCTGCAGCGCTTGAAGGACAAGTGCGGCAACAAGTCGAATGCGAGCTCCGAGGTCGAGTTCCACGACCTGCAGGCGGTGCTGCTGGGCGACGAGGGGCGCGGCATACGCACCATCATCGAGATGGCGCACGCGACGCGGCTCGATTTCGCCATCGGTTCGTCGGGCCTGATGCGGCAGGCGCTGAGCCAGGCGGTGCACCACACGTCGAACCGCCGGGCGTTTCAGCGTAGCTTGGTGGACCTGCCGTTGATGCGCAACGTGGTGGCCGACCTCGCGGTCGAGAGTGAGGCGATGATGTGGATGTCGATGCGGCTGGCCGATGCGCTGGACCGGTCGGAGGCGGATCGCGGGGAGGCATTGCTGTCGCGGATTTGCACGCCGGTTGCGAAGTACTGGGCCTGCAAGCGGGCGCCGGGCTTTGTGGCGGAGGCTTTGGAGTGCCATGGGGGCAACGGGTTCATCGCGGATCATCTGATGGAACGGCTGTATCGCGAGGCACCGCTGAACGGGATTTGGGAGGGGACGGGGAACGTCATTTGCCTCGATGTGCTGCGGGCTATGCGGCGGGAGCCTGAGAGTGTTGGGGTGTTCCTGGATGAGGTCCGGGCGGCTCGGGGCGGGGATGCTCGGCTGGATGCCTATGCGGAGAGGTTGGCCGACTGGCTGGCGGATCCGGCGGGGTTGGAGCCTGTGGCGCGGCGGATTGCGGAGATGATGGCGGTGGCGTTGCAGGGGAGCTTGCTGGTGCGGTACGCGCATCCGGCTGTGGCGGACGCGTTTTGTGCGACGCGGTTGGATGGGGATTGGGGGTGTGCTTATGGGACGTTACCGGGGGGTATCGACACTCAGGCCATCGTTGAACGGACAAGGGTTGGTGGTTGATCGAGGCGCCGGATGCGAGCGCGTCGAAATCCTATCAGGATGACCCAGGGCAGCTTAAAAATCGACTGGCGGCGGAGGTCGAGACGGAACTGGACCGGAAGCTGGTCGAGGAGGGGCGCTGGGCGAAATTTCCAACCAAGGACGGCAACGGTGTACGTTATCTGGATGGAAAAGGCGGCTCGGTGATCATCAACAAAGGCTATCCGGAGGGGCGGCGAAGCGGTGGCGATGTCCTGCACCGGGGACCCTTAAGATCCAGCCTGGCGGCATACGCGTGCCGCTCGCGGGTGACCCGGCGGTAGGGAGCTGAGATCATGGATCGTAAGCGAGCAGCGCGCGCGCACTCGTTCGAGCAGGACCTGCTGTGGTCAGTGCTCGATCAGGACGCGGTGCCGTGTATCCTCGAGGTGGCCCGCGATCACTCGGGCGTGGACGCGGCCGTGGCGTGGGCGGCACTTCGGGAACAGGCGGTTCTCGGGCGTCTGCGGGCCTACCGCGGCACAAGGCCGTTCACCCTGGTTGATCTTATGACGACTCGGCTAGAGGATGCTGGACAGGATTACGGGTTGTTTGTCGAGCCGACGCAGGCCACGCATGCACGGCTGAGTGAGATTGGCGCAGAGGTGCCCGTCATAGGGTGAGAGACTGGTTTTAAGGAGTGTGTGGCCAATCGAGGGATCACTTGATGGATTGCACGGCGAACGGTCCCGCATTGGACAATGGTATGCTTACGCGGAGAACTGACCTTCTGTCGCGCCGATGATTTCGACCGGTTTGCGCCTCAATTCCGTCGTTACAGCCGCTATCCTCTCTTCTCGGAAGCGGACATACGGGTGAGCGGGCCTGAAGGCGGCGATTGGTGGGTAGCAGCCATTAAGGACAGAACACGGTGCCTAATCTGGTTGGTGTGAAGCGGGTGGCGATCGTTGGAAACGCGGGTGGTGGTAAATCTACTTTGGGAAAGCGTTTGGCCGATCAGCATGGCTTACCATTTTTTTCGGTTGATCAGATTCAGTGGCTTCCCGGTTGGGTGCAAGCAGACGAAAGTGTTGTGACGCGAAAGCTTGACGAGGTGGCGACAACAGAGCACTGGATCATCGATGGCTGGGGCCCTTGGCCCAGCCTTGAGAGAAGACTGGCAGCGGCTGACACGATCATTTTTGTCGATCTTCCGCTCTGGATGCACTTCTGGCTTGCCGCCGAGCGCCAGATATCCGCTGCGCGAGGCGAGGACCGCAGTGACCCATTGGAGGGTTGCGACCAACTAGCGGTGACGAGAAGTCTGTTCGAGTTGATCTGGCGCGTGGATCAGGATCTTAAGCCGCGACTCCAAGCAATGTTGGCGCGTCGTCCCGTCGTAACGGCTTACCACCATGTGACGACCATTGCAGAATTGGATGGGTATGGAAGGAGCTAATGTCCGGTCCAACTCGAGAGGCGCCGCTCAAGCTGCGACGACGAAGGTCCGCTTACCCCTCTCCGAGCGATCCAAACCCGTCAGGCCGCAATCGACCAAAACCAGTCATTTGCACGCCAGATTTTTATCGCGACCTGGATTGTTCAACCTCCAACAAGGAGCGATCACGACCGAACCGTGACCACTCTTTCTCTCTTTGTAGAAGAGACCGCTTCACTCCGCCGCAGTCGCCATCTCCACCGCAGAAACCCGCGCCGCGCAAAACTTGAACTCCGGTATCTTCCCAAACGGATCAAGTGCCGGGTTGGTCAGCAAATTCGCCGCTGCCTCCGCATAACAAAACGGCATGAACACCATCCCCGCCGGCACATCCCGATCCGACCGCACTTTGACCTCCACCGCCCCCCGCCGCGTCTCCAGCCGGATCCGGTCCCCCAGCGTCAACTGCATCCGCCACAAGTCCTTCGGCGACATGAACGCCACCGCCTCCGGCTCGATCGCGTCCAGCACGTCCGACCGCCGGGTCATCGACCCGGTATGCCAATGCTCCAGCACCCGCCCGGTCGACAGCACCATCGGGTACTCCGCATCCGGGATCTCATCCGGCGGCAGCACGTTCGCCGGCACCATCTTCGCCCGCCCGCTCGCGGTCGGGAAACCAGCATAGAAAATAATCTCATGTCCCGGCACGTCCGCCCCGTCGACGGGATAGGTCACCGCACCCTCACGCTCCAGCCGCTCCCAAGTGATGTTGGCAAACGACGGCATGACCTGCGCCATCTCGGCAAAAATCTCCGCTGGACCAGCATAATCCCAGCCGCAGCCCATCCGCTTGGCGATCTCGGCAATGATCCACCAGTCCTGCCGCGCGTCGCCCGGCGGATCCAGCACCGGCCGCGCAAGCTGCACCCGGCGGTCCGTATTCGTGAAGCTGCCGCTCTTTTCCGCGAACGCCGAGGCCGGCAGCACGACGTCCGCATGGAACGCCGTCTCGGTCAGGAACAAATCCTGCACCACCAGATGGTCAAGCTTCGCCAGCGCCACCCGCGCATGGTTCAGATCGGGGTCGGACATCGCCGGGTTCTCGCCCTCGATATACATGCCGCGTATCTTGCCCTCGTGGATCGCGGTCATGATCTCGACCACCGTCAGCCCCTGCACCGGATCGAGCTTCGTGTTCCAATACGCCTCGAAGTGCTCGCGTATCCCGGGGTTCTCGACCGACTGATAATCCGGGAATACCATCGGGATCAGCCCGGCATCGCTCGCCCCCTGCACGTTGTTCTGCCCGCGCAGCGGATGCAGCCCGGTGCCTGGCCGCCCGATCTGCCCCGTCACCAGCGCCAGCGCGATCAAGCAACGGGAATTGTCGGTGCCGTGCACATGCTGGCTGATGCCCATGCCCCAGAACACCAGGCTGGCGCGCGACTTGGCATACAGCCGCGCCACCTCTCGGATCGTCTGCGCAGGGATGCCGCAAACGGGCTCCATCCGCTCGGGCGAGAAATCCTTGATCCGGGCCTGCAACTCGTCGTAGCCCTCGGTGTAGCCGGCGATATACTGCTGGTCGGTAAGACCTTCTTCAATAATGGTGTGTAGCATCGCGTTCAGCAGCGCGACGTCGCTGCCGGGCTTGAACGCGAGGTGATAGGTAGCATGCCGGGTCAGCGACTGGTGCCGCGGGTCGATGACAATCAGCTTGGCCCCGCGGTCCTTGACGGCGTTCTTGATGAAGGTGGCGGCGACCGGGTGGTTCACAGTCGGGTTGGCGCCGATCACGACGATGACCTCGGCATCCAGCGCCGCGGAGAACGGAGCGGTGACGGCGCCGGAGTTCAATCCCTCCATCAGCGCCGCGACCGAGGACGCGTGGCACAGCCGGGTGCAATGGTCGACGTTGTTGGAGCCGAAGCCGGTGCGCACCAGCTTTTGAAACAGGTATGCCTCCTCGTTCGACCCCTTCGCCGACCCGAAGCCGGCGAGCGCGCGCGGGCCAGATTCCGCACGCACGCGGGACAGGCCGCCGGCGGCGAACTCCAGCGCCTCGTCCCACGACGCCTCGCGGAAGTGCGTCCACGGGTTGGCCGGGTCGACCTGGTCCTGCGCGTGCTTCGGCATGTTCGGCAGCCGGATCAACGGCTTGGTCAGGCGGTGCGGGTGGTGGATGTAGTCGAAGCCGAACCGCCCCTTCACGCACAGCCGATTATGGTTGGCGGGTCCGTCGCGGCCCTGCGCATAGACGACGCGCTTGTCCTTCACCTCATAGGTCACCTGGCAGCCGACGCCGCAATACGGGCACAGGCTGTCCACCTTGCGGTCGGGCCAGCTGACGCGAGTCTCGGCCTCGTTCAGATACGCCGCCGGCATCAATGCGCCGGTCGGGCACGCCTGCACGCACTCCCCGCAGGCGACGCAGGTCGATTGGCCCATCGGGTCGTCGAAATCGAACACGACCTTGCTCTCGGCGTTGCGGAACGCCATGCCGATGACGTCGTTGACCTGCACCTCGCGGCAGGCGCG
>CAXTOT010000170.1:0-5087 GCA_964245915.1 uncultured Lichenihabitans sp. | reverse complement strand
AGGCTCATAACCTGAAGGCCGCAGGTTCAAATCCTGCCCCCGCAACCAACTCATACGATACCAGCGACGGCGCTCCGGAAGGGGCGCCGGTCGCATTTTAATCCCCATTTCGCCTGGATCGGGTGTTGCGTGTCCCCGCAACCAACGATTCTTGCGAAGCAAGGCACCCAAAACCCCGGCCTCCGGTATGGCTGCTGGGGTTCGGGTAGTCGGCGGGATCATGCTTGCGCACGACGAGTGGCGGCTGCATCGGACCAGACCCAAGCCCGAAGAGGTACAAGCTCACGCCGACCGGCTCCTTGAGCGACACGGACAGGATGCGTTCCTAATCAACGGCGGCGCCATGGTCGCGGCGCGGTCCGCGAAGGAGTTCAACCGCTATCGCTTCCTCAAGGAGGTGTCCGGGGAGCTGGTCCGTCGACTATTTGGAACGAACCTCTCTGACGGTCCGTCATCGACGGGAACCCAGGAGCACAGTGAACGACCCGAGAACGCCTGATGCCTCGTGCGTGTTGACCCGGTGTTGAACAACCCCAGAAACACGAAAGCCGCCTTGCGGCGGCCTTGCGTAACACCCTCAAATCATTCGATAATTTGGAGCTGGCGAAGGGATTCGAACCCTCGACCCCAACCTTGGCAACGTGCCCGAGCGCCTTACGCCAGGGTATCCGCAAACGTCCTTTTCTGCGCTACGGCACTGATGCTATTTATCTTTGTTGCCAGCCAGCCCGCCCCAGAGTATCCCAGGACAGCCCCGCGACTTGCTCCCAACTGCTTGGAAAACTCCTGGATTGAGGGTAGGAGAGGGACTTCTAAGCAGTTCTTTCGGAAGATTCTGATATGGCTGGAGAAAAGCTCACAAAACGTGTCGTCGACGCCCTCAAGGCCCCCGAAGCTTCCAAGGTTGGAGTCAAGGTTCGGGAAAGTTTCACCTGGGATCGCGAGCTCCGCGGCTTCGGCGTTCAGGTCACTCCGGCCGGCCTCAAGAGTTTTGTCATCCAGTATCGGAACGCCAACGGACGCAATCGGCGCACCGTTATCGGTCGCTACGGGCTGATGACGGTCGAGGAGGCCCGACGAGTCGCGCACGAGAAGCTGGTCGCGGTTTCGAAGGGCCTCGACCCCGCCGCCGAACAAGCGGCTGAGACAGGCTCGCAGACCGTCACCGAGATCTGCGACTGGTATCTGCACGCGGCTGAATCGGGTCGCATCCTCGGCCGCCGCCGACGCCCGATCAAGGCTTCGACGCTGGCCATGGACCGCAGCCGCATCGCACAGCACATCAAACCGCTGCTCGGCTTACGGCGTGTGAAGGCACTCACGCTGGGAGACATCGAAGGGATGCAGGCCGACATCGCGCTGGGTAAAACCGCAAAGGCTCGCGTAGGCAGCCGCGGGGGGGCGACGACGGGCGGCGAGGGCGTGGCCTCCCGCACGGTTTCGACATTGCACAGCCTTCTGGAGCACGCCTTCCGCCTAGGCGTGATCGCCGGCAACCCTGCGAAGGGCGTCCGCAAGCTCGCCGTCGCCCCGCGCGAGCGCCGGCTCAGCGCCACTGAGATTGGCAGACTTGGCAAGGTGATGCGTGCCGCCCCTGACCATGGCGAGCACCCGACGGGCCTTGCTACGGTCCGCTTCCTGCTCCTGACCGGCTTCCGCCGTCAGGAGGGGCTCGGCCTTGAGCGGACTTGGCTAGATGCCGAGAACCACTGCGTGCGTTTCCCAGATACCAAGAGCGGCGCCCAGGTGCGCGTTCTCGGTCAGACGGCCATGGACCTCGTTGCGGGGCAGCCAGTCCGCGCTGGTTCTCGCTATGTGTTCCCTGCGGATTGGAGCGATGGGCACTTCACCGCGGTCGTCGGCACGCTTGGCCGGCTATGTGCGGAGGCTAAGCTCGACGGCGTGACCCCGCATATCCTGCGCCACACCTTCGCCAGCGTCGCGGGGGATCTCGGTTTTTCCGAGTTGACCATCGCGGCGCTGCTCGGGCACGCTGCACGTGGCGTTACGCAGCGGTATGTCCACATCGACGAGGCAGTGCGCCTGGCCGCCGACCGGGTGTCCGCGAAAATTGAATCGCTGCTGGACGGGCGCACGGTCACAGTCGGACAAACCGCGCGAGCAGCGTAGAATCTATCAAGTCACTCCTTTTAGGTCGGTGAGAACACTCGACAAGTTCCAGCTCTCACGGTTTCAAACCTTCCCGAGCATGTTGTAAACTCATCTCCGTCGCTGCGATACATAGGTTGAATACGCCATAGAGTTCTACAGCGAAGACACCCGAAGGTTCATGAGTAAAAAGGTCGCTTCTCGGACGTTGCACACACGGCCGTTTGCGCAACAACCGTGCGCCTGGGTTGCATTAGGAGCTGTTGCCGTTCAGGCTGGGTCGTAGGCATCGTAGCCCGCCGCAGCGAGGTAGTTTCGACACTCGTCGGGTTTGAAGGGGGTGAAAGCCTCACGTATGGCCGCCCATAAGTCCGGGACGGTGCGGGCTGCCGCGGTGCGCAGCAGGGTCTTCAGCTTGGCCAAGGCGTCGGCCCTGAAGCGGGCGTGCCAGCGGATCGCACTCGCCTTGCCTACGCCGAACCGCTTCGCGCTTCGCTGCCTGCCGGCACGAGGCACCCGCCTGGACGGCGGCGATCACCCGCTCGCGAAGATCCAGCGACAAGGCTGCGGCCATGCTGCTCCCCCGTGATCCAGTCGTCATGGAATCGCAGTGACGGTCGCCGCGCTACCCCCGTCGACTCGGACTGAAGGGCAACGACTACAGGGTTGCCGCCACGTTGTATCGAAATCCGAGAGTTATATGGCAATTCCAACTAGGAATGCGGGCCTAGTTGCATGAGGCTATGGCGGCACGAGCGCGCGGGCAACTTTGACTTGGTGATGCCGTCTCCAGCCGGTCCTTTCGCCCGATGATTTTTCTGCACGCTCACAAGACGAGCCTTGTTGCGGTATTCGCATAACAACGCGACGCCTACTGTCCCGCTGAGGCAATGTCTTCGCATTTTACTCCGTACAAGATCTCATAACTACGGCAAAGATCATCATGCGCCGCATCCGTCAGACCTGTATCAAACGGGAAGTTTCCCTTTTCATTTCCGCAAGCTCCCGGGTCGCACCAAGGCGGGTAACGTCCACGTCGATCTCATACCAACGGCCACCGCGTGTGACTCACGACTTTTCAGATGGCAATTGAGGTGATTCCCTGGCGCGGGGAGGATTCGCGTCATGCCTTCAGCGGTCGGTTTGCGAACGGATTTTTCGGCGATGGAGCTTCGACGCTTGGCTGCGGCGACGAAGAACGCCAATCAGAGCCGGCGCCTGTTGTCGTTGGCGGCGGTGTTGGACGGGATGAACCGCACCGACGCCGCCCGGATCGGCGGCATGGACCGGCAGACGTTGCGTGACTGGGTGCACCGCTTCAACACGCACGGGCCGGGCGGTCTCAAGGATCAGTGGGCGAAGGGTCATCCACCACGACTGTCCGCCGATCAGCGGCGTGAACTGGCCCAACTCGTCGAGACCGGCCCCGACCGGGCACTCCATGGCGTCGTGCGCTGGCGACGGATCGATCTTCAACGGGTGATCCGCGAGCGCTTCGGCATTGCCTATCATGAGCGAACGGTTGGCAAGATCCTCACGACGCTCGGGTTTTCCCACATCAGCGCGCGGCCTCGCCACCCGGCTCAGGACGATCGGGCCATCGCGACATTCAAAAAAATTTCCCCGCCACCCTAAACGCTCATTTGGCCCACCTGCCTCAGAGCACGCCGATCGAGATCTGGTTTCAGGACGAGGCCCGGATCGGCCAGAAGAACGGCTTGGTCCGCCAGTGGGCAAGGACAGGATCGAGGCCGCGCCAGCCGGCCGACCAGCGCTACGAGAGCGCCTATCTAATTCGGCGCCATCTGCCCGGCCCGCGGGACAGGAGCCGCTCTGGCCATGCCGCACGCCGACACCGAAGCCATGCAGGCTCACCTCGACGAAATCGCCCGCACCGTCGCCAGGCGGGCGCACGCCGTCCTCCTGCTCGATCGCGCGGGATGGCACACCACCGATGATCTGGTCGTTCCGAAAAACCTGACCCTCATCTTCCTGCCGCCCCGCTCTCCCGAACTGAACCCCGTCGAGAACGTCTGGCAATTCATGCGACACAACTGGCTGTCGAACCGGGTCTTCGAAACCTACGACGACATCATCGACGCCGCCTGCGACGCCTGGAACAGGCTCATCGGACAGCCCGACACCATCATCTCAATCGGACTGCGCGATTGGGCTCTAATGGGTCATACATGAGGGCCGTTGGTATCACAGTAAGAATTTTCTAGTCCCACACGGACATCCGTACAATCTTTGGCAGCTTCGAACGTCATTTCCCCACCAGTAGAGCGGGTTCCTTGGAACACATATTGACCGTTCAGCTGTGTGATCGGAAACTTGTCGCCGTCGGCGTCGAGGAAGCCGAACGCGTCGCTCGAGCAGGCTTTAACATCGGGCGGACGGCCGTTGCGGCATACAAGGCTGTACTCCAGCCTGTCTCCCCGTTTCGGGCTGTATTTCGAACCGTCATAGGCCGTCAGATCATAGTCTATACTTGAGAGCGGCGACATGCTCGCATTGTAGTTTCCTTGGAAGCCGCGGACCATGCGCACGGCGAACTCAGCGAGGTCGATGGTGCGCCCCGCCGAAGCAAGTTTAGCTTTCAGATCGTCCAGTGCGCCTTGTGCGTCCGCCAGCTTTTTGGCTTGGTCAGTAATGATGGCCTGTTGTTTGTCACTCGACTCCTTTGATGCCTGCGAGCTCCGGTACGTTTGTAGTCCGTTGAGTATCGCGAAAGCCAGGGTTCCCGACATGAGAGCGATTCTCAAGAGTCCCCAGCCGGTGATGCGCTTGTGCCATCCCGAGGTGTCGCCCTCAGCGGCCGTGGCGACCGACTTCTTGTCCGAGGTGCCATGAATGGCCGTTAGAAATGCAAAAACTGCGAGGGTGACCGTGAGCCACAGCTGATTCACGGGGTCGCATTCCGCTAGAGCACGATCACCTTAGGATGGAGCGTAGCCAGAGTTGACGAGATAGCGGGC
>CAXTOT010000169.1:0-5095 GCA_964245915.1 uncultured Lichenihabitans sp. | reverse complement strand
CCACGATGGAGCGGCCCTCGGGGGTCTCGTCGGCAAGGCTCGAGAGCAGGACGGCTTCGGCCAGCGTCTGTTCGGGAACGCCGCTCACGGGAATGAACTCGCTCGGCATGCGATTGCCGAACGTGATGGTGCCGGTCTTGTCGAGCAATAGCGTATCGCAATCGCCCGCGGCCTCGACGGCGCGGCCCGAGGTCGCCACCACGTTGAAGCGGATCAGCCGGTCCATGCCCGCGATGCCGATCGCCGACAGCAGTCCGCCGATGGTCGTGGGGATCAGGCAGACCAGCAGCGCCACCAGCACCGTCACCGACAGCGTCGCACCCGAATAGAGCGCGATCGGCCACAGCGTGACGCAAACGATCAGGAAGATGATCGTGAGGCCGGAAAGCAGGATCGACAAGGCGAGTTCGTTCGGCGTCTTCTGCCGCTCGGCGCCCTCGACCAGCGCGATCATGCGATCCAGGAAGGTGGAACCGGCCGCAGCCGTGATGCGCACCTTGATCCAATCGGACAGCACCATGGTGCCACCCGTCACGGCGGAGCGGTCGCCGCCGGATTCGCGGATCACGGGAGCCGATTCACCCGTGATGGCGGATTCGTTCACGGAGGCGATGCCTTGGACGACCTCGCCGTCCGACGGGATGAGATCGCCCGGCTCGACCAGGACGATGTCGCCGACCTTGAGATCGAGGGCGTTGACCTCCTCGACGACGTCGTCGAGGTGTTTGTGCTCGACGACCCGTTTGGCGCGGGTATCGCTTCTCGTCTTGCGCATCGCATCGGCCTGAGCCTTGCCGCGCCCCTCAGCCACGGCTTCGGCGAAATTGGCGAACAGCACGGTGAACCAGAGCCATGCCGCGATCTGCCCCGAGAACAGGGCCTCACCGTTGCCGGTTACGAGATCCCGAAGGAAGAGGAGGGTGACGCCCGCCGAGACCACCTCGGTGACGAAGATCACCGGGTTTTTGGCGAGCGTGCGTGGGTTGAGTTTTTGGAAAGCCGCGACGATGGCCCGGCTGGTGATGGCCGGATCGAACAGGCTTGTGGCGGAGCGGGGAGCCATGGCGTGCTACTCTCAGAAAGCTTTGCCGGCGAGCATCAGGAAGTGTTCCACGACGGGGCCAAGCGCGAGGGCGGGGAAATATTGCAGCAGGTAGAGAATGACGATCACGCCGAGCAGCAGGCCGACGAACAGCGGGCCATCGGTCGGGAAGGTGCCGACCGAGGCCGGCGCCTTCTTCTTGGCCGCCAGCGACCCTGCCAGCGCCATGACCGGGATCACATAGGTGAAGCGGCCGAGGAACATCGCCAGGGCGAGGGTCGTGTTGTACCAAGGCGTATTGCCGGTCAGGCCGCCGAACGCCGATCCGTTGTTGGCCGTGGTCGAGGCGAAGGCGTAGAAGATTTCGCTCAGCCCGTGCGGGCCGCTGTTGTTGAGGCTGTCGAGCCCGGTCTTGAGCATCACGGACGCGCCGGTGAAGCCCAGGACGAGGAGCGGGTAGAGCAGGACCGCCAGGATGGCGAGTTTCATCTCGCGGGTTTCGATCTTCTTGCCGAGGTATTCGGGGGTGCGGCCGACCATCAGCCCCGCGACGAACACCGTGATCACGGCGACCACGAGGATCCCGTAGAGCCCCGATCCCACGCCGCCTGGCGTGATGCAGCCCAGCACGATGTTGAACAGGGTCACGAGGCCGGCCAGCGGGGTGAAGCTGTCGTGCATGGCCACCACGGCTCCCGTGCCGGTCCCGGTCGTTCCCGCGCTGAACAGGGCCGTCAGGGCCTGCCCGAAGCGCAACTCCTTGCCTTCGAGGTTGCCGGCCGCGTTGTCGACGCCGAGCGCCGTGATGGTCGGGTTGCCAAAGGTCTCGGCCGCGTAGATCACGCCAATGCCGACGAGCAGGATGATGCCCATGGTGGCCAGGAGCGCCCGCCCCTGCTTGACGTTGCCGACCAGGCGGCCGAAGGCGATCACGACCGCGACCGGGATGACCAGGAAGGTCCAGATCTGCAGGATCGTCGTCCAGGCACCCGGGTTCTCGAAGGGATGGGCCGAGTTGGCGTTGAAGAAGCCGCCCCCGTTGGTGCCCAGCTCCTTGATGGCTTCCTGGCTGGCCACCGGGCCGATCGAAATCACCTGCTTGGCACCTTCGAGCGTCGTCGCCTCGACCGAGCCGAGCAGCGTTTGCGGGATGCCCGAAGCCACCATGACGAGCGCCACCACGATCGACATCGGCAGCAGCAGGTAGAGGACCCCGCGGGTGAGATCAACCCAGAAATTGCCGATGGTCGGGGAGGAGGATCGCGAGAACGCGCGAACCATCGCGAGCGCCAGGGCGATGCCGGTCGCCGCGGAGACGAAATTGTGCGTCGTCAGCCCGGCCATCTGGGTGAGATGGCTCATCGTGGTTTCGCCGCCGTAGTTCTGCCAGTTGGTGTTAGTGACGAAGCTGACCGACGTATTGAAGGCAAGATCGGGGGCGACGCCGTCGAATCCCTGCGGGTTCAGCGGCAGATAGCCCTGCAGCCGCTGCATCCCGTACAGAATGAAGAAGCTCACGGCGCTGAACGCCAGCATGGCGAGCGTGTAGCCGCGCCAGCCCTGTTCGCGCTTGGGGTCGACCCCCGACAGCCCGTAGAAGACGCGCTCGACGGGCACCAGAACGGGCGTCAGGAGCGTGCGCTCGCCGTTCATCACGCGCGCGATGTACGCGCTGAGCGGGATTGCGGCCGCCACCACGACGGCAAGAATGACAATGATCAGCAGCCAACCCATAACGGTCATGGCGTCACCTTCGCGATCCCTTCAGCAGGGCCACGTCCTTCAGAAACGTTCGGGGTGGATCAGGGTGTAGAGAAGATAGAGGCCGAGCGCCGCAGCGACGACCAGGCCGGCAATGGGCTCCAGCATTGCGCCCTCACATCCGGTCGCAGGCGGCCGCATAGGCCGCCGTCAGCCCGAAGAGGGCCAGAGCAAGAACAAGAAATGCAAGATCGAGCACGCGCGTTCACCAAGCGGCCGGGATGGCCGAGGCCCATGTTCTCCCTAAGAACCGCGTGAACGTTCGAGACGTAAAGCGGTGCTTAGATATAAACAATTCATAAACAAACGGGGCCCGGGCCGAATTGTGCGTGACCTCGGACGTCGATTATTTCGGTGCCGTTTATGATCTGTCTATGTGGCAGGTCCTCGTTACGTCTCGATCCGTAACGCCGAAGCGATCCATATTCGGCGCACGCCATAACGGCGCTGGATCACATCGATGTTGCGACTTGAATGCGAACCTCCTCCGGTAAAGACCACGTGCACCGAGCCCCATTTTGTCGTCGGTCAGGATGCCCGCGGCTACTGGCTGGCGATCGAGACCCACAATCTCGGGGGTGGCATCTTCAAGAGCCGCGCGGACGCCTTACACTTCGTCGACTTTGAGACGGGTCATCGTCCGGGTGCCATTGAGCTGTCGGCCGAGCCGCTACAACTCAGGTTCTGAGAGACCGCCATGTCCGACCTCGACGTCTTCCGGCAGGATTTCTCCGGAATCCTGACCGGGTGCGCCAAGGCCCGTCGTGCGTCGCTACGCGGCGGAGTCGGGAGCAGCGACGATTTCAAGATCATCGCGCTGTTCGAGCGGCTAGCTCGGGAAGCGGAGACCATCGACCCCACCGTGTTCAGGCAATTTCACTCCTCTGCCGACCAGGGCCTCGAGACGCGGTCCTTCGTGTTCCGGCGCGAGGCACTGCTGGCCCAGGTCGGCGTCCTCTACTGGCCGACGGATGCCGCGGACCTCATCGGGTGGATCGGCGTGCGATGCTCGGAGGACCTCGACCTTGATCGAGAGCCCTGCACTGCCATGTTGCCAACGGAGAGACCCCGAAGCCGTGGCGGACCAAGTCCCGCCCGGAAGAGCCGTGAACTTGCTCGCTCATGGGCAAGCGACTTCAGCGCCGGCTTCGGCATCGTCGCCCCGCTGCTGTCGCTTTGGAACGTCCGCCTGGCGGTCGAACAACTGCATGACCGGGCTTTCATAGTCGAGCACGCGAGCGTCCCGGCGACCGTGATATCCGTCAAGCCCGCGAGCATCAGCAGAAGCAACGGATCGGCCAGCGACGTCGTCATGGCGTTCCAGCAGGCCTCCGGCGAAACCTGCCGCGTGACGTGGCATTCCGTTTTGCCACCCTTCGCAGGGGCGCCCGGCGAGTCCATGCCGGTGGTGCCCCGATCCTCGGTTTGCGAGCTGCCCCTGATCCCCACCCAGATCGGCGATCCCATGCAGACGTTCGCTATTGCTGCGGCGCTGATGGCCGGCGGATTGGGGTCACTTAAGGTATGGGCGTGGCTGTTCCGGCATTCGCTTCGGCCGACCTCCCGGCCCACACGGTTTCCAGCGGGTAGCCGGCCCCATGATCTCGCTTGAGGGTCAATTGTGGATCTGGCTATCCCGTTCAAGGGTGAAGGGATCGACGAACGAGAGTTCGCGGACATCGTCGAGTAGCAAACCTCACAAGGCACTTATGGGCTCGCGACCTGCACCACGACCGGAGAGGGCCCCACACTCACGACGGGGGAAAGGGAGCGGAAATAGCTTTCATATTCGGCAAGAAGGCTTGCAACCATTCCTGTTCGCAACATGAATTCTATCGAAACGCTCCTTAGCCAACTTCGGCAGCTCATTGCTTTACCGAAGAAGCATGGTCGACCGACCGAGCACCCGCAAGCGAACGGGAGGGCGCCTGAAGGCGATCATGCTACGGTTAATCGCCTGATGATGGTCAAGATCGGGTGGACCCTGTCGTTCCTGATGTTCCTCGCATCGTTCGCACAGGATGGGAACCATGTGAGCCTATTTGAGAAGCTGCTGAACACGTGTTCGGTGGCCGACATGATCCTTGCTATAATATTTCAAGAGAAATGGTCCGTTACTGGTCTTAGTCGTTGGGATGAGGCCATTATGTTTGCAACAATCTCAATGGGGTTGCGGCTATTCTCCTGACACGAAAGTAATTATACAAATAAAGCATGTAATCATTCTCAGGACGCAAGCTCTAGAGCCTGAACCCAATCAGGTGCTTGCGATGGCGTCGCGAGTCAGATTCT
>CAXTOT010000168.1:0-5226 GCA_964245915.1 uncultured Lichenihabitans sp. | reverse complement strand
GTCCGACCCTCAGATTCGTAGTCTGATGCTCTATCCAGCTGAGCTACGGGCGCGCATTCCATGACGGCCGTCGATCCATTGGATCATCGACCCTGCGGGGCAGCAGGTCACGGTTCGCCTCCTCTAATGCCAAAGGCGGGGCTTGGCAACCGCTTTCGCCCCGGCGGCGCGCCCGCAAACCTTCACGGTTTTCGCCTCATCTCGTTCCGGCGCATCGGCATGGCATCGATAAGGGGAAAAAGCTGGTCCGGGCCGAGCGGCGTGTCGGACCTGAGCTTCTCGCCGCCATCCTTGCCGACGAGCAGAACCCGGAACGCATCCACGACGATTCCGAATTTGTTGCGGAGCGCTACCGCGCGCGTCCCACCACCCACGGCCTCCACCAAGGTAAGGTCGCGCTCCTTGGCGCCGTCCCGGATGGTGGCGAAGATTTTTCGCTGCGCCGCGAGCCGCGGATCGTCGGCCGCGGCGGCCGACACCAGCAGCACGCGCTGCTTCCACAGGTAGTCGGCCAGCGGATCGGCGGCCCTTGCCGGCATGGTTCCGAGGACCGCAGAGGCCGCAAGCGCGGTCAAGAGCATCGGGTGGGGCGACATGGCAAGCTTTCCTGACGAAGGCGGGTTCATCGTCAACGCGAGATCCCGGTCGAGGTTCTCGGGCACCATGACGCGGGCGCGGGCGGGCGGTTTGGCTTAAGCTGCGGGAATGACTCCTCAACCGCCATACCCACCCTCCGATCATTACGACGGAGCGCTGTTCCACAACCCGGGCGTCAACACCGACAAGACCTTCGCGGATCTCGTGCGCTGGCGCAGAACGAGCCGCCGCGCGATCTGGCCGGAGCGCCGCCTCAACCGCGCCTATCCGCCTCCGCCCGAACGGGTGGGGGAGAGCGAGATCGCGGTGACCTTCATCGGCCAGGCGAGTTTTCTCATCACCACGGCCCGCTGCACGATCCTCACCGATCCGTTTTTCTCGGACCGGGCGAGCCCGGTCGCATGGCTCGGACCGCGCCGCGTGCGCCCGCCGGGGCTCGCCATCCGCGACCTGCCGCCGCTCCATGCGATCTTGGTCAGCCACAACCATTACGACCACATGGACCTGCCGAGCCTGCGGGCGCTCCGGCTCCGGCCAACGCGCGACGGCAAACCCGTGCCGATCGTCACCGGGCTCGGCAACACCCGCTATTTCGCGCAAAAGCGCATGCCCGGCGCCGTGGAGCTCGATTGGTGGGAGGATGTGCGGCTCGGGCCGGGTCTCAAGATCACCTTCGTGCCCGCGCAACATTGGTCCAGCCGGTCGCTGCGCGACCGTCGGCGGACCCTTTGGGGCGGTTTTTTCATCGAAAACGGACCCCAAAAAATCTATTTTGCCGGCGACAGCGGCGCCTGCTCATGGTTCCGGACCATCGGCGAGCGGCTCGGGGCGCCCGATCTCGCCCTTCTTCCGATCGGCGCCTACGAGCCGCGCTGGTTCATGGCCGGGCAGCATATGGATCCCGCCGAGGCCGTGCAGGCGCATCTCGACCTCGGCGCAAATCGCAGCATCGGCATGCATTTCGGCACGATCCAACTCACCGAGGAGCCGATCGACGAGCCGCTGCACGCGCTTGCTCGGGCGCGGAGGGATGCCGGGGTCGCAGACGAGGCCTTCACGACGCTCGACGTGGGGGAGACGCGGGTGATCGGTCCCTGATCGAAGAGGGCGCCTACGCGGCCGAAACATCCCTCTGCGACAACTTAGGGTTCGGTTTGAAGGCGCCGTAAGTGCGATGCCGGCCAAATGGGATCGCGGTGTGGGCTTCTGCCTTGTGTTTGTCTGCTAGCGGACCCGAGACGATCGTACGAAAGCGGACCGATTGGGCCTGTCCGGCAGCGCGTTACCGCTTCATGTCTGGCGGCATGTGCTGACCGTAGGCCACCTCCTTGGCGGCCTTCTCGGCCATGATGTCGGCATAGGCCTGCTTGGCTGCAGCGGAAACCGCGATGCTCTTGCCGCTCGGGGCCTTGCGGCGCGGGGTCTTCTTGAACTGCTTGGTCGACTCGATCATGGCCCCCTCCGGTGCTCGCGCCGACCCTACAGGCATCGCTCGGTTTTCGCGAGCGCAGGTTCGTGGAATCCGGTCCTCGTTTGCTCCGGACGCGGGGGCCGCAATGCGCCGCCCCTTCCGCATCGGCCGTCCGTGTCGGTTTCCGTGTGGTCAAGCTTGGACCTCGACGCTCGTCTTCGCCGTTAGGCCGACACCAAACACCGACATCGGAGGACCAAGGTGAAAGCACTCGTCTGGCATGGCACCACCGACATCCGCTGCGACAGTGTCCCCGACCCGATCATCGAGGATGCCCGCGACGCCATCATCAAGGTCACGAGTTGCGCGATCTGCGGCTCGGACCTCCATCTTTACGACCACTTCATGCCGGGCATGAAGGAGGGCGACATCATGGGCCATGAGACCATGGGCGAGGTCGTCGAGGTCGGCTCGGGGGCGAAAAACGCGCTGAAGATCGGGGAGCGGGTCGTCATCCCCTTCACCATCATCTGCGGTCAGTGCGAGCAGTGCAAAAGGGGCAATTTTTCCGTCTGCGAGCGGACCAACCGAAACAAGGCGCTCGGCGACACGGCCTTCGGCCATTCCACCGCGGGCCTGTTCGGCTATACCCACCTCACCGGGGGCTATGCGGGCGGTCAGGCCGAATACCTGCGCGTCCCCTTTGCGGACGCCACCCACATCAAAGTGCCCGAGGGCATGTCGGACGAAAAGCTGCTGTTCCTCAGCGACATTTTCCCGACCGGCTGGCAGGCGGCGGTGCAGTGCGACATCGAGCCGACCGACACGGTGGCGATTTGGGGCTGCGGCCCCGTCGGTCAGATGGCCATCCGTAGCGCCATCCTGCTCGGGGCCAAACATGTGGTCGCGATCGACCGGGTGCCCGAGCGCCTCGCCATGGCACGGGCGGGTGGCGCCACCACCATCAACTTCGAAGAGGAAAACGTCGTCGAGCGCCTAAACGATATGACGGAGGGCAAGGGTCCGCAGAAGTGCATCGATTCGGTTGGCCTCGAAGCCCATGCGACGGGTTCGCTGGATTCCATGTACGATCGCGCCAAACAGGCCATGATGCTGGAGACCGACCGGCCGCATGTGCTGCGCGAGATGATCTTCGTGTGCCGGCCGGCCGGCGTGCTGTCGATCCCTGGGGTCTACGGCGGCCTGCTCGATAAAATTCCCTTCGGGGCCATGATGAACAAGGGGCTGACGATCCGCACCGGGCAGACCCACGTGAACCGCTGGACCGACGACCTCCTCAAACGGATCGAGGAAGGCCAGATCGACCCCTCTTTCGTCATCACGCACCGGGTCGGCCTCGAACAGGGGCCCGAGATGTACAAGACATTCCGCGACAAACAGGACGGCTGCATCAAAGTCGTCCTCAAGCCCTGAAAGGTGAAGCCATGAGCTTTTCACTTCCCTCGTCTCCCCTGCGCGGCACCTCGCAGTCGCCTTACGACAAGCTGGCCCAGGGGCTCGGGTATTTCTCGATCGGCCTCGGCCTTGCAGAACTTCTGGCGCCACGGTCGCTGAGCCGGCTGCTCAACATGGAGGGCCATGAAACCCTCATCCAGGCCTACGGCGCCCGCGAGATCGCGACGGGCGTTGCGATCCTCACTAGCCATGATCCAACCCCCTGGATTTGGGGCCGCGTCGCGGGCGATGTCGCGGATCTCGCCACGGTTGGTACCGCCAACCACGGCGAAAAACCCGAAAACGTGACCGCGGCCTTCGTGGCGCTGCTTGGCGTCACGGTACTCGACGTGATCTGTGCAAGCGGCTTGACGGCGGAAAAATCGCTCGGCGGGCCCGAGATGGCGAACCGCTACAGCGATCGAAGCGGTTTTCCCCGCAACCCGCGCTCGATGCGGGGGGCAGCGAGCGAATTCGACGCCCCGAAGGACATGCGCATCCCGCCGTTGTTGCGTCCCTACGCGACCGAGAAGCCCAAGCGGCGGCGTCCCAATCCCAATCGGCGGGTAGGACCGGCGCCTGCCGGCTAGAGCGGTGCGCTTTCGGCCGTAGCGGCTCGGGAGCGAGCTAGACGGGAGAGTCGTCGTGCAATTTCGCTCGATCGCGCCTCCGGCGGGCCTGAGCAACCCGTTCTGTCGCATTTGGCTGGCAATCGCGATTGTCGTCGACCGCAATCTCTGCTATCGGGCGCAGATTGTCGGAGGGTTCTCGGCACCTTATCTCAAGGTGGTGGGTCTATCGGCAACGAGACGACCCTTGTCTGCCCCCGCCGGCCCTTGCGCCGGCCCGCCCGTCCAGGCGGAGGACCGTCCCCGATCAAGGGCGGTCGTCGGCGTTGGCGCAGACACCCGTAACACCAACCGCCGGCGCTGCCCGATGGGCACTCCAGGAGAATGAATGTCCGCTGTTGTTTCCGCCTCGCGTGGCAATCCCACGCGCGAAGACTTTGCCGCCCTGCTCGAAGAGAGCTACGGCAATAACGACGCCTTCGAAGGAAGCGTCGTCAAAGGTATCATCGTTGCGATCGAGAAGGACGTTGCCGTAATCGACATCGGTCTGAAGACCGAAGGTCGCGTCGCACTCAAGGAATTTACCGGCCCGAACCGGGAAGCCGCTCCCAAGGTCGGCGACGAGGTGGAGGTCTACCTCGAACGCGTCGAGAACGCGCTCGGTGAGGCCGTGATCTCGCGCGACAAGGCGCGCCGCGAGGAGAGCTGGGTCAAGCTCGAGAAGGCCTTCGAGAAGCAGGAGAAGGTCGAGGGCGTCATCTTCAACCAGGTCAAGGGCGGCTTCACGGTCGACCTCGATGGCGCGGTGGCCTTCCTGCCCCGCTCCCAGGTCGACATCCGCCCGGTGCGCGACGTCACCCCACTGATGAATGTGCCGCAGCCCTTCCAGATCCTGAAGATGGATCGCCGCCGCGGCAACATCGTGGTGTCGCGCCGCACGGTCCTCGAGGAGAGCCGCGCCGAGCAGCGTCACGAGATCGTGGCCAACCTCGAAGAGGGTCAGGTCATCGACGGGACGGTCAAGAACATCACCGATTACGGCGCCTTCGTGGACCTGGGCGGCATCGACGGCCTGCTCCACGTCACCGATATCGCCTGGCGCCGGGTCAACCACCCGACCGAGGTGCTGAACATCGGCCAGACCGTCAAGGTCAAGATCATCAAGATCAACCACGAGACGCACCGCATCTCGCT
>CAXTOT010000167.1:0-5438 GCA_964245915.1 uncultured Lichenihabitans sp. | reverse complement strand
GCCCGCTGGAGACACGCCGCTCAGCCAATTTCAACACAAGTCGAGACGGCACCCGAGGGCGTCAGAACCGGACGTGGGTCGCGGGACGAGTAGCACGTCGCTTGCTGCCCACGGGCCAACCACAACGAAACGCCGCGCAGCCGGAGGCTGGCGGAGAACGAGGCGTGGCAGGGTGGGTAGGGCAGCCGGGTTCTTGCGGAGGCGGCTCTCTAGCGCTGCGGGACGTCTCCCGTCAACGTCGATCGGCGCCCTGTGGGAGCAGGAAGACTGCCCCCACTCAGTCATCAATACCGCCGCGCCGGCTGACCGCGACGGGATTGCACGCGGGCCTCGGCCTGGCGGAGCTGGGCGGCGGGTATGACCCGCGCCGCCTGCCTGGGGTCACCGAGACCGAGCCCGATCTCGATGAAGCCGTTGCTGCGGATGCGCGAGCACACCGCCAGCGTCACGCCCGTGTGGACGATCTGGAAATGGGCCATCTCGATGCCCTGGCCGCGCCGGGCGATCTCGCGCCAGGCGGCGAGGGCAGCGGAGCGAAGCTGGACGCCGAGCGCGGCGTGGGCCTCGGTGGACGGCACGATGACGACGGGAGCCTGAACCTGAAACATCGCAATCTCCTCAATGAACAGCATGGGCCAGACCGTCCGGTCGGAGTCCGGGTGGGGGCTGGATGATGCTGTCGAAGAGGGCGGATCAGGTGTTCATGCGATGTCCTACTACATAGCCATCCGGCGACGCGCTGTCACGCGCCGTCATCGAACAATGTGCCGCGTCTACGACAGAAGCGGACGTGACGGAGACACGCGCGCTTTGTGGATGACGAGCAGGTCGGCGGAGCCGGTCAAGCCGTCCATGCGATCCGCAGTGGTGAACACCATGTCGCCATCCGGCCCGAGGAGAAGCTCGCGGCAACGCGTGGCGAGGCGGTCGATCTCCACGAGAAGACTGCTGCGGGCGTCCAGGTCAGGGTGCAGATGCAGATTGAGTGCGCGTGTTCCGCTCATGCCGGCATCGCCTGGGACGGGCAACCGGGACAGGACGCGCGCGGCATCGTCGACGCCGGAGGGGATCACATGCAGGTCCGCGACGCTCCCCGGCCTCCAACAGGCCAGGTGGTCCGCAAGATCGACACAAACCAGACGACCTCTGCGCGGCAGGACTGCCGCCCGTAGCGGAAAGTGGTGCAGGTGGTCGCCCGATACGCCCAGACCTGCCCGCACCACGAAGGCGCCCCGGTCCAGCAGTCCGCGCACGAACCCGCTGGTATCAGCTGACCATTCGGCCTCGACGGTCACGATCACGGCGGTCCGGCACCCCCTCGCGTCGCGGCGCTTCCGCAGGGCGCTGACAAGACCGAGCGCAACCGTCAGGTCGCCGGGCCCCGCACCCTGCGGAACAGCGATCGTCGCGATCGGTGCGTTCGGCAAGCGCGCCCGTACGACGAAGGTCTCGACCTCGGCGGCGATCCGGCCCTTGCTCCCGCTCCGGGCCGCCGCGGCCCAGCGCCCGGCCGGGGCGCCGCCCGCAACAGCAAGGTCCGCCTCGCGGGGTGCCAGTCCCGCGAACCATGCCGACTGCCCCAGGCGCGCAATCCAATCCGCGCCGGCAGCACCGATGCCGAAGGCGAGACACGTCACGTCGAACCAGGAGTCTGGATTGTTCGATCCCGACAATGCAGGGTTCCTCTCCGCCGACGGCCAATACTCCGACCGTGTCGCGATCCATGCGATGTCCGGGGCCGTCACGGCAATCGGTGCTGAACCCGCACCAGGACGGACCGGGTCACGAAGGCCAAGCTCCGGTGCCAGCACGTCTGGCCCGAGCAAAGCGTTTGAAACCATAAGGGGCTCCACGTCAGCGCGCCGGCGTCGCGGAGAGTTGGCGGCCTCTTTCATCGAAGGTGTTGATGAAGCCACCGCGCCGGATGCTCACGGTCGCGCCCGTGTAGCCCTTCAGCCCGTCCTCGGGCTTGCTGCCAGCCGACAGAGCCGAAAGCTGGCGGCC
The DNA here is from genome assembly GCA_964245915.1 of uncultured Lichenihabitans sp. Classification (GTDB taxonomy): domain Bacteria; phylum Pseudomonadota; class Alphaproteobacteria; order Rhizobiales; family Beijerinckiaceae; genus Lichenihabitans. The sequence continues at coordinate 3,434 of CAXTOT010000167.1, read as the reverse complement.
CTTCTCGTCGTAGACGTACACGAAGCCACCGCGTTCGTTCGCGTTGCCGATTGCCATCGATGCCTCTCCCGTTGCTTGGACCAAGCCCCGCCCCTCTGCCTCGACTACCGTCTTCCAGCGTCCGTCCACTCGTGACAGACGCGCGGAGCGGTGCGGCGCAGGAGCGAGCGACAGCAAGCATCATCCGTGCGACAGACTTGGACGTGGTGGAGCTTGGATAGGTTGTTGGGCGGTTGTGGATCGCAGCGCCCGCCCGCACCATCAGGCACGATCATCCGGATACCGTCATGGCAAGCCCGCACCTCAGCAAATCCCGCTACATCGCCGGCCTGTAATGCCTGCGCCGGCTCTGGCTGCAGGTGCATGAGCCGTGCGAGCACGAGGACGCGCCCGCCGGCTCGCCGCTCGCGGTCGGCCACGAGATCGGCCGCCACGCCCACCGGCTGTTCCCCGGCGGCGTGCTGGTGGCCGAAGGACCGTGGCAGCACGCGCAGGCGATCGCATGCACCACGGCGCTGATGGGCGACGCGACCGTGCCGGCGATCTTCGAGGCGGCGTTCGTCCATGATGACATCCGTATCCGGGTGGACGTGCTAGAGCGCCGCTCCGACGGGTGGGGGCTGCGCGAGATCAAGAGCAGCACCCGTGTCAAGGATCACCACCTCGATGATGTCGCGTTGCAGGCATACGTGCTCGCCAGCGCCGGCGTCGCTGTCAGCTCCGCCGAGGTGCTGCACGTCAACAACGCCTATGTGCGCGGGACGGGTGACGTGGATTGGCCGGCATACTTCGCCAGGGTGGACGTGGGCGCTGCCGTCGAACATAGACGGGATGGCGTTTCCGCCGGCCTGCTGGAGATGCGCGAGTGCCTGCGCATGGAGACCCAGCCTCCCATCGAGCCGGGCGGCCATTGCCACGCACCGTATGGCTGTGAGTTCTGGGATCGATGCACGGCGGACAAGCCGGCCGACTGGATCAACCATCTCCCACGCCTGTCGGCAACCCAGGCAGGCGACCTCAAGGCATTGGGGATTGAGGCCATCTCCGCCATTCCCGCGGAGTTCCCGCTCACATGGAAGCAGACGGTCATCAGGGACGCGACGGCCAGCGGGCTGCCGTATGTCGCGCCCGACCTTGCCCGCCACCTGCATGGCTTCAGGCCGCCCGCCTGCTACCTCGATTTCGAGGCCATGATGCCACCCGTTCCGCTGTTTGCGGGCACACGGCCCTACCAGGCCATCCCCTTCCAATGGTCGCTGCACGCGATCGACGGCGACGGTGTCCTGCACCATCGGGAGTTCCTTGCCGCGGCCGGCGAAGACCCTCGGCGGCCGTTCGCCGAGACGCTCGTCGCGGCCCTCGACTCCTTCACCGGCCCGATCGTGGTGTACTCCGCTTACGAGCGCACCCAGTTGCGCATTCTGGCCAGCCAATTCTCCGACCTGCGGCCGGCCATCAAGGCGATCATCGGCCGGCTGCTCGACCTGCTGCCGGTCGTGCGCAGTGCCCTCTACCTACCCGAGTTCGGCTTCAGCAACTCGATCAAGTCCGTCGCCCCGGCGCTGTCGCCAGGGTTCGGCTACGATGATCTCGATAGCGTCGCCGACGGCATGGCCGCTGCATCGGCTTTCGTGCAGTTGGCCTCCGGCGCCATCTCGGATGCTGACTTGGTCGGACAGCTCCGGGCAGCGCTGCTCGCCTACTGCAAGCGCGACACGCTGGCCATGGTCGAAGTGCACCGCGCGCTCATACTGCTTGCTGATCAGGTTGAGAAACAGACGAACTGACCACGACCATATCTGACGCCTTGGTATCGCTAAATGGTGCGCTTTCGTAGGAGTCGCCCGTTGCAATCCAGCCTACCAGCCCTTGCCAGCCTTGACGGATTGATCGTCGCTGTCCCGAGCGCCGTCGGTCGCGCGTTGACCACGGCCGAGTTGCGCCAAGACAAGCCTGACCGGCACGTGTTCCGGACGCGGGCGCGCCTGCCGGTTCAGGTCGTCCTCGATGGGGTGCGCCAGGGATACAACGTCGGCGCGCTGTTCCGCCTGTGCGATGCGTTCCTGTGCGAGCGCCTCGTGGTCTGCGGCCGGGATGGCACCCGAGGGACGCGCAAGCTGGTTCAGGCGGCCCAGGGCACGCAGAGGTGGGTGCCCTGGGAGCAGGCGGACAGCGCCGCCGAGGTCGTCCAGGCGGCCCGTGCCGGCGGCTACCAGATCGTCGCGGTCGAGCAGACCAGCGCGGCCGCAAGCCTCGACCAGTTCCGGCCTCGCTATCCCATGTGCCTGGTGCTCGGCTCGGAGCGCGCCGGCGTCTCGAAGGCCGTGCTGGACCTCGCCGATGCCGCCCTGGTCATTCCGATGCAGGGCATGGCCAACTCGCTCAACGTGGCAACCGCCGCAGCGATCGTCCTGCATACGCTTGCGAAGACATACCAAGGCGCGGCGTCATTCACCGGAGATGATCAATGACGGCTACACCCTCCTCCAACGCTTGGTCCGACGAGTTGAAGGCGCAGACGAAAGACGCGATCGAGGGCCGCGACATCTTCGCAATGCGTAACGGCCAGCTCTGCCTCAAGCACATCGTGTCGGGCTTCGGCGCGATCGCTGCGGATGATCTGCGGCGCGGCGTGCTCCGGGTCGTGGACGTGCGGATGAAACAGGCGACCACGTTTGCAAGCGCGGCCGAACTGATCGCAGCCGGCTGGGCGATCGATTGAACTCACCTGTGCCATTCGCCTGGCGGTCCGCGTTGCCCTGGCCATTGGTCGTCATCGATTTCGAGGCGAGCTCGCTCGACCAGGACGGCTATCCCATCGAGGTCGGCCTTGCCCTATGGCCCGGTCCTGACGACGCCATCTTTGGCTGGTCTACGCTCATCCAGCCTGCCGGAGAATGGAGCCGGCACGGCCACTGGAGCCCGAAGTCGGCCAAGGTGCATGGCATTCTTGGCCGAGAACTCTTCGCCGACGGACAGCCGGTGGGCCGCGTCGCTGCGGCCCTCAACGAGGCGCTTGGCAGTGGCACCGTCGCTTGGTGCGACGGCGATGCCTACGATATCCATTGGACCGGCGCGCTGTTCAAGGCGGCGAACATCGCCCCGCTTTTCAGCCTCGGCGACTGGCATCGGCTCATGGCCATGCTCAGCCCAGCGATGCGGGAGCGCGGCTTGGGCTGGCTGGAACAGGCGCCCGCACGGCACCGGGCGCGTGAGGATGCCGAGCAGCTGCTGCTCGCCCTGGCCCATGCAGTCGGGATCGAGACCGGTCCGGTTCAAGACCTTGCTGAACGTTGGCCCGCACTCGCGGCATTAGCCACGTCGGACGGGCGATCGCCTGGCGCGCCAGCGTCAACGGCGAGAGACGGCACTAGTACCTACTATCACTGGACCTAGAGTCGTGATTCAAGCTTTGGATGAAGACGCTTCCTTGT
>CAXTOT010000166.1:0-5680 GCA_964245915.1 uncultured Lichenihabitans sp. | reverse complement strand
CGCTATCACGAGCCTACCCGAACAAGTCCACTAACCGTCAACGAAACCGGGTCAATACCAGTCCGTCAGCCAAAACAGCACGCCCATTCCCGCCTCCGCCTTCACACCTCACGGCGAATCACGATCGCTGCCAAGCGTCAAGCGACTGATTGGGTTTGGAGCCTAAGCAAGTGAAGACCAATCTCGAACATCTCGGTGCGGGCAAATTTGACTTCCTTGTCAACAATGCCGGCACATCGCATGGAAGGAGCCTACAGGAGACAACGGAGGACGAGTTGGATTCGCTCTATGCGATCCATATCAAAGGGGTGTTTTTCCCCACGCAAAAGCTGCTTTCACTGATCAATGACGGCGGCCGCATCGTTAACATTTCGTCGGGCCTGACGCGTGTTACGATGCCGAACCATGCGGCGTATGGAACAGTGAAGGCTGCGGTGGAAGTGCTCACACGATATATGGCGGCGGAACTGGGACCGCGCCGGATCGCTGTCAACGTCGTCGCACCAGGCGCCATTGCGACCGACTTCAGCGGCGGCGTTGTTCGCGACAATCCGGCGGTCAACAAGACGGTCGCCGGGATGACGGCGTTGGGTCGCGTTGGCCTTCCCGAGGACATCGGGATGATGATTGCTTCCTTGCTTTCCGATAAAAACCGTTGGATCAACGCGCAGCGCATCGAAGTCTCTGGCGGCATGTCGATCTAGCTCATCCCGTCCGGGGGATCGAGCCGAAGTCATTCGCGCTTCCCACTGCTTCTCCGCGCCGCTCTCTATACCGACGCGGCGCAACGCCAAACCTTAGGCGGAAGGCAGCACCAAAAGCGCTCACCGAGGCAAACCCGACCGAGCGGGCGACGGCGGCCACTGAGCGTGATGTCGCCCGCAACTCTCGTTCGGCTAAATGCATGCGCCAGTCGCTGAGGTATGTTGCCGGGCCGATTCCTAAAGCACGTGAGAAGCGAGTTGCAAACGCCGTTCGGGACAATCCTGTATGGGCCGCAAGTTCCTCCACCTTCCAGGCTTTGGCGGGCGAGCCGTGCATGAGGCGGAGAGCGCGCGCAAGGCGATCGTCGCCTAATGCTGCGATCCATCCGATCGGCGACGACGCGCGATCCAGGATATGCGAGCGGATCATCTGGATGAAGATCAAATTCGTGAGTTGTTCGAGCGCCAGGGCGTGGCCCGGCCGCTCTCCGCTCAGTTCACCGATGAGTTGATGAAGCATCCATTCAGTCGTGCGGGCCTCGGAAGCGTCGTGGTCGACGACGATCAGCGGCGGCAGAGCTTCGACGAGCAGCCGCCCGCTTTCTCGGTTAATCGCGACATGGCCGCAGATTGCCTGGAACGCTGTTGGAAGGCCAGAATCGCTCGGGCCGGTTACTGTGAACATGCCGTTACCATTCATCGCGGGAAGACTGAAATCGGTCGCCATGTCGAAGCTGTGGTCGCCGCGCAGCATGAAAACGTCGCCGGGTTGAAGGGCGCGTGGCCGAGCCGGCTCAATAGCTAGCCAGCAGTGGCCACGCGTGACCGCGATGAACTTGATTCCGGCCGGCGACGCGAACCGGAAATGCCAGTCCCTATCGACTTCCATACAGCGGGTCACCGTGCAGCGCGCGCCTGACAAAGCGACTACATCGGAAAGAGGGTCAGCGGTCATTCTTGAACGATGGCGACGATCTTCTGGACGCGCAAGCGGCAAGCGTTCGGATCCGACGTTCGGCTCCTTCGTTGGGAAGGACGAAATGGAGTCTCCAGATGGCCGAAGGAAAGATTGTCGCAATCACGGGTGCCGGAAGCGGAATCGGCGCAGCTACGGCGCAGTTGCTCGCTAAGCGCGGCATGAAGGTTGTTCTTGGCTCGCAAGGAGAGGATGCGCTTGTAGCCGTTGCCCAACGCATAACAGCGGACGGGGGACAAGCGGCGACGCTGTCGATCGACGTTGCGAAACGAGGTGATTTGGACCGGTTTGTCGCGTTGGCCCAGGAGCGTTTTGGAGGGCTGGATGTTCTGGTCAGCAATGCCGGTGTCATGCCGATTGGGCCGCTCGACGACCTAGCGGTCGATGACTGGGAGCGAATGGTCGATGTCAATTTGAAGGGGTTGCTTTTCGGCATCGCTGCGGCGCTTCCCGTGTTCCGGCAACAAAAGAGTGGCCACTTCATCAACATCGCCTCGACAGCCGCTCGCAAGGTGACGCCAAACCAATCCGTGTATGCCGCGACCAAGGCAGCAGTGGCCGCCTTGTCGGAAGGCCTCCGTCAGGAGGTAGCTAACGAATTGCGCGTTACTACGCTGTTCCCCGGCTTCGTCGGGACGAACTTCGCCGCGCACGTGAAGAACCCCGAGGTCAAAGCCGCCCTGAAACGGGCAGGCGACCGGTTCGCCATGAACCCGGATTGCATCGCAGGGGCGATCGCCTACGCAATCGAACAGCCAGACGATGTCAATGTAGGCGAGATCGTCATCCGATCGACAGCTCAGTCATAACCGTCGGGAGAATATCAGTGGAAGCAGAGCGGCTGGGGATGGAGCAATCCCCGCTCAGCCATTCGATCAGGGTGCTGGAGGAGGAACTCGGTGTAGGGCTTTTGCACCGCACGAGCCGACGGACCTGGCTGACGTCTGCGGGCGAGACGTTCCTTCGAGATGCACGACGACTCCTGAGCGAGGCCCAGAACATGGTCTCGGCACTGAAGCAGGTTGCCGTTCCCGACGGCCTCAGTGTGAAATCGCCCGCAATAGTGACCCCCTGAGGGGCGGTTTTCGCGCCCGATCGTGAGCCCCTCGATCGCTGTGTAGCAGCGTCCCTTCCGTGGCCCTTTCGGCCTGGAAGGATGTCGGGGGGATGATTGCCGTGGACATGATCGGCCGGATCCGGCGTGCGTATTTCGATCGGCAGCGGTCCATCAAGGAGATCGTCCGGACGCTGTCGGTGTCGCGCGAGGACCGGGCCCGCGTTCCGGCGCGGGCGTTCGTGCCGATGAGCTTTGCACCGGGCGAGGCGTATCAGTTCGACTGGAGCCACGAGACGATCACGCTGCAGGCCTGCCGCTGACGATCAAGGCGGCGCATATGAAGCTGTCGCACAGCCGCATGCCGTTCGTGCGGGCGGAGCCTGCCAGAGGCTCCGCTCAGCGAAGCTGAGTGGAGTGGCAGGCGGAGCGCGGCTTCCGCGAGACGCAGGAGCTGGTCTTCGACGCCCACGACAAGACGTCCGCGTTCCACGGCGGGGTTTGCCGGCGCGGCATCTACGACGACATGAAGACGGCGGTCGAAGCGATCTTCGTGGGCAAGGCGCGGCAATGCAATCGTCGCTTCCTGCAGATGTGCTCCCACCACCTGATCGAGCCGGTCGCATGCACGCCGGCGGCCGGATGGGAGAAGGGGCAGGTCGAGAACCAGGTCGGCACGCTGCGCGACCTGCTGTTCCGCCCTCCGCCAGCCACCCCACCAAGCTCCGCTTGGCGGGGACCCCTGGCTGGCTTCGCCCAAGCCGCGGGTGAAGAGCCTCGTCGAGTTGAACGGGTGCTCGGAGATCAGTGCATCGCCTGCGCCAAGCGGACCCGGCACCCGGAGTTCAAGGACCGCACCATCTGGGACGTGTTCCAGGACGAGCGCGCGAGCTTGATGGAACAGCGTGGGCCGTTCGACGGCTTCGTCGAGAAGGCGGTCAGGGCCGCCGCCACGTGCCTGATCATGGCCGATCACACCCGCTACAGCGTCGATGCCCGTGCCGCGGGGCGGATGGTGCCGGTGCGCTCCCACGCCCAGCGCATCACGGTGCTGCTGGACGACGAGATCGTCGCCGACCATCCCCGCAGTTTCCGGCGCGACCAGGTCATCTACGATCCCTGGCACTACCTGGCCGTCCTGCTGAAGAAGCCCGGCGCCTTGCGCAACGGAGCACCCTTCAAGGATTGGGATCTGCCGCCGGCCTTAGCCCAGGTGCGCGCCGAGCTGAAGAGCCACGCGGACGGTGACCGGCAGTTCGTGACCGTCCTGGCCGCCGTGCTCGACCACGGCCTGGACGCGGTCGAGGCCGCCTGCGCCGAGGCCCTGACAGCCGGCCTCGCGAGCGCCCCGTCATCCTGACCGTGGTGGCGCGACAGCGCCAGCCGGCGGAACCGCCCGGCATCACGACGCCCGATGCGCTTCGCCTGAAGATCGAACCGTCGGCCGATTGCGGCCGCTACGACAGCCCGAGGAGGGTCGCCTGATGGAACGCCACGATATCCTGGAGGCGATGAGCGACCTCAAGCTCCACGGCATGCGCGCCAGCTTCGACGAGATCGCCGGCAAGGGCCTCGCCCGGCGGGACGAGATCTATCCGCTGGTCGCCCGTCTGATCCGGGCCGAGCGGACCCATCGTCAGGCCCGATCGATCAGCCATCGCCTCGGGGGCGCCAAGTTCCCGGTGCTCAAGGACCTCGATACGTTCGTGTTCGCGCAGACGCCGGTCGATGAAGGCCAGGTCCGCGAGCTTGCGATCGGCGCCTTCCTGGATGCCAAGCGCAACACGATCTTCATCGGCGGAACCGGCACCGGCAAGACGCACCTTTGCATCGGCGTCGCCTCGGCGGTGATCCGCACCAGGGCGCGGGGCCGCTTCTTCAACCTCGTCGATCTGGTCAACCTGCTCGAGCAGGAAAAGGCCGCCGGACGCAGCGGCCGCCTCGCCGAGAACCTGCTGCGCTACGATCTCATCGTGATCGACGAACTCGGCTACCTGCCGTTCAGCCAGCCGGGCGGCCAGCTGCTGTTCCATCTCATCAGCAAGCTCTACGAGAACACCTCGCTGCTGATCACGACCAACCTGGCCTTCGCCGATCGGCCGCAGGTGTTCGGCGACCCCAAGATGACCACGGCCATGCTCGATCGCCTGGCCCACCACTGCGACATCATCGAGACCGGCAACACCAGCTGGCGATTCAAAAACCGAAGCCGACGCCACCTCCCGGGTCGCCCTTCCGAGGGGTCGCCCTTCGGAGCGAAACTGGGGTCGCGCTTGGAAGCGATTTGACAAGTTTATGCTCGCGGTAAGCATCATATCAACTTTATCTTCAGTGCTCGAAGCGCGGGAATCAGTCCGGTGAGGCTTTCCATCTGGACCATCGCGCCGGCCGGGAGCGTCGGCGACACTGCTCGTTCGAAGACGGCGACGCAGTCCTGTTGCTTGCGCAGCCTTGATCTGTAGAGGATGCCATCGAGATCGGTGTTGTTGTGGAGAGCTTGGCTGAAATCTCGCGCTTCATCTTGAGCCTTCCCGCCGGCGATATCGGTCGACACACCGAGTTCGAAGCAGCCGTTGCCCCGGAGGTCCAAGACGCGCAGCGGCGCCAATGCGCTGACCTCGCAGACACCCCAGGCCGCGACATCGCTGCGAGCAAGTTCGCGAACGGTCGTGCCCTCAAAACGATCTCGCACGATAGCTTCGGCGATGCTGGTCGGGAGATCCTTGGCGAGGTAGATCAGCTTGAACGTATCGATGGGGCTGGCAAAACGCGTTTTTCCGAACCCCATCCCAAGGGGGGTCGCACGGTACTCCCATGGTGTCGTGCGGAGATATGCGGTCGGCTGGAATCGGCGGGTCAGGGATGAAACGGTCGCCGGATCGAGATACATTGCCTAAGGAAGCATCGACGATTTACCGCTTCGCTTCTGGTCGCTTCGGTTTGACA
>CAXTOT010000165.1:0-5859 GCA_964245915.1 uncultured Lichenihabitans sp. | reverse complement strand
CCGAAGATCGCCGATGCCCAACCGCGAGCTACACCACGTCGTGGGACACGACCTAAGACAAAAACAATATGTTAAATAAAAGGCTTAGCAGAGAGCCCGATGCAGTAGCCCGCAACCATATCGCGCATTTTGGTTGCGGTCTTCGTCGGCGCTGACAGCGGGCGTGGCGCGTGAAAAATCAAGGTGAATTTAGGCCTGCGGCGCTGGACGTCGTGCCCAGCGACCAAGGTCAAAGGCTTGACGCGCTACTTGCGTATCTGGCCACGATATCGCGCCGAAGGGCCGAAGGATGGCGACGGCACGACCTGCACCAGCTGATCGCCTGGCTCCTCACGATCGCAGAGCAGCGTCAAGCCGATGTCATCCCGGGCCAGTTGGCGGTGCTGATGCTCGTCGTATCGCGGTCGCGCTTCTCGCAGGCGGCCCGTTTACAAAGCGGCAAGGCCGCCTCAAGAGAGTAATCGTATCGCTGCCGCACGATCGTGACGCCCACGCCCGAAGGCTTCGGGGCGGGCAGGCTCTCTCAATAGCGGTCATCTGCCGCGCCGCGCCTTTCCCGGATGTTGCCGACCAACTATCGTCATCATCCAATTGAATGAGGGCCATATGAACAGGCGAGAGTTGATCGGGAGGGCATATGTTCTTATTTGCCCTTAAACTCGAAGGTAAAATCTTTATCTTGACTGCCTCGGTAGGCAGGGCGGATCTATCGCCGATCCCTGCTGCTTTGGCTAGCACTCTTTGGAAGGTTGAAGGAACCCGCTGGAATTGTCGTTGATTCTCGTGTGTCAGTGTGGGCTGACGGATCAACGGCGATGATGATGGACGAAGGCTGGCGGATCGATCTGGAGCGATGGCTGAGCCGTTTCTGGCGGGGCTTTCGCATCCAGCGCGGCGTAGGATGTGCCCGCTCCTTATTGCCGGCTCGATCGCCACGATCCGCGGCCATCTCACCGCCGCGCTCGCCCGCAGCCTTCTCCGATGTCCCTGCTGCGCAAGACTGAGCAACCGTCCTCATCCACGTTTGTGACGCAGTAAGATTAAGGTTAGGCACGTCAGGGCTCGAGTATCACCTTCCCGGATACGGCGCTCCGTGCCAGCATTTCGTGGGCTTGAGCGGCTTGAGAAAGGTGCAGCCTCGCGCCGATCGGCGCACGCACCTTTCCGCTGGCGGCAAGGCGCATCCCCTCCGCGATTTCCTGGTTCGCGTCGACTCGCGGTGCGTTCGTCGATTTCACGGACAGCCGTTTGAAGTGCAGACGGCGTACGTCCAGCGGCACTACGCCACCCCCGTGATAGCCTGCGGTGATGATCGTGCCGCCGAAGCCCAGGCTGTCGAATGCGCCTTTCCAGATGACGGGGTCGCCGATATTCTCGAAGACGACTTTCACACCTTTGCCTTCGGTGAGTCCAAAGACACGCTCGGCCAGGTTTTCCTGCCGATAGTTCACCCCTTCAGCGGCGCCATATGCTATGCCGTGCGCGACACGCTCGTCGCTTCCGGCCGCGCCGATGACCCGAACACCTCCAGCCGCCAGCAGCTGAATCAGCAATGTTCCGAGAGCGCCGGCGGCGCCCATCACGAGCGCGCTATCCCCCGCGTCAAGTTCGACGCCGCGGATCTGGCGCCGGGCGAGGCTGAAATGGCGGCTGATATAACTGGCGGTCGCGAAATCGACCGCATCCTCGATCACGAAGGCCTGCTGTTCGTTCACGGCTATATAATCGGCATATCCTCCCCAGCATTCGACGCCGACATGCTGAGCATACATGCACGCCAGATTGCTCCGGCAGCCCTTGCATTCTCCGCATATCACCTCCGACCTGATCGTGACCCGGTCGCCAACCTTTATCCTCGTGACCGAAGACCCGACCTCCACCACGATCCCTGACGGATCGGAGCCGGGAACATGGGGAAGCGTGACGGGGAAGACGGCCTTTCCCTCCCTCACGCTCAAGTCCAGCGTGCGATTTACCGAAACGGCTTTGACCTGCACGAGAACCTGTTCGGGTCCGGGCTCGGGCGTCTCCACCTCTTCATATTTAAGTACTTCCGGTCCGCCGAATTCGCGTATGATGATCGCGTGCACTCAATGTCTCCTGTAAACTTTGTCATATCATTACGAGTCCGAAAGGAATGCTTCTAAATAGTTCGTGAAATACCCCGCTCGGGTTTCGAGTATTTGCCACGGGACGTGGAGCTTTAGATATTACCATCCATGCGCAACCCAGACGTCTTCTCGGTCCCTGCCCACGTCACAGCGGCAGAGCCCCGTCTGACATGTCGAGCAGTCGGCTCGGGTTATGATCCATGATGGCCGCCACCTGCTCCGGCGCCAGGCCGGAAGACGCTATGCGGGCAGCATCATCTTCCATGCTTTCAAACGGATGGTTCGTGCCGAAAATTATCCTGTCGATCCCGATGACATCGCAGGTGCAACGCAGGGCTTCCGTCGTGACGCTTTCCGTATCGTAATAGAAACCGCGCAGCGCCGCCCCGATATCGATATCCTCCGATGCGTAGGAAGCGCCGAGCGGATCGTGCCGCGCAAATCGCTCGATGCGCGCCACGTAGAACGGAAGGCCTCCGCCCAAGCAGGGCGCGATGAAACGTATGTTCGGATAGCGGGTGGTCACGCCGCTAATCGCCAGGCGGGCACAGGCGATACAGATCTGGTTAGGTCCCATCACCGCCACATTCAGGCCCAGGCCCTCTGAAGAACCTTCGGACGGATGGATCTGGGCGATCGCCCCAAGATGATCCAGCTCAGCCCAAAGACGCTCGAACAGCGGATCGTCGAGCGGCATAGCCTGCGCCTTGGTGCCGAAGACGATGCCCTTGAAGCGAAGCTCGATCATGCAGCGGTTCGCTTCGCGGACTGCGGCATCGACATGGGGGAGCGGGACGCAGCCGAGCGCGGAAAGCCGGCGGGGATGTCGTGCGACGGCGTCGGCATAAGCGTCGTTGCATTGTATCGCGAGTGTGGCGGCATCAGCCTCTGCCGGTAAATAGGGCTGGTGGGAGCCGATGCCGATCAGCGCGTGATCGATCGCCCCGGCGTGCATCGACTCGAGCAATGCATTGAGATCGCCGGCCCTTTTGAAGATCGGTTCGCCGATGCGCCGAGCCAGCGAAGGCCGGTGAGGAAGCAGACGTGCGAAATACTCCGCCGGGAAATAATGCGCGTGCGTGTCGATACGCATTGAGCTGGCCTCTCCGTATTATGCCTTGACAATATCCATTAGGAGACTAACGGTCAATGTCCTAACGGTCATAGGCCGAAAAGAACAACTGGAGGGTGAGGATGGAAAAGGCTCATCGAGCATCGTGGCGAGCGGCTGGCCTCGTCGGGGCGTTGTTGGCTGGAAGTAACTTGGCCGGCCCGATCGCGGCCCAGACCGCGAGCATTCCAGCCTCAGCGAACCCCGCTCCCGAAGAAGACATCATTGTTACGGCCCAGAAAGTCTCCGAACGTGTCAGCAAGGTGCCGATTTCGATCGCGGTTCTGGACGAGCGCGCGATCTCGGATCGCGGCGTCATCGATTTGCAGCGCATCAATGGTGTTACGCCCAGCATCAACGTGTCGGTTCAGGGTCCCAATACATCCGTCTATATCCGCGGCGTCGGGACCCAGCTACCAGCGCCCTTCGGTACGCCGACTGTCGCCACAAACCTCGATGGTGTTTACCTCAATCAATCGAGCAGCCTGAATGCGTCCTTCTACGACGTCGATCGGATCGAGGTCCTGAAAGGACCGCAGGGCACACTCTACGGGCGCAATGCGACCGCCGGAGCACTCAACATCATCAACAAGCGGCCCACGTTCGATCTTGACGGCTACGTGCGGGGAGAAGCAGGGAACTACGATCTGTTTCGCGTCGAGGGCGCGCTGAATGTTCCGCTCGGCCAGACTATTGCACTGCGGGGAGCGTTTCAGCGCTATAAGCACGATGGCTATCTAACCGATGGATATGACGACGCTGATCAATGGGCCGGCCGTGTACGCGGACTGTGGGAGCCGGCGAGCAACGTCTCCGTACTGCTGACAGGTGATTACTTCCATCGCAAGGGCAAGGGGCAGGGTTCGATATTGTTGCCGACGACCCAGCGCTTCGTGAACCTCGACGAACCGTGGCTTGGCGCGTCTCAACCCGGATATCTCAATAATAAGAGCTGGGGCGTCACGGGCGAGTTCAATTGGGATTTCGGGGCGGCAACGCTGACCTATCAGCCTGCCTACCGAGACACCCACACGAGTAATCTCTCGTTCTCGAACGGCAGCGTGAACGGGATTTTCGCCGATGTCTTCGGTAAGCAATTCACCAACGAGCTGCGGCTCGCCTCCAGCAACGCGAGCGCGTTCCGCTGGCTCGTCGGCGCTTATTATTTCGATGAAAAGGCCGGCACCTTCACGCGGCGGTTTTTGACGGTGGCCGCCCCGCCGGTGCGCGACAGCGTAATCGATGTCCCGATCGTCAACACCCGTTCCTATGCGGGCTTCGCACAGGCGACCTACAGCATCATGCCTACCCTCCGCCTGACTGGCGGTCTGCGCTATACCCATGATCTGAAATATAGCGACGGAAGCGGCTATGCCGCGCTGAACACCGACGCGGCGGGCGCGCCGGTTGCCGGCTCGGTCTTTCCGATCGCCGCGCGGACATCATTCAACAAGCTGACGTGGAAAATTGGAGCGGATCTCGATCTCGCTCCCGACTCGCTGCTCTACGCAACGGTCAGCACGGGCTTCAAGGCGGGCGGCATCAATCCATCGTTGCAGGGGACGCAGCCGGCCTATGTCTCGAACTGCTGCGGACCCGTTACATTCGGCCCGGCCACCTTTGCGCCTGAGACATTGACCGCCTATGCGATCGGCACCAAGAACCGGCTGTTCGATCGCAGGCTGACCCTGAATGCGGAAGCCTATTACTGGGATTACCGAAACGAGCAGGTCACGATCAGCGGCTTGGTGAACTCCGGGCCAACGACCACCGTACCAAACAGCCAGCCCTATGTGATCAATGCGGGCGCGGCGAAACTCTATGGCCTGGATGTCGATGGCTCCCTCCGGATCGGAAGCAATGGCCACCTCAGCTTCGGTCTTGCCTATCAGCATACTGAATATGGGTCGTTCGTGCTTGCCCGCACGCTTCGGAATACGGGGAATCTTGCAAACCCGGCGGGCTATTCGGTGCAATCGGCGGCGACCGACCTCACCGGGAAGCGGCTTCCTTTCGCGCCGACGTTTGCGGGCACGGTCGGATATTCCCACAGCCTCCACATCGGCGGTTCGACCATCACTCCACGCGTCGATCTGCGGCTCACCGACTCATACTTCCTGAATTTCAACTATTTCCCCAACAACGCCATCGACAGCCGCGCGACGCAGGCGGGCTTCGTCAAGGGTGATCTGGCGCTCAGCTACAGCACGCCCGGCGACCGCTTCGAGGTGACAGCCTATGTCCGCAACGTCACGAACGAGGCGACGCTTAGCCGATCGGGCCAGGCGGCGTCGAGCCCGGACTTTTACGGGACGATCGAGCCCCCGCGGACGTTTGGCGTTACCGCCAAAGCGAACTTTTGATGGAGGCCGGACGTCCCCGTTGGCGGCGACTAGGCATAGACATTTAATTGCACGACTTGCGCTCTCTCCCTCATAATTAGCGAGCCTTAGCGATGGTGCCGTATGCCAAGTCCGACCTCGAGAAGCTCATCGACTTCGCGCCCGTTCATCTGCGCCACGTCGTGCTCGTCGTGGTGTGTGTGCTGATCTCGGTCAGCGACGGGTACGACACCTTGGCGATGAGCTTCGCGGCTCCGTTCATTAAGCGTGAGTGGTCGGTCAATCCGGCGTTGCT
>CAXTOT010000164.1:0-5919 GCA_964245915.1 uncultured Lichenihabitans sp. | reverse complement strand
GCGCCAGCGGGTTCGTTCAATCCCCACGATTCCCGCTAATCTCATCCCGCTCTAGGAGCGAGCGGCGGGATCAAGCGAGCCTTGGCCGCCGGTGAGACACGATCGTCTCGGAGATGCGGCTGAGTTGAAGCTCCGCAACGGGGCTCTCGCACGACATCCTCGTTTTGTGGCCGCCAGCTCTAAGCTCAGCGAGAAACAGTAACCGTTCGCCCTCCCGGCTCAGCCGTGCGGGCGTCCCATCCCGCCATGGCACATCGGCAACCGCCTCCAGTTCGCCGCGGGATGCCCCGTCGCGCGCTCAGATCGACATGCCGTTCTGCAAGCTCTGCACAAAGCGGGCTAACGCCTGGACATCGGCCGCGGCGCCTTGAGCCCCTCGCATCGCCAGATCCGCTCGAGCCGCTTGTCGTTTCACCAGCCACCCGGCATCACGCAGCAGCGCCGCGACCTTGCGATAGCCGTACCGGCCGTACTGCCGCGCCAGCTCGATGATGTCGGCGATCAGCGCCTTTTCGTCGTCAAAGCCCCGCGGCGCCTTGCGCTGCGTCGAGCGGTGCTGACCGAGCGCCGCACACGCGGCGTTCGGCGACAGGTAGATGCTGTCGCACATGCTCGATGCAGACACGCCGGCGCGCGGGGCTCAGAAGTTTTCCGAGGCGGCTTGATCCTGGACGCGGCCTTGAGCGGCTTGGGTTTGGCTTACCTCACCGAGCAGCAGGTAAGCCTTATCTCAGAGAGGAGCGACTCGTCCGGGTCCTCGATGACTGGTACCTGCCGTTCTCAGGGTACCACCTTTATCACCCGAGCCGCCGCCAGTTTTCGTCCGCCTTCGGTCTCGTTGTCGAAGCGCTGCGTTACACGCCTTCACACGGCGCCGCTCTCGGGTGATCTCGCCTCGGCGGGTCGCTCGGCGCAGAGCGGGCGAAATTATTAAGTCCCCCGCAGCGAAGACGCTGATCAACCGCTGTTTTGCAACTGGTTGCAAAGGAGTTGCCGCGGGTATGGACTGCTGTCCAGCGCGCCGTAGCAGCAATTTGCCAACTCCTGCGAGAAGGGTTATGCCGGGCTCAAGCTGCTGCAGTGCTGTTAGGCATTTAAGATGGCTTTTTGCCGTTTCAGACACTCACTCAATCTGATCGGCGCACGATTTCACGACGCTCGAGGTTGCGCCGAACCAGTGGACGCCGGATTGGCGTGTGGCTCGTCAGCCAAAGCAGAGCCTGGCTGGTCGAGTCCACCTGATCGTCATGACGGCCATGCGGGAATGCCAGGAGCTCGTTCAAATATTCGGCTAGCCATGGAGCGTCGCGGGACAAGAACACCTGACCGGCCTCGAACCGTGCGGCTTGCGCCAATAGGCGCGCTTCCTTGTCAAATATCGGCCGTTTCATGATCGGTCTCACCTGCTCCCTGATGCGCAAATCCTGGGCGATGGCGCGACCGAGTTCAGTATCTTCAATGACGGTGGCATCCGCCTCCCAGTAACGGCTGAGGCGCACGATGCTGCGCCGCAGGTCGGGCACTTCCAGCCGATCACGCACGACATCGAGGAGGTAGTAGTCGAGACCGACTGAACCCCAGACGGTTCCAACCGACCAGTCACTGTTTTCGCCGAGCGTCGAGGCGGTGTCCCACGAAACCACAACCCGCTCAAAGTCTTCCGGCCGATCATCATCGTCGTAGTAGCGCAGCCAGTCGCGGCGGATCACGTTGCCGCCTGGCGGCACGGGTGTCTGCTGATATTGGGCCTGGAAGAGAAGACTGCCCTGAGCCCTTCGAACCTGTTCGAGGATGTCCCGAGACTCCCGTGCGGGGTGCAGGACGTCGCCGACCCAGCGACGATGAAGATCTTGCGGATCATCGCTCAGCTGATGAACCGTCTCCTCCGTCGCCAGCGCCGGAAGGGAGATGACCTCCCAGTCATCCCGCTCGAGGACGTGTCCCACGAGGTCATCCTCGTGCAGGCGTTGCATCACGATGACGATGACGCCTTTCGCCTTGTCATTGAGGCGGGTCAAAAGCGTGTTGTCGTAGAATTCCGTCACGCGCCGCCGCTCGGCTTTCGATAATGCGTCCAGCGCTTTGATCGGGTCGTCGATCACGATGAACTCGGCGCCCCGTCCCAGAACCGCGCCCCCTACACCCGTTGCAAAACAGGACCCCTGTAGCGTGGTCTTCAGCTCGAGATCGCGCGGGCGTGCCGAAGCAAGTCGCATCGCCGGAAACAGGCGTTGGTACCAGGAACTGAGAGCGATTGTGCGCCGGTCGATGCTAAACTTCCGCGCCAAGTCTTCCGTGTGCGAAACGCAGATGATGCGCCGGGCAGGATCATGCCCGAGCAGGAACATCGGCCAAGCTACCGAGGCCAGGATCGATTTGCCCGAACGCGGCGGCACATTGATGATCAGGCGCAGGACCTTGCCGCTGGCAACGCGCGACAAGGCCCAGCACAGGTGTTCGTAATGCCAGTTATGTGAGAACGGGGTCCCGGGCTCGAGCGTCGCGAACGTACGCTCGAGGAATGCCTGCATGTCCCGGCGCAGGATGGCCTCCGCCAAGCGAGCCGAGTCAGCCATCGGCAGTCTCGTCGTCGTCGGTAGCGTCTGTAGGGGCTACCGCGTCTATACGGGTCCGCCGGTGTTTTTCCCGAGCAAGGTAGGAGGCGATCACGCCCTCGTCCTCCGCACTGTCGACGGACTGGTCGTGAGCAACCGAGCGGCCGGGTTCCTGCGCGCACTGAAGCAGCTTGAGAGCGAACGCAGGGTTTTTGAGGCCATAGTTGACCACGGTCCGGGCCAAGGCTTCCGAAACCGGAACCTGACGCCGTCCCGTCTGATCGCTCATGGCAATCGGTTCGTC
This sequence comes from uncultured Lichenihabitans sp., assembly GCA_964245915.1. Classification (GTDB taxonomy): domain Bacteria; phylum Pseudomonadota; class Alphaproteobacteria; order Rhizobiales; family Beijerinckiaceae; genus Lichenihabitans. Next base: position 3,060 of record CAXTOT010000164.1, on the reverse strand, counting down.
GAGGAGACCGGTGAGCACCTCCAACGGGCTCAACTTCGGCTTTGGCGGACGGCCGTTGGGATTGGGACAATGTCCTTTCTTAAATCGACCATTCGAATTTCGAGTTTGGCTGTCCGTGCCAAGAGGGTGGGAGGCGCGAGGTGTCTTCGCTTTCGCCATGGGGTGCTCCTCACGCCGCAGCTTGGGCAGAGGAGGATGCCGGCGAAGAAACTTGGCCTTGTTCTTGCTGGCGCTGTTGGGCAGTCTCATCGAAAGTCAGGCCGGTATCAGCATGCCGGGCAAGCTGCCCAGTGAACTTTTCCAGACGCTGTACCGCGATGTCGACGTATTTTGGGTCGAGTTCGATTGCGCATCCTCGGCGTCTGGTCCGCTGTGCCGCGATCAGCGTCGTCCCCGAGCCTGAGAAGGGATCGAGAACCACGCCACCCGGAAGAGAGGCGTCGAGAATTGCGTCTGCCACGAGCCCAACAGGTTTGACGGTCGGGTGCATCGCCAGCGCCTGGGCCCGCCCAGGCCCGAACTGCGCCAGCCCTGGGTACGACCAGATTGTCGTGCGATTTCGCCCGTGCTTTCCGAGTTGAACGTTGTTGATATGCGAATCTCTGCCGTACTTGGCGACGACGACGAACTCCGCCTGGTGGCGATACAACGACCCCATCCCGCCGGCCTGCTTGTCCCATACGCAAAGCTCCTTCTGTTCGAGGTTTGCAGAGGAAACGGCGTTAAGAAGCGAAGCCATGCTTCGAGCATCGATGCATAGGTAGACCAGGGCACCGTTCTGCAGCGACTCCCTGACTGTCGTCAGGAAATCAGAGTAGAAGGCCAGCACTTCCTTCTGACTCAAGCCCGAGCCTTCGACAAACTCACCGTGCTTGCGACTGACATGGCCTTGAATACCGCAGCCGTACGGCCCGTCTGTGAAGAGCATCTGCACTTTTTCGGCGCCAATGAGACGATGGTAGCTTTCTGGACTCCTTGCGTTGCCGCAAAGAAGCTTCTGATCCGCACAAATCCATAGGTCGCCGAGGCAGGAAATTGCCGCCTTCAATGCTACTTCAGGCAAATCGTCGGCAGGATCGCCGGCTCCCAAACCAAAGCTGGGTGCGAGCAGCGCGTCGATTGCTGGCATCTCGAAACCGGTGAACTGCACGAGCGACGGATCGACTTCAAAGAGAAACTCGAACTCTGCCTTGAGCGAGTCCAAGTCCCACTCACCAAGCCTGGAGATTTGGTTCAGGGCCACTCGGACGGCCCGGACCTCTGCATCATTCAGATGGTCGATGACGACGGTCGGCACGCTCCTGTGCCCAAGCGCTTTGGCAGCTTCCAGGACGCCATGGCCCTTAATGACTTCGCCGTCTGCTTTGATGAGGATTGGAAAGAGGAGTCCGAATCGCTTGACGCTAGCTATGGTCTTGTCAAGTTGTCTCTTGCCCCGCCGCCTGACGCGATGGTCCGACTGGTGGATCGAATCAACAGATCGCTCGACGGTTATGAGACGGAGCCGAGATCGCTCGGCGACAATTGGCGGGGTTTGCTCGGCTAGCGCGACGAGCGGCGCAGTGGCGCGGGTTCGAACTCGAGGAGGTACAAACTCTGGCATTGGAATAGCCCTTCAACGAAAGCTCCTTCGCAATGGTCGATGTTTGCAACCGGTTGCAACGCGTTCGATCAGTGCGTGGTCTGCCTTCTCTGAAGAGGCTCTTGCCCAATTCAGCTTTGGCTGCCTGCATCCCAAGGATTGGATTCAGGCCATCAAGGTAAGTCAGATAATTAGAGGTTGTCAATCTTTCAATTAGTGCATCTGACGACGTAGGCTACTGCATTGGCTATCCCCTCGACTACATTCGTGGTCAATGATGTGCTCTTGCATTTCAATTCATTGCCATCCTTGATGAGTCTGAACATAACGCACCTCACATAGCGTGTTGAAGGACACCCTTAGCGGGTTGCACGTGATCCAAAGGGGACGGATGACACTCATGTGTCGCGACCGATGCCAGGGATGAAACCGCCGAAGCGGCGTGCCTACGAAAGCGATCTGAGCGACGGTCAGATTGGGCCTCATCAAGAAGCCGATCCGGAAGGCCGAACGTGGCGTCAGGCGATGCAGGGCTGCGACTCGGGACTTCGCCGATGCCCTTCTCTCTTTTCCACGGTCGGGTGGGAGCTGGCGCTTTCTGCCGCACGATCTGCCGCCCTGGCAGACAGTCCACTACACAGTCCCTGTTAGCTTCCTGTTGCGGACCTGTTTTGCAACGGCTCTGAACATCACAGCGGTTCACCGGAAGTGGCTGAAATATATCGTTTATTTCAAGCCGTTACGGCACTCACTAGCCACCGCAAACCTGCTTTCGCGAGAACAACAGGTGAAACAGGTTCAGAGACCGGTTGGGCAGGACTGCGTCCACCACCGATCGTCTCAATCGTTTAGTTATGTGCGGCTCGCTGGCGTAGATCAGTGTGTCAGCTGACTGGACGACGAGTGTCGCGCTCGAAGCAGGCGACACCGACATGAGCCATCTCCAGCATCAGCCTTTTCTGGACAATGCGATCAAGGATCGCGCTACGTCTTCACCGCCGCTGGCCTCGGGACGCTCGCCAGCATCGGCCTCTATTCGCATCGGCGACTATTGGCTGAACGGCATCAAGCCGCCCCGCCACGGCGCGATCTGAGGAGCGGCCGATGACCAAGACCATCCTGTTCAACGCCTTCGAGATGAATTGCGTGGCGCATCAATCGCCGGGGCTTTGGCGGCACCCGCGCGACCGCTCGCGCGACTACCGCAGCCTGAAACCCTGGATCGCCTTGGCGCAGACGCTCGAGCGCGGATTGTTCGATGGCCTGTTCCTCGCCGACGTGCTTGGCGTCTACGACGTCTATGGCCGCAATCCGGACGCGGCGCTTGCCCATGCGGCGCAGGTGCCCGTCAACGATCCCCTGCTGCTCGTCCCCGCCATGGCGGCGGCAACCGAGCATCTGGGTTTTGGCGTGACCGTGACGCTGTCCTACGAGCAGCCTTTACCCTTCGCGCGCCGCATGTCGACGCTCGACCATCT
>CAXTOT010000163.1:0-6009 GCA_964245915.1 uncultured Lichenihabitans sp. | reverse complement strand
TCAGCGCCGGTTGTTGACGGAGCTATTCGTCACCAAGCTTGATCTGGAGCTTCACGTCGCCGGGCCGTCCCTCGGCGGCACGCTCGAAGGCGGCGACGCTGTCCTCGAACGCGAAGGTTTCGGTAATCAGCGGCTTTAGGTCGACCTTGCCCGAGGCGATCATCGCCAGGGCGCGGTCGAACACGTTGGCATAGCGGAACACGGTCTCGATCCGGATCTCCTTTGCCGCCATCGAGGAGATGTCCATCCGGACCGGCTCGACCGGCATGCCGATCAGCACCAGGCAACCGCCCGGACGCAGCAGGCGCTCGACGCCCTCATAGGCCTTCACGGCGCCGCTGGCCTCCATCAGCACGTCGGCGCCCCAGCCGCCGGTCGCCTGATCAACCGCGTCGGCGAGGCTCTGGTTGCGGACGTTGACGGTCGATACGCCGGCGTAGCGGCGGGCGATCGCCAATTTCTCATCGACCAGGTCCGAGACGATCACCTGCGCACATCCGCCCGCGAACGCTGCAAGGGCGGCCATGATGCCGATCGGCCCGGCGCCGGTCACGACAGCGATATCGCCGGGCTGGATCTTCGCCTTGACCGCCGCCTGCAGCCCGACGGCGAACGGCTCGACCATGGCGGCTTCGGCGAACGACACGCTGTCCGGCAGCTTGAACGTGAAGGCTGCGGGGTGGACGACGTAGGGCGTGAGCACCCCATGAACGGGGGGAGTGGCCCAAAAGACGACCTTCGGGTCGACGTTGTAGAGGCCAAGCCGAGTGGCGCGCGACGACAGGTCGGGCACGCCGGGCTCCATGCACACGCGGTCGCCGGGCTTGAGCGTCGTCACCCGGGCGCCGGCCTGCATGACGGTTCCCGCGGCCTCGTGGCCCAGCACCATCGGCGCGTCGACCACGAACGAACCGATCCGGCCGTGCGTGTAGTAGTGCACGTCGCTGCCGCAGATGCCCACCGTGTCGATCCTGATCTTCACGTCGTCAGGACCCACGGTGAGCGGCAGGTCTATGTCCCGGAGGCTGAGTTCGTGCCGCTGTTCCAGCACCAATGCTTTCATGACTGTCTCCGTCCGGCTGGCATGTTCAGTTGATCAGGAAGCCGCCGTCGACCGGCATGCAAATGCCGTTGACCATGGCGGCGGCGTCCGACAGCAGGTAGGCGATCACGTTCGCCACCTCGGCGGGTTGCACGAAGCGTCCCATCGGCATGCGTTCGAGCATCGGGCCCGACTTGGCGGGGTCGCTCCAGGCCTTCTCGCCCATCGGCGTCAGCGTGACGCCCGGGTTGACGGAGTTGACGCGGATGCCCCGGCGGCCGAGCTCGTTGGCCATCACCCGCGTCAGGCCGTCCAGCGCACCCTTGGAGGCGCAATAGGCGGCGTGGTCGGCGAACCCGATGGTCGAGGAGATGCTCGACACGTTTACGATTGCGCCCGGCCGGCCCTGGTCGATGCAATGTTGCGCATAGACTTGGCTCAGGAGCATCGGTGCGCGGCAGTTCACGGCCATCACCCTGTCGAAGGTCGCGGCGCCAAGGCCGAGGAAGGGGCCGAGTTCCGCCACGCCCGCGCAATTGACGAGGAAATCGGCCGGCAGCGCTGCAGCACCGGCCGCGCGCGTGGCCGCTTCGTCTTCCAGGTCGACCGCGATCGTGCGGCAGCCGAGCTCGGCTTGCAGGCTCCCGAGGTCGTCGGCCGACCGGCTGAGGGCCACGATCGCAGCACCGCGCGCGGCCAAGAATAGGGCGGTGGCGCGGCCGATACCCTTTCCGGCTCCTGTGACCAGCACTGTCTTGCCATCGAAATCCATCATCGCCGCCGTGATCGCCGGCCTAAAAAGCCGGGCCTCCCTTTTCGAATACGTAAGCCTGCGCCGCATCGAACGAGGCTGTGAAGGCCTCGCCCTTTTGCAACATGTGGCGTCCCGGCGCCTGCAGCACCATCGTTTCCGCGGCCGCTCCCGTGGACTGCGCCTGTCCGTAGACCAGGGTGCTGCCGCCCAGGCTCTCGCACAGATCGGCCGTCATCGCGATCCGGCATGGTCCGTCCGCCATTGCCAGGTGCTCCGGCCTCAGGCCCAGGATGGCGGCGTCGCCGGGCCGTGGACCGCCCTCGTGGCCGCCGGATCGCCGGGCCTGCACCCGCAGCGGCGCGCGCAACGCGGGATGGACCACTTCGATCGCGGCTCCGTCGCGCGCGGACACGACGACATCGATGAAGTTCATCTTCGGAGAGCCGATAAACCCGGCCACGAACATGTTGGCCGGGGTGTCGTACAGGTCGGTCGGCGTGCCGATCTGCTCGACGAGGCCGCTGCGCAGCACGACGATGCGGTCGGCCAGGGTCATCGCCTCGACCTGGTCGTGTGTGACGTAGATCATCGTCACGCCCAGGTCGCGATGCAGCCGCGCGATCTCGACCCGCATCTGCGACCGCAGTTCGGCATCGAGGTTGGACAGCGGCTCGTCGAACAGGAACAGCTTCGGGTGGCGAACGATCGCGCGTCCGATGGCCACGCGCTGACGCTGGCCGCCGGATAGTTGGCGTGGCTTGCGGTCCAGCAGCGGTTCCATCTGCAGGATGCGCGCGGCCTCGGCAACCTGCCGCTCGATCTCGGGTTTCGGCACCTTGGACATCTTGAGGCCAAAGGCGATGTTGTCCCGCACCGTCATGTGCGGGAACAGCGCGTAGCTCTGGAACACCATCGACACCTGGCGCTTGGCGGGCTCCAGCTCGGTGACGCGAACGCCGTCGATGAACACGTCGCCTACGCTCGCGTCCTCCAGGCCGGCGATCATGCGCAACAAGGTGGACTTGCCGCAGCCGGAGGGGCCAACGAAGACAACGAACTCACCTTTTTGCGCCGAGATATCGACGCCATCGATCACGCGGGTCGTGCCGTACCGTTTCTCGATGCCCACGAGGCGGAGGAAGCCAGCCTCGCCTGGGCCGGCGGGGGTCGTCATTTGGTGGCTCCCATCGTCAGTCCGCGGACCATGTGGCGCGATACGAGCAGCGCGAAGATCGTCACGGGCAGCACGATCACGGTGCCCGTCGCCATGATCTTGCCCCATGGCAACTCGTAGCCCGACATGAAGCTGGTCGCGATGACCGGAGCCGTCTGCACCTCGCGCCGGGTGAGCACGAGCGCATAGAGCAGTTCGTTCCAGGAGAAGATGAAGCCGAATATCGCCGAGACAGCGATACCGGGAAGACCGAGCGGCAGGTAAATCCGCCAAAATATGGCGAACTGGCTGGCGCCCTCGAGCCGCGCGGCCTCCTCCAGCTCCTTGGGGATGGACCGGAACTGATCGGTGCACAGCCAGATCACCAATGGCAAGATGAAGGTCACGTAAACCAGGATCAGGATCAGGTGGGTGTCGAGCAGCCCGGCGTTTTGGGCCACGAGGTAGATCGGCAGGGCCAAGACGATCGGGCTGATGAAGCGGTTGGAGATGAACCAGAACCACAGGTCCGACTTGCCGCGGAAGTCGTAGCGCGCCAGGGCGAAGGCGGCCGGGGTGCCGAGGGCAACCGAGAGCAGCGTGCTGAAGAAGGCCACGATCAACGAGTTGATGATGGCCTTCACCACCTTCTCGTCGGCGAAGACCTCGGCGTAATTAGCGAGCGTCGGCGTGAACACCCAGACCGGCGGCGACGCGAGCAGGTCGGCTTGATCCTTGAGCGACGACGAGACCATCCAGAAGAATGGGAAGATGGTCACGACCAAGATCAGCACGAGGCCGATCCCGTGCAGCACGGCTCTGGGCAGGCGTGCGGCCATCACTCGATCTCCCGGTAGAAGAAGCGAATGTAGACCCGCGCAAGGACGATGGTGATCACCAGGAGGAGAAGGGCCTGCGCCGACGCCGTGCCCAGGTCGAAGACGCGGAAGCCGACGCGCTGGATGTAGATCGAGATCAGTTCGGTCGCCGCGCCGGGGCCGCCGCGAGTCATGGTGAATACCATATCGAACAGCTTCAGCACGTCGGCAGACCGCAAGATGAGCATCGCGGTGAAGCCCGGCAGGAGGTACGGCAGCTGCACATGGGTCAGGAGGGCAGACTGGCTGGTTGTTTCCAGCCGCGCCGCCTCCTCGATGTCGACGGGGACCATGGAGAGCCCCGACAGGAAGATCAACGCGCAGAACGGCGTCCATTGCCAGACATCCATGACGCAGATGGCGGCGAAGGCGCCCCCGCCGTTGCCGAGCCAGTCGAACGGCTGGAACCCGAATAGCCCGATGATGCTGTTGGCAACGCCGAAGTCGCGGTTGAAAATCAGCCGGCCCAGCAGCCCGACGACCGCGTAGGTCGTGGCGAGGGGGATGACGAGCGACACCCGGGCCAGGGAGCGCAGAAAGCCGAGGCCAGGCTTGTGAAGCATCAGGGCGATGCCGAGACCGAGGGCGATCTCGACCGGCATCACGCAGAGGAAGAATTTCAACGTGCGTCCGAGCGTCTCCCAAAAAGTCGGGTCCGCCAGCACTTGCTGGTAGTTCGCCAGGCCGACGAAGGGGAAGCCGTTGCGCGAACGAGTAATGTTATACTGGCGCAACGACGTGACCACCGCGAACAGCGTCGGGTAGATCCCGATCGCCAGCAGCGCCAGGACGGAGGGCAGGAGAAACCACAAGGGGGTCAACCGCCCGTAGCCGGGCCTTGCGCGGCGAGCAGGAACGGAGCCTCGGTCAGGCAAGGGGAGAGTGCTTCATGTCAAAACCCGGGACGGAGCGCGCCAGCCTGCTGGAACCGCCTGGCAAAGGCCCAGCGGTTCCAGCGGCAATCGACGCTACTGCAGCAATGGCTGCTTGCCGTTGTAATAGCCGTCCTTGTCCAGAATGGCTTCCATCCTCGTGCCGATCGCCTTCGTCCCCTCCTCGATGGTGACCTCGCCCAGCATCATCTTGGAGCCGAACTCCCCGATCACCTCGGACACTGCCGGCCAAGCCGGGAAGCGCGGGCGGAACTCCGGCACGCCTTTCTGCCAGGAAGCGACCATCGGCTCGACGAACTGATACTTCGCCTTGACGGCAGGGTCATCGTAGACCGCCATGCGGCCGGATACGCCGCCGGCGTCGACATAGGGCTTCGCTATCGCTTCGGAGGTCGCCCATTGGATGAAGATCCAGGCCGCCTTTTGTTCCTTCTCGGGTGCCTGCGCCGCAACCGCGAGCGAGAAGCCGCCGAGGGCAGGCAGCCGCCCGGCGGAACCGCTCGGCTCCGGCGCGACGCCCAGGCAATCGCCGACCTTGGACGTCTTCGGGTCGGTCAGGGTCGGGTAGAAGGCCGACCACTCGGTGATCATCGCCACCTGGTTCTGCGCGAAGGCGTTGACGGCCTCCGCGTGGTCCCAGCTGACCACGCCCGGCGGCATGGATTTCATCAGGTTCTGCCGGAACTGCAGCCCGGCCTGGCTCTCCTTGCTGCCGAGGTTGGAATGGAACGTCTTGTCCAGCAACGATCCGCCGGCCGGCCAGAGCATGCGCATGAAGCTATCGGCAGACTGCGTCTCGCCGCGGAGGGACTGCAGCGCATAGCCATATTGCTTCTTGCCGGGGTTGGTCAGCTTCGGCGCATAGACGTTTGCCAGTTCATCCCAAGTGGCTGGCGGCTTGTCGAAGCCGGCATCCTTCAGCATGCACTTGTTGTAGAAGAGCAGGCCGGAGTAATTGTCGAAGGGCAGCCCGTAGGTGGTGCCGCCCCATGAGCCGAAGGCGTCGAGCAGCAGCGGGAAGAAGCCCTTCAGGTTGAGGTTCGGATCGGTGATCGAGGCATCCGCCGTGAACTTGTCGATCGGCACGATCCAGCCGTTCTCGGCATACTCGCCGATCCAGACGAGGTCGACGAGGGCGATCGACAGGTCGCCCTTCGAGTTGAAGTTCAGCACTTCCTTCTCGCGGGTGTTCTCGTAGGGAACGATCTCGTAGTTGATCTTGATGCCGGTATGCTTCTCGAAGTCCGGCAGCAGCTTGATGATGGCGCGATAGCCGGGGCGATCCAGGA
>CAXTOT010000162.1:0-6431 GCA_964245915.1 uncultured Lichenihabitans sp. | reverse complement strand
CGCACCTTGATGTCGTCGACGCATTTGTAGAAGTCGGCGCCGATCTTATCCATCTTGTTGACGAAGACGATGCGGGGCACGTTGTATTTGTCGGCCTGGCGCCAGACGGTCTCGGTCTGCGGCTCCACACCCTGGTTGCCGTCGAGCACACAGACGCAGCCGTCGAGAACGCGGAGCGAGCGCTCAACCTCGATGGTGAAATCGACGTGTCCGGGCGTGTCGATGATGTTCAGGCGCTTGCCGTTCCAGAACGTCGTAGTAGCAGCAGACGTGATCGTGATGCCACGCTCCTGCTCCTGCTCCATCCAGTCCATGGTGGCGGCGCCGTCATGGACTTCGCCGATCTTATGAGACTTGCCGGAATAGTAGAGAATCCGCTCGGTGGTCGTCGTCTTCCCCGCATCGATGTGGGCCATGATGCCGAAATTGCGGTAGTCTTCGATCGGATGGCTGCGGGGCATGGTCCTGTCCTCGAAAGAACGAATGAAAAGCGGAATTTACCAGCGGTAGTGCGAGAAGGCCCGATTGGCCTCCGCCATCCGGTGGGTGTCTTCCCGCTTCTTCACGGCATTGCCACGGTTGTTGGACGCGTCGAGCAGTTCGGCCGACAGACGATCGACCATCGTCTTGTCATTGCGAGCGCGGGCCGCGGTGATGATCCAGCGGATCGCAAGAGCCTGACGGCGCTCGGGACGCACTTCGACGGGCACCTGATAGGTGGCGCCGCCGACCCGGCGTGACCGGACCTCGATGGCCGGAGCCACGTTTTCCAGCGCCTGCTTGAACACCGGCAGGGGTTCCTGACGGGTCTTGCCTTCGATCAGGTCGAACGCGCCGTAGACGATCGCCTCGGCCACGGACTTCTTGCCATCATACATGATGGAATTCATGAACTTGGTCAGAATGACGTCACCGAACTTGGCGTCCGGAATGATCTCGCGCTTTTCCGCGCTGTGCCGACGAGACATGTCGATCGCTCCTTAAGCCAGTTACTTCGGACGCTTAGCGCCGTATTTGGAACGGCGCTGCTTGCGGTTCTTGACGCCCTGGGTGTCGAGAACGCCGCGCAGGATGTGATAGCGCACGCCGGGCAGATCCTTGACGCGGCCGCCACGGATCATCACCACCGAGTGTTCCTGAAGGTTGTGACCCTCGCCCGGGATATATCCGATGACTTCGAAGCCGTTGGTCAGACGGACCTTGGCGACCTTACGCAGCGCCGAGTTAGGCTTCTTCGGGGTCGTCGTGTAAACGCGCGTGCACACGCCACGCTTCTGCGGGCTCCGCTGCAATGCGGGCACCTTGTTGCGCGTCTTTGAAACAATCCGCGGCTTGCGGATCAATTGGCTGATCGTCGGCATTTCCCGCCTTCAGGATAAGTCCAGGCCAACCCATTACGAATATCCGGACTGGCCAACCCCGGACATGGGCCTCACGGCCCAAAACGAATAGCGCTTTCGGCCGGGATCGGCCTCAAGCGTGAAATGCAGAGGACCGCAGCGGCGCAAACCACTACGATCATGCCTTTATCTGGCCGAAACCAGTTTTGACTACATAAGTCGCCGGTAAGGCCGACAGCGTTTAGGGCAATTGATGTTCGGTCCTAGACGTCCCGAAACTGATTGGCCTACTGCCTGTCGAAGTGGGCGTTTTCTAACGAGTCGCGCGGCGCCCGTCAAGGCACAATCGCGAACAGGTCAGCAATGCGCCTGGCGCCGACCCTAGCCTCGATTGAGGTGGCGGATCAAGGTCGCGATGTCGGCCCGCGCAGCGTTCGGATCCCGAGTGAAAACCACCACCACCTTCAGCAGTTGGGCGGGGGAGGCGTTCGGGTAGTCGAGGGCTACCAGGTGGACCGGCGTTGAATGCGTCCCGCGAACCAACACCGAGCGCCGCACCGCCTTGGCGCCCATGGCGCACAAAGACTTGCTGACGGCATCCTGGATGCGGTCGTTCGCCGCCTGGGTCGCGGCGATCAGATGCCCCGCCTCGATCGCCATCGCGCTCCCCATCGCCTGGCGAGCCGTCGACCCCACGTGAAAGACGGCGCCAGTGCGGTCGATGAAGACGGCCGCAAGGCCCAAAGCGGCGCAAAGATCGACGATATGCCTCGCCTTAGCGCCTTCGCTGAACGGAGCCGCAAGCTCATCGAGTGCGGGGCCAGGCAGGCTGCGCCCTAGGCCTTCGATGACGGCAGAATCGAGTTGGGGGATTAAATTCATGGTCGCAAAGCCGAATAATATGGAATTTCACGACTCATAAACCGGCAGGTTTACGATTCGTTCCACAGATCTAATCACGGCGGAGATTATAAAAAAGGGGCGCCGAAGCGCCCCTTCAAACATCGTGAACCCGCTTCTACTCGGCGGCGGCGGCGGACGGCAACGCGACGGGCACGGGGGCCTGAGACGATTCCGCCTGCTGCTTGAGGATCAGCTTGTCGCGCTGGGTTGCGACGCGGCGCAGCTTGGCCATGGCGGCCCCCGTCCCTGCCGGGATGAGGCGCCCGACGATGACGTTTTCCTTGAGACCCTCGAGCGTGTCGATCTTGCCATTGACCGCAGCTTCGGTCAGCACGCGCGTGGTCTCCTGGAACGAGGCTGCCGAGATGAACGATCGCGTCTGCAAGCTCGCCTTGGTGATGCCGAGCAGGACCGGGGTCCCGGTCGCCAGCTTGCCGCCGGCCTCGATGACCTTGTTGTTGGCCTCCTCGAGCTCGGTCTGGTCGACCTGCTCGCCGCTGAGGAAATCGGTATCGCCGGGATCGGTGATATCGACCTTCTGCAGCATCTGGCGGACGATCACCTCGATGTGCTTGTCGTTGATGCTCACGCCCTGGAGGCGATAGACCTCCTGGATCTCGTTGACGAGGTAGGCGGCGAGTTCCTCGACACCCTTGATCGCAAGAATGTCGTGCGGAGCCGGGTTGCCGTCGACGATGTAATCACCCTTCTCCACGACGTCGCCGTCCTGCAGATGGATGTGCTTGCCCTTGGCGATCAGATATTCGACCGGATCGGCCCCTTCTTCGTGGGGGATGATCTGAAGCCGCTGCTTGTTCTTGTAGTCGCGGCCGAACTGGATCGTGCCTGCCGTCTCGGCGATGATGGCATGGTCCTTCGGCCGACGCGCCTCGAACAGTTCCGCAACGCGCGGCAGACCGCCCGTGATGTCGCGGGTCTTGGCCCCCTCCATCGAGATACGCGCCACGATATCGCCCGCCGTCACCTCTCCCCCGACATCGAAGCTCAGGATCGAGTCGACCGGCAGGAAGTAACGCGCGTCACCCCCGCGCGGCAGCTTGGCGATCTTGCCGTCCTTGCCCTTGATGACGATGGCGGGACGCAGGCTCGCGGAACGCTGGTTGAGGCGCCAATCCATCACGACGCGTTTGGCGATGCCGGTGGCTTCGTCGATCGACTCGGACATCGAAATGCCCTCGCTGAGATCCTCGAAGCCCACGGTCCCATCGATTTCGGTCATGATCGGGCGCGTGTAGGGATCCCACTCGGCGATCCGCTGCCCGCGCTTGACCTTGTCGCCGTCGTCCACCTTGAGCCGCGCCCCATATTGCACGCGATGGGTGGCGCGATCGCCGCCATCGGGGCCGACGATCACGACCGCAACGTTGCGCGCCATGACCATCAGGTCGCCTTCCGCGTTCCGGGCCACGGCCCGGTTGCGGATCTTGACCTCGCCATCGAAGTTCGACTCGATGAACGACTGGTCGGCGATCTGCGCCGCGCCGCCGATGTGGAACGTCCGCATCGTCAGCTGCGTGCCGGGCTCACCGATCGACTGCGCCGCGATGACACCCACGGCTTCGCCCATGTTGACGGGCGTGCCGCGCGCCAGATCGCGGCCGTAGCACGTGCCACAGACGCCATTCTTGGCCTCGCAGGTCAGCACGGACCGGATCTTCACTTCCTGGATCCCGGCCGCGTTGATGCGATCGATATGCCATTCCTGGATCATCTCGCCGGCCGACAGGATGAGGCTGCCGTCCTGGTTCTTCAGATCGTCGGCCGTGGTGCGGCCCAAGATCCGGATCGCCAAGGAGGCGACCACCTGGCCGGCATCGATGATGGCGCGCATCTTGATGCCACCCTTCGATCCGCAATCCACGGTCGAGATGATGGCATCCTGCGCCACGTCGACGAGACGCCGGGTGAGGTAACCCGAGTTCGCGGTCTTCAACGCCGTGTCGGCGAGACCCTTACGGGCCCCGTGGGTCGAGTTGAAGTATTCAAGGACGGTCAGACCCTCCTTGAAGTTCGAGATGATCGGGCTCTCGATGATCTCGCCGGAGGGCTTGGCCATCAGGCCGCGCATGGCCGCGAGCTGCTTCATCTGGGCGGGCGAACCACGCGCGCCGGAATGCGCCATCATGTAGATGGAATTGATCGGCTTATCGCGGCCGTTCTCGTCCTTCTGCACGGTGGAGATGCGCAGCATCATCTCTTCGGCGAGCTTGTCGGTGCACTTCGCCCAGGCGTCGACGACCTTGTTGTACTTCTCGCCCTGGGTGATCAGGCCGTCGTTGTACTGCTGCTCGTATTCGGTCGCGAGCGTGCGGGTGTCCTCGACGATCTTCGGCTTGGTTTCCGGCACCACCATGTCGTCCTTGCCGAACGAGATGCCGGCGCGGAACGCCTCGCGGAAGCCGAGCGCCATGATCCGGTCGCAGAAGATGACCGTCTCCTTCTGACCGCAGTTGCGGTAGACGGTGTCGATCATGTTGGAGATTTCCTTCTTCGTCATCAGCTTGTTGGCGACGTCGAAGGGAATCTTGGCGTGCTCGGGCAGCAGCTGTCCGAGGATCATGCGCCCTGGCGTGGTGTCGAAGAGTTTGGCGACGCGCTTGCCGTCCTCGTAGACCCAAGCCCGGCCCTTGATCTTGGAATGCAGTGTCACCGCCTTGGCATGCAGCGCATGCTCGATCTCGCCCATGTTGGCAAAGGCCATGCCCTGCCCGACATCGCCGTCACGAACCAGCGTCACGTAGTAGAGGCCCAGCACGATATCCTGGCTCGGCACGATGATGGGCATGCCGTTGGCCGGATGCAGGATGTTGTTGGTCGACATCATCAACACGCGGGCTTCGAGCTGCGCTTCGAGCGACAACGGCACGTGGACCGCCATCTGGTCGCCGTCGAAATCGGCGTTGAAGGCCGCGCAAACGAGCGGATGCAGCTGGATCGCCTTGCCCTCGATCAGCGTCGGCTCGAAGGCCTGGATGCCAAGCCGATGCAACGTCGGGGCGCGGTTCAGCATCACCGGATGTTCGCGGATCACCTCGTCGAGGATGTCCCAAACCTCCGGCTTCTCCTTCTCGACCAGCTTCTTGGCCTGTTTGACCGTCGTCGATAGGCCCTTGGCATCGAGGCGCGAGTAGATGAACGGCTTGAACAGTTCGAGCGCCATCTTCTTGGGCAGGCCGCACTGGTGCAGCTTGAGTTCCGGACCCACCACGATCACCGAGCGGCCCGAATAGTCGACGCGCTTGCCGAGCAGGTTCTGCCGGAACCGGCCCTGCTTGCCCTTGAGCATGTCGGCGAGCGACTTCAGCGGACGCTTGTTGGCGCCCGTGATGACGCGGCCTCTGCGGCCGTTGTCGAACAGGGCATCTACCGCTTCCTGAAGCATGCGCTTCTCGTTGCGGATGATGATGTCGGGCGCGCGCAATTCGATAAGCCGCCGCAAGCGGTTGTTGCGGTTGATTACTCGGCGGTAGAGGTCATTCAGATCGGAGGTCGCGAAACGGCCGCCGTCGAGCGGCACGAGCGGCCGCAGGTCCGGCGGAATCACCGGCACTTCGGTCAGGATCATCCATTCCGGGTTGTTGCCCGAATGCATGAAGGCCTCGATGATCTTCAGCCGCTTGGCGAGCTTCTTGGGCTTGAGCTCCGTCGTCGACTCGGAGATCTCGACCTTCAGCTGCTCGGCAATCCTGGGCAGATCCATGCCGCGCAGGATCTCGCGGATGGCTTCGGCGCCGATCATGGCGGTGAAGTTATCCTGGCCGAACTCGTCCTGGGCGCGGATATACTCCTCCTCGTTGAGGAGTTGACGGTCCTTCAGCGAGGTGAGGCCCGGCTCGATCACGATGTAGGATTCAAAATAGAGAATCCGCTCGAGATCCTTCAACGTCATGTCGAGCAGAAGCCCGATGCGCGAGGGCAGGCTCTTCAAGAACCAGATATGCGCCACCGGAGCCGCCAGCGAGATATGGCCCATGCGCTCGCGCCGGACGCGCGACAGCGTGACCTCGACGCCGCATTTCTCGCAGATGACGCCCTTGTACTTCATGCGCTTGTACTTGCCGCACAAGCACTCGTAGTCCTTGATGGGCCCGAAGATGCGGGCGCAGAACAGGCCGTCCCGCTCCGGCTTGAAGGTGCGGTAGTTGATGGTCTCGGGCTTCTTGATCT
>CAXTOT010000161.1:0-6564 GCA_964245915.1 uncultured Lichenihabitans sp. | reverse complement strand
GCACCTCCGGCGCGAGTGAAATGATCTTCATGTGGTTCTTGGCGCGCAGCTCGCGGGGAACCGGGCCAAAGATACGGGTGCCCACCGGCTCGGACTGGTTGTTGACCAGCACGGCGGCATTGGAATCGAAGCGGATGACCGAACCGTCACCACGCCGGATATCCTTGGCGGTGCGCACCACCACGGCCTTCATCACATCGCCCTTCTTGACGCGACCGCGCGGAATGGCCTCCTTGATCGACACCACGATGATGTCGCCCACACCGGCATACTTCCGCTTGGACCCGCCCAGCACCTTGATGCACATCACACGCCGGGCGCCGGAATTGTCGGCGACGTCGAGGTTAGTTTGCATCTGAATCATGGCATCTGCCCTTCAAACTCGAATGGGGTCCCCGACCCCGTTCTACCGGTGGCAGGCCCTTCGTAAATTCCTGTTTCGGCCGCGGTCAGGCTTTGTCCGCCGCAGCCAGCACGGCCCAGCGCTTGAGGCGCGAGATCGGCTTGGTCTCCTCGATCGACACGGCGTCGCCGACCTTGAAGGCCTTGGCTTCGTCATGCGCGTGATAGTTCTTCGACCGGCGAACGGTCTTCTTGAGCAACGGATGCGTGAACCGCCGTTCGACCTTCACGACGACCGTCTTGTCTTGCTTGTCGCTGACCACGACACCTTGGAGAATTCGCTTCGGCATCGTCTCAACCCTTCGCTGGCGCGGTGCGCTTCTGCGCCGCGACCGTCTTGGCCCGCGCGATGTCGCGACGCACGATCCGAACCCGAGCGGTATTCTCGAGTTGGCCGGTGGCGCGCTGGAAACGCAGGTTGAATTGTTCCTTCTTCAGCTTGAGGACCTCGTCCGAAAGCTGATCGTCCGACATCACCTTGAGGTCGGACAGGCGTTGCTTGTTCTTCATCTGATCCGCCCTCCCTTATTCGGCGATGCGCTGGACGAAGCGCGTCTTGATCGGCAGCTTCGCGGCCGCGAGCGCAAGTGCCTCGCGGGCGATCGTCACCGGAACGCCGTCGAGCTCGAACATGATCCGCCCCGGATGAACGCGGGCAGCCCAGAGTTCGGGCGCACCCTTGCCCTTACCCATGCGGACTTCCGTGGGCTTCTTGGACACCGGCACGTCCGGAAAAATCCGGATCCAGACGCGGCCCGCGCGCTTCATGTGACGCGTCAAGGCGCGGCGAGCGGCCTCGATCTGCCGTGCGGTGACCCGCTCCGGCTCCAGCGCCTTCAGGCCGAACTGCCCGAAGTTCAGCTCGAACCCGCCCTTGGCGACGCCATGGATGCGTCCCTTGAAGGCCTTGCGGAAGCGCGTGCGCTTTGGTTGTAACATCGTCTCGATCCCAAACTATTGCAGCGGCTCAGGCCGCGTGACGCGGTTCCCGCTCGCGGCGCGGACGGCGTTCGCCACCACCACCATGATCGGCTTCCGCCATCTTCTTGTCCTGCGCCATCGGATCATGCTCGAGGATCTCGCCCTTGAAGATCCAGACCTTGATGCCGCACGTGCCATAAGCCGTGTTGGCGGTCGCAACCCCGTAGTCGACGTCGGCCCGCAGCGTGTGCAGCGGCACCCGGCCCTCGCGATACCATTCCTGGCGGGCAATTTCCGCGCCGCCGAGACGGCCCGAGCAATTGATCCGGATACCTTCGGCGCCAAGCCGCATGGCGGACTGGACGGCCCGCTTCATGGCCCTGCGGAACGCCACACGGCGCTCGAGCTGCTGGGCAATGGAATCGGCCACCAGGGTGGCGTCGATCTCGGGCTTGCGGATCTCGACGATGTTGATCACCACCTCGGAGGCGGTGATCGCCGACACCATCTTGCGCAGCTTGTCGATATCGGCGCCCTTCTTGCCGATCACCACACCCGGACGCGCCGACTGGATGGTGACCCGGCACTTCTTGTGCGGCCGCTCGATGATGATGCGCGACACCGCGGCCTGCTTCAGAGCGGCCATCAGCACGGCGCGGATCTTCATGTCCTCATGAAGCAGCTTGCCGTATTCGCCCTTGTTGGCGAACCAGCGCGAATCCCACGTCCGGTTGATGCCGAGACGCAGACCGATTGGATTGACTTTCTGACCCATCGTCTTTTCCTCAGGCGCTCGCTTGTTCGACTTCGCGGACCACGATGGTCAGATTGGCGAACGGCTTTTCGATCCGTCCGGCCCGACCACGGGCACGTGGGCTGAAGCGCTTCAGCACCAGTGCCTTGCCGACGAAGGCCTCGGCCACGACGAGATCGTCGACGTCGAGGTCATGGTTGTTCTCGGCATTGGCAATGGCGCTTTGCAGCGTCTTGCGCACGTCGAGGGCGATCCGCTTGCGCGAGAATTCGAGATCCGCCAGCGCATTGTCGACCTTCTTGCCGCGAATGAGCTGGGCCAGGAGGTTGAGCTTCTGCGGGCTGATGCGAAGCATGCGGCACACGGCCTTGGCCTCGGTCTCTTTCAGAGCGCGGGGCGTTTTCGGCTTGGACATCTCAGCCCCTCTTCGACTTCTTGTCGGCGGAATGGCCGTGGAACGTCCGGGTTGGCGAGAACTCGCCGAACTTATGGCCGATCATTTCCTCATTCACCGTGACGGGAATGTGCTTATGACCGTTGTGGACCCCGAAGGTGAGCCCCACGAACTGCGGCAGGACGGTGGAGCGACGGCTCCACATCTTGATCACCTCGGAGCGGCCTGACGCGCGAACGGTATCGGCCTTCTTGAGAAGGTAACCGTCGACGAAAGGACCTTTCCAGATCGAACGGGACATGGATTAGCCCTTCTTCTTGCGGCTGTGGCGGGAGGCGACGATGAAGGTCGTCGTCGATTTGTTGCTGCGCGTCTTCTTGCCCTTGGTGGGCTTGCCCCACGGGGTCACGGGATGCCGGCCACCGGAGGTCCGGCCTTCACCACCGCCGTGCGGATGATCGACCGGGTTCATGGTGACGCCGCGATTATGCGGGCGACGGCCGAGCCAGCGGCGCCGGCCGGCCTTGCCGTAATTGATGTTCATGTGGTCGGGGTTCGAAACCGCGCCCACCGTGCCAAAACATTGGCCGTGCAGCAGGCGCTGCTCGCCCGAGCTCAGACGCACGATGACATAGCCCTGATCGCGGCCCACGATCTGGGCATAGCTGCCTGCCGACCGCGCGATCGAGGCGCCCTTGCCGATCTTCATCTCGAGGTTGTGCACGATGGTGCCGACCGGGATGTTGGCAAGCGGCATGGCATTGCCGGGCTTCACGTCCACCTGGTTGCCGGCCACGACTTCATCGCCTACCGCGAGACGCTGCGGCGCGATGATGTAGGCCTGCTCCCCGTCCGTATAGCGCACGAGCGCGATGAAGGACGTGCGGTTCGGATCATATTCGATCCGTTCCACCTTGGCGGGCATGTCGAGCTTGCGCCGCTTGAAGTCGACGATGCGATAGGTCTGTTTGTGACCGCCGCCACGAAAGCGCACCGTGACGCGACCGGTGTTGTTCCGGCCGCCAGCCGACGACTTGCCTTCGGTCAGCGCCTTGAGAGGCTTGCCCTTGTAAAGCTCGCTGCGGTCGACGATCACCAGCTGGCGCAGGCTCGGCGTGACCGGTTTGAATGTTTTCAGTGCCATCGCACTCTATCCCTTAACCTGCTCAAAGACCGGTTGTGACATCGATCTTGTGTCCCTCGGCGAGGGTCACGATGGCCTTCTTGACGTCGGACTGCTGACCCTTGAAGCCACGGAACACTTTCCGCTTCCCCTTGCGCAGCAGCGTATTGACCGCATCGACCTTGACGTCGAACAGATGTTCGACCGCGGCCTTGATCTGCGGCTTGGTGGCATCCTTGCGGACGCGAAACACGACCTTGTTCTCTTCGGACGCCATGGTCGCCTTTTCGGTGATCACGGGCGAGACGATGACGTCGTAGTGGCGCGGGTCCTGGCTCATTTGAAGCGCGCCTCCAGCGCGTCGACCGCGGCCTTGGTCAGAACCAGCTTCTCACGGCGCAGAATGTCGTAGACGTTGATGCCCTGCACGGGCAGGACGTCGATCATCGGAATGTTGCGGGCCGCCAGGGTGAAGCCCTCGTGGAGCTCCGCACCGTCGATCACCAGCGCATTGGTCAGGCCCAGAGCCTCGAAGCGCTCGCGCAGCTGCTTGGTCTTGGCCTCGGTCACCTGGGCGTTCTCCCAGATCAGGATCTCGCCGCTGGCAAATTTGGCCGACAGGCAATGCTTGAGCGCCAAGGCCCGCACCTTCTTGGGCATGTCGTGGGCATGCGAGCGCACAACCGGACCCATGGCCCGACCACCGCCGCGGAACTGCGGCACACGGGCGGAGCCGTGACGGGCCGAGCCCGTGCCCTTCTGCTTGTACATCTTCTTGCCGGTGCGCCAGATATCGGCTCTGCCCTTGACGGCATGGGTCCCGGCCTGCCGCTTGGCGAGCTGATAGCGCACCATACGGGCGATCAGATCCTGGCGCGGCTCGAGCCCGAAGATGGCGTCCGAGAGTTCGACCGAACCGGACGATGCGCCATCGAGCGAGGTTACATCAATCTTCACCGCTCAACCCTCCGGCTGCTGTTCGACGGCCACCGGCTCGGCGGCTCCGCTGATGCGGAACTTGCCCGGAAGCGGCACATCCTTGGGGGGCGCCTTCTTGATGGCGTCGCGCACGAAGATATAGCCTCCAGCCACCCCGGGAACCGCGCCCTCGACCAGGATCAGGCCGCGCTCGACGTCGAGCTTGACCACCTTCAGGTTCAGGGTCGTGATACGGTCGGTGCCCATGTGGCCCGCCATCTTCTTGTTCTTGAACGTCTTGCCTGGGTCCTGACGACCACCGGTCGAGCCGTGCGAACGATGCGAGACCGAAACGCCGTGGGTGGCCCGGAGACCGCCGAAGTTCCAGCGCTTCATCGGGCCGGCGAAGCCCTTGCCCATCGAGGTGCCCGTCACGTCGACGAACTGACCCTCGACGAAGTGATCGGCCGTGATTTCGGCCCCGACCGGAATGACCTGGTCGGGACTGACGCGGAATTCCGCGATCTTCATCTTCGGCTCGACCTGGGCGATGGCGAAACGCTCACGCTCGGCCTTGGACACGTTCTTCACCTTGGCGCGGCCGATGCCGAGCTGCAGCGCGGTGTAGCCGTTGACCTCTTCCGTCCGGTGGGCGACGACTTGACAGCCGTCGACCTTCAGCACGGTCACCGGGACATGTTCCCCGGTTCCGGTAAAGACGCGGGTCATCCCGACCTTCTGGGCTATAACACCTGACCGCATGTCAGAAATCCTTCATGGCACACTGTTAGGAGGTGCCGGTCGCTTCAAAAATTTACAGCTTGATCTCAACATCGACACCGGCCGCCAGGTCGAGCTTCATCAAAGCATCGACCGTCTGCGGCGTGGGGTCGACGATGTCGAGAACACGCTTATGGGTCCGAATCTCGAACTGCTCGCGCGACTTCTTGTCGACGTGCGGCGAGCGGTTCACCGTGAATTTCTCAATCCGCGTCGGCAGCGGAATCGGACCACGAACCTGCGCGCCGGTGCGGCGCGCCGTGGAGACGATTTCCTTGGTCGACGCATCAAGGACCCGATGATCGAAGGCCTTGAGGCGAATGCGGATGTTTTGACCGTTCATGGGTTTTTCCCTTGATCGAGTGGAGCGGGAGCTAAAATCCCGCTCCCCCAATCGGCCTCTTATTCGATGATGGAAGCGACGACGCCGGCACCGACGGTGCGGCCGCCTTCACGGATGGCGAAGCGGAGTTTCTCTTCCATCGCGATCGGCACGATCAGCGCGACCGACATCGTTACGTTATCGCCGGGCATCACCATCTCGGTGCCTTCCGGCAGCGTCACGATCCCGGTCACGTCCGTGGTCCGGAAGTAGAACTGCGGACGGTAGTTGGTGAAGAACGGCGTGTGACGGCCACCCTCGTCCTTGGTGAGGATGTAGGCCTCAGCCATGAACTTGGTGTGCGGCTTCACGGAACCGGGCTTGCACAGAATCTGGCCGCGCTCGACATCCTCGCGCTTGGTGCCGCGCAGCAGACAGCCGACGTTGTCACCGGCCATGCCCTGGTCGAGCAGCTTGCGGAACATCTCCACGCCCGTGACCGTGGTCTTCACGGTAGCCTTGAGACCGACGATCTCGATTTCCTCGCCGACCTTGACGATGCCGCGCTCGATACGACCGGTCACGACGGTGCCACGGCCAGAGATGGAGAACACGTCTTCGACCGGCATCAGGAAGGGCAGATCGATCGGTCGATCAGGCTGCGGAATGTAGTCGTCGACCGTCTCCATCAGGCGAAGGATCGAGTCGTGTCCGATTTCCGGCTGCTTGTTCTCGAGCGCGCAGAGGGCAGAACCCTTGGTGATCGGAATGTCGTCGCCGGGGAAATCATACTTCGACAGAAGCTCGCGAACCTCGAGCTCGACGAGTTCGAGAAGTTCCTCGTCGTCGACCATGTCGACCTTGTTGAGGAACACCACGAGCGCCGGCACGCCGACCTGACGGGCGAGCAGGATGTGCTCGCGGGTCTGCGGCATCGGGCCGTCGGCGGC
>CAXTOT010000160.1:0-6654 GCA_964245915.1 uncultured Lichenihabitans sp. | reverse complement strand
AAAGCCGTCGACGTGAACGGCGCTGCCATGCCGGGCACGGCGGCGACGTTGATGACGACATCAACCCAGCACTTCTCGATTGTTATCGCACCACATTCCTAAAGAACGCTTAACGGCTTGATGCTGGAATCTGAGTACTGGTCTCGGGGGCCAGCATTCGCAGGTTCGTGCGAGCGAGGATGCCCCGGCCGCGCTGGCCTATCCCATTCGCGAACGCGGCATCGCCGATATGGCCATCGGACGGCTCGTCGCCAGACGCGGTGATCTTCCAGATGGTCCTCAGCCCCCCCGCCATCAGCGACGTAAAATCGACTTGGCAGCGATAGAAGCCGTTGCCGACAGGAGCGATGACAGGCCTGGCATTGAGGATAAAGCGGGGCCGGCCGTCTTTTGGCAGGCTTAGATAGTAGTTGCCGAGTTTGCCCGTCTCTAAGTTGAAATAAACCTGCAGATCATCCGCATAGTCAGCGGTTGTGATCTCCGCCTTGATCCAATTCCTCCCAAGCGGCCTGAAGTCGCCACGGACGATATAACGCGCGGGGACCGTGGCTGCAGTGTTGACGAGTTGGCTGATCGAGAACTTTGCTGGGGACGAGGTTGCTTTCTCACGGATGAACGCCGCGCTTCGCTTGCCGTCGGCCTCAGGCAGCTTTTCCAGGACTGCGACGTTTTCCGTTGTCCAGCCGTCATCGGCAGCCCGGTCTGCGAACGGCTTACCGGGGTCTGCCGCAGGCCCAACCAAATCGCCACGATAGAGATTTTTACCGCGGCCAGCGTCGAGAACGTTGATGGTCAGGGGCTGCCGCCAAACACGGCCCTTGCTGTCGATGACTTTGACGACGACGAGATGCGACTGCTTTCGCGCAAAATCGAACCGAGCCCGGCTGCGAAGCGCGGATTTGTCGACCTGGAACATCTCGTCCGGGTCATCGACGATCGAGAACTGCTCCCCGGCCACGTCACCGAACTTGGTTGCAGACAAATTGGCGATGACAGTGCCTGCCGGCGCGTCTTCGAGAACGTTTGTCGATGACGCCCGGATGCCGGTTGGCCCCTCGCGCTGCCAAACCGTGATCGACCGGACCAAAAGGTCGGACGGGCTCGGCGTGCTGCTGTCCGGCGCTGCCACAAAATCCTGGAGCCCGCGTGAGCCCATGGCGAGATTGACGACCATGTAGAACTCTTGCGCAAACTCCGGCTTCAGCGAGATGTCCTTTGTGAGCACTAGGCGCCGATCGAAATAGAATTCGATCTGATTGTCGGTCCATAAAATCGCATATTTATGGTAGTCTTCGCTCAGGTCGCGGTTTGCGTGATAAGACGCCTCATCGTTGTATTTAGGCGGGGACAAGACGGCCACATGATATTCGTTGGGAAACTGGCCCCGGTACTCGACGATGTCGATTTCAGGCGGATGCTGCTCATCGACGGGAATTAACCAAAACGCTGGCCACGTGCCGGTGCCTTTGGGCACTTTGGCGTCGATCTCGAAATAGCCGCCGTGCTGTGAAAACGACTGCCGCGACACGAGAATGCCTGAGACCCAGGGATAGGGTTGGCCCGTCGCCGGGTCATTGGGGATCTCACCTGACGCGAAATGTGCGCCCACGGTCCGTTCCGCACGAATGCGAAGGCTGTTGTCGACGATCGAGAACGGCGTGAAGCCGTTGGACCAGTGATGCTCGGGGTCGGGGTAAAACTGGAACTCGCCGTTGTAGATATTATCGGTGCCTTTCGCCCGGGTCTCAGTGCTGAAGCGCGGTTCCCATAGCCGGGTTGGCTTCGACGCCCGGGCAGACGCTGCGTAGCCGTCCTGGCCGGGGCCGCCGCTGAGCAGCGCCAGGCCATCGCGCGCCGGCACGTAGTCGAACGTCACTCCAAAATGGGGGAAGGGCGGCTCGGCTGATGGCGGCGCCCCGTGCGCGGACGGGCTGGCGAGGCTGAAAAGCGCGCTCAGCACGACGGACGGGAGCATCCTCCCCGCTTGTATCCTCGCCAAGGTCATCGCAGACCGAGGCGGGACATTCGCCGGCTCCGTACCTCGCTGTTGCGTACGGCGAACTGCACAATCGCGCGCTCGGCCGCGTCGACGCAGTTGCTCCAGCTGAAGTCCTCTTTCAATTGGACGCTGGCGGTCCTGGCGCTGGTCCTGAGCCGCTCTGGATCGGCCTTGATAATGAATTGTGCGGTCTGTTCGGCTTCGTCGCTGCCGTAGATGATATGACCGCAATAGGACTTGGTGATGAGGCGGGCGCCGGGCAGGTCCTTGCAAACCGGGAAAACGCCGCAGCCGATGCTTTCCAGGACGATAAGCGGAAATGAATCGATCTGCGAAAGGTGGACCAGTATGTCCGCCGCCGTCAGCTGTTCCAGCAACTCGGCCTCTGGCAGCGGTCCCATGAGATTCAGGCTATTTTCCAGGCCGGCCCGCTCGATCTCTGAGCGGAGCTTGCTTCGTGTCGCAGCATCGCACGAGCCGATCAGCGAGGCCTCGAACATGAAGCCCGCGCGATGCAGGATGGCGCAGACATCCAGGAAAAGGAACGATCCCTTGCCGATCGACAGCCTTCCAACGTGAACCAGCCTTAGCCGGCCAGGATTAAGCCGCGCGGCCGGCCTGCTCGGCAGCTCGCGGGGCAGGAAGGTAAAGAGCTCGAACCTTGGCGGCGAGGCGGGAAGGGCGAGCTCCTCGGCCTGGGTCGCCGACAGCAGCCCGATGCCGTTCGAGACCGCCAGCAGCTTCTTCGTCAGCCATCGCATCACCACATTGGTTTGCGAGGTCCAGTTGGAGCCCAGATGCGGCGTGACCAGTACCGTAAAGCCCAGCAACCGGCATATCAGCAGGAACACCAGGTCCGGAAAGCTGGCATACTGAAGCCAGACGCAATCGCAGCGCCGGCCCCGTTTAACGACCAGGCCTAAGATGCCGCCAATGAATGCCGGAAGCGATTGCAGACGAAGATAGGCGCCGTGCGAATAGATATGTTCGACCCGGTGCCCGCCGATGTCGGACAGCGCTTCGCATGCGCGATCACAGAACTGCTCCACTCCGCCACGATGTGCCGGGGTCCCGCCTACGATCAGGATATTCATGCCAGCTTTTTAAGCCGTGAAGCTCAATTCGTCGATCAGGCGTTTGGTTTCGAGGATGTTGCCGCGGCTGGAGGCGCCGAACACGATCGACTGGATGTTTGCCTGCTTGCACACATAGTCAATCGCCTCGCGCGGCGAGATGGCGCCAGACGCCATCACTGACATCGCAACCGGCCGGAAGCTCCGCGTCGCGATAAGCTGCTCGTATTCCTGGATGCCTGGGCACATACGAAAACCAAGCTTATTGATATTGGCGCAGATGATCGGGTTCTCTATTCCTTGTGCCTCAAGCGCATCGAGCAGCTTCGGCATATTCATTGTAATAAAGCCTGGCTCCGCATTGTACTTCGTCTTGACGTGATGGGCGAAGTAACCAAACGCCTCATTGAAGCCGCTTCCGAGCAGCAGGTCGGTCACGACGTTCTGCAGCCAGATCACCGGCGTCTTCAGTCCGTGGAACATCTTCATTTCGGCATCGACGAGCAGTTGCGCGATGCCCTGAACGTCTTTTTTCGCAACCGACAGTCCGCTTTTCAGCAGCGCGCCGATCGCCCCCTCTTTCGGCAAGAACAGCTTCAGGGCGTCGAAGATGCCGTGCTCGGTGACCGCGTTGGCGTATTTGTGGGCATACGGCATGCACGGATAGAACTCGAAATCGTGGTAGCGATCAGGGTTCGCGCGCACATGGTCGCAAATGGCGGCGATGCGGTCATGGGTGGTGCACATGAACACCCGTATGCCAGCGTCATAGGCGATGTCGAGCACGTCGATAATCGCCTGGTCGCTTTCGAACCGCACCAACTGCGCCCGAGCTTTCTCCTCGGACATGTGGTTCACGCCGAAGAATTGATTATCACCGAATAGTATTCTGTGCATCGCTACCCTCGGGTCTGGTGGGGCGTTTACGAAAGCAATGCGCGGGCGCGGCCGAACAGGTCTCGCACGCGCGCTGGAGGGGGCAGCCTCTGGACGTCCACGGCGTCATTTGCCGCTGCGGGCAGACCGGCCGCATCCCGCACCATCATCGCGGCGATCCGGTCTGTCACGACTGCGGAGGCAAACGTCGAAACCGCGTCCTTGCCGCCCTGCTGGATGGCCCGCACGAAGTGATCGATCTGCGCCGAATACTCCTCGCCGCGTAGATAGAAGAACTGGTTGTCGGACAGTTCCGTCGTATACAGGGTCGTCCATCCGGCCTTGAGCGGAAGACCTGTGGCGCCCGGATCACGCAGATAGAGTTGCGTTTCCTGCCGATCGACCGTCAGCCGGCCATTCGTGCCCCAGATGCTGAGTTTGGTGGACATCTTGCGATGGCTGTCGTCGCTCCAGTTCGCAGCGATCTGACCGGTCGTGCCGTTGGCAAGAAAGAGAGTCGAGTAAACCTCGTCCTCCACGTCACGCGAGAATATCGTATTCAGCACCGTCCCGCCGACCCGCTCGGGCTCCCCGATGATGAACGTCACCAAATCGATGGCGTGGCTCGCATAGTCATAAAGGCAGCCGCCGCCCTCGGATCTATGGGCCCGCCAGGTCGCGTTCTTCGGCCGCAGCACCACAGGGCCATAGGCTTCGGCGCGGAAGTGGTGGATGCGGCCGATGGCGCCAGCCTTGATCAGGCGCTTGGCCTCGCGGAATGACCCCACATACCGGTAGTGATAGCCGACTTGGTTGACCAATCCTTTCTGCTCGGCGAGCTTGGCCAGTTGCTGGCCGACATCTGGGTCGAGACAAAACGGCTTTTCGCAGAATACGTGCAGGTTATGGTCCAAGGCCGCGCGGACCATCTCCCCATGAAAACGTGACGGAGTGGCAATAACGACGCCGTCGAGCTTTTCCTCGCTCAACATTTTCTTGTAATCGTCATAAACCTTTAGGCCGGTGCACTTCGCCAAGACGTCAAGCATGTAGCGAGTAGTGTCGCATACGGCGACCAGTTCGGCGCCTGGGTGGGCGCGCATGATTGCCAGATGGGATATCCCCATCTTTCCCATGCCGATAAGCGCCAAGCGAACCATTGGACTCTCCTGATAACTTTAGGAATTACGATGTGCCGTTGATCGCGGTTTGCCGTCAGCGGAGCAGCGCCTCGCGAAGACGGGCGATGAACGGCTCCGGCGCGAATGGGGCGACACGATCGACCACAACGTCCGGCTGAGCGAGAGCCTGGGTGATCGCGGACGGAAGCTCGTCCTCCGTCATAGCCACATACACACCTCGCTTTCGGCCCAGCCAGCGGGCGGTCGCGATCTGATGGTCGGTCGTATGCTCTTTTAAGCTGGCCCGGCGCGGAAACAGCACGATCGGTCGCGCCTTCTCCGCCGCCAGAAAGAAGCTGCCGGTTCCAGCGTGGGCGATCAGCAGGCGGCTGCGATCGATCAACGTCGCAAACTCCTGCTGCGGCATCTGGCGCGTCCAGCGCATGTGACTGGGTTGATAGACGCCCTGTTCGCCGATTTGGGCGAAGACCTCCTCGTCGAGGTGCTCGGCCGCCCACCGGTCGACCGCCCGCACCAGCCGGTCGAACGGGAACATGGTGCCGATGGTCAAGAGGATCAAAGGACCGCCCCCCAATAGGCCGGTCCGCGATCGGCCCGGATCGCCGGCCATTGCGTCAGGCAGACATCCGCGACGTGACGCGCCAAAGAGCCGGATGAGGAAAGCTTGTCGACGTTGGCGATGCTATCGATCCAAATCGTCTTGGCCTGTACCGTGGCCTTGGCGATAGCCAAGGCGAACAGGGCAGGAAAGGAGCCCGTCGTGATCACGACATCTGGCCGTTCCCTTAGGATAATGCGGGTAAGCTGTGGGATCAGCACCGCCGCGCCCCACCAATCCCGGCGGGACACGTCACGGACTACATGGAAACGATGTCCTTGCACTTGGTCGGCGTAGTTAGAGTGAACACTGACAAACACCACGTCGAGGCCGGCAAATGCTGGGCGGATGCGGCAGAGCTCCAACCAGTGCCCGCCCCCGGATGCTATCGCCAATATCTTTTTTGTCATGAAGTGTGCCGTAAAAATGAGAAGGGGGTATCGTTCTGCAAACTGCTCCCACCTAAATCAATTTTTTAATGTATTGTCAGGCAGCTAACGCCGATCAATGCTTAGTGTCAACTGGATCGGAAATAAATAAACCATTGCGCAAGCATTTATATTAATATTTCGTAATTGAAACGGGCTGTTGATTGTGTCGTATAGTTAATCTAAGGCTGCTTTCACTGAACCGCTTAGGGTTATCCTCACAGCACCGATCGGCACCGGGATGGCGGGGCCTTGCCAAGGAGGGGTAACATCAAACGGTGCAGCAGGACCGCAGCATTCGGATTCTTTAGCGCAAAATAGGCTGGCATGAGAATATTCGGATTGAACCAACGAACATCGGCCAAACTAGCCCGGCGCGGTCCGACGCAGCGAAGCGCCGTGGCAAGACAGACGATTTCATTTCCAGGTTTCAGCGTATTGCGGGACCGCCTGCCCAACCTTTGCTTCTCCTTGCTCATCTTCATCACGTTCATCGGCATATCGCCGCTCACGACTGGCGATTACAGCGGGGATGGAG
>CAXTOT010000159.1:0-6883 GCA_964245915.1 uncultured Lichenihabitans sp. | reverse complement strand
ACGACCCCTAGTCCCCCAGACTAGTGCGCTAACCGGGCTGCGCTACACTCCGACGCCGCGAGGGCCTCGTCTGCGTAGCGCTTCGGCGGAGCGGGCGCAACCCCGTAATTCCCCTTAGGGTATACGCGGCCAAATAGGGATCGACACCTGCTTAGGCAGAGTTCGAGTGAGCCGCGGCTTCGAGAATGCGTCGACATTCACCGACTTCGACCAGGATCGCCCGCAAGGCCGCGCGGGGACCTTCCCGCAGCGCACCGTTGCCATTGGCCCTGTGGCTCGAGGGCTCGGCTTCCTCCGGCCCGAAGCCGTCGGAGGGGTCCAACCCGCCCTCGTCGTCATTCGCCAACGCTTCGGGCGACCGGTTGCCCGTCACCGCCTGGAGGACAAAGGGTCCGTTACTCAGCCCGGGTTCGGCCGGAACCGGCGCGTCCCTGTCAGAGCCGGATGCTTCGGCGCGGCGCCACGAGGTGGGCGGCGCCTGGCCGGCCTGTTTTTGCGCCAGGGCCGCGACCGCGCGCGGCCCCTGCTCCTTCAGGATGCGCTGGACGCCCTTGATGGTGTAGCCGTCGCCGTAGAGCAATTGCCGAATGGACATCAGCAGGTCGACGTCCTCGGGCCGATAGAACCGACGACCTCCGCCACGCTTGAGCGGCTTCACCTGGACGAACCGCGTCTCCCAGAAGCGCAACACATGCTGCGGCAGCTTCAGTGCATCAGCGACCTCGCTGATGGTGCGGAAGGCTTCCGCGCTTTTGCCCGAGGCGAAACTATTCGTCATGTCCGGCCGTGGCCTGCCCGTTAATCCGATGCTTCAAAATGTTGGACGGCTTGAACACCATGACCCGGCGCGGCGTGATGGGGACCTCGATGCCGGTCTTGGGGTTGCGGCCGATCCGTTCACCCTTGGAGCGCACCACGAAGGAGCCGAAGGACGATAGCTTGACGGTCTCTCCCCGCGCGATCGCCTGTGACATCTCTGCCAACACGTGTTCGACGAGTTCGGCCGACTCCGTGCGCGATAGCCCGACGCGCTGATACACCGCTTCGGACAGATCGGCCCGGGTCACCGTCCGTGACACAGCCTCGCTGCCACCCTTGCCGTTCGCAAGTCCCGAAGGCTTTTTGACCAACAGAGTCACCCTTAATGTCCGCCCGAACACAAAAAGCTACAAGAAATCAGCGGCGCTGTCTGCCGCGTTAAAACAACAGCAAGAAATTTCAGGGGCGGTCGAAAAAACCGGCCCCGACCTCGTCACCAGCGAATGAGCGCGCTACCCCAGGTGAACCCGCCGCCCATGGCTTCGAGCATGACGAGGTCCCCCTTCTTGATCCGCCCGTCGCCGCAGGCCGTGGCCAAGGCCAGCGGTATCGACGCAGCAGAGGTGTTGGCGTGTAGCTGAACCGTCGTCACCACTTTCTCGAGTGGAATGCCGAGCTTGGCCGCCGACGCATCGATGATCCGACGATTGGCCTGATGCGGCACGAACCAATCGAGATCGGCCGCGGAAATTTTGCTCGCCGCAAATGCGTCGCGCACGACATCTTCCACCATGCCGACCGCGTGGCGGAAAACCTCGCGCCCTTCCATCCTCAAATGACCCACCGTTTGGGTCGACGAAGGGCCACCATCGACGAAAAGCTTCTCGCGGTGCCGTCCATCGGACCGCAGGTGGGTCGAAACAATCCCGCCCAAATCGAACGCGGAGCCGCCGTCCTCGGCTTCGAGCACGATCGCGCCGGCGCCGTCGCCAAACAGCACGCAGGTGGTGCGATCGGTCCAGTCCAGCAAGCGCGAGAAGGTCTCGGCGCCGATCACGAGGGCCCGCCGGTGCGAGCCGGAGGCCAGGAATTTCTCGGCGGTGGCAACCGCGAAGACGAAGCCCGAACAGACCGCCTGAAGGTCGAAGGCCACGCCGTGCCGGATGCCGAGCATGGCCTGGACCTGCGTCGCGGTTGCAGGGAAGGTGTAGTCCGGGGTCGAGGTCGCCACGATGATGAGGTCGATGTCATCCGCCGCGACACGAGCCGATTTCAGCGCCGCTTGGGCCGCATTGAAGGCGAGTGTGGAGGTGGTTTCGCCGGGCGCCGCGATATAGCGCTGCGTAATGCCGGTGCGCTGGACGATCCACTCGTCCGACGTGTCGACGAGCGCTGCGATCTCGGCGTTCGACATGCAACGGTCCGGCAAGTAGCCGCCGACGCCGCGGACCATCGATCTCCAGCGAAGATTCTCAGCCGACACACTCTGCCCAATCAAACCTGACGGCCCATGGCCGTCGCCACCAATGTCCCCTGCGGCGCCACGCCGTCACGAGATCGTCGAAACAGGAAGCACGCCCGCCAGGACCCGCCCGTCCTGCGAAAAGGCCAGCGCGTCCCGGATCTTGGCCAGAAGCTCATGGCGGACCATGTCGTAAGCGATTTCGATTGCTCCAGCATAACCCAGAACGTCGGCGCCGCCATGGCTCTTGATGACCACGCCGTCGAGACCGAGGAACACGCCACCGTTGACCCGGCGCGGGTCCATCTTCTCGCGCAGCGCCTGGAACGCCTGTCTGGCAAACCAGTAGCCGATCTTGGACATGATGCTTCGGCTCATGGCGTCGCGAAGATACTGGGCGATTTGTTTGGCCGTGCCCTCTGCGGTCTTCAGCGCGATATTGCCTGTGAATCCCTCGGTCACGACGACATCCACGGTGCCTTTGCCCAAATCGTCGCCCTCTACGAACCCGTGATACTCGAGCCCGGGCGGCGCCATCTCCTTCAAGATTCGGCCGGCGGCCTTGACCTCTTCGAGTCCCTTGATCTCCTCCACCCCGATGTTGAGGAGCCCCACCGTGGGCCGCTCGATGTCGAACACGATTCGGGCCATGGCGGCCCCCATGATGGCCAGATCGACCAGGTAATGGGCGTCGAACCCGATGGTGGCGCCGACATCCAGCACGATCGATTCGCCCCGGATGGTCGGCCACATGGCCGCGATGGCGGGTCGATCGATCTGCGGCATGGTGCGCAGGCAGATCTTCGACATGGCCATGAGGGCGCCGGTGTTGCCGGCCGACACGGCGGCATCTGCGTCGCCGCGCTTGACGGCTTCGAGCGCCATCCACATCGAGGACACGCGACGGCCGCTGCGCAGCGCTTGGCTGGGCTTGTCGTCCATGCGGATCGCGACTTCGGCGTGGCGCAGAATGGTCACCGCCTTGAGCCGCGGATGGGCGGCCAGGAGGGGCTCGATCACGGTCCGGTCACCGGTCATCACGAAGGCGAGGTCCGGGCGCCGCTCCAGCGCCAGGGCGGCCGCCGGCACCACGACACTCGGCCCGTGATCGCCGCCCATGGCATCGAGCGCGATGCGTACGGGTTGAGTCATCGCGCTCCCTTTCTGGTCCTGGCGGGACCAAGATCCCCCGTAGCCCTGACAACGCTCACCGATAATCTCTCGATCCCACAACGCAAGACAACATCACCCGTCTGTCGGAAATAAGCGCATCGATCCCGAGCCAGGGTTCAGTCGCCTTCGCGCTTGAGCGCTTTGAGCACCGCGAACGGCGACGCGTCGGGCTCAGCCGCGTGTGGGACAGGTTCCACGAATTCCACCCCGGGCTTCTTGGGATAGGGATCGAGACCGATGGTCAGATATTCCGCCGCCAAGGCACCAAGATCGATCCGCCCGTCGCGCACGCTGTCCGGCTCGTCTTCCTCGACGTCGGTGTTGGATGGGTCACTGAGCCGTTTCAAGCGGGCGGCCCGATGGGCCGCGACCTGCGCTTCGGGAAGGAAATGGACGTCGACCGGGGAGGCAACATCGGCCTCGAAGGGATCGAGGCTGACCACGCAAGTTTGCACGACCTTGGCCCTGACCTCACCCACCACGCCAACGCCGCCGCGCGGCTCCGGGCGCAGCAGGAAGGAAGCCGTAAAACTCTGCACCTCAGGCAGCCCGTTGAGCTGCGCCAGCGCGCGGCGCTCGTCGGCCGTGACCTCGATCTCGACCCGCAGGCCGCTCTGCCCGATGCCATCGACGACCGTCGGACGGGACAGCACCGGGGCGGGCACGATTGGTGAAATCATCAGGCAACACTCGGAACGAGGAAGACGGCAGGATCGGGAAACCGCACCGGCCCCTGCAGAAACCTGCCCAGATCATAACCGTCGAACAGGTGCGCGGCCGCTCTCGCATAGCGGGCAAGATCATCGGCGGCCCGGGCGCCCGCAAACACGTTGCGCGACAGGGCGGCGGACAGTTGAGCATCATCGGCTTGCCGCAGGGCCGTGTCATAGGCCACCGAGCGGCCGAGAAAGCCCTCGGCAAGCTTCTTCATGCGCTTCGGGACCGCCATATCGCCTACCCCGTTCTCCCGCAGCGCGGGATCGAGGTGATGAAACACCATGTCGATCAGATCTTGCGCGACGACCGGACCGGGCTCGTCGAGAACGCGCATCCGCCGTACCGCAAGCGCGGTGTGCAGCACCAGCATTTCAAAGCGGCCGTTGAAGGTATCAGGCACCCCGCCTGCCTCGTAGAAGACCGACGAACGCACCGCCTCTATGACATCGTCGTTCAAGCGAGCGATGATCTTCCGGTTCGAGGCAGCGCGGCTTTTACCGAAAAGAAACGTCATGGCATCCAGGATCGCGGCGCGACAGAGGGGCCGCGCCTTGCTTTTGACCTGCATGGGGGTTAGGCAACAGCCGGTTGATATGCAAGCAAAAACCATCCCGCGACAGGCCCCTTGGGCCGTCGACCGGGCCTGGCTCGAGAATGCGGTGGAGATGGTGATGGCGCGGTCGTTGCGGGCGAAGTCACGGAACCCGGTGGGCGGTAGTGTGGCCCGCTGGGGCGCTTTGGCGCTGGCTTTGTCCCTGGGCGGATGCCTTGGCTACGACGGCGAGATCACTCGGGGCTACGTGCTCGACCAGCACGCCCTGGAACAGGTCAAGACGGGGTCTTCCGCCGAGCAGGTTCTCGTCCTTCTCGGCACACCGTCCACGACCTCCACGATCGGCGGCAGCGCCTGGTATTACATCAGCCAAAAGGTCGACCGCTCACTGGCCTACTCGGCACCGAGCATCACCGACCAGCGGGTTCTGGCGGTCTATTTCACGCCGCAGAAGAAGGTCGAGCGCATCGCCAACTATGGGCTCCAGGACGGCAAGGTATTCGACTTCATCAGCCGCACCACCCCGACCGGTGGCGCCGAGCAGGGCTTCGTCAAGAACCTGTTCCGCAGCTTCCTCAACTTCTCCTAAAGGCGACCCACTGGCCCCACGGCCCGAACCAGATCGGTTTTGCCCGATATGGTCGCCCGGTCGGCTGTCCGGGGGCGCTCGGCTTCTCGGCTCAATGCGCCAGAATGGCGAGCAGCAGCAGCGCCACGATATTCGTGATCTTGATGGCGGGATTGACGGCCGGGCCTGCCGTGTCCTTGTAGGGATCGCCCACCGTATCGCCCGTCACGGACGCCTTATGGGCGTCGGAGCCTTTGAGGTGGCGCACGCCATCCTTGTCCACGAAGCCATCCTCGAAGCTCTTTTTGGCATTGTCCCAAGCGCCGCCGCCGGAGGTCATCGAGACCGCCACGAACAGGCCATTGACGATCACGCCGAGCAGTGAGGCGCCGAGCGCCGCAAAGGCGCTGGCCTTCGACCCCGACAAGAGCAGAACCCCGAAATAGACCACGAAGGGGGCCAAGACGGGCAGCAGCGAGGGAATGATCATCTCGCGGATCGCGGCTTTGGTCAGCATGTCGACCGCCCGGCCGTAGTCGGGTCGCGTGGTCCCCTGCATGATGCCCGGCATCTCGCGGAACTGGCGGCGCACCTCCTCGACGACCGAACCCGCGGCCCGGCCCACCGCCGTCATGGCGATGCCGCCGAACAGATAGGGGATCATGCCGCCGAAGATCAGCCCGGCCACCACATAGGGGTTGGACAGATCGAACGACACCTGGCCCACGTCCTTGAAATAGGGGAACTGGTCGCCGTGGCTGGTGAAGAAGGTGAGATCGTTGGAATAGGCCGCGAACAGCACCAGTGCCCCGAGGCCCGCGGAACCGATCGCATAACCCTTGGTGACCGCCTTGGTGGTGTTGCCGACGGCATCGAGCGCGTCGGTGGCGTGGCGAACCTCCTTCGGAAGCCCGGCCATCTCGGCGATGCCGCCCGCATTGTCGGTCACCGGTCCGAATGCATCCAGGGCCACGATCATGCCGGCAAGCCCCAGCATGGTGGTGACCGCGATGGCGGTGCCGAAGAGGCCCGCAATCTGGGATGTGAAGATGATGCCGGCCACGATGATCAGCGCCGGCATGGCGGTCGATTCGAGCGAAACCGCGAGGCCCTGGATGACATTGGTGCCGTGCCCGGTGACAGAGGCCTGGGCGATGGACATCACCGGGCGCTTGCCGGTGCCGGTGTAATATTCGGTTACCACGATGATCAGGCCGGTCACGATCAGGCCAGCGATCCCACAGAGAAACAGGCTGGTGCCGGTGAGTTCGCGGCCCGCCACGGTGCCGATGGCACCCCAGCCGATCACGAAATGCGTGGCGATCGCGAGGCCAACGACCGATAGGAGCCCCGTGACGATCACGCCCTTGTAGAGCGCTCCCATGATCGAGTTGTTGGCGCCGAGCTTGACGAAATAGGTACCCGCGATCGAGGTGATGATGCAGGTCGCGCAGATGGCCAAGGGATAGATCATCGTGGAGCCGAGCACCGCCTGACCGGCAAAGAAGATCGAGGCCAGCACCATGGTGGCCACCACGGTCACGGCATAGGTTTCGAACAGGTCGGCCGCCATGCCGGCGCAATCGCCGACATTGTCGCCGACATTGTCCGCGATCGTGGCGGGGTTGCGGGGGTCGTCCTCCGGAATACC
>CAXTOT010000158.1:0-7730 GCA_964245915.1 uncultured Lichenihabitans sp. | reverse complement strand
ACAAAAGCGAACCGCAAAACCAACCCGTGGGTCAACCAATCGGAATCTGCTTAGCGCCGTCCGCGAATGGCGAAGGTCGCTGGCCGAGCTGCGTAGCGCCACCCAGGGGTTCAATGCCGACGGCATCCCCGTTGCGATCGAAGGTCTGCTCACGCTCGCCGCTTACATCGAGGCCACCTCGACAAGCGAGGAAGACGAGCTTTCGACCTTGGCAAGGAATTTGAGCGATCTGGCCCGGGTGAATGAGACATTGAGCATTCGACGCTGTCGCGCGCTTCGTTCAATCGCTGGTCACCCGTAGCCCAAAGCCTCGTCACCACGTTGGAGCGGCTGACGGACGGACGGTTACTCAGCCGGCCGATCGGGACCACCAGCCTCGGCTTGCGATGCGAAGGCAGGTCGGACTAGGACGGTGTTTGCGGGCGGTTCGTGTTGGCTATCCCGTCGAGCCTTCCAGCGGACAAACATGAGCGGCGCTTTCGCGCTCACTACCGGTCTGATGAGGAGTTAACCTCCTCTGGAGAAGCTCCCTCGTCAGGGCACGCACGCTCCCTGGCCATTATGCCAGATCGCCGGGCCGAGGGCACCGGGCACGCGGTGCTATTGTACTTCCTGCGCCCGAATGACGATGACGCGTCCGTCGGCGGTTGGCGCCTCGTGCGGTTCGATCTGGCGGCGGACGCCTCGGTCCCCGAGGGCCGCGAGCCCTGGGCCGGCACGCTCCGGATCCCGCTGCCGGCCGGCTCTTGCCCCGATGACCTTGACCGCCGCATCGCCGTGACGCTCCGGCCGCTGGAGGCCCACCACTGCGCCCAGCTCCCGGCAGCGGTCGAGCGCCGCGCGGAGCAGCAGAAGCTCCTGCCCGTCATGCCGCGCTACAGCGTGGGAAGGCCGACACCACCCTGGCGCAGCACCTCCACAGGCTCACCGCCGAGGTTCCGGGGGGCTGCCCGGCCACTTCGTCGATGGACGGCGGCTATGCGGCTGCCGTCGGAAGCGGTACCTGGGCCGATGCAGTTCGTCCGAGTCGGGCGTGACCCAAGGACAGACCATGCAAATCGAAATCCCCACTCCGGAAGGCATTCTCCCGATCTCCCTTGAGCCGGGGCGGCCGGTGATCCTGCTTGGCCCCAACGGGACGGGGAAGACTCGCCTCGGCATCTACATCGACGATCAGGAGGCGTGCGGCGCCTCGCACCGTATTGCCGCCCAGCGCTCTCTCGAACTGCCGGACGAGATCCTCTCCGAGACCTACGAGAAGGCGATAGGCTCGCACCGCCGGGACAAGGCGGACAAGCGCCGCCCGCGCCCCTCGCCCGGTTCTATGGAGTATGGCTACGACCAGCTCCTCACGACGCTCTTCGCCGAGCACCATAGGGCCCTCGAGCATGCTCACGGTGCCTCAAACGGCCGGAAGAAGTCCATCCGCCCAACGACCCTGCTGGACGGCCTGCAGGCCCTCTGGAGCGACCTAATCCCGCACCAGTCACTGGTCTTTTCGGAGGGGACCGTCCGGACCGTGCCCAACGACGGAGGCGCGGAGCCGTTCGAGGCGTCCCAGATGAGCGATGGGGAGCGGCTGATCGTCTACGTGCTCGGTCAGGCGCTGCTGCTGGATCGGGGCGGGGTCCTCATCGTGGACGAGCCCGAGCTGCACATGAGCCGCGCGCTGCTCGCCCGCCTCTGGGACGTAGTGGAGCGGGCCCGCGCCGACTGCTCCTTCGTATACGTCACCCACGACGTCGAGTTCGCGGCCTCGCGCCAGGCGCCTCGGATGTACGCGGTGCGGGGCTACGCCCCGCCCACCTACAAGGAGGTCCTCGTCAGGACCCGCAAGCGCATCGTGGAGGACGGGCCGCCCTGCTGGAACATCGAGGCGCTGCCGACGGGAGCCGACGTGCCCCGCGACGTGCTCGTGCGCATCGTGGGCAGCAGGAAGCCGGTCCTCTTCGTAGAGGGCAAGGTCGGTGGCCTAGACCAGGTGATCTATCGCGAGGCCTACCGCGGCTGCACCGTGGTGCCGGTGGCCTCCTGCGGGCAGGTGATCCAGCTCGTCCGTAGTTTCAGGGACCAGCGCTCGCTCCACTGGCTGCACTGCGCTGGCCTCGTTGACAGGGACACCCGCAGCTTGGACGCGGGCGGGCTCTGGGAAGAGGGCCTCTATGTCCTGCCGGTCAATGAGCTCGAGAACCTTTTCCTCCTCCCCGACATCTTCCTGGCGCTCGCCTCGGCCTTGTCCTTCGGTGCGAAAGAGGCCGCCCGCAGGCTCGCTAGTCTGAAGGACGACGTTTTCGACCTCGCGGCCAGGGACGCGGACCGCGTCAGCCTCAAGCACACGAGCGCGCGCATCCACGAGGCGGGCAGGTCGTTCGGCATCAAGGCGAGGGACATCGCCGACCTGGCGCGTCTATATGCGGACTTGGCCGCGAGGACCGACCCGGAGGCGATCTATCATGCCTTCCGCACGGGTTATGAGCGCACTGTCGGATCCCGCGACTACGATGCCGTTCTGAGGGCGTACGACAACAAGGGCCTCTTTGCACTCGTCGCAACGGCGCTTGACCTGAAGGGCCGGGCGGGGCTCGAGGAGTTCGTCGCGCGAGCGCTCCTAGCACCGGGCGGCGCAGCCCTCGTCGACGCGCTGAAGCGGTGCCTCCCGGATATCGAAGCGACGTTCTGAGGTGCCCTCCGTCGGGCAGCCTCGCCTTGAGAGCATCGCCGAGGTCCGACCCAAATGCCGTCGGCCCGCGCCCACTGGTAATCGCGGCTCGCGGGCGCCCCCCGCCGCACGCAGCGTAGGCGGCGAGCACGACTTCGGGGTCAGGGCTGCCCGCACCACGAACTTGCGGCTACGACGCGGAAAAGCAGGTGCGCGCTTCTTCGATCAGAGGCCGGGAGGCATCGACGGCCCACATGGCGACGTTGGACGACGGCGACGCAACGATCTTTCGAAATGCGTTGCGCGCGCCCGGCGCGGTTCACGTACCAGAACGGCCGTATACGGCAGCGACGGTCAGGTCTCTCCCCAATCGTGCAAACGGCGCCCGACGGCGCGCTCGGCTCGCCGTTGCTCCCACGCCATCGACTGCTGAATGCGCCGCATCTGGGTCGCCACGTACGTCTGTACTCGAGGCCGCGGGTCCTCGCGCCACCGTTCCAAACGCGTCAACTGTTCGCTTTCCGCCTCAACGAAGCCGAACTCGCCCGTCATCATTCCCTTCTGCGCAAGCACGACGGTTACGCGGTCCAGGAGATCGTTGCCCGCCTCAATGGCATCCACGACGTCCATGCAGAGCGGGTAGACCTCCTTGACGCCCTCGTAAGTCGCCGGCGTGGCGAGCACGAACTCGACGTCGGTGCGACCGCCGCGCCCGACCATCGCGCCGAGGGGCGCCTCGATGGCGGGTCCCAAGGTCGGGAACACCGCACGGATGAGCCGCCCCCCGCGGCTGGCGTGGAAGGCCGGTTCGGTCCTGTACCAACGCCGGGCTGAGGCGATTAGCAGATCCGGATGCGCGGAAAGCGGCTCGCGCAACGCATGCAGGTCGTCCGGGACCTGGTCGAGGTACCGCATTCCCTCGGCCGGGGTGCGCTGAATGCGGGTGTCGAAGAAGTCCAGGACGAGCGACGGGAAGCGTACCGCCACCACCGCGAGGATCGCGTCGGCCTCGAAGTCGATCCTCGGGACTTTGACGAACGAGTCGAGCAGGCGCAGCGATTGCACCTCGTCGAGCGCGGCCACGAGGGAGCCCTTGTAAAGGGGTCCGCCGTGATAGAACCAGTCATGCCTCCCGACGCGTGTTAGGAAGTCGACCGCGGGCATGAACACGGCCTTGATGAGTCTCGCATCCGCCGCCTTGGCGTACCAGTCGGCGGATGCGCCCACGCAGGTGACGACACCTTCCCAGTCCTTGAGCTCGATTGCCCGCGCGACCTGGAGCTTGAGCACGCCGACGTCGGCGACCGTGGAGCGCCTGGAATACTCGCCGAGCAGACCGAGGAAGCGACCATCCGCGATCCACCCCGTCACGAACCGTCGGACCATGCCGTCATCGCCGGACTCGTCGATTCCGAGCAGGAGGTAGACGAGCATCGACGAGAGCGCGTCGTCCATGGCCTCAAGGAAGACGCAGGCCACCTGGGGCTTGCTCCGACCGAGCACCCGGAGGAACTCGCCCAGCGGCCTGACGTAGTCGGCTCGCGAGTTGACCTCCACGCGGTAGCCTCAGACCCGGACGACCCAGTCGCCGGCAACGTCGTGGGTGATTCGAGCGACGATCTCCGGAAAGCTCGCCTCGCGCCACACCCGCGTAGCCGCGTGGTTAAATGCGTCCCCCTCCCAAGCCTCGGGTCGAACGCAATCTTGGCCGACCAGGGTTCTGTAGAGCACGAACTCGGGGTCGGCGCCGAGCGATTCACGAAGCGCGTCGATCTCGGCCCAGAGCCTGCCGCGCGAGGCGACCGCGGCTTCTCCGCCGGCGCCCGCCGGCGGCAGGTCTCGAAAGCCGTCGCGGCACCGAAGCGCGTCAACCTCGCAATCCCGACGAAGCTCCAAGCTCCAGCGGGGCTCGCGCGTGCGCACGATGCCCAAGACGCGACTGGCGTCGTCCATAATCATCGCCAGGGGCGCGTCGGGACCGCCCCCAAACGGCGTTACTCCGGCCCTACGGAGGGCCCCGAGCACAGGGCCCCGCGCCACATCGTCGGTCGCCTCGTCTAGCAACCGCTCCAACAGCACCGTGCGGCCGAAGGCGGTCACCCTCCCGACCGGCGGCTGCCATATCGCTTTTCCAGGCGTCCAGGGTGAGGATCTGGATCCGCTTCGTTGATGCCTGGGCAAGCGAGCAGATCAGGCCCGGAAGGCTGGGCTTCATTCGCCCCAGCATCTGGTCCGCGCATCGGCCAGCCATCAGTGGCAGGGTGTGGCTTCGCTGCATCACATGCGGCGTTTCCGAAGCTCCCGACGAACAGGCGGTGGCGCGCGCGAGGAGGATCTTTACTGTTTGTTAAGGCGCGCTCGGGGGACGCAGCATGCGCTTTCGAAATCTGGCAGTTTTAGCGGGCTTCGCGGCCATGCTCGGCGGCTGCGGGACGGTCGATTTCAGCACCCTTCAACCTGCCGCGCTGAGCGGCAGTCTGTTCGTCATGTGGGTCGATGAAGGCGATGGGAGCGGCGACGGCAACTTCCTGTTCGTGCCCGACCCGAAAGATCCGCTCATCTTCAGGCGCGCCGATCCGCACCAGCACGGCGCGGTCATCCAACCGGGGCTGATGTACACGGACGGGGGCTCCATCCCCAAAATTGCCCAATTGTTCAGCGGGCTATCTCCCTGGGGGTACGCGCCCGCCTACATGATCCATGACTGGATCTTCACAGCGCACCACTGCATCGTCGATGGCAATGACAGCGCCCGGTACGATGAGGTACGCGACGTCACGTTCGATGATTCCGCGGCGATCCTGGGTGAAGCTGTCCGAGGGCTTGTGCAGACGCATCAGGTAAAGCCCAACGATGTCGCCGGAACGTCGATCACGACTGCCGTGGACAGCAGCGTCGCGAGAGATCTCTGGGACACGCGCGGCGCATGTGCCGGGCTGCAGGTATCGGCGAGAGACATCGCGAGAGCCGAAGCTGCCACTCCCGGGTCGAGCCATTCAGCGAAGGTGAAGAGCTTCCGCGTGCCCGAGACAGGCGTCCGGGCGACAAGCGTCCCGCCGGCGCGGATCGTTGCTCATATAGTTTTTTGATTTGCCTAGCGAAGACTCGGGTGGGCAGCCTGGAGCAGGTCTTGATTTACTTTGAAGGAATAGATCGTGCAACGAATTAGCCTGGCTTTTCTCCTGATCGTGATCGCAGCTTCGCAGGCGCAGGCAAGAGTCTGTCCGCCCTGCAGGGTCGGCGTGTGCGTTGACGATCCCAACCATCCCGGCCACGAATATTGCGAACAGCAGTTCCGGATCGTCAAAGTCGACGGCGAAGATGTCCTTCAGATGCTGTCTCCTGAGGCTATCAGCCGTATAAGGAAGAATTTCACGCCCGATAGACGCTCCGCCAACAGAGTACGAAGATGAAGCGAAGCGCATTTATGCTGCTCTACATGTTCGCCCTTTCGGGCTGTGGAACGACAGTTTCGCAGCTTCCGGAAATCTGGGACCGCTCCGACCCGGAAGCGACCTATGACATGGAAACGCAGGTTAAACGGGCCATCTATTGCGAATTGAAGAAGGGCACTGACGACATCAAAAGACTGAAGCCGATACAGCGACTGGATAATCGCGGCCGCAAC
This sequence comes from uncultured Lichenihabitans sp., assembly GCA_964245915.1. GTDB lineage: Bacteria > Pseudomonadota > Alphaproteobacteria > Rhizobiales > Beijerinckiaceae > Lichenihabitans. The sequence continues at coordinate 1,443 of CAXTOT010000158.1, read as the reverse complement.
ATCGCAACGGATGCAGATGGGCTTTTGCCCGACACTTGGGGCATCCTTTCGCAGCTCACTCTTCAGGTCGATGAGAAGTCATCCCTGACGCCAAGCGTCGCCTTCAAAACGCCCATACACAACGCCCCAGTAAATTTCCCGGGCGAAACAATCGGGGCTACGGGCGCGCTGGCAGCTGTCACCTATGGCCCGCTATCCGTTCCGCAGAGCTATTCACTTGGCTTCGGCGGGCAACTTTCATCCCAGAATACCCGGTCGGATAAATACAACACGTATTATTTGGCGAAGCAGCTGAAAATCGGATATCCGGGTCAGGGCGTCTGCCGCGACGATTATCTGAGAAACGACCACAAGAGCACGAGCTCGCCGTTCCTCGACGCGTCCAACCTGGGGCTTCGGGAGTGGCTGAAAACCGCGGTGCAGGTCATCAATTTCGAGCGGTCTTCAAGGGCATCCGCGAATGGAGAAGGCCCGCCGCTCGGTCCCAGCGGTGCCAACGCGCCCGACTCCTCCACTTACGATAATAAGTTCATCATCATATCCGACGGGAGCATCACGCCGACCTGGAACCTCGTCCGGATCGGAACGCCTACAACGCCGCTCTTCGACGCCTCCAGAACCCGGACGCATGAGCTGATCATGACGCTGGGTCCGGGCGCCGAACCGGCCAAGGAAACGAAGAAAGGCCGCCCGAAAATCGTCAGTACGGGGCCGACGCTCGATGCCCGCGATGCATTCAACGCCGCACTGATCGGCGCGGCGGTCGCAAATGCCATACGCGGATCTCAATAGCGGGTCGGGTGTGGGCGGAGGGGCTACGCCCTTGGGCGCGCAGCAAAAAATAGGCGCCGCCTTCCGCGAACGCGGCAGATCTTTTTAGATTCAACCTACAAACCCGCCAAGAAGGCGCATCATGTCAGACTGGGTCAGGATGGATGTTTCTTGGCTTGGCCGTGCAAGGAAGGCAGTCAGGCCAGGATATTGGGTGACAATCATAGCTGTTGCCGCCGGCCTGCAGCCATTTGCTGCCCCTGCGCAGGGCTCGTGCTGTTCCTTGATCGAGTCAGGCTCGGTATCAGTCCAGGCCGTAGCGGGCAGCATCAGGCAGGAAATGCTGTCAGCCTACAAACGCCTCACGGCTGATTACGGCGAGAGGGTTTTCATCAGTCGGGTAGGTGAAGTGCAGACACCGAACGGTCAGAAGACCATTGGCGAGGTGTGGGGCGAGTATCTTGATGCAGCGGGATATCCGAACTCAATGACACGTGATGCGTGCGTTGGTTTCCTCGTTCAAGCCGGGCTGAGCGACACTGCGGCGGCGGGTTTTGTCCTGTCTCCGGCGGACTATGACTCGTTCGAGGACGTTGTGGCCTCCCTCAACAAGGTCGCTAGAGCCCGATCGCGGCTGATTGAGTCGAGAGGATTCCTTTGGGAGGGCGAATC
>CAXTOT010000157.1:0-7790 GCA_964245915.1 uncultured Lichenihabitans sp. | reverse complement strand
CTTCGCGCACCATGGGAATCCCCGCCGACTCTGTCAGATCGGATTTCGCTCTAGATTAGGGCCAAAAACCGCCCATTCGATATCACTGGCCTACCTGCGATTTTGCATTGCGGCCGCTGCCGAGAAGAGCAGCGTCGCGAGATTGCCATGGTCGGGATATTTAGCTTGCATCGCCACCACGATGTCGCGTGCCGAATTCGCCGATGCGGCGGTATCGGCAAAATCGCGAATGTAGGACCGCGTAGCGTCCAGGATCGGTTTGGCATCATCACTTGCACCCGCCATCTTATGTCCTGCAATCAAGATTGCGGGGTTCAACTCGGCGATGGTATCGATGCTTTCGATCCACTTGGTCCATTGTGCCGGTCCACCTAGTCCCAGCATTTGATGAATGCCGTTGTATACGATATCGCCGGCGATTACGGCATCAAGGGATGAAACGTGTATAATGGTACTATACGGGATGTCGCCTTGGCCGACCTCGAAAATCCGCAGCTTTTCGCCTTCGAGCGGAATGAAACTGTCTTCGAGCGGCACAGGAAGAGTTGTCGGCAGTACAAGCTCGTCACCAAACATCGCCGAAAATTGCTTGAATTCCGCAGCGGAATTTTCGATAAGGTATTTAACTACAGCTTTCGTGGCAACTGCCCGAGCATCCGGAAACCGCTCAATCAGCCGGTCGATGCCGAAATAATGATCGGCATGGCCGTGCGTGATGTAGATCGTGGTCAGTCTTCGCCCCAAGGCTTCGATCATGTCGCCGAGTGCGTCGATATCTTCCCGGATGAATTGAGCATCCACTAGAACCGCTTCGGTCTCGCCATAGATGAGCGTCGAAGTGACCGGCGAGAACGTCCTTTCTTCACTACCCCCTATCTTGCGGCAGGAGCTGGTGAACACCTGAAGGTGCAGCGATGACCGCGTCCCTTCGGCGGGTAATTTAGGAGCTGTCATACCGCGACCGGCTTGCTGGCGAGCGCGACCAGGGCCTCAGCGTCGATGCGCTGCTTGGCCGCCCAGCGATCATCCGCGGCCTTGCCAAGACCGGCGCACACGTAATCGGCAATGTTGCCGACCTTGATAGCGCGGTCGCCGGCGCCCCAATGACCGTTCGGGACCTCATGAACAAACGTCCACAGCCGCTGCGCAAGGTGGCGATATTTACCGCCTTCCGCTTCCGTCAGGGCCGCGAACACATCTCGGTTCATGGCCGGGATGAACACCTCGTCCATCATCCCCTGCGGGATCGTGACGAGAAACTTGTATACAGGTGCGTCGATCGGCTTGCCGGCGACATAGGTTTCGGTCCGGTGGACGAAGACCCAGGCAATTGAACTTGCGCGTTCGTGGCTGGCCTTCACCGCGCCGGGTTCCATCAGGTCGACGAAGCGTCTTATCTCATGCTTGACCAGGATGTCGGTCACGCGAGCGATCAGCTTCTTTTCCGCCTCGGGATCGAGCGCGCCGGTCGGGATATAGGCATCGCACATCGGCATCGTATTTCTCCGGTGTAAGGGTGTTGAAAAGGTGCGCCGTGTCGGCCCGTTGCGGACCCGGCAGATTGACCGTGAACCATCCGCAGGCGGCGGCGCTGGCGTGACGAAGTGGTCGACATAGATCGACGTGACCGCCGGGGTTGGATTATGACCCGCTCGGGCTCCAACGCCGTAGGAAAGACTTCCACCTGGAACGCCAGAAAGGTGCGGCTATCCTTTTCCGTGACGACGAGCATAAGCGGGGTCGGCGTAGCGTACGGCATCCAGCCCGCCGACACGAACGACAGTATATTTTGGACGGAGTGTACCCTATTTCGCCACGTGGGATAGCTCGCCTCGACCGCTTCGACATACCACCTACTGACTACTGGTAGCAGTGCGCGCAGCGTGCTGACATCGGTCCCGAGGGCCGGCACGGTCGCCGGGTTCGCGTCATGAAGCCGGGCCACGCGATCAGCGTAAACAAGACGCTCCAGCCGGGCTAGGTCGCCCACGTTGAACATCCAACGGCCGTTGCGGAGGCCGCTGACGCTTGGAACCTGAGCTATTATGCAACGGATGCGCCGATCGTTGGCGGCTAGCACCGGCGCTACTCGGCCCCCGGAACTGGATCCCCAAATGTCGACCTTCGCTCCCGGCACGACTTCAGGCAGAGCAAGCATCAAAGTATTTGCATCGCGCCAATTGCCGAGCCGGGACGCCGGGTCAGTCTCTTGGGGCGATGTCCCGCCCGACCCGCGGAACCCGCGATGGTCATACGGACGCATCGCAACGCCCTGATCCACAAAAAATACAGAGCAGCGGTCGATTTGCTCGATGTCACTCGAGAGGCCATGCGCCATCACGATCGCCGCACCGAAGCATCGCGGTAATTGTACAGATAGCCGGGCGACACGGTGCCCTTTTCGACGGTCGAGTCGATCTTCCGCTTCTTTGCATGAGGGCGGTCGGTCATGACGGTGTTACCCGACGCTCGCGTAGTCGGGCCGGCGACGCTCGGCAAAGGCGGCGAACGCCTCGCGCGCTTCGGCCGACCCTAGCCGTTCGGTAAACTCACCACTCTCCGCCTCGATGGCCATCGTGATCTTCGGAGCGTCGCGCATCAGCCCCTTGGTGGCGACAAGCGCTCCCATCGGTTGACGGGCGAGCCGGTCTGCCACGTCTCGCGACGCGTGGTCGAGGTCGGCCGATGGGACTATCCGGTTGGCGATTCCCCAGGCAAGCGCTTCCGGCGCTGCGACCGGCTCGCCCAGAGCGAACATGGCGAATGCACGGACATGACCGATGCGGGAAGGGAGCAGAAGGCTAGATCCAGCCTCGGGAACGAGAGCCAGATCAACAAAGGGCGTGATCAATTCTGCGTCGTCGGCCAGAATGACGTAATCGCAGTGAAGCAGCATCGTCGTGCCAACGCCGACCGCTTTGCCTTGTACGGCCGCGACGATCGGCTTCGACGCAGCGGCGAGCGCCCGCAGGAAGCGGCTGACATGACGCGGACCGGATGATCTTTCCCGTATCGCGGCGAATTCGATGAGATCGTTGCCGGCGGTGAACATTCCGCCTTTGGCACGGATCAGCACGACGCGCACCGATTCGTCCGAGTTCGCACCCTCGATCGCATCGGCGAGCATGCCGTACATGGCATTGGTGATAGCGTTCTTCTTTTCAGCGCGCGCCAGAGTCAGGACAAGCACGTGGTCATGGCGCTCGACGTCCACGTGACCAGGTCCCGCTAGTTCGTTCATCGATCGTCCTGTCTGGGAAACTTATCACTTACCGAGCCGAGCCACCGGGCGACAATCGCGAGTTCGTCGTCGGTAAAGCCGTCGCGCAACCGTTCGTTGAGCGCCTGCGCGCGCCGGACTGCCGCCTTTCGAGCTTCGCATCCCGCAACGGTGAGGCGCAGCCGGAACGCGCGCCCGTCTTCGAGATCGGGCAGGCGTTCGACCAGGCCCGAACGAATCATGCGGTCAATCAAGCCACTGAGCGACGACGCGCTGAGATCAAGCGCTCGGCAGAGATCGCCAAGTGGGACGCCTGCATCCTTATCCCACACCGCCATCAGCAGGCCGTGGCGCGCAGCGGTTCCACCGTCGCTGGTCGTCTGAACCCATCGTTGCACGCGCTTGTGCGCAACGTTCAGCAGGTAAACCAAGCGTGGGGCGTGCGCAGGCATCAGACGATCATCGACCTCACAGTTTCATTCGGAAACGAAATACATGATTCGTATACGAAGTAAATCGATAACTGTTATCAGCGAGCTTGCCAAGATCTGGGAGGGCTCCTTTTAGACCGGTTTTATGGGGAAATCACCGGCGCGGCGCTTTCCACTGGGTCGCCATTTGTCGTCCGGCGCGACGGCCAGAAGTTTGCCTAGCTCCCTACAAAACCAATGCGTTGCGCGACATCGCAACGGGCCGATCATTCGACGCGTGAGTCCGTCCAGGTTCAGGATTCGCATCGAAGCGGCTCCCTGCCCGCCGTACTTGCCACTACCAGTGTTCAGGGCTATCAATATCTTTTGCGATCAGCCACGTAAGCGCTTTTTCCTTATGATCAAATATTTTTAGATTACTGTAGCCCATCAAACGGCTCATCTGTATCTTTGCCAAGGCACTTTCGGTAATTATCGCTATCCTCGCCGCTTTTGGAAACCCTTTCAGCTGTGCTTGGAAGCAGCTTGTCGTTTCCTGGGATTGGACACTACAGTCTATCATGTCCATCATTATACTAAAATGCGGAGTTTTACCGAACTCTCGGCTGATCACCATTCGAAGCTTATCCGCGTGATCGCGGACGTCAGCGACCCCGTAAAACCCGCTATAAATTACGCTGACAATTTTTTGTTCACGGTTCACGCTGATGACAGCCATTTTAAAATATCTCTTTAATATCTATTTATTCTAATTGATCTCCGATGGTCGCGGATGCTTTGGATAAATGCCGTAAAGAATCGCGCGATCATGCAAGGTTATCGTGATTTAGTTAATTCGGCGTGTCACAAGTGATCGGGGCCGATAAAAAACAGGCGGCGCGTATGCTTTGGCTGCTGCCTATGGGAGGCGTCACGCATTTGATGGTTCGCCGACGATGCACTGCCGACTACCCACTCCGGCGAATCGATCGCATCGTTTATGAGGCCGCTACCCTTGATCGCAGCATCTGTGCGGCTGAGACAAATCGGATGAACAGAAAAGCACGCGTTGGCAGCCGGCCAGGGCAGGCTCTCATGCGCGGCCTATCCAGATGGTTGGGCATGGATTTCCATCGTACACGCTGATCTCGTGCTGATGCTAGCCCCGTTCAGGAACGGCCGACCTTGCTCATTTGCCGGAAGATGATACCCGGCGCGAGGCGGCTGGCAATTTTCAGGACATTGCTCAATCCTGGTCGGATTTCGATCTTTCCGGCCTCAATCCCGGCGATCGCGTGTTTGGCCAGAACATCGACTGCCATGCCCTTCTGACCTTTCATCTCTTTTGCGAACTCACCCCGGAACAGCCGGGTTTCCGTTCCGGGCGGCGCTAGTTCAACCACCGTTACATTGCTGCCGTCAAGTTGGACTCTGAGGCACCGCGTGTAGGCATGGATAGCCGCCTTAGCCGCGGAATAGACCGGTGAGATCGGGAACGGCACGAACGCGAGGCCCGAAGACACGTTGACGATCAGCGCGTCCGATTGGCGGCGCAGGTGCGGCAAGAACTGCTGCACCATGCGGACCGGACCAGTCAGGTCGATGTCGATTTCGCGCGCGACGTCCTCCAGCGAGCGATCCTCGGCAAGTCTGAGGTTCCTCATGATCCCGGCATTGTTTACCAGCGTATCGAGCTTCGGGAAGCGGGCGATGACCTGCTCGTGCAGCGACCGGATGCCGTCGGCATCGCTCACGTCGCTGGGAATAGTACGAAGACCGGGAAATCGGCGCTCGGCCGCTCCGAGGCTTTCTGCGTTGCGTCCGGTGACGATCACGACATTTTCCCGCTCGAGCAACTGCCCCGCCAGTTCGAGGCCAATGCCGCTACTGCCGCCGGTGATCAGTATCGTCCTTGCCTTGAGCTTCATCGTGCCTGTCCTCAAGCCGAGTTTGTTGGCGGAGCAATGGCAGCTATGCTCTCCAACGGGAAGACCGCACCCTTCGGTGCCTTACTTACCTGTTGGAGAGTGAAGCATGGTCAGCACACTGACATTCACGGCGGAGGAGATCGCGGCCGCCAGTCGTTACGCCGGAATGACACCCCCGGCGACGATCGATCCCCGCGTCGAGGCGCTCGTGACAGCGCTGATCGGACGGGTAGCCGATAAATGGACGATGCTGATCCTTGAGGTGCTCGCGGAACGGGGAACGCTCCGCTTCGGCCGGCTCGCCGACGCCATCGGAGGGATCAGCCAGAAGATGCTGACCCAGACACTTCGCGCGATGGAGCGTGACGGGTTGGTGGATCGAACCGTCTATGCCGTCGTTCCGCCCAAAGTCGAGTATCGCCTGACTGGGCTGGGTTTCACGCTTGGCGCCGCTTTTTGCGGCGTATGGGTTTGGGCAACGGAAAACCTCGTGCGGGTCGAGCAGGCTAGATCGGCGTTCGACGAGCGGAGGGACTGCTGAGCCATGTCTTCCTGAGACCATTTCCAACAATGGGTCATGCGCACTCTGCCCGAGATGGTTGCGCGGGACGAACTCAGGCCGCTGCGTGATGCAGTCAAAACGGGAATAGACGATGCGTGATCCGGATGCTCAGGTTTTGTCTTCGAAGATTTTGCGCTCTGCATCGATCCGTCTCACGCAATGTAAACCGAAGAGCGCCCTCTATTGCAGTTTCGGACGCGCATCATTGCGAGCCGCTAAACCTATCCGGCAATAAGCATCGCAATGCGCTCTTGGGCGGATGCCATAGCGGCGTTCTCCTGCTCAAGTCCGTAGGCGATTCCCTCTGCACGCACGACTTCGACGTCGCTAATCCCCAAGAAGCCAAGTATGGCAGTGAGGTACGTCGCGAGGTGCTCCAAAGCGGCAAATGGGCCTTGCGAGTAGACGCCGCCGGAAGACAGCGCGAGATAGGCCTTACATTTCAGCAGACCCTCCGGGCCGCTCGACGTGTATTGAAACGTCTGCCCGGCAATCGCAATATGATCGATCCAAGCCTTCAAGGTCGAGGGAACCGTAAAGTTGTACATCGGCGATCCAATGACGACGACATCGGCGGCCATGAGTTCATCGACCAATGCTTTCGATCGCGTCGCCGTGTCGGTGAGGGCGGCATCCTTTTCGCCCTCTGGTACCCACGCCTGACGAATCGTCATGTCAACATGAGGTAAACGATCGACCGCAACATCGCGGTAGACGACTGAGACTCCGGGATTGGCGGCCTTCAGCTTCTCGACCAAGTCAGCCGATAGCCGGCGCGAATAGGAAGTTGCCGCGTCGCTGGCACTGGCGTCAATGTGCAAGATGTTCATTGGGGAGCTTCCTTGCCTCGCCACCAGTATAGCGGCGCTCGTGATAGTTAAATGGAAATTGGATCATCGCTCGCAAGAAACCGGTACCCAGCCTAGGCGAGCGTGAACTGTTTATGAGCGGCGCGCATCGACGCTCAAGGAGCCTCCTCCGATCGCGACGATGTTGAGCAACCCACCGGCAATCGCGACATTCTTGAAGAAATGAATAAGTTGGTTCTGATCGCTCAAGGCATGGTGGAAGTCAATCGCGGTGACGATCGTGAAGACGGCGAGCACGCCTGCTACCAAGCTGGTCCGGTAGCCGAATATCAAGACCGTGCCGCATCCGAGTTCCACTAGCAGTGAGATCGCAAGACCCAGTTTAGGAAATGGTAGATCAGCTAATTGAATATGTGCGATTGTAGAGATTAAATATTTTAATCTAGACAGGCCGCTTAGCAGAAAAATACCTAATTGGAGAACTGAAGCTGTGACGGAGCCGGTACGAGTCGTACTGCTGCTCGCCTCAATTTTTGTTCTAGTCTGCATCGCTATTTCCTCTCAAACGACGATACCTAAATTTGATCAGTATGGCTAGCTAGAAGTCGTCGTCACGGTTGCCAAAGGAGGGGCGGCGCTTGGCGACGAACGCGACGATTCCCTCGCGCGGGTCGGCTAAGGAGCCAAACTCGGCAATGCAACGGCTCTCCAGTTCCATCTGTGTCTCGAGCGTCTGCGAAAAGCTGTCGACAAGCAGCCGACGCGTCGCTCCAAGCGCCGCGATGGCTCCATCCGCCAGCTCCCTAGCCACATGTGTGGACGCCCCCGTTGGAGCAAGCTGAATCTTGGGATAGCCAATGA
>CAXTOT010000156.1:0-7790 GCA_964245915.1 uncultured Lichenihabitans sp. | reverse complement strand
TGCCGAAATCCTCCAGCACCCCCTCCAGAAGACGCGCATTCTGCTCGAGCGCGTCGCGCGTCATCACGGGACCGAGGGATTTCGCTGGCTCGGCCAGGAGGTCGATGGGCGGGTGCTCATAAGGGCCGACACTGCGCGGTCGGCGCATGGGATTGGCCTTGCTGGGCCCACCCAGGAAGGCGAGGTGCAAAGCATTGTTGGGTTGCGCCGAGGCCCGGACCGGTTCGAGCACCGGCCCCGAGCGCGGTTCAACAGGCTCCGGCTTGTCGGGCTCCATGTCCGGCGTCGGATCGTCGGGGTCGGACCCCTCATCGTCCCAGTCTGCCTCATCCTCCATGGACCACTCGATGTCGAGTTCGTCCGCCATGTCGAACTCGTCGGCTCCATCCGCTTGCTCACGGGGGGACGGCAGGTCGTCAGGCCGCTCGAGCTGGAACCTTGCCCGCATTGCCAAGACATTGTCCTGCTCGCGCGCGGCGGTCCGCCATTCGAGCGGGCCGAGCTGGATGATGTCGCCCCAAGGCTGCGGGGCGGCATCGGGCCAAAACTCCGAGCCGTCGTAAGCCTGAGGGTCCCCGCCCTCACGCTCGGCCGCGCGTGCAACATCGAAGGCTTCGGCCACGAGCGCCTCCATGGGCACTTCGGAGACCGCGACCGCTTCCGGCTCGGCTCCCAACGTCAGCATCTCGGATTCATGGGCTGGAACCGCCTCCATGGGCGCAATGGGCTCGGATTTGGCCAGCAGGCGATCGGGCGTCCGGGAGAAGCGGACGTTCGGCGGCAACACGTAGGGCCGCCGCTCAAACGCCGCCTCGACGACCGGGGGTGCCGTGGGCTCCACCGCTTCGGCAGGCGGCGGGGAATCGTCATCGGGGGTCGTCACCGGCGACCAGCCGCCCTTCTCCTGCACCAGGATATGGTCGGGCGTCCGCGTGAACCGCACGTTGGCCGGGTCCTTGAACGGCTCCAGCCAGGGCGGGATCACGAATTTGATCGAGGTGCCGCCGCCCGCGGCAAGATGCGCCTTGGCTTCGACCTGCCCCCGGCGGCCCGGGCCGGCCGGAGCCGGAACCACCATGGCGGGGGAAGCCCGCCCGGACATGACGTCGGCCAGATAGTTGCGCAGCCAGACTTCGACGTTGCCGGTGATGTGGCCCAGCATGGCGCTATAGAGCGCCTGCCAGCCAGCGGTATCTTTAAGGCCCGAATCCGCCCCCTGCCTTGGCGGCGGGGCGTACCGTTCGTCGCCATGCTGGGCGTAATCGTCTCTGGGAGGATGCATGAGGTGAGCTGCTCGCAAGCGACGCGGGACGCGGGTTACCGCGATCTCGACACTTTGAGTTGTTCACCTTAACAGCCCCTTAGAGCGGGTGCGATTTGCACGGTCCACTCCGGTCCAGCTATGCGCTCACAGCCTCTCGGTGGCGCGCCAGATAGGCCAGGACCACGAAGGTCATGACGCCACCCAAAAACACGCAGCCGGCCAGAAACAGCATGGGAGTCTCGAGGCTTCCGGTCTGGTCATGGATCCAGGGGACGACATTCTGGGCCACGAAGCCGCCGAGGTTCCCGACCGAATTGATGGCCGCGAGACCGGCGGCCGCCGAGGCGCCGGTGAGAAAGGTCGAAGGCAAGGTCCAGAACACCGGCTGGGCCGAAAAGACGCCCGCGGCCGCCAGACAGATGCAGGCAAATTTCAGCGCGTTGCCGGGAAGGTAGACGCTGCCCACCAGGAAGGCCGCCCCCAGCAGGGCCGGGCCGGCGATGAAGGCGGTGACCTGGCCGGTGCGCGCCGCCAGCTTCGGGACGCCCCACAGCGCCGCCGCGACGATCACCCAGGGGATGATGTTGATGAGCCCGTTGACGGTATTGGTGACCCCAAAACCCTTGACGATGGTGGGCAGCCAATAACTGATCCCGTAGGCGCCGAGGGGCAGCGACACGTACCAGATCGCCAAGAGCATCACCCGCCTGTCGAGCAGGGCCGCGAACGGATTGGCATGGACTTTTTTATTCGCGGTGCGGTCCTCGCTGGCGAGGGTTGCCTTCAGCCATTGCTTTTCCGAGGCGTCGAGAAAGCGTGCGTCATCGGGTCTGTCCTGCAAGTAGACGAGCGTGACCAGCCCGGCGATCACGGCCGGAATGCCTGTGCACAGGAACACCCATTGCCAGCCTTTCAGGCCGAGGGTGCCGTTGAGATCGAGTAGCGCGCCGCCGACCGGCGCCCCGATCGCGTTGGCGATGGCGCTATAGAACATGAACGACCCCACCATCCGGCCGCGATAGCGGAACGGGAACCACAGGGTCAGCAGGTAAAGCACGCCGGGAAAGAAGCCCGCCTCGCAGGCGCCGAGCAGGAAGCGCAAAATGTAGAACATGGTGGCGTTCTGGGTGTAGGCGAGTGCGATCGTCACGGCCCCCCAGGTGATCATGATGCGGGCGAACCAGCGCCGCGCCCCGACCCGCTCCAGGATGACGTTGCTCGGCACTTCGAACAGGAAGTAGCCGATGAAGAACAGCGAGGCCCCGAGCCCATAGGCATATTCGGTCAGCCCGAGATCGCCCACCATCTGGAGCTTGGCATAGCTAACGTTTTGGCGGTCCACATAGGCGATGAGGTAAATGATGCCCAGGAAGGGCAGCAGCCGCCGGGTGATCTTGGCGACCGTCTCCGGCCGGTCGGCCTCGGCCGCCACTGCGATGGTCATGTCGTCCCTCCCCTGGGCGCGTGGTTCGTTGCGACCTGCTTACGATCTATCACGGGCGGATGGGGTGGTGTACAGCCTGCGCGACGTCGGGCGAAAACCCTGGCACGGCAGCATCGGCGATCGCGCCACAGACGGGTCCGGATGAAGAGCGTCACTTACGCGATCGGCGATATCCATGGCCGGCTCGACCTCCTGAACCAGTTGCTCGACCTCATCGAAGCCGACGCGGTGCGGCGACAAGCGCGGGCCAAGATCGTGTTCACCGGCGACTACGTCGATCGCGGTGCCGATTCCTATGGCGTCGTCGAGCGGGTGATGGCGGGGCCCCGCCGTCTAGGCGATGTCTTCGTCGCTCTGCGCGGCAACCACGACGATCTCTTCGTCAAGGCGGTGACCCTGAAAGGCGACGTGCCCGCCTGGGCCTGGCAGCTCCATCGGCACGCGATCACCAGTTACGGCATCGATCGCGGCACCCGGGACGGGAACGAGGCAAGCCTCCGCCGGCATGCCGGCTTCCTCGCTGCCCTGCCGCTCACCCATGACGACGGAACCCACTTGTTCGTTCATGCCGGCATCCGCCCCGGCGTTCCTATCGAGCAGCAGACCGACGAGGACCTACTCTGGATCCGCGCCGCGTTTCTGGACCACGCACCCGCCCTGCCCCGACGCGTGGTTCACGGCCACACCATCATGGGCGACAGCCCTGTCGAGACCGTTAATCGGATCTCGATCGACACCGGCGCCTTCAGGTCGGGCATTCTGACTGCCGCCGTCATCGACGAGGGGATCGTGTCCTTCCTTCAGGCTGTCGGCGAGCCCGATCGCGGCGCGATCGTGCGAGAAATCCTGCTTGGAATGATGATGCGGGGCGAGATCCTCCAACCTCGTGCCGCGGCCGCTCACGCCAACTTCATCGAGGGCGTGATCGACGAGGCCGAGATGGAGCGGCGGACAAGGGGCGTGGAGGCCTGACCTGGGTGTTCACGACGGCGCTCAGAGCGGTTGCGTGCGCCCGAGGCCTGGCGTGATAGCGAAGGAGGTTCCGGCCGCCCCGCCCGCCTCGAAGGCATCTGGTGAGACGAGACGGCCCGCGCTCCGGGTCGATTTCAGCCTGAGCCCGAGCTTCTGCAATTCGTGATCGACGATCGAGGTCTTCATCAGCACGAGGTCGCGGCCAGATTTGATGTTGGCCGAATCGCGGTCGGCTTTCATATCGCGAAGCTTTTCCGCGATCGACGCCACCATGCCGAACGCGAAGGAGGCGTTGGCGAGATGCCGCTCCTGATGGCGGAACCGCAGATAGGCCGGGGTGAACTTGTAGCGCCCGAGTTCGGAGCGGACCGCATGGTCGATGAGGTCGGTGACGTAGAGTGCCACCTCAGCGTCGGCGGGCAGACCGAAGAAGACGTAGATGGTTTCGCCGCCGGCGGTCTTCTCCCGCCACATCTTGCAGTCGCAGAAATGCGCCACGGCGCCGATGCAGTCGGCAATCGGAATGCGCTTCTTACGGTAGGTCTCATAGACGACGCGAACGCAGGCAGACTCGCGCAGTTCGACATCGCTGAGCGAGAGATCATGCCGGTCGAGCAGTTCCGCCACCTTGGCGGCGGCCGCGAGCGCCTCATCCTCGCTGCAGCCGTTGTCGATCGTCTTTGCCCGCAGCGCCTGGATGCGGCCCCGCAACTTGTCGAGATCGGCGGAATCGGGACTTTTTTTCATTTTGGTTCCGGGGCAACGCCCGTTTGCTGCGGCTTTGATCTGCTGCGTCAGTTTGCGACCAGATTAGACGGAACGATGGCATTGTATCAGGCCTCCGCCAAGGCGAGACCAACAGCCTGAAAGGCGCGACCTAAAGCAGCCTCGTATTGACATCGTAGATACAAGACAGCATATTACGGGGCATGGTAAAAGGTCGTTCTTCATCTTCGGACGCAGTTGGTGTGCTGATCGACGAGCGCCTTTCTGCTCCCGAAACCAAGGGCAGCATCAATCTGCGCATCGACTCGCCGACGCGCCGTCTCATCGACGATGCGGCCGCGATCCTCGGCAAGACGCGCACCGAGTTCATGATCGATAGTGCCCGCTCACTGGCGATCGACGTGCTGCTGGATCAGCGCCTGTTCGTGCTTGATTCCGATCGGTACGACGCCTTCATCCATGCCCTTGACAATCCCACGGCGCCCGGACCCAAGCTGCGCGCGCTTTTGCGTCGCGTTCCAGCATGGAAAACCTAACGCCTGACCCCAAACGTCCGCAAGCGAAGCTCTCGACCCCGGTTCCCCTTACGTCGAACCACGATCTGGCGGAATTCGATTGCGGTGAGCCGGTTCTGAACGACTGGTTAAAACATCGGGCTCTTAGGAATGAGAGTCGTTTCTCTCGCACCTATGTCGTCTGCGATGGCGACGCGGTGGTCGGTTACTTCTGTATCGCCGCCGGGTCGGTGGAACGGGCGTCTGCACCGGGTAAGGTTCGGCGCAATGCGCCTGACGTCATTCCCGTTTCGGTGATCGGGCGTCTGGCGGTCAGCCGCGTCTATGCGGGCCGGGGCATTGGTGCGGACATCCTATCAAACGCTCTGCACCGAATTGCGGTCGCGTCCCAGAGCATCGGGATCGGGGCGGTGCTGGTGCAGGCCAAAGACGAGAACGCGAAGCGGTTTTACATGGCCTGCGCTGAATTTATTGAATATCCGGCGGATAGCCGCACTCTGTTTCTACCCATTGAAACGGTGATCGCAGCATTCAGCTAGAGCAGGACAAGGCGCGATGGGCGAGGCGAAAAGAAGGGGCGAACAGGAGCAATCGGTGTGGCCGCGCTCGAAAGGTTTCCGGGGTGCGATGGAACTGCATTTTCTCCCTCCCGTCGCCGCGATGAATGGAGCACGCATACGCGCACTCACCGGAGACGAGACAGTCCCAGACGACACACAGGTCGTTCTTCAGGCGTTCCGAGTCGTAGTTGGTGAACGCAGCTTCCATGTCGGCTTTTGTCTCGGCGACGGCGAGCGTTTCAGTGCGATCGGGATAGCGGTCATTGACCGGTTGATGATGGAAGCGCCCGGCGCGACGCTTCATGTTGTGCCGGTCGTTCATGAAGACATAGCGTGGGACATTGTGCTGCGGCATATGAGGAGTTTCACCGGACAGGTTCTGCTCTTCGCTTTCCCGGACTCGGACGTTTACGACGCCGGGACCGCCGAGGTTTATTATTCGCGCGACATTCGGCCATTCGACGCAGATGGTACGCCATTGGTTCGGCTGACGGCGGCGCAGCATCGGCAAATCCGGGCGCAGAAAGCCGCGATCCTCAGCCGCCCGCCGCCGCCCGCCTTCTACGCGGCGACTGGGGTCGCCCAAGAGGACTCGCCGTGGATCTTCCGGCTGGCCACGCCCGCTGGGAAGGTGATCCGTACGGCAGTGTGGAACGGGCGGCGTGACTACGCACATGAGTTTCCCGAAGACATTGTGAGATGGGTCGGTGGCGAAAGGATCGCCATTGTTCAGGTCGACAGCCCCGTCGGGGTCGATCGCCGCTCCTCGCTCGACCTGACGCACCGGCTGGCCAAAGACTTCGATGGTGTCATCCATTGGGCGCGCGATACGGAGACCTTCGAGTCGATCCTTAAGTCCTTCGTCCGACTCGATCTGGAATCGGTCAGCCCGCCGGACCTTCCCGAGGGTTGGGAGCCGGAGATCACGATCCTGGCGGCAAATGGGAACGGCGCGTGAGCAGTTCGCCCCCCGGCAATGCTCCAGCGGCTAAACGGACGCTGCGCGCAAAGCCGCCTCATAGGCCAGCCTTACCCAGCGCGCCATGATGTCGGGATCGTCGAAGGCATCCTCCGGGATCGACCAATAGGGCATGTTGACCGCCCTGCCCTTCTTGCCCTCGTAGGCCCAGCGCCTGGCGCCGGCCGCCTCGAACTCGGCGGCGCTGATCGCATCGGCTTTCAGCATGATCTCACCGCGCAACTCGATCGCGATGATCAGCCCGGCGTGGTAAATGCCCTTGCCGCCGAACATGCGCCTGATCGTCACCGGACCGAGCGCCGAAAACATCTCTTCGATCTCGATTTTATCCATCATGGCGGATTCGGGGTGCGGCGGTCCAAGAAACCTCCAGCGCGCTACACGTCCAAATTCGCCACGCTCAGCGCGTTCTCCTGGATGAATTCGCGGCGCGGCTCCACCACATCGCCCATGAGTTTGACGAACATGTCGTCCGCCTCGTCGCCTTCCTTGATCTTGACCTGGAGCAGCGAGCGGACGTTGCGATCGAGCGTGGTTTCCCAGAGCTGTTCGGGGTTCATCTCGCCGAGGCCCTTGTAGCGCTGCATCTGGCTGATGCCCTTGTTGCCCGCCGCCATCACGGCCTCGACGAGCGCGCTCGGCCCCGCGATCGGGGTCTGGTCGTTCTTGCGCACGAAGGTGGAGGGCTTGCCGTAGATCTCCTGCCAGCCCGCGCTCTGCTCGTCCAGGCGCCGCGCCTCGGCTGACGACAACAGCCCGGCATCGAGCACCGAGGCTTCGCGCACGCCGCGCACCACGCGGGTGAACACGAAGCCGCCATTCTCGATGGTGCCTTCCCAACTGCGCTCGGTTTCTTCCGAGAGGGCATTGAGGCGTTCGGCGATTTTATGCGCGGCTTCCGCCGCTTCCTCGTCGCCGAGCTGATGGGTCGGCTTCAGCGCTCCGGCGATCGCGGTCTGCTCGACCGCCACCCGGTCGTAGCGCGAATGCAATTGGGTCAGTACGGAACGGACCAGCCGGGCCTGCTCGATGGCGGCCCGCAGATCGGCGCCCGCTCGCTCCTCGCGATTGGCCAATCGCAGCACGGCACCGTCGAGGCCGTTCTCGATGAGATAATCCTCGCGAGCCCGCTCATCCTTGAGATATTGCTCCGACGAGCCGCGCTTGACCTTATAGAGCGGCGGCTGGGCGATGTAGACGTGGCCCCGGTCGATCAATTCCTTCATCTGGCGGAAGAAGAAGGTGAGCAGCAGGGTGCGGATGTGGGAGCCGTCCACGTCGGCGTCCGTCATGATGATGATCTTGTGGTAGCGCAGCTTGTCGGGATTGA
>CAXTOT010000155.1:0-7883 GCA_964245915.1 uncultured Lichenihabitans sp. | reverse complement strand
ACCACGATCTTGGCGGCGAAATGCGCGATGGCGTCGATGCCATGCTGGCGGATCAACCCGGCCACCAAAGCCTCGTCACCGAAATCGCCTTCGGCCAGGCTGACGCCTTGGGGGATCGCATCGCGGAAGCCGGTCGAGAAATTGTCGAGGACGACAACCTTTTCCCCGGCATCGAGCAGTTCCAGCACCATATGGCTGCCGATATAGCCCGCGCCGCCCGTGACCAGAACCCCCATCACCCGCCTCCAAGTCAGACTGATCGTCGTTCAGCTAGGTTCGAAGACATTAGGATTCGAACTACCGGACTCTGGTCCAACTCCGAGGCCCTCGTGATAGAGTGGTCGAGAGCGCACCGGCGAATCGCTGATACTGTTTGCGATGAAGCACATGTAATTGTCTCGTTGCAATCCGCGCCGACTTTTGCCAAAATCAAGACCAGCATAGCTCGAATATTATTGTGAAAGATAAATGCCCACTCGCCCGCTGTTCGTTGTCTTGGCAGATTGCTGCCGCCACGTTATGCGTTGCCCGCTCGCGAGTTACAATGCGGAGCGGTTGGGTGATTGACGCGACCACGATGCAGTCACGGCTCTCCGTCATTTGCGCAGCGCTCGGGGCAGACGATCCGTCGAATAGGCAACTCTTATGAAGCCGGTGTTCGGTATCGATCCAAACAGCTTCGCGTCGGAGACGCGAGCGATGGTGAAGCCTACGGGCTTTCGCGAATACGACGCGCGCTGGCAGTTCCCTCAAGAGCTCAACCTGCTCGGGGCAATGGAGCTTGGCCTTGGCCTTGGTACCATGCTCCGGTCGGAGGGCATTGCAGACATCGTCACGGGCCACGATTTCCGTGCCTATTCGGCCTCGATCAAACACGCGCTAGCGCTCGGCCTGGTGCGGGCGGGTTTACGGGTGCACGACATCGGCCTTGCGCTTTCGCCGATGGCATATTTCGCTCAGTTTGACCTTGATGTGCCGGCGGTTGCCATGGTTACGGCCTCACATAACGACAATGGCTGGACAGGGGTGAAGATAGGATCGAGGCGCCCCTTAACCTTTGGCCCCGATGAGATGGGCCGCCTGCGGGACATCGTGCTGGGCGGCGAGAGCACGGCAGCTCCTGGGGGCGTCTACATACCTACGGCGGATGTGCCTGCCCGATACCTCACCGACTTGTTGGCCGGCCGGGCGATAACCCGCAAGCTCAAAGTGGTAGCGGCTTGCGGTAACGGCACCGCGGGCGCTTTCGCTCCGGCGCTGCTTCAAAGGCTGGGCTGCGGGGTTGTTCCGCTTGACACCGAGGGCGACTTCACCTTCCCGCGTTATAACCCCAACCCTGAAGATCTGCGCATGCTGGGTGCGATATCCGAGAAGGTCAGGGAGGTGGGGGCCGATCTGGGTTTGGCTTTCGACGGAGACGGTGATCGCTGCGGAGTCGTGGACGACGAAGGTCACGAGATCTTCGCCGACAAAATCGGGTTGATATTGGCCCGGGATCTGTCGCGGCTACACCCCGGGGCTAAATTCGTGGTCGACGTTAAGTCGAGCGGTCTTTTCGCCACCGACCCTGTGCTGCAGGCAAACGGCGCCACGATTGACTATTGGAAAACCGGCCACAGCTACATCAAACGGCGGGTTTGTGACCTCGGTGCCCTGGCGGGGTTTGAGAAATCTGGTCACTTCTTCTTCAACAGCCCGATCGGCCGCGGCTATGACGATGGCCTGCTAACCGCTATAGCGGTTATCGAAATGCTGGACCGCTATCCGCCCAAAACCATGGCCGATCTTTATCGCGATCTACCGCCAAGCTGGGGTTCTCCCACTATGTCACCGCACTGCGCCGATGAGCGCAAATACGGCGTCGCGGCGGCCGTGGTGGCACGCTTCCAGGTAATGGCTGAATCCGGACAAAGCTTCACGGGTCAGCCAATACGCGAGATCAACACCATCAACGGCGTCCGGATCACAGTTGCAGATGGTACCTGGGGCTTGGTCCGCGCGTCGTCCAACAAGCCGGAGCTGGTCGTCGTCGTGGAGAGCCCGGTCTCGGCGGCCCGTATGCGCGAGATGTTCAAGGCGGTGGACGCGGTGTTGCGGGAGAACGACGGTGTCGGCCCCTACAACCAGCAGCTTCAATGACCGTAACGGCTTTTCCTGGTCGACACTCCGGCGAATCGCCCGGGTCTTCTAACGCCATGGACCTCGAGTAGAGTGATCGCCAGAGCGGCCGTCGAACGTAGAAAGTAAAATGGGAGGAGGAACTATTATGCGATCTGATGTCCTGACCAGCGCAAGACGCGGTTCTTCCTCTCCGGACCCCGGGTCCATCATCGGATTCAGTGCACAAAGGGACAGGTTACAAGAGACCCTCGCAATCCTTCCAGTGATCATGTGCGGGGGATCCGGCACGCGTCTGTGGCCAGCGTCTCGCGAAAGCATGCCCAAGCAGTTTATGCCCCTACTGGCCGAGTATTCCAACTTCCAGGCGACGGTACGGCGGGTTGCTGATCCTGCTTTTACAAAGCCCGTAATCCTCGCCTCCAGCGAGGTCCGGTTCATCGCGGCGGAGCAGCTCCAGGCGATAGGCATCTCGGCCGACATCGTCCTTGAACCCATGCGCCGCGATTCAGCTGCGGCCGTTGCGGTCGCAACCTGCCTCGCACTCAGGCAAGCTCCCGAGGCGGTCGTGCTGATAATGGCCGCCGATCACCTGATTGCCGACGCGGGAGCCTTCGTCGCGGCATGCCTCGGGGCGGCCGACGCCGCGCGCCAAGGTTTTATCATGACGCTTGGGGTTACGCCTACCGCGCCGGCCACCGGGTACGGCTACATTCATCCAGGCTCCGCCATCGCTGGCACCGGGGCCGCCAGGATCGAGCGCTTTGTCGAGAAGCCCGATGGCCCCACAGCCGCGCGCTACATCGAGCAGGGCTACCTTTGGAACAGCGGAAACTTTCTGTTTCGGGCGGACGTAATGGCAGCGGAACTCCGCACCCACGCGCCGGAGGTCTTCGCCGCCGCGCAGGCAGCAGTCGACAGGGCGAGGTCCGATCTCGACTTCCAAAGGCTCGACGCCGAAGCGTTTGCAAAAGCGCCTAAAATCTCGATCGATTATGCCGTGATGGAAAGGACCAGTATGGCGGGTGTGCTACCCGTCTCTTTCTCCTGGTCCGACATCGGCACCTGGAGTGCAGTTTGGGAGGCTTCCGCCCAGGACATCGTTGGCAATGCGCTCAGGGGCGACGTGGAGGTCATCGAGACTCGAAACAGCCTAGTCCACAGCGACCACTTGTTGACCACCGTGGTGGGGCTCGACGATGTTATGGTTATCGCGACTCCAGACGCTGTGTTGGTTGCGTCGCGACACCACTCCGATTCGGTGAAGGATCTGGTCAATCGATTAAAAGGCAAAAAGCGGCTCGAAGTCGACGAGCACCTGCGCATGTACCGTCCCTGGGGCTGGTACCAGCGCATCGATACGGGCACGCGTTTCCAGGTCAAACGTATTATGGTCAAGCCGGGCCAGCGCCTCTCCTTGCAAAAGCATTTTCACCGCGCCGAGCATTGGGTTGTGGTACGCGGGACCGCAGAGGTGACCATCGACGATACAGTTATCCTGCGCCACGAGAACGAGGCCGCCTACCTGCCGATAGGCTCGGTCCATCGGCTTTCAAACCCAGGCAAGATTGATTTGGAACTGATCGAGGTCCAGGTCGGCAGCTACACCGGTGAGGACGACATCGTACGATTCGAGGATGTCTATGGGCGTTGAAGCGATGACCTCCTGGGCCGTGCCGTTCATGCGCTGTTCGCATGGGATAAACCAGAGGCCCCGCACCGCTTGACTAGCGAGCCAAAATCCCAAATTGGAGTCGTTACGCGGGACGTTTCGCACCTAGCGATGTCGGCGACAATCCGTCGCAGACGCAGCGATGCCTGGTCAGTGAGTTCTCACTTGTGGCTGCTCCAACTCAACTGGCCTGGGTTCATTGCCTTTACATCTTCGACGAGCAGCTAACGGCCCCTAGAGCCGTTCCTAAGATCAGATTTTCCGCAAATTTTGATCGACATCATTGAAACTAATTCGATGTTTGATTGGTCTTACGTTTGTAGTTTTTGCTAGGTGAATGCTCCGTGCCCACGTTCGACTACCCTGATCGTAGTGCCCCAGACGCAAGCGAAGACAGCGACCGCGCGCGCTTAATACGGGCCGCGCGCGCCATCCTTCAAGAGGGTGGGCTCGCCGCTCTGACGCGGCAAG
This sequence comes from uncultured Lichenihabitans sp., assembly GCA_964245915.1. Lineage (GTDB taxonomy): Bacteria > Pseudomonadota > Alphaproteobacteria > Rhizobiales > Beijerinckiaceae > Lichenihabitans. Next base: position 3,622 of record CAXTOT010000155.1, on the reverse strand, counting down.
CACTGGCCTCACAGACAGGCCTGGGTTTAAACGTGGTGAGCGGAGAGTTTCGCACCAGGGAAGACCTCCTTATGACAATTACCGATCTTGGACCCACAACGACCGGCATCTGAGCTCGTTGTGGATCAGCGGCTGCAAAGCTGCGTACTGCATCGCAAGCGTCACGGTGGACCTGAGGCGATCTGGCATCCCCATGTTCCAGGCATTCTACCGTCGGGATCAGGGGCTCTCTCCCGCTCCAGGAGCAGGAGTGGTGGAGATGAGTCGAGACCCGCTCCGCTCAGATGAGCCTGGGCAAGACTGGAAGCCAAGAGCCGATTGCGCTGCGAACAAGCAGCAGCGGCAAAGCCGACTGTGGCGCGGCGATATGCCCAATCCAATCTTATGTTAAGGCTCTTGAAGGCAGGACGCCGTCGGAGCACCAAATGAAATGAAAACACACGCGGATAAAACCCACGATCCGTTCTTGAATGAGGTTGACAAGGCAGATTCCTTGTAGCTCAAAAGCACGGATAAGATAGCTCTGGGGTGAAGGATGACGGCGAGGTTCTCAAGAGGTTTGTGGGGGGGTGATGGCAGGTCGTACAATTTTGACGCTGGGAATCGATCCGGCACTATTTAGGCGTCTTCACGCTGAGCGGATCGCAAATGCGGATGTCGTTGAAGCCAACGACGTTGAAGCGATCATGGACCTGCTTTGGGTGAAGGGTCACGAGGTGGAAGCAGTCGTGCTCCCAGTCACTCACGACGGCAATGAGGATCTGCAATCGCTGCTTAAGACACTTCAAAGCGACTGGCCGATGATTGAGTTGCTGACCGTTTAGCCGTGTTATGGAAATTGGGTCGCTACGCCTCCTTGTCGGGGGATGTTGAAATGGCTGGGGAGGCTAGCTCGTCCAGACATAAGAATACAGTCTTGTTCACGATGGTCGGTGAACAGTGTGGCGGTTGCGAATTAGCAAAGGAGAAGGCCACAGTCAACTAAGTCCTGCGCCACATTACAACCGCTTGAGACTTTGCTTTATCATACTTTTGCCATCGAGGTAACACTGCATGAGGCAGCGGGGTAGACACAATCAAAGTGGGCAAGCTTCCACCCTTGAGGGTCCGTGTTTGTGGCTGCGGAACACGGCAGACCAAAGCTGAATGGAGAATGAATTGCCGCTTGAAATGATTGCGACATGGCTGGTCATTGACCAGGACGAGGACGCATCGTTCTTTCCGCAAGTCGGAGTCAACTCAGCGCAACGCACGTTCCAGAATGTCTATTGGCGCTGTGCAGCTTGCTTTTATGCCACGTCCGTCCGGCTCAACCCCGATGCTACTCATACGTTCTTCACAAACGTTGAGAGCCTCCCCGTGGTCGATAAACTCGACCTCAATAAATTCTTTGAAGAATTGGGTGTTGAAGTAATATCTCTTCCAATCACACACCGGCTAGGCAAAAATCGTGTCGCAGCTTGGAACAACCAGTTTTACGTCTTGGATATAATAAGGTATTTGGCGAAGCTGGACGGCTTTGATAACGTCATTGTATTGGACTCGGACTGTGTGTGGGTCCGAGAAGCCGACGAATTTTTTGCGGACATCAAACGCCGGGGTATCCTATCCCTTTCAATCGCATATGCTTCCGATCACAAGGTAAACGGCGGCTCCCGCGAAGACATGCGCCGCGCTGCGGAGAAGCTTGTTGATCGTATCCTGGACTTCACACCACACTATTCGGGAGGCGAAGTGTTCGCCGCGACCCGTGCCAGCATCATAGATGTGGATCACATGGCTGAGGGAATGTGGGCGCGCCTGGTGGCTGCGGCACCGGGAGAAATCGATGTATATGAGGAGGCTCACTTCTTGAGCATTATCTACGAGATCCTCGATGTGCCCGTCGGTACGGCTGACCCACATATTCGCAGGATGTGGACAGCGCTTCGGCTCAACAATGTTACGGCGGAGGACACCGACAGCTCTAGGTCCGTGTGGCACCTTCCAATGGAAAAAAAAACCGGTTTCAGAGATCTATTTAACCTTGTCAAGGATCGAGGCTCCTGGGTTTGGACGTTGCCTCCCCGGGAACTGCGCATGCAGATTGCGCGCACGATGGGATTGCCGCGTCGAACTCCTCGGCAATGGATGTTGCAGGTTAGAGGTAGGATGCAGTTTCATGCGTTGAAGAAGATCTCTGAATTGAAACAACGTGGCGTCCCTCGATAGGAACGGGGTCGCCCGCCTCCTAGTCTGCCGGCATGCCAAAGTCCTGGGTCGACCCCGCCTAGATCACGATGAGTTTCCGCTTGGTTATATTCGGAATTTGCGAGGTAGTTTGAGTATTTTTGTAGGGTGATGGTTTCAAGAACACTGGCGATGGCATCTGAGACGGCGTTGAACGTCCGCTTGTCAGCTTTGCGAAGTTCGTGCTTGAGCTTGGCGAAGAGCTGCTCGATTGGCGGAGCCTGCAAGAGGCTCGGCTCAGCGAAGCTGAGTGGAGTTGCAGGCGTAGGTTTTAAATCCGGCGGGTTATTGGGCAGGAACTCGTTCGGTGTGCGGCCGCCAAGGCTCGTATGCGGTCGGCAGCTGTTGTAGTCGGCCTGCCATGTATCGAGGATCCGGCGGGCGTGGAGCAAGCTCCGGAAAACGTGCTCATTCAGGCACTCGTCCCGGAAGCGTCCGTTCAGGCTCTCGACGAAGCCGTTCTGCTGCGGCTTACCAGGAGCGATGTAGTGCCACGCGATGCCCGCGATCCTTCTGCCAGCAGGATCGAATGCGACGGCAATTCGGTCCCGCTGTCGCTGACGATCGTGAGCGGCTGGCCGCGTAGGTCCAGGATGCGATCGAGTTCACGCACGACACGCCGCCCTGAAGCGAGGTGTCGGCGACGAGCGCCAGGCACTCTCGGGTGAAGTCGTCCACGACGACGAGCACCCTGAAGTGCCGACCGTCGGCCAGCGTGTCCGAGACGAAGTCGAGGCTCCAGCGCTGGTTGGGACCCTGCGCAGCGTCATGGGGGCTCGCGTGCCGAGAGCCCGCTTGCGACCGCCGCGCCTCCTCACCGTCAGCTTCTCCTTGCGATAGAGCCGGAAGAGGTTCTTGTGATTGAGGGTCACGCCCTCGCGCCGCAGCAGGATGTGCAGCCGTCGATAGCCGAACCGGCGACGCTCCGCTGCCGGAGCCCGCAGGCGTGTTCGCAGGCCGGTATCCTCCGGCCGGGTCGACGCGTAGCGGTAGGTCTCGGCTCCATTCCGATCAGTCTACAGCACGCCGCTGCGAGTAGCCCTTGTCCTCGATCGCCCACGTCACGGCCGTTCTCCGTGCCGAGAGCGTCAGAAGTATTTTCCGAGCGCCTCGCGCAGCGTCGCCACGTCGAGCATCGCTTCGGCCAGGAGCTTCTTGAGCTTGCGGTTCTCCTCAACGAGCGTCTTCAGTCGCCGCGCGCCGGAGACCTCCATCCCGCCAAACCGTGAGCGCCACGTGTAGAACGTCGCGTCGCTGATCCCGTGCTTGCGGCAGATCTCAGCCACCGGCACGCCGGCCTGCTGCTCCTTCGGGACCCCAATGATCTGTTCCTCGCTAAACCGGCTCTTCTTCATCGTCCGTCTCCTCGTCGACGGACCCTAGCTTCAGACCG
>CAXTOT010000154.1:0-8036 GCA_964245915.1 uncultured Lichenihabitans sp. | reverse complement strand
TATTCCGTTGAAAAACTCTGGCCTTGAATGGAAGTACCGGGGCTGATTCACTCCTGTAGACGGACGGGAGGCGAAGCTGATGATGGGAGCGCGGCAAGTCGATCAGGCGGCGCTCTTCTACGAGTTCTCACTCGAACGGCACATGCCGGCAGACCATCTTCTTCGCTCCATCGACCGCTTTGTCGACCTGTCCGATCTGCGGCGGGACTTGGCGCCGTTCTACAGCACGACAGGGCGGCCTTCTGTCGATCCTGAGTTGATGCTGCGCATGCTGCTCGTGGGCTATTGCTTCGGCATCCGCTCCGAGAGGCGCCTCTGCGACGAGGTGCATCTGAACCTTGCCTACCGGTGGTTCTGCCGGCTCGGTCTCGACGGCGACGTGCCCGATCACTCGACCTTCTCGAAAAACCGGCATGGTCGGTTCCGCGAGAGCGACCTTCTACGCCGGCTGTTCGAGACGGTGCTGGATCGATGCATCGAGGAAGGTCTCGTCGGTGGTGAAGGGTTCGCCGTCGATGGCAGCCTGATCAAGGCCGACGCGAGCCGTCAGAAGGGCGTAGACGCGGCCGAGTGGACAGCGCCTGAGACGCCGCGCCGAGCGGTCGAGGAATATCTGGCCGTTCTCGACGATGCTGCCTTCGGTGGCGCGACGCCGGTCGTCCCGAAGTTCATCTCGCCGGCTGATCCGGCCTCCCGCTGGACCGGCGCCGATGGCGGGCTCGCCTACTTCGCCTACGAGACGAACTATCTCATCGACCTCGACCACGCCATCATCGTGGATGTCGAGCCGACCACCGCGATCCGGCAGGCCGAGGTGACGGCGGCCAAGCGGATGATCGAGCGGACAAGGGAGCGCTTCGATCTCTACCCGGCGCGCCTTGCGGCCGATACCGGCTATGGCTCCGCTGCCATGCTGGGGTGGCTTGTCTATGAGCAAGGCATCGAGCCCCATGTCAGCGTGTTCGACAAATCGGCGCGCCAGGACGGCACCTTCGCGCGCGACGCCTTCACCTACGATCGCGAAGGCGATGTCTACTTCTGCCCGGCCGGAAAGATGCTGACCACCAAGGGCACCCTGGTCAATGACGGCGCCACGCTCCTTTATCGAGCCAGCAAGTTCGATTGCGACGCCTGCGATCTCAAGGCCAGATGCACGCCGCGCGAGCCGGCCCGCAAGGTGCCACGCTCGATTTTCGAAGGTGCCCGTGACATGGCCCGGAGCATCATGAACAGCGACGAAGGCCGCGCCTCCAAGCGGCAGCGGAAGAAGGTCGAGATGCTGTTTGCGCATCTCAAGCGGATCCTGAAGCTCGATCGGCTGCGCCTTCGAGGTCCAAACGGAGCCCGCGACGAGTTCCACCTCGCAGCCGCCGCTCAGAACCTTCGGAAGATGGCCAGGCTGATCCCGATGCCGGAAACCCAACCCGCGTGAGGCGGCGGTATCCGCCCGGAATCGTCTGCGACTGCAAGCCATCGCTGGCACGCTCCGCCCCCACTGCGGAGTTTTTCAACGGAATACGCCAACAGCCGACATTAGGCGGTCACCACTTTCCGGACATTCAGGATGCAAGCGGCGAGCGGGCCGGAGTCGGCCCGTTGCGGGCCTACTCGACAAACGCTGTGGATGAACGCTGCAACCCGGTCGTACTCCTTGATTGAATGGAGGCCACGGTACAACCTCGGCTCGTCCCCCAAAGCGAAGCCGCAGGCAAGTCCCGCCAATGCCTCCTTTCAGCAGCCAGCTCAACTACCTGAGCGACAACGAAACGAAGGTTGACTTCCTCAACAACGAAGCGATCTCGTCGACGGTCCTGCGCCTGCTGAAATCGAACACGGACCAGCCGATCACTGTCGGCATCCACGGCGATTGGGGCGCGGGGAAGTCGAGCATCCTCGAAATGATCGAGGCGGCGCTCAAGGGCGACAAACGGACGGTTTGCATCAAGTTCAACGGCTGGCAATTCCAGGGCTTCGAGGATGCTAAGATCGCCCTCATCGAAGGCGTCCTGACGGAGCTGGCAGAAAACCAGTCGATCTGGAGCAAGGCGACCGACGCGTTCAAGCGGGCTTGGGGGTGTCTCAACAAGCTCAAGCTCCTGACCGGCTTCGGCAAGCTCGTCGTTGCGGCCCACACGGGGATACCCGTCCACGGTTCCGGGATTGCCGATCTCGCGACCGCCTACGAACAAAGGGCCGTCGAAATGGCGAGCGACGGAAAGACCCGGTCTGAAATCGCCGGGGATTTCGAGGGCGTCGCGAAGGATGGTTTGAAGTTCGAGCGGCCGAGCGCGCCGCATGAGATCGCCGGATTTCGGAAGGCGTTCAAGGAAATCGTCGACAAAGCCGAGATCGACCGCTTGGTCGTGCTGGTCGACGACCTGGATCGATGCCTCCCCGAGACGGCCATCCAGACGCTTGAGGCCATCCGCCTTTTCGTCCTGATGGAGAAGACGGCCTTCGTGGTCGGCGCCGACGAGCGTATGATCGAATACGCCGTGCACCGGCATTTCCCGAACCTGCCGCAGATGGAAGACTCGCAGGGGTACGCTCGGGCCTACCTCGAAAAGCTCCTGCAAGTTCCCTTCAGGATCCCGGCCCTGGGCGAGACCGAGACGAAGATCTACGTGACCCTGCTGTTGCTCGGCGCCGTGATTGCAGATCCAGACCGCTTCGGCAAACTCTTGGTCCTGGGCCGCCAGGCACTGCGCTCGCCCTGGGATCCCGAGGTCCTGAACGACAAGGCGGTCAGGGAGGCGTTGGTCGACGTCGAAGAGGACGAGTCGACGGCCATCGTCATGGCGGAACGGATAAGCCCGGTCCTCGCTGGGGGTACCAAGGGCAATCCTCGGCAGATCAAAAGATTCCTGAACGCCTTGACCCTTCGACTGGCGATCTCGTCCGCACGCGGCTTCGGATCGGCCATCGAGCCCGGACGGCTGGCGAAGCTCATGTTGGCCGAGCTTTTCCTTCCCGACAGCGTCTTCCTCCACGTCGCTTCCTCGGCCGCCAACGCCTCGGACGGCGTCTGCGCGGAACTGGCCGATATCGAGGCGTTCGCCAAGGCCGGCCAGGCGCCCCCGGTCGCGGAGGATCAGCCATCGTCACCGGACGAGGGCGAGGATGTCCAAGTCGACGCCTCGGGCAATGCCGAAGCTGGCAGCGAACAGAACGCGGCGGTGCTGGACTGGCGGATGCGTCCGGAGGTCGTGAAATGGGCGGGGGTCAAGCCCGAACTCCAGGGCGTGAATCTCAAACCGTACCTGTTCGTGATCAAGGACAAGAAAAACTACCTGTCGTCGTCCGCCCCGCTGTCTTCCAAGCTGCGGGATCTCATCGCCAAACTGTCCGGCGGCGACCTGAACGCAGCAACGGCCAAGAAGGCACTGAAGGAACTGTCGACGACCGAGGCCACGGCAGTGTTCTCCGCCCTGCGCGGCATGGTCCTGGCCTCCCCGGCCTTCGACCGGAAGCCGCCCGCGCTGATCGGGGCCGCGATCATGGCGGAGACGCTGTCTGAGCTGGAGGGGCGATACGTAGACCTGCTCGACGACCTGCCGGCCGACAGGCTGCACGCTTGGGTCGCCTCGGGTCACGGCTTCGTCAAAGGACCGGCCCGTGACCGGTTCGAAAAAGTGATGGACAAATGGCTGGCTTCGAGCAACGGGAGGCTCAAGACCGCCGTGGCGGTCGTAAGGCGCGCGGCCAAACGCCCCACGCAGGCTTCGTGAGATGGGGACCTCGACGCCCTTCGGCGGTCCGAAGAATTCCAACCCGCTGCTGCCGAGTTTCCTGAACGAGCCGGACGGAACCCCCGTCGCCGATCCTACGCCTGACGGCCTTGGGCCGCCTGCGAACGATCCGCAGCAACTCCAGGAAGTTCAGCAACCCCAGGATCCGCGTCAGCCACCCCCGCCGAACGACAAGCGGTTTCAGGCCGCCAGACGCAGCTTCAACGCCTACGCTCGATCCGGCGGCACGGACGAAAGGGCTCGCGGGCGAGCGCTTCGGTCGTTCGTGCGACGTGCCGGCGGGGGAACAACCCGCACGTCGCAGCGGATGGCGGTCGAGCGCGGCGCGACGGCGAACCTCGTCGGTCTGCTCAACAGGGCCGGCGAGGCGGCCGGCGGCATTCGCGAGGTCCTTCGCGCGCTCGACCTGGGAGCGCTCGTCGCTGCGCCCATCGAGACGATCTACGCGGCCCTCGTCGATATCATCTGCCCGCCGAACGGCGACCTCGACGATTCCCACGCCCGGGACGCGTACCTCGACGCCGTGACCGACGTGATAGACCGAGGATACGAGGACATCGAGCGGCCCTCAGCCGATACCATCCTCGCAATCGTGGGCACCTACATCACGAACGTGATCCACGTGAGGGTCGTCAACACCATCGCGAACGGCATGGTCACTCTTCCGGACGACACGGCTCAGGTCACGACCGCCGACGACGGCATGAAGGACTTCATCGGTGGCTGCGTCGCCGACACCCTCAGGGAGTTCGACGGACCGCTTCCGGTCGACGGCCTGCAAGCGACAATCGACGACCTGTACCTCCGGGCCATCGAGATCTTCGAGCATCGAGCCGACGCGCAAGCCGAAGGGGAGGAGGAATGACCCGATTTACCCTCGCTGGACACTTCGGTCCGGACGACGCGACCGCGTCGGCATTGAGCGCCGGCGTCATCGTCCAGCCGATCGACCTCGTCGCGGGCGAGCGTGGCTTGCGGTTCGGAATGGGCGGAGCTTTGCGACAGCTCCGCAGCCTCGGGATCTTCCCCAGCGAGATCGCCCTCGATCTCCTGGTCGTCGCCGCTCACGTCCACGCCGCCGACACGCGCCTGAACCGCGCGGCGACGTCACAGGACGGCTGGACCAGGGAAATCGATCTCGTCGTCCCCGTTTCCGACGAGGCGCGATGGAGCGAAGCCGCGCCGATCCTGGACACCATGTTGCGGTTCCTGACCGGCGATCACTGGAGCTGCTCGTTCCGCGCTCGGCCGCCCAGGTTCAACGACGTGGTCAAGCCGGAACTGGCGATATCGGACGTGCCGCCGATGGACGGTGTCTGTCTCTTCTCCGGGGGCCTGGACAGTCTGGTCGGCGCCATCGACTGCCTGAAGGAGGGACGGCGCCCTCTGTTCGTCAGCCACTCGGGAGAGGGGGCGGTCAGCAAGCCCCAACGCGACCTGTTCGCGATGCTCGAAGCGCGGACGAAGACGAGCGAGCAGCCGAACGACACCCTGCGGCGGCTCCGGCTCGCAATGGCGTTCCCTCACAACCTGATCTCCGGCGTCGGAGGCGAGAACTCGACGAGGAGCAGGTCGTTCCTTTTCCTGGCGAGCGGCGCCTTTGCCGGGGCTGGCCTCGGCAAGCCGTTCGAACTCACGATACCGGAAAACGGCTTCATCGCCCTCAACGTACCGCTCGATCCAACGCGGCTGGGCGCGAACAGCACGCGCACGACCCACCCGTTCTTCCTGCACCGGTGGAACGAGCTTCTCGCTTCCATCGGAATTCCCGGCACCGTCTGCAATCCTTACTGGGACAAAACCAAAGGCGAGATGGTCAAGGACTGCGCCGAGCCGCGCATCCTTCGGGAGCTTGTCTCCGCCTCGGTGTCGTGCGCGCATCCGTCTCTATGGCGATACCACGGTGACCGGCACCACCACTGCGGACACTGCGTGCCCTGTCTCATCCGGCGTGCCGCGATCGAGCACGCTTGGGGTTCCAAGGGCGATCCGACCGGATATCGGTGCGCCGACCTGGCGGCGGAGCCGCTCGATCCGACCAAGGCCGAAGGCCGGCAGATCCGGGGCTTCCAGTACGCGATAGCCCGGCTGGCGGGCCGTCAGGACATCGCTCGCGTGCTGATCCACAAGCCCGGACCGCTCCGGGAGGACGCCGAGCATGTCGAGGAGCTAGCCGGTCTCTACCTGCGTGGTATGAAGGAGGTGGAACGCCTCCTTGAGGGCGTACGGACACGCCCAGCCACGCTGGAAGCCGCTTGAAGAACTCCCTGATCGACTTCCATTGCCACCTCGACCTCTACCCGGATTTCGAGGACCTTGTGCGGGAATGCGAGCGCCGCCGTGTCTTCACCCTTGCGGTGACGACCACGCCGAGGGCGTGGTCCCGCAATCGCGACGCGGCCTCGGCCACCAAATATGTCCGTGCGGCCCTCGGTCTCCATCCGCAACTCGTCGCCGAAAGGTGGGCGGAGATCGACATGTTGATTCGACTGCTCCCCGAAAGCCGGTACGTCGGCGAAGTGGGCCTGGACGCCGGGCCGGCCCATTTCCGGAGTCTGGACCGGCAGAAGGACGTGTTCCGAACCGTCCTACAGGCCTGCGCTGCCGAAGGCGGCAAGATCCTGTCCGTCCACGCCGTCCGCGCCGTTAAGGCCACGCTCGACATGATCGAGGAACACCTGCCTCTCGGTCGGGGTACCGTGGTCCTGCATTGGTTCACCGGGACCTTGGCCGAAGCGCGCCGCGCCGCCAGCCTGGGGTGCTATTTCTCGGTCAACGGGTCCATGCTAAGGAATGAACGAGGACGAAAACTGGTCGAGTCCTTGCCCTCGAACCGTTTGCTGACGGAGACGGACGGTCCGTTCACCGAAGAGGATGGGCGGCCCGCTCGGCCTTGGGACGTGGCTCATACGCTCGGGTTGCTTGAACGGGGAGCGCGCACGGATCTCGGGATCGGGGACACGCTGCTGTCGAACCTCAAGGGACTCGTCGGGACGGCCGTCAACTGATCACCTTCAGTTCTGTCCGCGCAGCTGCTGCCAATACTTGTCGATGCGCCTTTGTATGTCGTCGTCCCGAACGGGCTCGCCCTCCCCCGATTCCATCTCTTTCGTGATGTAGTCCGAAAGCATGTCGAGATAGCCGAGCACCTGTTCGGTGTACGGGAGGTCTTTGCCTCTCAGCATAAGTTCAGACTGAATCGCATCGAGCTTGTCCGGCGGCGTCCAGGGCGGAGCTGACGTCGCCCAAGCCTTCAGCTCTTCCGCGAAAATTTCGTTCAGGCGCGCATCCGTCTCGTTGTGAAAGCGGCGGCCGCGCTCAAGGTAGGCCTTTATGTCGTCCTGCTGCGAGTCGGCGAGAACGAACAGGGCGATGTTTTCCGCCCGTTTATCGACGGCGGCCTCGAATGCGGCCGACCGCTTTCGGGTTTTGATAGACTCAAGATCGTGGACGTCGGGAGCAACCAGTTCGTAGAAGGCCCGCTCCGTCAACTTGCCTTCGATTACCAGGATGATCAAGGAGCCAAGCTCGGCGTCGTCACTGAGCCAATCGTACCCGTTCCGGCGCAGAAAGGCACGCGCCGCGTGAAAGCCGGTGCGCTTGTTTCCTTGGATGAACGCATGATTTTGCGCGATCGCGAAGAGCAGGATCACGGCGAGCCACAGAACGTCATCGACGTTTTCGTATGCGTGATGGTTGGGCGATCGACCCAACGCGCTCTGAAGAAGATCCGAAGAGCGGACCCCATGAGGTTCGCCGGTCTGTTCGACCACCAAGGCGTTGAGCTGGACGACCTCCTCGGAGGTCAACCAACGTATGTCGCTCATTCCGCGAGACGAGCCAACGTCTTGGGATAATGGGCACAGGTCTCATCGAACGCGGCCCGCAGGTCGTCCGGCTTCAAGGCAGGTCTTGCCTGGAACTGCTTCTCTGCGCGAGTGCGTCGAACCTGCTCCGACGTCTTTGACGGAGCCTCGCCGATTTTCGGGGCGACATCGGTGGTGCTGGTCTTCATCATCGGCCTCCCCGTCTTGAGTACGTGACTGAGTGTAATCCAAATCCCTGCGGATTTACACCCCGCGAGCATTGGCAGCTTCGCGGGGCGGCAGTGCGTCTGTTGGTTTAAGATCGCGACGCCGTTTGCTCCTGAGAGGGTCTTTCAAAGGGACGTACGCACAACTCTTGATCGCGAATCATAATGCCCACGAACGGACGTTCCGAGGGTCTGCAAAGGGTCTTGGCCGTGTCAAAACACCCCGTCGCGGCGGAAGGCGAGACCGTCGAACA
>CAXTOT010000153.1:3446-8351 GCA_964245915.1 uncultured Lichenihabitans sp. | reverse complement strand
TCCCAACTCGGCGACCCAAGGGCAGATGCGCACGTTCGTCGGTATGGTGCCGAGCCGCCGCAGCGCGCCGGATAGATCGGCCCCGCCATGGCCGGAAACGGTCACGACGACCTCGTCGATACGGAACAACTGTGCCAGGGCTATGAGATCCTGGATGCCGTTGCGCTGGCCCGGCGGACCGTCCTCCGAGAACAGTCCGACGAGGTGGAATTCGCCGGGCTCCGTCGCTTGCAGCCGCCGCACCAGCTCGCGGCCGCCGCCCACGCCACCCAACTCGACGATTGCGACGGTGCGGGTCAGCCGTCCCTGCCGCCGCCAGCGCCGGGTCTGCGAGATGCTCCAGGCCCGTGTCGCCGCAAAGCCGCAAAGCGCACCGCAATACCATAGCACGACCCATAGCCGGGAGTAGCTTTCCGCCGTCTTGGTGAGGTAACCGAGTATTATCAGGATGGCGAAGACGAGCGACCATGCGCGGATGGCCTTAGCGGCCTGCGACGCAAATCCCTTGTTCATAACTCCGGCGTAGGCACCGGAGATCTGCATCGCGTTCACCGTCAGCACCGCGGCGAGCAGCACGGTCGAGTAGACTTCGAACGAGGTCGGCACGAGTTCCTGGACAACGAGGTTCGCCAATCCTGCCGCGACCAGCACGACCAGCGCATCGGCGAACCAAAGCCCGTCCGCCAGCAGCCGCATCGGATCGGCCCCCGAGGAGAAGGCGCGCGCGCCGGCCTTCGCCTGGCTCCAGGCCTGCGTGGCGAGCGGAAGCGTCGACCGGGAGCTGAGCGCACCCCCAGGACGGCTCAAATCGCCGGCCCGCGGTCCTCCAACACGCATCTTCACGACGCAAGCCCAAGCGAGCGGAGATCCAACGGCAGTTCGGACGCATCGAAGCCCATCGCCCGGCGCAGCCGCTCGTCCAATCCTGGCATTGGCCCCCGAAGCCGCTCGGCGGCGCGGCTGCGCATGCGCTCGATCTCATGCGGCAACGCACTGATTGCACGGTCGACCGCGCTGTCCATGGCGCCGGCCTCGAAGGGATCGAACACCCATCCGGTGACGCCATGGGTCACCAGTTCCGTCACCATGCGGGAACGGCTGCTGCCGAGCACGGGAAGCCGTGCCGCCATGGCCTCTGAAACCGGGTCGGTCCAGGTGTCCGACAGTGCCGGCACGGCGAGCAGGTCGCACTCGAGGAACATTGCCGCCAGCTCCTCCCGCGGGACCGAGCCGGGGAAATGCTGGACGACGTTGGCAGGAAGCGGCTGCGCCTCCAGCACGCCGCGCAGGCAGCCCTCGCCGGACCAAAGGACCTCGACACGGCGGTCTGGATTGCGGTTGGCCCACGCGACGACGCAGGGAAGCAACTCCGCAACGCCGGCCTCGGGCTCGAGATCGCCGACGTGAATGATGCGATACGCGTCGTTATGGCCGCGGACCCGCGGCGGCCGGCTGAAAAGGCTGAGATCGCCGGGATCGCACAGCGAGACGATTTTGGGAGCCGGCATGCCGAGCGCCAGGACGACGCGGGCCATCGCGTCGGTCTCGACCAGCACGGCGTCCACCCCGGCCAACACGAAGCGGTGCAAGCGGCGCAGGTTGGGCGGCAGTTGGCTTAGGCAAAGCAGGATACGGCTGCGGGAGGCGATGGACCTCCGCAGCACCATGCCCACAGTATTCGGGCCGAAGTCACGGCAGATGGTGAGGCTGAGCTCACGGGACGGCGCGGTCCGGGGCGCAAACAGTCCGCCCGGCGCCGCAACCGCATTGCGCCGATCCTGGTTGCGCCGGTCCTGGGCCTGATCCTTCCGCGTTTCACCACCACGCCCAGCGCCGTCAGCGAACCTTGCCGTGGCCGGAGCATAGTCCTGAACCGTCGTCTCGTGACCTGCAATCAGGGTCACAAGCGGCTTTGAATTCATCATTCGTTTGGCCACCTAGGTCTGCTAAGCGTTGCGTCCCGGAGGAAAATTCGAGTCCGGCAAAATCAAGCTGTGAAAATAGCGTAACCTCTGCTTGGAAATCGTGAGCCGCAGGGTCTAGATAGGGCACTTAATTGGTCTAGTCCCAACGGCCTCTTCCAAGCATGGCAGACCCAAACCTACTTATACGCAACGATACGTTTCCAAAAAAGGTGAAGTTAATGTGGGCTTTGACGACGACTGCTCTCGACGTCGCGGTGCAGAAGCTCAGCGGTCCGGCCGGCCTGGCTGCCGGCTTGTTGCTCCTGTCGATCGTCGTCTCGGCAGTCGTCGTGTTCGCCCGGTCAGGCGAGCCGCGGACGGCGTCAGGATTCCTGCGGTTCATGTTCCCAATGGACGTGCTGAGCCACGCCTCGGCGCGGGCCGACTTCTCGTTTTGGTTCGTGCGCAAGCTGACCAATCCGCTGATCGCATTCCCGGCTGGCGCGTCGGTAACGGCGGCGGTCGGCTATGCCTGCCACGCTGCGCTCGCGGCGGCATTCGGCGATGCCGGGCATTTGGCGCAGCAGCCGTCCATCGGCATCCTCGTGCTGTTCACGGGCTCGATGCTTCTCGCCTATGACATCTCATACTATTGGTATCATAATTTCCAGCACCGCTTCCCGATTTTGTGGGAGCTGCATAAGGTTCATCACTCGGCCGAAGTAATGGTGGGAACGACCAAGGATCGCGTGCATCCGCTCGACGACATCATGAACCGTGTATGGGACGGTTTGGTGACCGGGCCGGTGTATGGATTCTGGCTATTCTTCGCCTACGACCCCATTGAGCTTACGATTCTGGGCCTCAACGTGTATGTTTTGCGCAACATCATCATGATGGACTTCGTCCGTCATACCCACCTCAGAATCTCATTTGGAAGACTGATGAACGCGATCGTCCTCTGTCCGCACTACCATCAGTTGCACCACAGCACCAACCCTAAGCACTACGACAAGAACTTCGGTTTGATGCTGTCGGTATGGGACCGGTTATTCGGCACCTTATCCGTGCCGGAGCCGAACGAGAGCTTTTCATTCGGGCTGGGCCGCGAGGGTGACGAGTATCAGTCAACGTCAGGGTTGTTCCTGCTGCCTCTGCGCAAGATGGCCTGGCAGCTTGGGTTGCGGCGCCCCGGACACGGGCGTATGGCGACGCGGCCCGGCGATGCGCATGCGGCCACCCAGCCTGGCATCGAGCCAGGCCCGCGGGACTCGGTCGCATGAGCATGCGGGTGGAGATCGTCAAAACATCGAGCCGGATGGCCGAGGTCAAGCCCGCGTGGGACCTGCTGTGGGCGCGCAGCGGCCAGGACATGTTCCAGAGCCATGGCTGGATCGACGCTTGGTGGGGGTCACGGCGGGCCAACGATATGTCGCGGCTGTGCATAGGGCTGTGCTGGGACCAGGACGCGCTTGTGGCCGTAATGCCGTTCGCCACCCGCTGGCATCGCGGCGTCCGCGTGCTCGAATGGGCGGCCAAGGATTGCAGCGACTACTGCGATGGGCTGGTCGATCCGGATTTCGGCGACCGCCCGCTGGCGCTTGAGACGATCTGGGGCGCCGTGGCCGCCTCAGGCGGTTTCGACGTCGCCTATCTCAGCCACGTGCGGCCCGACGCCATCATGTCGGAGATGCTCCGCGGCAAACAGCGGGGCGTGCGGCTCAAGCCCGGCAGCCGCTTGGCACGCAGCCTCCAGGTCGAAAGCGACAAGCCGGACGGGCATGCCTGGTTCCGCAGCCTCAGCAAAAAGGCCCGAAACAATCATACGCGCGGCCTGCGCATCGTCGGCGAGACCGGGCCGGTCGCAATCAAGGTGTCCGAACCCGGCGACAATGTCGACGCGGTCATCGAGCGCATGATCGAGCTCAAGCAATCCTGGCTAGCCGACACCGGCCAGAGCAACCAGCTGCTGAGCAACAACGCCACAATCCTGCGCGCGCTGGTGCATGAGCTTGTGCAGCAGCAGGCGGTGCGGGTGTTCAGCATCCATTGCGGCGACACGCTGGTCGCGGGATCGGTGAATATCATGTCCGGCAGCCGCATGCAGGCCTTTTTCGCCGCATACGATCCGCGCTTCGACCGTGCCTCGCCGGGCACGCTGGTGATGGTCGAATACCTGATGTGGGCGTTCGACAGGGGGATTGCGGAGGTCGACTTCCTCTGCGGCGAGGAGGCATACAAGTTCAAGTTCGCCAATAAACAAATCGATTTAGTATCGTTTACCGGTTCCAGGACGCTTGTGGGCAAGCTCGCGCTGGCGCTCGGTGAGCGGCTGGACCGCAAACGTGCCGCCGCGACCGACGCCGAGCTCGCACTGCCCGCGAGGGCGGTCGAGGAGTTCGCACCGCCCGGCAGGGCGGTCGAGGCCTAGGCGAAGGCACCTGGTCGACGGGTCAGCATTGATCGGGCTGCTTCCCGAGAGCCTCCGCGGGCAGTTCCAACCGTACTCCCGTATCGGCAAGAGGGTCTCGCCCAACCCCGACATCCTGCTGACGGGAACGCAGGTCGGCGTCCACGACGCGTTGGTCGCCGCATTGCTCGTGACCTCGGCGCCGATCGTCCTGACTGGCGCCGCAGGGCTTGGCAAGACCAGGGTCCTTACGGCGGCGCTCGCGAGCATCGCAGACCCTTTACTGCAGGTGGTTCGGGTCGGCGGCGATCACGGAATGGATCAGTCGTTCAAGGTGCTGTTCAGCAACGGCCGAGCCGAGGAGCGCCGGGCAGGCACATCTAAACGCCGGACGATCTTGGTCGCCGATCAGGCCGAGACGCTGCCGTCCGGCACCTTCGCCTACCTTGAGCTGCTCGCCAGGATGCCCGGCAAGCACGCCTCGATCCAACTGCTTATTGTCGGCCGTCCAGAGTTCCGCGATTGCATCGACGACGCGTTGGCCAAGCGGTTCCAGACAGCGGCCCCGGTCCATATCGTCGTGCCGCCGCT
>CAXTOT010000153.1:0-3346 GCA_964245915.1 uncultured Lichenihabitans sp. | reverse complement strand
GGAATTGCTACCTGGGAGAGTTTTTTTGGTCGACATCGTTGTGATCGGCGCCGGGCCATACGGTTTGTCAATCGCGGCTCATCTTCGCCAGACGACGCTCTCATTTCGGGTATTCGGCACGCCGATGGCGCTTTGGCGCGACAGCACGCCGCAGGGCACGTTGCTGAAATCCGATGCTTTTGCCACCAGCCTGTCCGCGCCCGGGGTTGGGTTCTCGCTGGAGCGTTTCTACCGCGACGCCGGGCGCACGGACTACTCGCGCATCGGCCTGCGAGTTCCGGTCGAGACCTTGGTCGCGTACGGCCTCGAGTTCCAACGCCGATGCGTCGGCAGCGTGGACGAGGCGAAAGTCGTGAGCGTCAAACGCAGGTCCAAAGGTTTTGCTGTCGTCCTCGACACCGGCGAGCAGTTGTTCGCCCGGAAGGTCGTCGTCGCGGTCGGGCCTTTGGCGTTCAAGAATGTTCCGGAAGCGTTGGAGACTCTTTCGGATGCAACGGCGTCGCACAGCTCCGGCCTGCATGATCTCTCACGCTTCCACGGGCAGCGCGTTGTCGTCGTCGGGGGCGGGCAGTCCGCCCTGGAGTCGGCAGCGCTGCTCCACGAGCAAGGGGCACGCGTCACTGTCCTGGCGCGCCGGCCGATCCGTTGGTTCGATCCGGCGAGGGAGCACGCGCCCCAGCATGACCGGCCCATCCTGCAACGCATCCGCAGACCGGATGCTGGCCTTGGACCCGGCTGGCGCAACTGGTTCTGGTCCGACGCGCCCTACGCGTTCCGTTATTTGCCACGAAAGCTGCGGAGCGCTGGGGCCTACTCGACCTTTGGCCCAGCCGGATCCGGCTGGCTGAAACATCGCGTCGATGGCGTTGTCCCCGTCGCATACGGGGAAATCATGAGGGCGAGCGAACACGCAGGGGAGGCGGTTTTGAACGTGAAAGGGCCAAATGGCCATGCCATTTTAGGGGTAGACCACGTGATCGCCGCAACCGGCTACAAGACCGACGTGCGCCGCCTTGGATTTCTTGAGGGATTGTCCGGCGATGTCCGCACGATCGACGGGGCGCCGGTGCTTGATCAGCAATTCGAGTCGAGCGTGGCCGGGCTGCTGTTCGCGGGTTTCGCCAGCGCGCTTAGCTTTGGCCCCTCTATGCGGTTTATCTACGGCGCCCGGTTCGCGGCCGCCCAGATAACCCGGTCCTTATCGCGCCTCATCGTCAGCCACGCCTTCGCGGGCAGCTTTATCACCCATGAAACGGCCTAAGAACATGCAAACTCTTCCGACTAAGCAATACCGCGAGGACGTCGCCATCGCGACCCGCGGCAGCCTGACTGCCGATAGCGCGATCGCGCAGCCGAATGTCGGACGGCGGCCGTTCGAGGCTCCAGCCGCGCTGCGTCCGCGCCGCAACGGACGCTTGAACGTGGTGCTGATCTCCCATTTCGGCCGCACCGGCTACAACATCCTGCGCTCGCTCCGCAGCGTGAATGCGCGGGTGTACCTGGTGCATGACAACCGGTCGGCGTCGCTGCGGTTCTCGCGCTGCTGCAAGGTGCTGCACGGGACCGAGGACTACGCGACGACCGATGCCGACGTCGTGCTCGACCGCATCAACGACCTGCATCTGCGGGTGGGCGTGGACAGCGTCATCGCGAGCGACGTCGACGCGCTGACCTTCCTGGCGCGGATCAAGGGCCGTCTGCTGGCGCCCGTGTTCCCGATGGCCGAGGCCGATACCCTGGCGTTGCTCAACGACAAGTGGCAGTTTCATCAGCTGTGCGAGACCGCCGGTGTAGAGCTGCCGAAAACGCTGTATTTCGCGAGCAAGGCCGCGATCGATCCCGAGCTCATCGGGCGTGAACTGGCCTTCCCTGTCATCGTCAAGCCTATCGACTCCTACGGCCAGCGGGGAATTGTCGTCTGGCGGGATCAGGCGCAGATCAAGGCCTGGCTGCAGACGGTCGACGACTTCGATCACCAGGCAACGATCGTGCAGGAATTCATCGAGGGCCGGGACTGGGCGCTCAGTGTGTTCGCTATGAACGGCGTCATCAAGCATTGGGTCTCATGGGTCTGCCCGGGGCAGCTCGACGCCGAATACGGCATTGGCCGTTTCCTCGCGACCCAGTTCAGCCCGCGCGAGGACCTGCTCGCGATGGGCCAAAAGATCGTCACGGCGACGCAGTTCTCCGGGGTCGCCAACTTCGACGCGCGCTTCGATGAGCGGTCGTGCTCGATGAAGATGTTCGAGTGCAACCCGCGTTTCTTCAACCGCATGTCGGCTGCCCGGCTCAGCGGAGTGGATTTCGTGCGGCCGGGCCTGCCCATCAGCGACACCCAGCCAACCAACCTTGGCGACGTCAGCTACTATCCCTGGCAGGAGCTGTTTTCGAAACGCGGCATAAAGCGGCTTCTGCGCGCGGAATGGCGGCTCAAGCCGCTGATGCGCGACATCGTCGAGATGAGCACCGATCCGCTGCCGCTGATGGCGCGCAAGTGGTCCAACGAGGACAAGCGGGCCTGATCAGCGCCATGCGCTGAAGGAAGAACCAGGGTCGAATCGGACCCTGGTATGCTCCGCCGTCGGCTGGCTCAGCCCTCCTCCGCCTCCAAGCTCACGATAATGAGCCCGTCCGAGTTGACCCGGGCCGGGTAGGTCCGCAGGCTGCACTCGGTATTCAGCCCGGCGCCGGTGCGCAGGTCGTAGGTCCGGTCGTGCAGCGGGCAGATTACCGCGCCCTGATCGATCAGCCCGTCCGCGAGCGGCCCCGCCAAATGCGGGCACCGCTCCTGTGTCGCGAACACCTCGTCATTATGCGTGCGGAACACCGCCAGGCGCGTGTTGCCCGCCGCAAACACCCGCCCCTCGCCGCGTGGCACGGCGTCGAGCGAGCCGAGCTTGTAGTCCAGCATGGCCTCAGTCACCGCCGACCGCGCCTGCCATCTCGACCATATCGGCGAACTGGTTCGCGGTGCGGGGCGCGATCGCCTCCTTCCACGGATCATACGCCGCATCGGTCGAGGCGGTCATCGCCGCATCGAGCGCCGCCGCAGTGCCGTCGACGTCATCCACCACGATCGCCTTGATACGCTCGAGGCCGATGCGCGGCACGAAGGTGTAGGTCCGCTCCTTCCACTTCGCGTTCTCGCGGTAGTACTGCATGAACCGCCCCGAAATCTGGATTGCCGCCTCCTCGCCCTCGACGACGCACAGCACGTCGCCCTTGCGGATATGCGCCCCGGCGGCCCCGCCGATGTAGATCTCCCATTTATTGTCGCCGATCGCCACGAGGCCCACGTCCTTCACCATCGCCTCCGAGCAGTTGCGCGGGCAGCCGGCGGTGGCGA
>CAXTOT010000152.1:0-8353 GCA_964245915.1 uncultured Lichenihabitans sp. | reverse complement strand
GCCATCTCGCCGAGGATGTGGATACGGCCGTCCTTGGCCTGGCCGAGCGCGACCTTCATGATCTCCTCGGTGATGCCGGCGATCTTGATGTCCATCTGCAGCGAGGTAATGCCTTCCTCGGTGCCCGCCACCTTGAAGTCCATGTCGCCGAGGTGATCCTCGTCGCCCAGGATGTCGGAGAGTACCGCGAAGCGCTCACCTTCGAGGATGAGACCCATGGCGATGCCGGCCGTGGGGCGCTTGAGCGGCACGCCGGCGTCCATCAGGGCCAGCGAGGAGCCGCACACGGTCGCCATCGAGGACGATCCGTTGGATTCGGTGATCTCCGACACGATGCGGACCGTGTAGGGGAATTCGGCCGCGGTCGGCAGCATCGGGCGGATGGCCCGCCAGGCGAGCTTGCCATGGCCGATCTCGCGGCGTCCGGGCGAACCCATGCGGCCGGTCTCGCCAACGCTATAGGGAGGGAAGTTGTAGTGGAGCAGGAAGCGCTCCTTGTAGGTGCCCTCGAGCGAATCGATGAACTGCTCGTCCTCGCCGGTGCCCAGCGTGGCAACCACCAGGGCCTGCGTCTCGCCGCGGGTGAACAGCGCCGAGCCGTGAGCGCGCGGCAGAATGCCGACTTCGGACACGATCGGGCGTACGGTCTTCACGTCGCGTCCGTCGATCCGTATCCCGGTGTCGAGCACGTTCCAGCGGACCACCTTGGCCTGCAGGTCATGGAAAACGTGGGCGATCTCTTCCTTGGTGAACTTCGGCTCGGCCCCTTCCGGGAACATCGCCGCCGTGACCTTGGCTTTTACCGCATCGACCGCCGTGTAGCGCTCCTGCTTGGGCGTGATCTTGTAGGCATTCCGCAGATCCGCCTCGGCAACGGCCAGAACCGCCTTCTCGGCTTCGGAATGATCCGGAAGATGCAGGTCGCGGGGTTCCTTGGCGGCCTTCTCGGCAAGACGGATGATCGCCTCCAGCACCGGCTGGAAGCCGCGATGGCCCAGCATGACGGCTTCGAGCATGGTGGTCTCGGACAGCTCCTTGGCTTCCGATTCCACCATGAGAACGGCGTCGTGCGTTCCGGCAACCACGAGATCGAGGGTGGAGGTCTTGAGCTCGTCGACGGTCGGATTGAGCTTGAGCTCACCGTTGATCTGCCCCACGCGGGCGGCCCCGATCGGGCCCATGAAGGGGATGCCCGAGAGGGTAAGGGCCGCGGAAGTCGCCACCATGGCCAAAATGTCGGGATCGTTCTCGAGATCGTGGCTGAGAACGGTGACCACGACCTGCGTCTCGTTGCGGTAGCCGGCCGGGAACAGGGGACGGATGGGGCGGTCGATGAGGCGGGAGACCAGCGTCTCTTTTTCGGAGGGCCGGCCCTCGCGCTTGAAATAGCCGCCGGGGATGCGGCCGGCCGCAAAGGCCTTTTCCTGGTAGTTGACCGTCAGGGGGAAGAAATCCTGCCCGGGTTTGGCGGACTTGGCGCCCACTACGGTCGCGAGAACCGTGGTCTCGCCGTAGGTGGCGAGAACCGCGCCGTCAGCCTGGCGGGCGATCTTGCCGGTTTCGAGAACGAGCTTGCGCCCGGCCCAATCAATCTCTTCGCGGGAAACGTCGAACATGCGTTGTCTTTCGTGGCGGGCGGTTGTTATCGGCCACGGGCAGAACGGCGAGGCGCTACGGTCGGCCCTGAGCCGGCCAGCAGCGCCTGGCGATCCTGCCATGGCCTGAAAACGCCCTGGTGGGCGAGACCAGCGGCCCCATGCCGCCAATCTCCTTTGCAGTGGCGGGCCAGATGGTCCGCCCATGGAATACCGCCGGACCTCCGGCGGTAGGACTTTGGGTTAGCGACGGATGCCCAGACGCTCGATGATCGAGCGATAGCGGGCCTCGTCCTTCTTCTTGACGTAGTCGAGCAGCGTCCGGCGGGTCGACACCATCTTCAGCAGACCGCGACGGGAATGGTTATCCTTGACGTGCGCCTTGAAATGGCCGGTGAGATTGGTGATCCGCTCGGTGAGGATCGCGATCTGCACCTCGGGCGAACCCGTATCGCTCGGCGTCGTGGCATAGTCTTTGACGAGCGCGGTCTTGCGCTCCGGCGTAATCGACATCGGAAGTCCTTTCGATGGTTGGTGAGGCTGGTGCCGGACAAGCCCGTGCGACAGCTTCGCGGTGTTTGCTCCTGGAGGTCGGGCCGGGATGTCGTCCAGCAAGCCGCCAACAGCAAAACGCACGGAGCCCGAGGGCGCGTGCGAATGCCGCTTATACACGATTGGACCGCGAGCGCTACCCGCCCTGGGGCGTCAATGTGACGGGCTTCGGCCGGCAATCAGGTCGCGACGATCCCGGTAAAGCCGGTCACTATGCAATTTGCGCCGAGAACGTTTTCGACCCACGACGATCGTGCTGATCGGAGATCCGCTGTGAACGTGCTGATTGTCCATGCCCATCCCGAACCGCGGTCGTTCAATGGCGCCATGAGGGACCTTGCGGTCGAGACGCTCCAAAGCGCCGGCCATGCCGTCGTCGTGAGCGATCTCTACGCCATGGGGTTCGAAGCTGTCCTCGGGCCAGCCGACTTTCGCGGGACGCGCGCGGATGTCGAGGCCCTCAACATCCCGGCCGAGCAAACGCGGGCCTACGAGAGCGGCACGTTGGCACCGGACATCGTTGTCGAGCAGGATAAACTGCGGCGCGCCGATCTCGTCATCCTCCAGTTTCCGATCTGGTGGTTCGGCATGCCGGCCATCCTCAAAGGATGGGCCGATCGCGTGTTCGCGCGCGGCTTCGCCTATGTCAGAGGACGCAAGTACGACACCGGCCTGCTGCGCGGGAAGACCGCAATGATCGCGACCACGACCGGGACCTCGGCCGACACCTATGCGCCGGATGGGATCGACGGCGATATCCTGGGCATCCTCTGGCCGATCCACAACGGCCTGCTCCGCTATACGGGCTTCGACGTGCTCCCGCCCTACGTCGCCTATATGCCCGGCCGTCTCGGGCCGGCCGAACGGGCCACCTGCCTCAACGGCTATCGGGAGCGTCTGCTCACCATCGATTCGACTCCAAAATTGTTTTTCCACCCTTTGCAGGACTACGGTCCGGACGAGCGGCTCAAGCCCGGCGTGGCGGCTCGCTCGGGCTTTCAGCGCAACGGCTGAGCGGCGCCACCAGCACGCCGGGGTCGAAACACTCCGACCTCAACCTCGCCGGATTCAAGTGGTCGGGGGGCTTGCCACCGCGGCGGGGTAAAGGTCGAGGTAATCGCGCAGGTCGGGCATCGTCCTCTGGGTCGCCTCCCTTCCGATCGCGATCAGTTCGCGGGCACGGTGGAATTCGAACAGGCCGATGCGCCCGCATTTCACGTTGATGGTGACATCCGGCGGATCGCCGGCCAGGCGAGAGCGCGCGATGCGATCCTGCATGATGTTGAAGGCGTCGATCAGAACGCTGGCGATGCCCGGCGCGGAGCTTACGGCGGCCGCCGCCGCTTGCGGGCGCGCGTCGGAAGCGCCCCACCACCCTTGGACGAGGCCACCCGGCCGGCTCTCGGCCAGAACCGCGTCTTCCATCGCGGCAGGCTCGGGCGATGGATCGCGATGGGGCGCGTGATGCCGGACCAGGGTTTCGGCCGTGAGACTGACCGCGATCACGATGTCAGCGCCGAGCGCCCGGCACACGCTGACGGGAATGGGATTGACGAGCGCTCCGTCGGTCAGCCAGCGCCCGTCGATATGGACGGGTTCGAAGAGCCCGGGAAGCGCATAGGAGGCGCGGATCCCGTCCACCAGTCGGCCACGGGTGAGCCAGATCTCATGGCCGGTGTGAACCTCGGTGGCCACCGATGCGAAGCGCATCGGGAGATCCTCGACGAGCGTGTCGCCGAGTTCCTGTTCCAGCCTGGATCGAAGCCGCCCGCCGCCCAGCAGGCCCATGCCGGACAGCGTGAAATCCATCAGCCCGAACATGCGCCGTTTGGTGAGTGACAGGGCGAAATCCTCGAGCTGATCGAGTCGGCCCGCGCAATAGCAGCCCCCCACCACGGCGCCGATGGAGGTGCCGGCCACGATGTCGGGGGCGAGGCCGCAATCGAGCAATTCGCGCAGGACGCCGATCTGCGACCAACCGCGCGCGGCTCCCGCCGTCAACGCAAGACCGACCTTGGGTCTGGCACGCACCTCCGCTTCGGTTCGGCTCTGCCGCCAAAGAAAGGCGCCGCGGCCGAAGGAAAATACCATTCGCCACCCCAAATTGGGCGCGCCACGCGCCCGTTGCACCCCGTGTCCCTCAGCCTCGGGCCATCAAGGCACCAAGGCCAATCATCCTCCCGCAAAGTTAATGAGGCTAGGGGGGTGGCTCGACGCGCTCGCGCAGGTGCGGTTCCGCACCTTTCTCGGCCGTGACGACCTCGCGATAGAAACAGCCATGGCGACCGGTATGGCAACTGTGCCCGTCGCCGCCGACTTCAACCGTGAGCAGCAGGGCATCCTGATCGCAATCGGTGCGCATGGCGACCAGCGACTGGGTCTGGCCGGAGGTGTCGCCCTTGCGCCAAAGCGTCTGCCGCGAGCGCGACCAGTAGTGCACGATGCCGGTCTCGAGCGTCCTGCTCAGGGCCTCGGCGTTCATATAGGCGACCATCAGCACGGAGCCCGTGGCGCGTTCCAACGTGACGCAGACGATCAAGCCGGCCGCATCGAAGTTCGGCGTGAAACGATCGCCCTCTTCGAGCGCCGCCTTGTCGCCGGGCGGAGGAAAGGGGTCGGCCATTCCGTCCCTCAGCGCGCCGCCCGCAGCATGGTCATGAAGCGGATCTGCTCGGTGGGATCGGCCGCGAACACGCCCGTGAAGCGCGTCGTGACCGTTGAGGAACCCTGCTTGTTGATGCCGCGCATGGACATGCACAGATGCTCGGCCTCGATCAGGACCGCCAGTCCGCGCGGCTGCAGCGCTGTCTCGATCGCCTCCGCGATCTGGGCCGTGAGCGCCTCCTGGGTCTGCAGGCGTCGCGCGAAGATCTCGACCACGCGGGCGAGCTTCGACAGCCCCACCGCGCCCTTGCTGGGATAATAGCCGATGTGGGCCTTGCCGATGAATGGAATGAGATGGTGCTCACAGTGCGACGCGAACGTAATGTCGCGCACGAGGACCATGTCGTCGTAGCCGCTGACCTGCTCGAACACGCGATCCAGCTCCAGAGCGGGATCCTCGGCATAGCCGCCGAACAATTCCTCATAGGCTCGGACCACGCGGCGCGGCGTGTCCACCAGGCCCTCGCGGCTCGGATCCTCGCCGATCCAGCGCAGCATGGTCTCGACCGCGGCCTCCGCTTCGGCCCGGGTGGGCCGCTTGTCATCGACCTTAGTGCCGCGATAAGGCTCGGCGCGCTGCGGGACAGCCGTGTCGGACCGAATCGTCGTAACGGAACTCATGGAGGGGTCCTTCGGTACGGCATTCATTGCGGCATTCCGGTCATCGTGCGCCATCCTCGCCTGTACCAACCGGCGAACGCCACCCCTATATAGGAAGACCGCCGCGGACTCACAATTTTCGGGCGGTGCGGGACTGCCATGCTGAACGATATCTATAACCGGCGTATTCTGGAACTCGCGGCCGATATCCCTCGGCTCGGTCGATTGCCCACCCCCGACGCCAGCGCGACCGCTCACTCCAAGCTGTGCGGATCGACGGTCACGGTCGACCTAACCATGCAGGACGGCGTCGTCGCGGATTTCGCCCACGACGTGAAGGCTTGCGCGCTCGGCCAGGCCTCGTCCTCCATCATGGCGCGCCATGTGGTGGGATCCAGCCCGGCCGAACTTCGGCGCCTGCGCGACGACGTGCGGCGCATGCTCAAGGAAAACGGTGCTCCGCCCTCCGGGCCGTGGGCCGATGTGGCGGTGCTGGAGCCGGTGCGCGACTACAAAGCCCGGCACGCCTCGACCCTGCTGACCTTCGATGCCGTGGTCGACGCGGTCGGCCAGATCGAAGCGCGCCAAAAAGCCAAAGCGCCGTCTTGATCGGCGCCGACCGGGCCGCCCGCCTCGCCGCCCATGGGGCGATCCGAAGCTACCAACTCACCCTGTCCGGGCTTGTCGGGCGGCAATGCCGCTACTTGCCCACATGCTCGGATTACACCGACGAGGCGATCCAGCGCCACGGGGCTTGGTGCGGCGGTTGGATGGGTATGTCGCGGCTCTGTCGCTGCCACCCTTTGGGGGATTCGGGGTTCGATCCGGTCCCCGAGGCCTTGCCGCCCAGGGCGGCCTGGTACGCGCCCTGGCGCTATGGATCGTGGCGCCGGCGGCCCGAGCGGGCTCAGGAGCGCGCCAGCAATTCGGCCGTCAGCCCATAGATGCGCAGGCGAGCGTCGTCGGGTAAGCTTTTCAGCACGTCGAGATAGGTCCGGGCATTGGCGCAGAGCCGATCGTCGGACAGGGGCGGATCGAGACTCTTGCCGTCCAGCAAAGCCGCGATCTCATCGGCCGAGAGCCCCTTCGCCGAAAGGCCGTCTTCGACCTGTTTGAAATCGCTCGGGGATGGAGCGCCGCGGTCCATGCGCAGTTTGCGCCCCTCGGCCGTGGCCGTGATGCTGGCCAGGGCCGCCTGGGCTTCGAGGGCTCGATGCCCGGCCGCGAAATCCGCATATTCGGGGCTGACGGCGCCGTAGAGGAAGTCGGCGCAGACCCGCTGGTTGCCCTGGGCGAGGTTCGCCAGAATGGCGGCTTTGGTGTCGAACATCGCGCTCAGCGCCAGCGGTCCCGCCGCAGCGGCAAGCACGCCGGAGGTCTGGCGTAGATCCCGCGTGGCGGCGGCCAGGAGATCGTCGGGGCTCGTTGTCTCGCCCGTCTGGCTCAGCCTCGCGGCGGCGCTCGCCAGGGTATGGTCCGCGATGGCCGGAAACTGCGTTCGCAATGCGTCGAACGCATGCGAAAGTTCGGGCGCTTGGCGCAGAGCGCTTTCGAGGCTCGTCCGCGCGGCGTCGACCGAGAGGCCGGCCCCAGCGATCCGCGCCGGACCGCCAACGTCCGGCGGAGGGGCGGATTGCGCAACGGGTGCCGGGGCGGGTTGCCGTGGACCTTTGGGGAGCCGCCAGACGAGCGTCGCCAGGATGAGCGCCGCGAGGCCGATCAGCACGAACCGCAAGGCATTCATGAACGCGAACCCGACACCAGAACGTGGTCGCGCTTTGCCACCGGCGTTCCTCCCTGGAAAACGACGCGCATCCTAAACCGCGCGGCCGGCACGGCAAGGGTCACGCTGGCCGCACGCCGCAGCCGTCGGGCTCGCACACCCTGAGGGTTTGGCGAGGTCGTGTGGAGACGACGTCGGAGGCTCATGAGCGAATCGCGCGAACCGATCTCGCCGGTCGGACATTGACTGTCGAGCGTATGGCCGCACCCCTTCAGATCGCAGGACGCACGATGCCAACCGAACTCCCCCCGGACTACAAGCCGCAACCCGCGAACGACCCCAACAACCCGGCTGATCCGAAGGTCCCCGGCTCCGTGCCCGCCTATCCGCCCGTGCCCGGCGAGGATTCGCGCGACGAGCCAATCGGCGTCCCGCATCCGGGCGCCGACGTCGTCGATCCGCCGGGCTGGAGCGTGCCGCCGATCGTGCCGGGAGGCGAACCGGACGGCGTGCCGTTACCGGCCGGCACCCCAACCCTCTGAGCAGCTTGCCGGCTAGCGGATCTACGCAACGTTCGGGTTGCCAATCGCGCCGGGAAGAGCTCGGCGGATGACAGCATGGGAGCCTTCCTGCTATAGCGCGCGCCGGCTGCCATAGCCGAGCATGAGCTTACGCCGACCCGTATCGGCGAGTGAGCCAAGGAGACACCCATGATCGCCGTGACTTTCCCCGATGGGGCGCAACGCTCGTTCGCGGCCGGGACCACGGGCTTCGAGATCGCAAAAAGCATCTCGCCCTCGCTGGCCAAGCGCACCGTCGCCATGGCGCTGGACGGCACAGTGGTGGACCTCGCCGATCCCATCGAGCGCGATGCGCGGATCGAGTTCCTGACCCGCGAGGATCCGCGGGCGCTGGAACTCATCCGGCACGATACCGCCCATGTGCTGGCCGAAGCCGTGCAGGCGCTCTATCCGGGCACGCAGGTGACGATCGGGCCGGTGATCGAGGACGGCTTCTACTACGATTTCTACAAGCCCGAGCCGTTCACGCCCGAGGACTTTCCGGCCATCGAAGCCAAGATGCGCGAGATCATCGCGCGAGACGCGCCGTTCACCAAGGAAGTGCGGAGCCGAGAGGACGCGCGCTCCTTCTTCGAAAAGCGTGGCGAGGCCTTCAAGGTCGAACTCGTGGACGCCATTCCCGAGGGGCAGGACCTCAA
>CAXTOT010000151.1:0-8495 GCA_964245915.1 uncultured Lichenihabitans sp. | reverse complement strand
AGCCGTTGTCGCCGAACACCGGCTTCGGCATGAAGGTGGCGGACTTGCCGTAGCTGTTGGCCACCTGATGGATGCAATATTTGTAGATCTGCATGCCGTCGGCCATCAGCGTCATCTTGTCGAACTTCATGCCGAGTTCATGCTGGGCGGAGGCCACCTCGTGATGGTGCTTTTCGACCTTGACGCCCATCGAGGCCATCGAGGCCAGCATCTCGCCGCGCATGTCCTGCGCCGAATCCATCGGCGGGACCGGGAAGTAGCCGCCCTTGGTCCGGATCCTGTGGCCGAGGTTGCCGCCCTCGTAGGCGGTGTCCATGTTGGAGGGCAGCTCGATGGAATCGAGGATGAAGCCCGTGTTGTAGGGGTCCGCCTTAAAGCGCACGTCGTCGAACACGAAGAACTCGGCTTCAGGGCCGACGAAAATGGTATCGCCCACGCCCGACGACTTCAGATAGGCCTCGGCCTTCTTGGCGATGCCGCGCGGGTCGCGACCGTAGGGCTCGCCGGTGGCCGGCTCGAGAATGTCGCAGACGATCGCCATGGTGGCGGCCGAGAAGAACGGGTCCATGCAGGCCGTCGCGGGATCCGGCATCAGGGTCATGTCGGATTCGTTGATCGCCTTCCATCCGGCGATCGAGGAGCCGTCGAACATGATGCCTTCCGAAAAGGCATCCTCATCGACGAGGGAGATGTCGAACGTCACATGCTGCCACTTGCCGCGCGGGTCGGTGAAGCGGAAATCGACGTATTTGACATCATTGTCCTTGATCGCCTTGAGGACGTCCTGGGCGGTCTTCATGTCGTGCCTTTCTGTAACGGTTCGCAGAGCGGCACGCCCTGGCAGGCGTGCCGCGATGAACGAGCGGACGGGTCAGATCGCGTCGTTGCCGGTCTCGCCGGTGCGGATGCGGATAGCGCCTTCTATGTGGGATACAAAAATCTTGCCATCGCCGATACGGCCGGTTTGCGCCGATTTGCGGATGGCCTCGACGGCGCGCTCGACCATATCGTCGCCCAGCACGATCTCGATCTTCACCTTGGGCAGAAAGTCGACGACATATTCGGCGCCGCGATAGAGTTCGGTGTGGCCCTTCTGGCGCCCGAAGCCTTTGGCCTCGGTCACCGTGATGCCTTGCAGGCCGACGTCCTGAAGCGCTTCCTTCACTTCATCGAGCTTGAAGGGCTTGATGATGGCCTCGATCTTTTTCATGCGGGTTTCTGGCTCATGCGGCGGGGACGGCGTACGCGACCATGTTGGTCCAAGACGACCGTGCGCGCAACGGAGTTGCATGCGACGTGCCAGCCGATCTGTTTGAGAAATAGACAGCGATTGCGGATTGTTTACGCGAGCCATGTGACAGAAGCCAATTAGATGAGCTTTGTGACTATTCAGTAGGCAATTTGGCGACGTGCTGGAGGAGTTGGAGACGTCATGACGTTCAGCGATTCATCTCTCGAACTTCTCTCCACGGCCGAGATGGCGCGGGTAGACCGCGCCGCGATCGCGGCCGGCACACCCGGTCTCGTTCTCATGGATCGGGCAGGTTCGGCGGTAGCAGACCAATGCCGACAAGTTCTGAGTGGCGGTTGTGATCCGGAGGTGATCGTCCTTTGCGGGCCGGGCAATAACGGCGGCGACGGGTTCGTGGCGGCGCGCCGGCTCAGGGCGCGTGGCGTCCGCGTCCGCCTGGCGCTGCTTGGGACGGTTGACGCTCTGACGGGTGACGCGGCCGAAGCGGCCCGTGGCTGGACCAGCCCCGTGGAGGACGCCACCACCGCCGAATTCACCGGCGCACACCTCATTGTCGACGCCCTGTTCGGTGCGGGACTGAGCCGCCCTCTGTCCGGGGACGCTGCCCAACTGGTCGAGCGCGTGAACGCGTCGGGCCTTCCGGTCGTCGCGGTCGATGTGCCGTCCGGCATCGACGGCAATACGGGCGAGGCACGAGGTCCGGCGATCCGGGCGCGCTGGACCGTGACGTTCTTTCGGCGGAAGCCCGGCCACCTGCTGCTTCCGGGCCGCGGCCATTGTGGCGACACCATGCTGGCCGACATCGGCATCGACCCCTTCGTGCTGACCGACATCGGCCCGAAAAGCTTCGCCAATCACCCCGGCCTATGGCGCGCCGTCTATCCCTGGCCCTCGGTCGAGGGCCACAAATATACGCGTGGTCATGCCGTCGTGCTGTCGGGTGGCGCCGCCACCACCGGGGCGGCCCGCATGAGTGCCCGCGCGGCGCTGCGGGTCGGGGCGGGGCTCGTGACCTTGGCGTCGCCCACCACGGCTCTGGCCGTCAACGGCGCCCATCTGACGGCCATCATGCTGCGGGCCTGTGACGGAGCCGAGGATCTCGCCGCAGTCCTCGGCGACAAACGCAAGAATGCCGTTGTGCTCGGGCCGGGGCTCGGGGTTGGCGATGCCACGCGCGCCCTCGTCGAGCAGGCGCTGGCGAGGGGCGGGTCGCCGGATGCCGAGCGGGCCGTGGTGCTGGACGCTGATGCCCTGATGAGTTTTGCCGGCGACCCCGCGGCTTTGCGTTCACTCATCGCGGCAGCGCCGGGACCCGTGGTGGTGACGCCGCATGAAGGTGAGTTCAGCCGCCTGTTCGGCCTGGGCGGCGATCCGAAGGGCTCCCGACTGGACCGGGCCCGGGAAGGGGCAGCCAGCCTTGGTGCCATCATGCTGCTCAAAGGTCCCGACACGGTGGTGGCGGAGCCCGGCGGACGGGCCTGCATCGCGGACGAGGATGCGCCCTGGCTTGCCACCGCGGGCTCCGGCGACGTTCTTTCCGGCCTCGTGGGCGGGCTGTTGGCCCAGGCCATGCCGGCCTTCGAGGCCGCCAGCGCGGCCGTCTATCTCCACGCCAGAACCGCCCGGAGCATCGGCTTCGGCCTCATCGCCGAGGACCTGCCCGAGCATTTGCCGGCCGTGCTCACCGCGCTGCACGCGGAGATCGGCTGAGCCCCGCGTCGGGGCAGGACCTGGTTCCAGGGGCGCGGCAGATTCTTGCTGCATCTCCGGTCGCGCGTGATATGTAGCGCCTCTTGTCGGGATGGCTTTCCGAGCGGAAGCGGGCGTGGCGGAACTGGTAGACGCGCCGGATTTAGGTTCCGGTGGTTGAACATCGTGGGGGTTCGAGTCCCTCCGCCCGCACCAGCCATTTTGCATGAGGATTGGTGGCAGGCGCCACCCCCGTCGGTTGTCGCGCAACAGCATGACCGCCACCCGAGGGTAAACATTGAGAAGGCACGAACGAGATGCAGGTCACCGAAGTCAGCAGCCAGGGCCTCAAGCGGGAATATAAGGTGGTCCTTCCTGCCGCGGATCTTGCATCGCGGCTCGAAGGCGAACTCGCCGGCATGAAGGACAAGGTCAAGATCAATGGCTTCCGTCCCGGCAAGGTGCCGCTCGCGCATCTGAAACGGCTGTACGGTCGCTCGGTGATGGGCGAGGTCGTTCAGAATGCCGTGAACGAGGCCAATCGCAAGATCGTCGAGGACAACGGCCTGCGCCTCGCCATGGAGCCCAAGATCGATCTCGCGGGTGACCAGGCCGAGCTCGAACGCGCCATGGAGGCCGAGGGCGATCTCGCCTTCACGGTGGCGATCGAAACCCTGCCCAAGTTCGAGGCCGGGACCTTCGAGGCCATCGAGCTGGAGCGTCAGGTCGCCGAGGTCGACGAGGCCGAGGTCACCAAGGCGCTCGAGCGCATGGCTGACCAGAATCGGGTCTTCACCCCCAAGGAGGGTGAGGACGCCACCGCCGAAAACGGTGATCAGCTGACGATCGACTTCGAAGGCAAGATCCGGGGCGAAGCCTTCGAGGACGGGGCGGGAAGCGCCATAAACGTCGTTCTGGGGTCCGATAGCTTCATCCCGGGCTTTGAAGCTCAACTGATCGGCGCCAAGGTTGGCGAGCACCGCACCGTGGAGGTCAAGTTCCCCGAGAACTATCTGTCGGCGACATTGGCCGGGCAGGACGCCACCTTCGATGTGACGGTCAACGCCATTGCGGCGCCGGGCGAGGTCGCGCTGAACGACGAGTTCGCCAAGGGATTCGGCTTCGAGGAGCTGGACGCCTTGAAGACCGCCGTACGGGCCCGGATGGAAGACGAGTTCTCGAAGGCCTCGCGCGACAAGCTCAAACGCGCGCTTCTCGACGAGCTCGACAAGAAATATGCCTTCGACCTGCCACAGGGACTCGTCGATCAGGAGTTCAACAATATCTGGCGGCAGGTTGCCGAGGAGCAGAGCAAATCCGGTCGCTCGTTCGAGGACGAGAATACCACCGAGGAGCAATCCCGCGCCGAATACCGCCGCATCGCCGAGCGCCGGGTCCGGCTTGGCCTCGTTTTGGCGGAAGTCGGCGAAAAGGCCGGGGTTAAGATCGACGACGCCGAGGTCACCAAGGCCCTGGTCGAGGTGGTGCGGCAATATCCCGGGCAGGAAAAGGAGGTCTGGGAATATTATCGCAAGACCCCCCAGGCGCTGAGCGAAATCCGCGCCCCTCTGTTCGAGGAAAAGGTCGTCGACCACATCATCGCGCAGGCCAAGGTCCACGATCGGACGGTGTCTCGGGCGGTTCTGTTCAAGGTCGAGGCGGGCGAGGATGCGCCGACGCTACCCCGTCCTGAACTCGCCGAGGACGAGACGGGCTCGTCCGCTCAGGACTGAGTGGCCCCATGGTGTCTGGGTCGGCTTGCGAACCGCCGCCCAGGACATACATTGCGTAAAGGCTGCACCGGACGGCGCGGCCACGCTGATCAGGGACCAATGGAATGAGAGACCCACGCGACGTGTATTCCCAATATCTCATTCCGCAGGTGATCGAGAACACGAGCCGGGGCGAGCGCGGGTTCGACATCTATTCGAGGCTGCTGCGCGAGCGCATCATCTTTCTGACGGGGCCGGTCGAGGACCACATGGCGTCGGTGGTGATCGCCCAGCTGCTGTTCCTCGAGGCGGAGAATCCCAAGAAGGAGATCTCGCTCTACATCAACTCACCCGGCGGTGTGGTGACGGCCGGATTGGCCATTTACGACACGATGCAATTCGTTCGGCCCAAGGTGTCGACCCTCTGCATCGGCCAGGCGGCCTCGATGGGTTCGCTGCTTCTGGCGGCCGGCGAGGCGGGAATGCGCTACGCGTTGCCCAACGCACGGATCATGGTTCATCAGCCCTCGGGCGGCTTCCAGGGTCAGGCCTCCGACATCCTGCGCCATGCCGAGGACATCATGAAGATCAAGCGGCGGCTGAACGAGATCTACGTTAAGCATACTGGCAAGGACTATGAGGCGATCGAAACGACCCTGGATCGCGATCACTTCATGACGGCCGATGAGGCGCGCGATTTCGGCATCGTGGACCGCGTCGAGTCGAAGCGGGTCGAGGAACCGGTCGAAGCCAAGCTCTGATCGCAAGGTCAGCCCTGCAAGGTCGACCGGTGCAGGAAGATCGGGCTGTTGCGGCGATGTGACGCCTGCCAGGACGTCTCGCGGGAACGGCTGCCGTAACTTGCCCTCAATCGTCTGGCGTGGTTGCATCCGTTTTCGTGTCACGCCGACTCGACTTGAGTGCTTGAAACCTAACACGATGAACGGCTCGTGTCTGATGGGGTTTCGCGACGCTACCTTTTATTAGCCCGCGACCCTTAACATATTAGATTGGCCGAATCCTGATCAGGCTACGGTCTCAACGGAGAGTTCAATGAGCAAAGCCGGCGGCAGCGATTCCAAGAATACGCTGTACTGCTCCTTTTGCGGCAAGAGCCAGCACGAGGTTCGCAAACTCATCGCCGGCCCGACTGTGTTCATCTGCGACGAGTGCGTCGAGCTGTGCATGGACATCATTCGGGAAGAAAACAAGTCGTCGCTCGTCAACCGGCGCGACGGCATTCCGACCCCCAAGGAGATCTGCAAGGTCCTGGACGATTACGTCATCGGCCAACCGCAGGCCAAGCGGGTCCTCTCGGTGGCGGTGCACAACCACTACAAGCGGCTGAACCACGCCACCAAACACAATGACGTGGAGTTGGCGAAGTCCAACATCCTGCTGATCGGTCCGACCGGCTCGGGCAAGACTTTGCTGGCCCAGACCCTGGCGCGTATCCTCGACGTGCCGTTCACGATGGCCGACGCCACGACCTTGACCGAGGCGGGCTATGTCGGCGAGGACGTCGAGAACATCATCCTGAAACTGCTCCAGGCGTCCGACTACAACGTCGAGCGGGCCCAGCGTGGCATCGTCTATATCGACGAGATCGACAAGATTTCCCGCAAGTCGGACAATCCGTCGATCACGCGCGATGTTTCGGGCGAGGGCGTGCAGCAGGCGCTGCTCAAGATCATGGAGGGCACCGTCGCATCGGTTCCCCCGCAGGGTGGCCGCAAGCATCCGCAGCAGGAATTCCTCCAGGTCGACACGACCAACATCCTGTTCATCTGCGGCGGCGCCTTCGCGGGGCTGGAACGCATCATCTCGGCGCGCGGGCGCGGCACCTCGATCGGCTTTGCGGCCAAGGTGCAATCGCCCGACGACCGCAGGACCGGCGAGATCTTCCGCAAGGTGGAACCCGAGGATCTGCTCAAGTTCGGCCTGATTCCCGAATTCGTCGGCCGCCTTCCCGTGATCGCGACCCTCGAGGATCTCGATGAGGAGGCGCTGAAGCGGATTCTCACCGAGCCCAAGAACGCGCTCGTCAAGCAATATCAGCGGCTGTTCGAGATGGAGAGCACCGAACTCACCTTCCAGGACGAGGCGCTCAACGTCGTGGCCAAGAAGGCAATCGAACGCCGGACCGGCGCACGCGGGCTGCGCTCGATCATGGAAGGGATCTTGCTGGACACCATGTTCGACCTTCCAGGTCTCGATGGCGTCGAGCAGGTCGTCATCGGCCCCGAGGTCGTCGAGGGGAAGGCGCGTCCCCTGTACATCTACTCGGAGCGCGGCGCCGAGAAGGCCGGCGCGAGTGCGTGACGTTGCTTAGAGGCGAAGCTTGGGTTTGGCCCGCCTCTTGCTTAAAGTGCATGCGTTGTACTTCTTGAAAACCAGGTCGGGCACCTCCATGTTGGTTGAGGTGCCGGGCCAAAAAAGACTTAGACTGGCCGGTGCCGTCAACCCAACTTGCTGAAAGCGCATTCCACGGCTTTCAGCGGCAGCGCCGGCCGGAGATATCCGGTTATCGCTGGCCACGAGCAGCGGCTTTTCAAGCGTCAGCGTGGCCATACATCCAGGATGTTCCATGACAACTCAGAAGCGTTCTCCCGCGGCCCCCGGCAGCGTCGAAAGCTATCCGGTTCTCCCGCTTCGTGACATCGTTGTCTTCCCCCACATGATCGTTCCACTCTTCGTCGGCCGGGAGAAATCCATCCGGGCGCTCGAGGAAGTGATGAAGAACGACCGCTTCATCCTGCTTGCCACGCAGATGAACGCGACCGACGACGACCCGGCCACCGATGCGATCTTCACCACGGGGACGATTGCGTCCGTGCTGCAGTTGCTCAAGCTGCCCGACGGAACCGTGAAGGTCCTGGTCGAGGGCACGAGCCGTGTGAAGGTTCGCGACTACACCCGCACCGACGAGTTCTACGAGGCTGACGGCGAAGTGATCGCCGATGAAGAGGTCGACCCCGTCGAGCTTGAGGCTTTGGCGCGCTCGGTCGTGACCGAATTCGAGAGCTATGTGAAGCTCAACAAGAAGGTGTCGCCCGAAGTCGTCGCGGCGGTGGGTCAGATCAGCGACTTTTCCAAACTGGCCGATACAATCGCGTCCCATCTCGCGGTCAAGATCGCCGATAAGCAGGCGATCCTGGAAATGCCGTCCGCCGTCAAGCGGCTGGAAAAATGCCTCGGCCTGATGGAGAGCGAAATCTCGGTTCTCCAGGTGGAGAAGCGCATCCGCACCCGCGTCAAGCGGCAGATGGAGAAGACCCAGCGCGAGTACTACCTGAACGAGCAGATGAAGGCCATTCAGAAGGAACTCGGCGACGAGGATGGCAAGGACGATCTGGCCGAGATCGAGCAGCGCATCAAGGACACCAAACTGTCCAAGGAAGCGCGCGACAAGGCCACTGCGGAGCTTAAGAAGCTGCGCCAGATGTCGCCGATGTCGGCCGAGGCCACCGTGGTGCGCAACTACCTCGATTGGATCCTGTCGATCCCTTGGGGCAAGCGGACGAAGATCAGACGCGACCTGCCCTTGGCGGAAGCGACCCTCAATTCCGAGCACTACGGACTCGACAAGGTCAAGGAGCGGATCATCGAGTATCTCGCGGTGCAGAGCCGCGCCAACAAGCTCACCGGGCCGATTCTGTGCCTCGTCGGCCCTCCGGGCGTCGGCAAGACCTCGCTCGGCAAGTCGATCGCTAAGGCGACGGGACGTGAATTCGTCCGCATGTCGCTCGGCGGGGTGCGCGACGAAGCGGAGATCCGCGGTCATCGCCGCACCTATATCGGCTCGATGCCCGGCAAGATCATCCAGTCGATGCGCAAGGCCA
>CAXTOT010000150.1:0-8732 GCA_964245915.1 uncultured Lichenihabitans sp. | reverse complement strand
CCTTCAAGATGTCGACCGTGCCGTTCCACATGTGGACGCCCGACGTCTACGAGGGTGCCCCGACCCCGGTCACCGCCTTCTTTGCTACGGCTCCCAAGATGGCGGCTGTCGGCATCACGGTGCGCGTTATGATCACCGCCTTTCCGGGCATCCTGTCGCAGTGGCAGCAGATCATCGTCTTCATCTCGATCGCCTCCATGGCGCTCGGTTCCTTCGCGGCCATCGGACAGACCAATTTCAAGCGGCTGATGGCCTATTCGGCGATCGGCCATATGGGTTTCGCGCTGGTGGGACTGGCGGCGGGCACGGAAGCCGGTGTCAACGGCATCCTGATCTATGTGGCGATCTATCTGGTCATGACGCTTGGCACGTTCGCGGCCATCATGATGATGCGGCGCAACGGCGTGAATGTCGAAACCATGGCGGATCTGGCGGGCCTCGGCACGACCCGTCCCGCCATGGCCTTCTTCCTCGCCATGCTGATGTTCTCCCTGGCCGGCATTCCCCCGCTCGCCGGATTTTTCGCCAAATGGTACGTGTTTCAGGCAGCGATCCAGGCCAATCTCTATGGGCTGGCGGTGCTGGGTGTGTTGTCGAGCGTCGTGGCGGCCTATTACTATCTGCGCATCGTGAAGATGATGTATTTCGATGCGCCGGCGGGCGGCTTCGACAGGGCCAATCCGGCCGTGAGCTGGGTACTCGGAATCGCCAGTCTGGCGACATTGCTGTTTTGGGTCTTCCCCGGACCTTTGGTGCAAAGCGCAGCCGCGGCCGCGCGATCCTTGTTTTAAAGGCGTGAAGCTCGCCGATCGGGCGATTCGGGCTGGCTACCGGATCAATGCGTTCGAGAGCCTGGGATCGACTAACGACGAAGCCTTGGCGCGTGCCCATGCGGGAGACCGCGGCAAGCTGTGGATCGTGGCCGGCAAGCAGACCGGGGGCAGGGGACGGCAAGGCCGGGCCTGGTCGTCGCCGCCGGGAAACCTCTATGCGAGTTTGTTGCTGGTCGACGCCGTTCCGCCCGCGCTTGCGCCTCAACTCGGTTTCGTCGCGGGCGCGGCCCTCGCCGATGCCATCCGGCAAAACACGGAGCCGCTGAATCCGGTCTCGATCAAGTGGCCGAACGACGTCGTCCATGACGGCGCCAAGTTGGCCGGGATCCTGGTCGAGGGCGCTCGATGCCGGGACGGCCGGTTCGCCTGCGTGATGGGCTTCGGGGTCAACCGCACCTCGCACCCCTCCGGCCTGCCCTACCGCGCGACCGACCTTTTTGCGATTTCCGAGCGAAAGCCCACCATCGACGCGATTATGACGACCTTGTCGGCTAACATGGATCAAGCTCTGATCGATTGGGATCGTGGTCGGGGCTTCGCCCGGGTTCGGGAACGATGGCTGGCTCTTGCACTTCCGAGTGGAACCCCGATGTCGGTTGCGACCAAGACGGTTCGGGCCGATGGTCTGTTTCAGACCATCGACGATCGCGGTCGGCTGATCCTTCGGACCCCGGAGGGCGACCGGACGATCGAAGCGGGCGATGTTTTCTTGATGGACCAGCCGGCTCACGTCGCCGGTTGAAAAGGTGATTTGAATGGCGAATGGCGACAACGAGCTCGTGTTCTGCGCGCTCGGCGGTTTGGGTGAAATCGGGATGAACGCGGCGTTGTACGGCTTCGGCCCGCCCAACCGTCGCAAATGGCTGATGGTCGATTGCGGCGTGTCCTTCGCGGGCCCCGATCTTCCCGGAATCGATCTCGTCTTCCCGGATATCGGCTTCATCGAGCGTATGAAGCGCGATCTCGTCGGCCTGGTCATCACCCATGCGCATGAGGATCATATCGGCGCCGTGGCGGAGCTCTGGCCGCGGCTGGGTTGCCGGATTTTTGCCACCAACTTTGCCGCGAGCCTGCTCGATGTGAAGCGTTCGGGCGAGCCCGGCGCTCAGAAAATCCCGATCGAGATCGTCAACCAGGGTGGCCGGATCGATCTCGCGCCGTTCGAGGTCGAGGTGATCGCCATGGCGCATTCGATCCCCGAAAGCTCGGGCCTTGCCATCCGCACGCCGCTCGGCACCGTGGTCCACACGGGCGACTGGAAGATCGACCATACTCCGGTAACCGGGCTGCCCACCGACGAAGCCAGGCTCAGGGCCTTCGGCGACGAGGGCGTGCTGGCCCTCGTCTGCGATTCCACCAACATTTTGCGCGAGGGCGAGAGCCCATCCGAAACGGATGTCGCGGCCACCTTGCGGACCCTGATCGGCAATGCGCCGGGGCGCGTGGTGGTCACCACCTTCGCGTCCAATATCGCCCGTATTCGAGCGGTGGCAGATGCCGCCCAGGCCACCGGGCGGAGCGTCATCGTGGTGGGCCGCGCCATGGACCGCGCCATCCAGGTGGCGCGCGAGTGCGGCTATTTCGAAGGGATCGCGCCCTTCTTCTCCGCCGACAGCTATGCCTACCTGCCGCGCGACAAGACCATCATCGTGGCGACCGGAAGCCAGGGCGAACTCCGCGCCGCGCTGGCCCGGATGGCCAATGACGACCACCCCGACGTCAAACTCGCGCGGGGGGACCGGGTCATTCTGTCCTCGCGCACCATCCCGGGCAACGAACGGGAGGTCGGACGGGTGGTGAACGGCCTGGTGCGGCAAGGCATCGAAGTCATAACCGACCGGACCGAACTCGTCCACGTCTCGGGCCACCCGCGTCGGGCCGAAGTCGCCCAGCTCTACGGCTGGGTCCGCCCCAGCATCGCGGTGCCGGCCCACGGCGAGGCGCTGCACCTTGCCGAACACGCCAAATTCGCCCGGCTGATGGGTGTTCCGCACGTCATCACGGCGGCCGACGGCGACGTCGTGATCCTGGCTCCCGGAACGCCGGCCATCATCGACCAGGCCGCGCATGGCCGCTTGTGCAAGGACGGCAACATCCTCGTTCCGGCGACCGATCCCGTCCTGCAGGCGCGCACCCGGCTCGCCTTTGCTGGTGTGATATCGGTCGCCTTCGCGCTGACGGCGCGAGGCGAGCTCGCGGGCGATCCCGACGTCGTCTTCTCCGGAATGCCGGCCCGCACGCGCGACGGCAAGGGGATGGACGCCGTCATCGACGCCGCGATCTTCGATACGCTCGACAATCTCGGGCGCGGCAAGCGGCGCGATCCCGATGCGGCCGCCACGGCGGTGGAACGTGCCGTGCGCGGCGCCGTCGGGGCGGCTTGGGGCAAGAAGCCGACCGTTCACGTCCTCGTGGTGGAAGTCTGAGGCTCGATGTCTCTGCCCGTTCCCATTCCAATGGCGATCGCGACCTTTTTCACCATGTGGTGGATCGTGCTGTTCGCGGTGCTGCCCTTCGGAGTTCGCTCCCAGGAGGAAAGCGGCCAGGTGGTGCCGGGCAGCGAAGCTGGCGCCCCGGTGACGCCGCTGCTCCTGCGCAAGGCGATCTGGACCACGATCATCTCCGCAATCCTGTTCGTGGCCCTGATGGTTTTCATCGCCTACGAGAATGGACGTTAGGGCAGGAACGCAGTCAGATCGTGGTGCTCTGCTCTTTCACCAGTGCGCAGCCGTTGATGCGCCACTGGCCATCGATCTGTTCGAAGCTGTAGACTGCGGTCCAGGCTTGGCCTTCGCTGTCCACGATGGTGACCTTCTGGATCGGCCCAAGCGCCGTCTGCCCGGTGGCATCGAAATGGGTGCTCTTGGGATGGATCAGCGGCGCATAGGACCGGTGCACCATATCATTGAAGTCTTTGGCATCGGGGAACTTTTGCTTGATGCCCGGGGCCGCAAAACTCTGGGCCGTTGCGGCGTCGTCGCGGCCGAAGGCTTCGATCTGTTGCGTGATGATCGATTGCAATGCGTCCTGCGTGGCCTTGTCGATCTCGTCGGCGAGGGCGGTCTGAGGCAGGCTGAGGGTCAGACTCACGGCCGCACAGACGGCGGCCAACCAGATGCGGGTCTCGGTCATGCGACGCTCCTCGTTCGCTCCATGGAATGAGCTACGAGTGAAACCCTCGGCGCGGCGGTCGCGGGATGGCTGTGGCGTTATGGCGCAAGCGCCGGTGATGGCCGCACGGCGCGCCTTGACCCGCCGAGCGATTGCGGACTATGCACAGGCCGTGAGTGGAGCGCGTAGCTCAATCGGTAGAGCATCTGACTTTTAATCAGAGGGTCATGGGTTCGAATCCCATCGCGCTCACCATCCCTCAAAAACTTCCCACTCCGAACAAAACGGGCCCCGCGCCGAGCACGGACGCTGCGCTATCGCCCGAACAGCGCCGCCCCGCTGGCCGGGCTCCGCACCGACGCATAGGCGCGGATCGGCCCGAGTTCTGTTGGGGTCCGCACATCGACGGAGAGCTTTCCCTCAGCCCGCATCGAGGTCAGGCCGCGTCTAAAGTTTTGCGGCGTCCCACCCTTACGGCTCGCCGCGCCAACCGTGCTCTCGGCGCGAAGCTGACCGCCGAAGCGGATGCAGGTGTCGGTTTCGGTGATCTTGACCCCTTGGGCGGGGCATTCCTGCAGCATTGGGATCGAGGCCGCGCTCCAGGCCGACACGTCGCCGGCTCGGGCTTGGGCGCCGCCGAGCCAGACAAGCGGAACCCCCAAAAGCAAGCGCAGCGATCGAGCCATCCCGCTTCCCTCCACAGCCCGACGGGTCCTTGTGCGGTTTGGAACCGCCATCCACGCGATTTTCATCTCTGTCTTTATATATCCTCGATCGTGGGTCGGGGAACATGATTCGATGTCGGAATGGAGAGATCAGCGCAATGCCACCTCGCGCGTGCGACTCGAGAAGGCGCTGCCAAAAGTATTTCCCGCCTCGGTGTTGGTTCACGCCTTGGGCCGGTCGCTCATCCCGCCTTTGCCGCGATTGGCTGTCGAAAGCTATTGGGCCGCTCACCCCGTCCGCGCCGATCGGCTCACGCGGGCACTTGCGGCTTTGAGCGAGGCGCCGCCGGACTGGGCATGGCGGCTGTCCAGTCAGCCGGCGGATGGTTTGCCGCGAAGCTTCAGAACGCCTCCCGCGCCGTTCCGGGAAGCCGAGTGGAACCGCGGCGCGGGACATTGCTGTATTTGTGGTCAGCCAGTGTTCCGCTTCGGCTGGCACAAGGACCTTTGGCGCGACGGCGCGGTCAACCGGCGAGCCACTTGGCACGGCTGCTGCGTCGCGGCCTGGAAACTCTGGATCGCGCCGCATCGTCACGGCCGCGTGCTGAGCCGATTGCAGGCCCGCAAATGCCGAGACACCGGCAAGCGCCTGCTGAAAACCGCCGAGGTCGACCACCGCGTTCCGCTGTTTCAGGTATGGCGGCAGCGACGCGACCAGGCTTGGCCCGATGTGCTCGCCCACTGGGGGTTCCCCAACCTGCAGGCCATCAATCGCTCCGCCCATGCGAGCAAGTCCGCCGCGGAGGCGGGGGTTCGCGCCGGATCCATGAGCAGAACCCCAATGTCGGGCCTGGCTGCCGCGGGCGCCTCCTCACCGGAACTTTAGCGCGGCGGCTCCGTTGCATGGGCATCAAATTCAGGAGGCCTCGATGCGTAGACTTCTTCTTTCGTCAGTGGCGGTGGCTTTTGTCGCCATATCCGGCGCCGGCTTTGCCCAGACTGCGACTCAGCGCGGTGCCGCGGATGGCGCCGATGCCGGCGGGGCGGCTCTCGGCCCCGTTGGTGCCGTCGTGGGTGGCGTGACCGGTGCGGCGGTGGGCGGCGCGGCCGATATCGCGGGCGCCGTGGTGGCTCCCCTGGCGCCGCCGCCCCCTTCGTCGGTAAAGCGCACGACCTGCGTCACCGATGCGGCTGGCAATCGCCGTTGCGACTCGGTCGAAACCAACAACTGATCGCGCCTCAGCGTCGAGGATGGCCGGGCATGCGTCCGGCCATCGTCGTTTCGCCTACCGGCCCATCGTCACTGAGATGCTTTGCGCTCCGCCACCGCGGTCGGCTTGTAGTCGTAGGTCGGATAGAACTCGGTGCGGTAGGGCCCCCAGGCGGTGCGTTCGACGGCCCGGTTGATCTCGCGCAGGCGTTCGGCCGGAAACCGCAGCGTGACGACCTGACCGACGCCCATCATGACGTACCAGGAGACGATCTCGACGTCCTTGGGCGGAAAGCTTTCGTAGAAATGCTGCTGGGTCAGCTTGGCGTTGATGTCATCCAGCGTCTTGGACTCGTCGTGCCTGAGAAAAATCGTCAGCATCATGCTGCCTTTCTCGATGGCGGGGGAAGCTGCCGGCGCGTCCTGGGCGCCGGCCGGCCCCGCGCAAGCGATAAATCCGGCAATCATGAGCCATTGCAGCTTCGGTTTGAATCCGGGCATGAGAGCACTCCTGGGCCAAGCCGGCAGGCTTGGCCTGCCGGCGTGATGTGCCTATAGACCAGTCTGAAACTTCGGGGGACCCGGTTTGATGTCCAAACCTCTGATCGTGTCGATTCCCCATCATCTCGGCAAAGACGAAGCCCTACGCCGGCTGAAGGAGGGCATCGTCCAACTCAAGACCAGCTATGGCTCTAAATTCTCCGTGCTCGAGGACAAGTGGAGTGGCGATCGCCTGGATTTCAGGGTCGCGGCCCTGGGCCAGGGCGCTTCGGGTTCGTTGGACGTCGCGGACGATCTCGTCGTCGTGTCGGTTCAACTGCCCTGGCTGCTCGCCGTGCTGGCCGAAAAGGCAAAAACCCTGATCCAGAAGGAAGGCACTTTGCTTCTGGAGAAAAAGTAGCCATGGGCCGTGTGTCCACGCACGTTCTCGATACCGCGTCGGGTAGGCCGGCGGCCGGGGTTCCGGTCACGCTGCATCGGATCGGGCCCGATGGGAGCCGTGAGGTCGTGGCCTCTGCGATCACCAATGCGGATGGGCGCACGGACGCCCCGCTGATGAGTGGTGAACTGCAATCAGGCCGCTACGAGCTTCGCTTCAGCGTGGCGGGCCATTTTCGCGCTACCGGTACCGTCTTACCGGATCCGCCCTTTCTCGACGAGATCCCGATCGCGTTCTCGATCGCGGACGCCGATGGCCACTATCACGTTCCGCTCCTGGTCTCACCCTGGAGCTACTCGACCTATCGGGGCTCCTAGGTGACTGAGACCTATCCGCGCGACCTCGTCGGCTACGGGGAGCATCCGCCGCACCCGCGTTGGCCGAACGACGCGAGAATCTGCGTTCAATTCGTGATCAACCACGAGGAGGGCGGGGAGAACAACATCCTGCACGGGGACGCGGCGTCCGAAGCCTTCCTGTCCGAGATCGTCGGCGCGCAGCCCTGGCCGGGGCAGCGCCACATGAACATGGAGTCGATCTACGAATACGGCACCCGCGCGGGGTTTTGGCGGCTCTACCGTTTGTTCACGGCCCGCAACATGCCGCTGACCGTTTATGGGGTTGCAACCGCCTTGCAGCGTTACCCCGAGGTGGTTGGGGCCATGCAGCG
This sequence comes from uncultured Lichenihabitans sp., assembly GCA_964245915.1. Classification (GTDB taxonomy): domain Bacteria; phylum Pseudomonadota; class Alphaproteobacteria; order Rhizobiales; family Beijerinckiaceae; genus Lichenihabitans. Next base: position 1,303 of record CAXTOT010000150.1, on the reverse strand, counting down.
CGCCGGCTGGGAGATCGCGACCCACGGCTACAAGTGGATCGACTACAAGGATTTTTCGTTAGAGGCCGAGCGCGAGCACATCTTGGAGGCGATCCGCCTGCAGCGCGAGCTGACCGGCGAACGGCCGCTCGGCTTCTACCAGGGCCGCGCCTCGGTCAATTCCACCCCGATCGCGGCCCAGGAGGGTGGTTTCCTCTATCTCGCGGATTCCTATGCCGACGATCTACCTTATTGGATCGAGGGACCGCACGGCCCGCAACTCATTGTGCCCTACACGCTCGACGCCAACGACATGCGCTTCGCGACCCCGCAAGGATTCAACGCGGGAGACCAATTCTTCAATTATCTCAAGGACTCGTTCGATCTTCTTTATGCTGAAGGTGAACAAACGCCCAAGATGATGTCGGTGGGGCTGCATAGCCGATTGGTCGGCCGGCCGGGCCGGGCCGCCGCGCTCGCGCGCTTCCTCGACTACGTGCAAAGCCACGAGCGGGTCTGGGTGGCGCGGCGTGTCGATATCGCGCGTCACTGGATAAGGGCCCACCCGCCGGCGGGTGGCTACCGCCCAAGCCATATGCCGAGAGGGCTGTTCGTGGCGGTGTTCGGCGAGGTTTTCGAACATAGCCCGCACCTCGCCGAACGGGTTTTCGACGCTGGCCTCACGCCCGCCGAGGACACTGCCCATGGCCTCCACGCCAAGTTCGCCGCGGCCACGCGGGCCATGTCAGATGAAGCGAAGCTGACGCTGATCCGCGCGCATCCGGACCTTGCGGGCAAGCTCGCGCTGAGCAAGGACTTGACGCCCGAGTCCGCCCGCGAGCAGGGCTCGGCCGGGCTGGACCGGCTCTCGCCCGCCGAATTGGACCGCTTCACGGCCTTGAACCGAGCCTATGTCGATAAATTCGGTTTCCCGTTCATCGTCGCGGTGCGGGGCCTCGGCAAGGGTGACGTGCTGTGGGCCTTCGAAGCACGTTTGGCGCAAGACCGAGACACGGAGCTTGCCACGGCCTTGGCGCAGATCGAACGGATCGCGCTGTTCAGGGTTCAGGACCGGCTGGGGTCGGCTTGCTGAACCGTAATGCCAGGCTGTTGATTAGGAACTTGCCCGCTCGATCTTTGACGTTACCGCTTCGCGGCGATTGCATGCGCAGAGCGCGGATGAGGGGTACCCTTCTCCCCCTGCGGGAGAAGGTGCCCGAAGGGCGGATGAGGGGTTTGTGATCGCTTGCGACCCCTCATCCGTCGCTGCGCGACACCTTCTCCCGCAAGGGGACCGTTGCGTAATTGAGAGTTTTGGCATGAC
>CAXTOT010000149.1:0-8743 GCA_964245915.1 uncultured Lichenihabitans sp. | reverse complement strand
GTTGAATCAGAACTATCGGCTCAGCGGAATCCCTAAAATGTCACCGCGTCCTAGACCGTGGCGTGCATTGTAGAGGATCGGCATCGCAAGCGTGTCGCGGCTGCCCATGAGGTCCCTATTGATGACGGTCTCGGCAAGGATGCGAGCGGCCTCGAGGTATCCGTCGACGTAGTTGATCTCGCTACCTTGCACTCCGACGCAGGCGTTCCACTGCCCGTCGTGGATGAGTGCGAAGAACGGGTCGGGGCTGGATGGCACGCGCTACGCCCGGCAGTGGAGTTCGAATGCGCACGGCTCGGACCCGCTCACGATCTCGGCGTGCTGACCGTAGTCGATCACCAGATCCTGCTTGTTCCACCCCGCTGGCCTGGCGGGCCGCAGCCTCGCATGGTCAACCCGGATCGGCGGCCCCGGCGGGTAGTCCGCTGCGCCGTGCACGCGGTAGGCCTCGAGCACCGCCACTGCGGTACCCAGCCCGGGACCCGTGATGGCGAGGCTCGTCTCGGGGTGGCCGTCAAACCCGCATGTGTAGTCAAACCGGCTTCCCCGCCGCGCGGTTCTACTCACCCGGCCCGTCACGCGCGTACCTGCCGCCACCGCGACAGACTGCGTGGGACGCGCGACGTTCGTCTGACGGTCTACGACCCACGAGCAGAGCCGCCATCCGGGCGGATCGCCAGGAGCACCCCACTGCAGCACGGGTTGCAGGATCATGGTCGTCGGCTCGTCCTGCAGGCCGATAAAGACGTACAGCAGTTGTCCGTCGTGCTGAGCCGGCTCCGCGGGCACCACGATGTCCGCGACGAACTCGTCGATCACACCCCCTTGGGAATAGGTCGCGACGATCCAATTGGCACGGGCCACGTCGTCGAGGAGGACTGTCCCGTCCGGCCTCTCTGGGCGCTCGGGACTGGCCCGCCTGCGAGGTCCCAGCCGGACGCGGGTGTCCGGTTCGACTGGCACGACCTGCTCCGAAGTCCGCAACCCGCCCGGCGTGATGACGAACCTCAGGATCTCTCCCGCCGGGGGCGCCTCTGGGGGCCCGCCGTCATCACTCATCCGGCTTGGCCGCGTTTTGCAACTCCAGCTTCGCTTTCAAATCCGCGTTGTCCGTCTGCGCCTTCAGGCGCGCGTTCTCTGCTTGCAGGCGGAGGGTATCGGTGTCCAAGGCGGCCGCAGCCTTCGCCCCAAGCGCGTCGAGGTCGCTTGCGGCGCCCGCGGCACCCGCGAACGCCGCCGAGATGCCGGAGCCGCTGGCCTTGTTGGCGAACGCCGCACTTGTCACCTCGCCCGCTTGCGAGAACTCGAGCGACCAGTTCGTGTCGCGGAACGCGCCGATCCTCAACGGCAGTGTTCTCGGTATCCCGTACTGCCCGAAGCTAACGATCTTCGCGGGACCGAGCGCATCGGCTGCATACGCGATCCGTCCTGTCGCGGCCCGCACCGGTCGGCCGCTCCCATCGATCTGTGCGACCCGGAAAAGCACGGGTACATATGCGGCCTGCCGAAACAGCGCTCCAGGCCCGAGCCTCGACGGGGCCCGCGGACAAGAGACGGTGCCGTTCGCGCAGGTCGCCGGAGCGAGCAGGTTGCCGTGCGCGAAGTCGAGGACGAGGTAGACCTGGTGACGCGGATCCGCGCTGCCCTTCAGCGTCTTCCAGCCATGCGCCACGAGGTCGTCCAGGCTCGGCGAGATCGCCACCACCATGCCATCCTCGTCAGGGCCCGATACCGCGGTGTCGACCGTCTGCTTCGTCACCACGGTTATGGCGTCTCGCAGCGAAACGATGCGTTGCGCGTCGTCCTCAGCTCGTTGCTTCGGCTCGCCAGGCATGCGCGCCTTGATCGTGGCGATCTCCGCCAGTTTAGCGAACGCGCCTCCGCACTTGCCCGCACCAAGGCCGACCGGTCCCGGAACCGCCGCCGCCGTCGCGATCTTGACGATCCCGGTAAGGAAGTTGCCTACGATCGACCCCGTCTGGCTCACGGGGTGCGAACTGACCGTCTTGAGCAGGCCACCACTGTCCGGGAAAACCGTGTAGCCGACCGCCGCGTCCGTCCAGAAGGAGGTGAGGTCGCCCGTGTTGACCCTAACCAGCCCGTTGGGGAAACCGTCCCCCAGATCGGGATCGGGAACGGCTCTCGGCAGAGCTTCCGACGTTACCTTGACGTCGATGACCGGACCCGCCGGGGTGTCGGTGCAGCGAACGGGGACGTACGTCACTGTGACGTCGAGCACGGTCTTCGGCAGTCGCCATCCGAGAATTGGCGGTGCGAAGCTCCCCAGTTCGGCCGGCGGCCTTCGCGGCCCACCAATGCACCCGCCAAGCAGCGCAGACAATGCGACTGCCGCCGCAACCCTGGTCCTTCCCATCTACCGTCCCCCCATAACTAAACGATGCTAAGGTCTACCTCGGCTAAAAAGGCTTCGGTCGACCCACTCGCCCCCACGATCAAGAATTCGTGCGCGCCCCCGTCCCTCCACTTGCAAGTCCAGTCCCGCTCCAAGAAGACCAGGGAATGAAACATGCTCCCGCAATATTTGCAACGGCAATGCCGCGGCGTGGACATGGGAGAGAACCGTCGAGGTCAGAACGTCGGCGTGATCCGTAGCGTTGGCGGAGGGTTCGGCGCGCCGTTCGCGAGACTGCCGTCCCAGTCAGCCCACAGCTCGACCTCTGCCACAAGCTCGTTCAGCCGACGGGCGGCCTCGCGCGCCTGACCAACGTTGAACGGGTAGGGACCCTCGTTGGCCAATCCTTCCCTCGCCCGTTCGAATGCGCCTTCTGCACCCGCTGGGGATGACGCGAACGCAGTGTGCAGCCCGAGACCGTAGCGCTCCATCGAAGCCTGCAGGTTGCGGTAACGCACCCAGTAGTGGTTCTCGAAGTCGAAGCCGCCGAGCACCCGTCCAGCCAGGGCACCCTTCTCCGCAAGAGCCGCGAGCACATCTGCGGGCATGTCCAGATTCATCCCGCCTTCGGTCGGCTCGATCTCAACCTGCACGATGCGGTCGCGATGTCCCGGAGCGCGGCCCTGGATGAGGTCGCGCCAGTTCTGCATCGTGGCGACGATCCCGAACAGGAAGGCACCGACGGCCTGCACACCACCGGACCGGTCGAGCGAGGTGTAGCGCTGCCGCCAGCCCTGATCGTTGCCGGTCGGCAAGAAGACGGGGCTCGGCGACGGCGGCGTCCCCTCCGGAGGGTAGACCAGGTCGATCGCGAACGTGGGCCACCGCGGCATCGGCGCGTCGAACAGGTGGAGCGGAAAATTGCTGCTGACACCCCCATCGGTGAACCAGCAGACGCGCATCTCGAAGGATGCAGCGCGGCCGGGATCCTCCGACGATGCCGACGTTAGCTCCTCGGTGGCCTCGCTGAGGGCGGCGGCGGCGGGCGCCGCGGCCGCAGGGGCCTCGCGAACGTCGATCGGGCCCTCGGCGCGACGAAGGAAATGCTGCTCGAAGAGGGGCACCGCGCATATGAGAAGAGGGAAGCTCAGGCTCATTCGCGCCGCCACCACGATCGGCAACGCGCCGCCGATGGGGAACGGGCGGTACTCGACGCCGGCATCGAGGAGGGTGGGTTCAGCCGGGTCGATCATCGCCGAAACCACGGATTCGGGAAACAGCCGCAGCATGTCGGTTTCTCGGAACCACAGCGTCCCCTTCGCGAACGGAAGCGTACGGGGTTCGGAGTGGGAGACATCGGTGGTGATGACCTCGAGCGAGAGGACACGCTCGCCCGTGGTCGCCGCCGCTTCGTCTGGATACGCAGGCGCGCTCCAGAGATCGCGAAAGAGCACGGGAGGTCCATCGCCATCCCCAAACCCTGCCAGCGCCCGGATCTCGGCATGCATCCAGTCCGAGAGACCCAACTCCCGATTGCCCGGCTGGGACTTGCCGGGACACATGCCGAGCATATTGCCACGGAGCTGTTCGGCGGTGGCGCTTGCCGCGCGGAGGATGGCGAGCAGTAACGCACACCCGACAGACGGTATCGCCGCGGCGAGCACACCGGGCCATCCGCCCATGACGAACGCGATGGTCGCTAGGACTGCGATGACCGCGAGAAAACTGACCGGCGCAAGCACCAGCGAGCGGGAGACGATCAGCCACGCCATCGTGCCCGCTGTTGGCTTCTTCGAGAGCCTCACGAGGAGTTCGAACGCAGTCCTGAGCCTGGGGATGGGCTGGAAGAGCGAGAAGATCCTGCCGGGCGCGGAGAGCTGCGCGGCCGTCGCCTCCAGCCTCTCCATCCCGCCGTCGGTCGTCCCGAGAGCCGACCGGCGGCGCTCACCCAAAGCCGCCGCCGCGGACAGCGCTGCGGCGATCGCGCCCGCGGAGGTGCCACCGACGCTCCTGAAGCGGTAGCGCCGGCCGATCTCGATGACCGCTTTGGGATAGACGAGGCCGCTCGTGATCCCGCCCTTCATGACCAGATCGCAGTAGCGCGCTTCGCCGGTGAGGCCGGGCTCGGCGTTCACGTGATCCGCAACTCGTGATATATCTTGGAGCTCGACACGCGGCTGAGGAAGTCCGCGTCGTTGCAGATCACAGTCCCATCCGGCGCGCGCCCAGGATCGGCGTCTCCCCTCAGCACCCGATCCCTGGTGACGGCGAGCAGCCGGTCGTAAAGGTCGGGAAACGGCATGTTCCAGCCCCGGTGGACGGCCTTCCCATCCTTGACCCGGCGCGCTTCCGCCTCGACCACCGGTATCATCGCGCATAGGTCCAGATGCGTCATCAGCTCTAGGCCCAGCCCATCGAGCGTGGCGTTGTGGCTGGCGTGGTGGCCGACCTTGTAGAAGACCGTCCTCCCCAGGAGATCCGTGGCGCTCGCGGAGGCCTCGTTGAGCAAGGCCGGATGGGGATAGGCCTGGTCGTGCCAGGACAGCCAGTTTCCGACCTGCGCGTCCGCGGCGAACAGCAGCACATCGCCACCGGACTCAAGCTCGAAGGCGAGCACGAGGCTGGTATTGTTGGTGTCGCTGTCCAGCTTCAGCGCGAGCGAACCACCCGCGGCGAGCCAGTCGTCGTCGATCGCCCGCCAAGCGTTGGCGGGAGCGAGGTAGCGCTGGCGCATCCAGGCGTCGTCGGCATCCCTGCCCTCCGCGACGGACTCCCGCGTCCGTCGATGTTCCCGATCGAACGGACCAACACCAACGGCATCAAGGCCATCCTCGAGCGTCTCGGCCATCGAGTAGCGGAGCGCGAGCGAGGCGGCGAACCGCTCGGCGGCGTATGTTTCGCGAGCGTCCCCGGGCGAGGGCGTGTCCTTGGTCAGCCGTCCAGTGTCGCGAGGCGGCCCGAGGACATTCGCCCGCAGTTGCACCGGCCCCGGGGTGTTGAGAACCTGTCCCGGCTCCTGGTAGTCGACCGCCCCCGTCTCCCCCGCGCGCTCGATGAGCCTCGGGATGATGTCGCCGCCGCGGAGCCGTCCCTTGGTCGATCCGTCGAAGTCTTCAATCCCGGCGGTGATCTCCCTCCCGTTCGCGGTCGCCGCGACACGAGCCACGACCTCCTTGGCGCGGGCGGACTTGGCGCGATACGCGTCCGCCTGCGCGTCGCCGCGCCGTTCGGTCCAGGCCAGCCACAGGCGACGGATCAAGAGCGTATCAATCAGCAGATCGCGCGCGTGCGAGAAGCCGGATATGTGGTCCCAGTGCTCGTGGGTGACGACCAGTAGATCGAGATAGTCGCCCACGACCGAGCGTATGTCCTGGGCAACCTCCTTCATGAGCGTTGCCTCACCGGGCACGTTCTGAAGCACGCCGCAATCGATGAGGATGTGGACGCGATCCTCGCGTGCCGCGTTCGAATCGCCAACGGTCAGCAGGAAGCAGTCGCCAAGTAGCCTGCGGTACATGCGGATCGAGACGGGCGGGCGGCTCAGGATCAGCTCCGGTGCGCCATGGCGAACGGCTCTCGCTCCGCCTCCGGACCGAAGTAGGTCGCTGCGAGGCTCATCCCGTCGGAGGCCCTGTACCATTGCCGGAGGGCGTCGAGACGCCTGTCGTCGTCGATGCGCTTCCGGATCGCGTATCGCAGGCTGCCGTCGGTGAGATCGATGACGAGGGTTGATCCACCGCGCAGGATGAAGTCATGGCCCGCCCCGGAGATACGCCAATCAGCATCCGCGGTCGCCTGCTCGTCCGCGTCGAAGTAGCCGAACCGCTGCTGGGTGACCTCGACGAACAGCTCGCGCGTCTCGCGACCTCCCGGCCCCGTGCGACGGGCGATCCTCGCGGAGTGGACCTCGACCGCCGGCCAGCCGGAGCGGTTGCGCGCGATGGAGCCGAGCGCGTCCTTCAAGAACTGAACTCCTACGAGTTTGCTCCAGTCGCGCGCCGTGGTGGCGTCATCGTCGTCGCCGGTAGTGAGCCATTCGTGGATGATTCGACAGTTGTCGCGCTCCTGCGACGCGATGACCTTTCGGTCGAACTCGGGGACGAGCTTCAGACTGTCTATCAGCTCTTTGAACTGCACCTCCGCGAACACGTGGTCCGGTCCGCCCCACCTCAGACTGTCAGGTGCCATCGAGGGCCAGCCCCTCTCGTAGATGCCGCGTCGCCGGAACGCATCGGCGAGGATCACTCGGTAGCACCGGGTGTCATCGGGAACGAGATCGGCGTCTGCCGTGATCACCGAGCGCAGAAACTCGCCGAATGTCATGTCAGTGACCGGCAACTGGTCCAGGCCGCGCACGCACATCTGCAGGACGTGCTGCGCCGACTTGCCCGCCTCCGCGGCGAGACGCTGCGCGAGCTCCGCCGGAATCTCGGCGCCGGTCGGCATCGAGCTGCCCGTCGCGAGGCGCATGAGGTCGGCGGTCCGGGTCTCGAAGATCGTCAGGAAGGTGTCGAACAGAGCGCCCACCAGGATCGCGCCGCGCGCGTGAGGCTCGCCGGTCTTCGCATAAAGGCTCGCGTCCGGCGCCTCGAGTCGACCGGTGACCGGGTCGATGCCGCGGTCGATGCCGCTGCGCAGCGAGTTGCCGATGCGCGTCGCCTGACCGAACTGGCCGGCGATGTCGGTCAGCAGTCCGTCAAGACGCAGGTTGCCCCGGCTCGCCGAGATCTGTTGGGCCACCACCCCCGTCATGGTGAAATGTTGGAGCAGCGCGACGATGTCCGCGAAGGCCTCGTGGAAGGCCAGCGTGTCCAAGCCGGTGGGCTCGATAGACCGGCGGTGCATCCCGTGCAGGATAGCGTGCGCGGTCTCGTGCGCGACGATGTCGTGGGACAGGCACGTGAAGACCCATCCCCCAGGAAGGCCCTGGCCGAGATCCGACGAATCACGGAAGTATCCGAACAGGAGCGACGTCTTCTCAGGGGAATAGTAGGCGTTCGCCTCCGCCAGCGCGTGGGGGTAAATCCGCAGCTGGCGTATGAACTCGCCACGAAGCTCCGGCCGGGACGACGCCCACAGCACCTTGCGGCCAAGCGCGCGCTCGAAGCCCTTGATCGTCTTCATCGCGACGGCGAACACCATCTGCTGGTGGAACTGCGGCCGCCCCTCGTCGGGCGGGAGCCCGGCCTGGGCGAGCAGGTCCTTGTCGTTCGGATCGACGGGATCGTAGAACAGGCCAGCGGGCGCATCGAAATCCACGACCTCGATGTACTCGTTGGTCGGCCCTGGCCCGACCGGTAGTTCGTAGCTCTCCTCGAACGGAAGCGATATGACCGCCTTGTTGATGGTAGCAGTCTGGGGAGCGAGGCTGGCTCGCGGATCGAAGGCGTAAACCAGAAACCGCCGCGACGTGGGCTTCGGATATGCCGCGGCACCCGATCTGACGCGTTGCCTTGGCTCAGCCCCGGTCCGACTCACTCGAATTCCCCCGCGCGATGTCCCGGACGCAGCGTATCACATTTTCGGGTTCTGCAAATGTCCGCAGAGTATTCGCTCAGAAACCCGTCTGAAATGTCGACTTCGATGAAATCGGAAAAAGTATTCAATGGTGGCCCTAGAGAGGCGCCATTTCGGTCGACGGGTCCATTGCCCCAGCCCCGCCGTTGGTGACCGCCTCCATCCCGGTCGGCAATTCCGGCGCCATCGGGATTCGCCGCCGCCAACTAGGGCGTGGTCGCAGCCGATGACTCGTAGGCAAGCCGGTACTCGCCGATCCCGTCGACAAAGGACGCGTGTCGCGGATTCCAGCCAAGCAGGGCGCGGATCCGATCCGACGCGACCCACTGCCAGAAATTCCCCAATCCATTGACACCGCTCATGTCAAGAGTGGCCGCAGGCGAGGTAAACTGAATGGCGAGGCCATAGGAGCGCGCCAGCGCTTCGCCGATCTCCCGGGCCGTCTCGTACCGCGCATTCGATTTGTTGTATGCCTGACCGACAACCTCGCGACGGTTCGGATGTTCGGCGAGCCGAACATAGGCTTCGGCGCAATCGACGACATGGCAGGAATGCATGATGGCATCCGGATCGGCGACTAGCTTCAGGATCCCGGCACTGGCGTTGGCCAGATCGAACAGTGCACCGTAGTGGCTCGACGACAGGCCGTAGACGATCGTCGGACGCAGCACGATCGCGTCATATGGCGTCCGCGCCCTATCGATCAGATCCATGCCGAGACCACAACGAGCCAAGAGGATCGGCGGGGGGTTCAGCGGGCTATGCTCCGTCTGCGGCGCCAGCGCCGGATCTCCGTGTTTCCGCGCCATCGCGCCGTAGTCGGTATCCATCCGGTGAGGGCCGCGGCGACGTCAAACATCTTGCATGAACCGT
>CAXTOT010000148.1:0-8902 GCA_964245915.1 uncultured Lichenihabitans sp. | reverse complement strand
TGCCGATGGGCCGGCTGCTGCGGCTGTCGCTGTTCCAGGTCACGGTCGGCATGGCAGTCGTGCTGCTGATCGGCACGCTGAACCGGGTCATGATCGTCGAGCTCGGCGTTCCGGCCTGGCTGGTGGCCGTCATGATATCGCTGCCGCTCGTCTTCGCGCCGATGCGTGCCATGGTGGGTTTCCGCTCCGACACGCATCGCTCGGTCCTGGGTTGGCGGCGGGTCCCCTACCTCTGGTTCGGCACGCTGCTGCAGTTCGGCGGCTTCGCCATCATGCCGTTCGCCCTGCTGGTTTTATCGGCCGACGCGCATGGACCCGTGATCGTGGGGCAGATCGGCGCCGGCTTGGCGTTCCTGCTCGTGGGTGCCGGCATCCACACGACCCAGACGGTCGGTCTGGCTCTCGCGACCGATCTCGCGCCCCGCGAGGCGCGTCCGAAAGTGGTGGCGCTGCTGTGCGCCATGTTGATGGCCGGAATGGTGGTGAGCGCCCTCGTCTTCGGCGCTCTTCTGGCCAATTTCACGGAAGTCAAACTGATCCAGGTGGTCCAAGGCGCAGCCCTCGCCACCATGATCATCAATCTGATCGCCCTGTGGAAACAGGAAGCCCGGCAGCCTTCACTGACGGCAGCCGGCCGTCCCCGGCCAACCTTCGCCGAGGCCTGGCGGGAGTTCGGCACGCAGGCCCATGCCACGCGCCGCCTGGTGGCGGTGGGGCTCGGCACCGTCGGGTTCAGCATGCAGGACATCCTGCTCGAGCCCTACGGCGGGCAGATCCTGCATCTCACCGTCGGCCAGACCACCGCCCTCACGGCTCTCCTGGCGGTCGGCGGTTTCATCGGGTTCGGGCTGGCGGCTCGTTGGCTCGGACGGGGCGTTGACCCCTATCGCGTGGCCGGCGCGGGCACCGTGGTCGGTCTCGCGGCTTTCTCGGCTCTGATCTTCTCTTCGCCGCTCGCATCCGCGCCGCTCTTTGCGGCGGGAGCGGGCCTGATCGGATTTGGCGGCGGTCTGTTTGCCCATGCGACCCTGACGGCCGCGATGGCGATGGCCCGCAAGGGGCAGATCGGCCTCGCGCTCGGCATCTGGGGAGCCGTGCAGGCCTCGGCGGCGGGATGCGCCATCGCGCTTGGCGGCATCATCCGCGACCTGGTCTCGGCCCTGGCCAGTTCGGGGGTGCTCGGCACCACCCTGTCCAATCCGGCGACCGGCTACAGCATCGTCTACCAGATCGAGCTCGCGCTGCTGTTCGCCACGCTGGTGGCACTCGGCCCCTTGGTGCGCAGCACCGGCGAACAGCCCGAACGAAGCGGAATCGATAGCACGCTAGCCGACCCGCAAGGGTGGTCGGTCGCCGCACTAGGGAGGGAGGCCTGATGCTGAAAGGCTCGATCACCAGCTACATCGATGTGGCCCAGCTGACGCTCTATGCGTTCTTGATCTTCTTCGCATGCGTCGTCCTCTACTTGCGTCGCGAGGACAAGCGGGAGGGCTATCCCCTGGAAGCCGACATCGGCCCCAAGGGCAATAAGCAGGGTTTCCCGCCCGTGCCGCGGCCGAAGACCTTCAGGCTTACGCACGGCGGCATCTACCAGGCGCCCGGCGGCAATGCCGACCATCGGCCCATCAAGGCAAGGAAGCTCGAGCGCTGGCCGGGTTCCCCGCTGCAGCCCACCGGCAATCCGATGCTCGACGGCGTCGGCCCAGCCTCCTATGCGGATCGCGCCGACGTGCCGGAACTGATGCTCGACGGCACGCCACTCATCAAACCGATGCGGGTCGCCCGGGACACTTCGGTCGAGCGGGAGGATGCCGACCCGCGCGGCATGACGGTCGTGGGCGCGGATGGGAAGCCGGCCGGCATCGTGCGCGACCTCTGGGTCGACCTCGCCGAGCCGCAGATCCGCTATCTCGAAGTCGAGGTCGTGGATTCGGAGTCCGGGCGCCATGTGCTGCTGCCCATGCCGTTCGCGCGGATCGACGGCTGGCGCCGGCACGTCAAAGTCAAATCCATCCTGGCTCGCCATTTTGCCGCGGTGCCGGGCCTGCAGAATCCCGATCAGGTGACCAAGCGCGAGGAAGACCGCATTACGGCCTATTACGCATCTGGTCATCTCTACGCCAAGCCGTCTCGCCTGGGACCGATCCTATGAGCCACGATGACTTCGACTTCGAACCCGTTCGCGGCCTGCCAGATCGCCTGCCGCCGGACGAAACGCTGTTGTGGCAGGGCGCGCCGGATTTCCGTTCGCTCGCGTTGCGCGTCTTCCACATCCGCAAGGTCGCGATCTATTTCGGGCTGCTGATCGTATGGCGCCTCGGGACGGCCGTTCTCGACGGGGGCAGTTTGGCCTCCATCGCGCTCGCGGCCGTGCCTTTGAGCCTGCTTGGGCTCGCGGCGGTTTCGATCCTGGGCATTCTCGCGCTCCTGGTCGCCAAGACGACGGTCTATTCGATCACGAGCCGCCGGGTCGTGATGCGGATCGGGGTCGCGCTTCCGATCACGTTCAACCTGCCCTTCGCGGTCCTGGGTTCGGCACAGCTCAAGGCCTATTCGGACGGGACCGGCAACGTGTCACTGGCGCTGAACGGGGTAAACCGCCTCGCCTATCTGGTGTTGTGGCCCCATGCGCGACCTTGGCGGATGGGACGCGCCGAGCCGACGCTCCGCTTCGTCCCCAGAGCGGACGAGGTCGCCCGAATCCTCGCTCAGGCGGTGGCGAGCGCGGCTCCAGCCACCACGCAGACCAGCCTCCTGGCCCACGACCCGGCGCGTGCGGCGGATCAGGCGTCCTGGCCGCTATCCCCCGTGGCGGCCTGAAAGGGAGATCGACAATGAGCCAGCCGCACCCTGACCGATCGTTCCCCAGGGGCGCCCTGCTCGGCGCGGGCGCGCTGATCGGCCTTGCCATGATATCGGCCTCGGCGGCCCGCCTGACCAGCACGGGACCGGTTCGTCCAACAGGGAAAGTCTTGGCCGAACGGGATCTGCGCTTCGAAGACCAACCGAACGGCGGGGTAGCGGTCGTGGATGCGCGCGACGGGCGCGCCGTCGATGTGCTGGCGCCGGGCACCAACGGCTTCATCCGGGCTTCACTGCGCAGCCTCGCGTCCCGCCGAAAATTCAACCACGACAGCAACGACATTTGGCACTTGGCCGCCTGGGCGGACGGGCGCTTGACCCTCGATGACCGGGAATCGGGCGGCGTCATCGATCTCGAAGCGTTCGGGCAGACCAACGAGATGGCCTTCGCGCGGCTGCTGATGGCCGGGAGGGCCACGCAATGAACGGCGGGAACCCCTTTATCCGGCGCGTGCTGAACGTGCCCTGCACGATCGAGATCGAACACACGCCCTCGAGCCTGCATGCCCATGTCGATCTCGAAGGCATCGAGGTCGGACCCGGCGACAGCGTCCAGGTCCATGACGCTCCGACCCTGGTCGGTTTCGGCGAAAAGCTCGTCTGCCAGCGACACGCGACCGTGGTGCTGGCGGGTTGGGCCGAGCGGGTTTGGACGAAGGCGACCGCATTTCTGGAACTGACCGAACTCTATGAAGTCAGCTTCACGCCGAGGAGGATGCCATGAACGCTCCGGTTCGCACCATCGTTCCGAACGAGTCGACGCGACGGGCGCAAGAAGACACAGTGCTCAGCCCGCGCTTCTACACCACCGATTTCGACGCCATGGACCGGGTCCGGATCGATCGCGTGCGCGCCGAATGGGACGTGTTGATCGAGGAATTGCGCCGCGACCCCAACGCTCGGCATTTTACCCGCTCCGACGATTGGCACGCCGATATCGCCAGCCTTCCGGAGGCCTTGCGGCGCGAGTTTCTGGATTTTCTGATCAGTTCGGTGACGGCTGAGTTCTCCGGCTGCGTGCTCTATGCCGAGATCAAGAAGCGGGTGAAAAACCCCGACATGCGCAACATCTTCACCTTCATGAGCCGGGACGAGGCACGCCACGCCGGCTTCATCAACGAAGCCTTGAAGGAATTCGGCATCGGGGTCGATCTCGGCTTCCTCACGAGAGCCAAGAAATACACCTTTTTCCGGCCCAAATTCATTTTCTACGCCACCTATCTTTCGGAGAAGATCGGCTACGCACGCTACATCACCATCTACCGCCAGCTCGAACGCCATCCGGAGCGGCAATTCCATCCGATCTTTCGCTGGTTCGAAAAGTGGTGCAACGACGAGTTCCGCCACGGCGAAGCTTTTGCGCTGTTGATGCGGGCCGACCCGAAGGTCTTGCAGGGCTCAAACAAGCTGTGGATCCGGTTTTTCCTCCTTGCCGTCTTCGCCACCATGTATGTGCGCGACCACGCGAGGCCCGAATTTCACAAGGCTCTCGGGCTCGACCCGACCGCTTACGATTTCGAAGTCTACCGCATCACCTCGGAGATCTCTCGCCAGGTGTTCCCGATCACGCTCGACATCGACCATCCGGTATTTCGGGCCGGGCTGGAGCGGTTGCGACGGATTACCGAGGCAACCGCCGCGGCGCGTCGGCAGGGCGGCATTCTCGGCGGGGTCAAGCGGGTCGGCCTCACGGTGGCGGCCGCCGCGACCTTCGCGCGACTCTTCGTGCTGGCGCCCAAGCGCCACCGTCTACCCGACACCGTCCGACTGTCGCCGGTCTGGTGAAGAGGCAAGCCCTTGACGCTCTTCGCCCTTCCCGTGCTTTACGCCCTCTTCGCCTGGTGGTTCAGCACCGGGGCGATCTTCTATCTCGACGGTCTTCCCCGCCGCAGTTTTCCGTGGAGCATGGCGGTCGCCACGCTGCTCGCGGGCCTTGCGGTCTATGGCCTTGTGGGCAGCCACGCCGATACGACGCCCACCGGGGGTTATGTGGCGTTCACGAGCGCCCTCACGCTCTGGGCCTGGCTCGAGATGACCTACTACATGGGCTTTCTCACAGGTCCGCGGCGGCATGCCTGCCACGAGGGTTGCGCCGGATGGCGGCATTTTGGCCATGCCGTGCAGAGCAGCCTCTATCACGAACTGGCGACGATCGGCCTCGCGGCCCTGATCAACGTGGTGACCTGGGGCAGCGCCAATCAGGTCGGCCTGTGGACCTTCGTGGTGCTCTGGTGGATGCAGGTCAGCGCCAAGCTGAACGTCTTCCTCGGTGTCCCTAATCTCAACGAGGAATTCCTTCCCGAGCATCTCGGCTTCCTCAGGAGCTTTCTCACCAAGAAGCCGATGAACCTGCTGTTTCCGGTCTCCGTCACGGTTTCGATCGTGCTCGCAACCCTGGTGACCCAGAAAGCCGTCGCGGTTGGGGCGACGCCGTTCGAGGTCACGGGCTTCACGTTTCTTGCCACCTTGATGGCCCTGGCGATCCTAGAGCACTGGTTCCTCGTGCTGCCCATCCCGGTCGCGGCGCTTTGGCGATGGAGCCTCGGCTCGCGAGTCGCCCAGCTTGATCAATGCGGTGAAACGGAATCGGCCGCGAGTGCCGGTCCGGACCAAGGTTGCGCAACCCGGCTCCATTCGGGAACGCCCGATGGTCAGACGGCATCGCAACGTCGCGCCGACCAGGCTTTTCCACGTAACCTCGTCTCCGACGTACTCGCGGAGGCCCGTTTCACTCATCCAACAGCTGCACCGATCGTCCGGAGGCCGATATGAACTACGACGCTTTCTTCCGCGGCGAACTGGACGACCTTCGCAAGGAGGGGCGCTACCGTGTCTTTGCCGATCTCGAGCGCCGCGCCGGCGACTTCCCTCGCGCCACCTACCACAAAGGCCGCGTCCGGTCCGAGGTCACCATCTGGTGCTCGAACGACTATCTCGGCATGGGCCAGAATCGGACCGTGATCGAGGCCATGCACGAGGCGCTGGATCGTTGCGGCGCCGGCGCGGGCGGCACGCGCAACATTTCGGGCACCAACCATTATCATGTCCTCCTCGAAGAGGAGTTGGCGGATCTGCACGGCAAGGAAGCCGCGCTGCTGTTCACATCCGGCTACATGTCCAATTGGGCCGCCCTCAGCACATTGGCGTCGCGCCTACCTGATTGCATCGTGCTCTCCGACGCCTGCAATCACGCCTCGATGATCGAGGGAATCCGGCACAGCGGCGCCGAGAAGAACATCTTCGCCCATAACGATCCGGCGGACCTCGAACGGAGGCTGTCGCGTCTGGACCCCGCCCGGCCCAAGCTGGTGGCCTTCGAATCCGTCTATTCTATGGATGGCGACATCGCACCCATTGCCGAACTCTGTGACGTCGCCGAACGGCATGGCGCCCTGACCTATTTGGACGAGGTCCACGCGGTCGGTCTCTACGGTCCGCGTGGCGGCGGCATAGCGGAGCGCGAGGGGCTGATGCACCGACTCGACCTCATCGAGGGCACGCTCGGCAAGGCGTTCGGCACAGCGGGGGGCTATATCGCGGGCTCCGCGGCGCTCTGCGACTTCGTCCGCAGCTATGCCTCCGGCTTCATTTTTACGACCTCTCTGCCGCCCGCCGTGGCGGCGGGGGCGCGCGCCAGTATCCGCCACCTCAAGGCCAGTTCGGCCGAGCGGGACCGCCATCAGGATCGCGTCGCCAAAGTGCGTCAAAGGTTTGATGCCGCCGGCATTCCGCATTTGTCCAACGACAGTCACATCGTGCCCGTGATGGTTGGCGATCCCGTGCTTTGCAAGCAGATCAGCGACCGTTTGCTCGATCACGCAGGGATCTACGTCCAGCCGATCAACTACCCCACCGTGCCGCGCGGAACCGAACGCTTGCGGGTGACGCCGTGTCCGCTCCACACCGATGCCGACATCGAGCATCTGGTCGCCTCGCTCTCCGCGATCTGGGCCGAACTCGGGCTTGCGCAGGCTGCCTGACGCGAAAGCGAAGGCCGCGTTTCCATCGTCCCCAGCTCATTCGAGGCGTGTCTGTTGCAAACCTATTCCACGCCGATCGGCCATCCGAGGCCCGCCGCCGTCCTCGAACTGCTCAAACCCATCACCTGGTTCCCCCCCATGTGGGCGTTCGGGTGCGGCGTGGTGTCGGCCGGCGTTCCGCTCTCGGACCGGTGGCCGGTGGCCCTCATCGGCATCATCCTCGCGGGGCCTTTGGTCTGTGCCACGAGCCAGGCGGTCAATGATTGGTACGACCGTGAGGTGGATGCCATCAACGAGCCGAACCGGCCGATTCCATCGGGGCGCATCCCCGGGGCTTGGGGGTTTTATATCGCGTGCGGATGGACCACCCTGTCGGTCCTCATCGCCGCGACCCTAGGGAGCTGGGTGTTGATCGCGGCCCTGGTCGGGCTCGGGCTGGCCTGGGCCTATAGCGCGCCACCGCTGCGCTTGAAGCGCAATGGGTGGTGGGGCAATGCGGCCTGCGCGTTTTCCTACGAAGGGCTCGCCTGGCTTACCGGCGCGGCCGTGATGCTGGGGGGCGCGTTGCCCGCCGCGCCGTCCCTGGCTCTAGCTTTCCTCTATAGCGCCGGCGCCCACGGCATCATGACGTTGAACGATTTCAAATCGGTCAAGGGCGACCGGCAGATGGGGATTGGGTCGTTGCCCGTTCTGCTCGGCCCGCAGGGGGCGGCCCGATGGGCTTGTCTCACGATGGCGCTGCCGCAAGTCGTGGTCGTGGGTCTCCTGCTGGCCTGGGGTCGCCCGATCCACGCCTCGATCGTCACCCTGCTTTTGGGAGGGCAACTGCTGCTCATGCTCCGGTTTCTCGAAAAGCCGACCGCCTCAGCGGTATGGTACAGCGGCTTTGGCGTCCCGCTTTACGTCCTCGGTATGCTGGTTAGCGCTTTTGCGGTGCGGCATCTCGGCGCCATGGCGCCATAGCGGCTGGCATGACCACGATGAAGCTCTGGCCGATCGTCGGTCTCGCGGCTTTAGCCGGGATTTTGGCAGCGGCGGCCTGGCTTTACACTCCGGACGCTTCACGCCGCGAGCTGGAACAGAAATACCGCGTGACGTCGCGGGATTACCTCGCGGCCACAGGAATGAGGCTGCATCTGCTCGACACCGGATCGCGAACGGGCCCGGCCGTGATCCTGCTGCACGGGTTCGGGTCGAGCCTGCAAACCTTCGACGCCTGGGCCGCCGCGCTCGGCGCGGATTACCGCGTCGTCCGCTATGACTTGCCCGGCTTCGGGCTGACGGGCCCCGATCCGACGGGGGACTATTCCGATCGGCGCGACATGGCGGTTCTGGAAGCCGTGATGGACGAATTGGGGATCGCGCGGGCAACCCTCATCGGTAATTCGATGGGCGGAAAACTGGCCTGGCGCTTTGCAGCCGCGCGTCCTGAGCGCGTCGAGCGGCTCGTCCTCGTCTCGCCCGACGGATTTGCGAGCGCGGGCTTCGCCTACGGGAAAGCACCCCGCGTCCCGATGCTGGCTCGGGTGCTGCCCTACGTGCTGCCCAAGATGATGGTCCGGATGAGTCTTGCGCCCGCTTATGCCGATCCCACCAAGCTCACGGATGATGTCGTGGACCGCTACAGCGACATGCTGCGGGCGCCGGGGGTGCGCGCCGCCATTCTGGCGCGGACCGCGCAAACGGTGCTCGAAGAGCCCGAGCCGTTGCTACGGAACATTCGAGCCCCGACCCTGCTGCTCTGGGGCGATCGGGACGCCATGATCCCGATCGGCAATGCGGCCGACTATCTGGCCACCATCCCGCAGAGCCGGCTCGCGGTTCTGCCCGGGTTGGGGCATGTGCCCTTCGAGGAGGCACCCGACGCCTCGTTGCAACCCGTCAGAGCCTTTCTGACCCAGTGATGCCTCCTTGGGTGCGAGGACACGCGGGCGCAGGCCGCACAGGCCGGTCGGAGGGGGAATGGGCCCTTTTCTCCGAAGGCTCTCTCCTCACAACCGTAAAAAAAACCCCTCCGCATTTCTGCGGAGGGGTTTTTGTGTGAGTTTTGGTTGCGGGGA
>CAXTOT010000147.1:0-9150 GCA_964245915.1 uncultured Lichenihabitans sp. | reverse complement strand
GCTCATCGCAACCTCCTCAATCGGGGTGTTGCGACGACCGGTTGAGTCCGCCCAAGACGCCGAGATCTACCGAAAGCAGCTGGCCGCCATGGCGGCGACGCCGTCGATGAGCCGCACGGGCTGCTGCTATGACAACGCCCCGATGGAAAGCTTCTTCCACACGCTGAAGGTCGAGCTTGTCCACCAATGTCGTTGGGCGACACACGACGAGGCTCGTCGCGACCTGTTCGCCTACATCGAAGGCTATTATAACCGACGGCGGATCCACTCCGCCCTCGGCTACAGAACGCCAGAGCAAGCCGAGAGGCTGGCGGCGTAAACCCCGTGTCCACCAAAACGGGGAACCATCAGTCGTGCGATCACCCCGGCGGGTGCAGTCATGTGTCCGGCCTGTTTCGCGCGGCACACGACCGCTGGCCCTGATGTGATCCGCGGATCGAGTCCCAATCAAATGTCCGCGGTCGAGCCGCTTCCGTTTGCAACGGGTTCTCACGATCCCCGGCGTCGCCGGTCAATCATCACGTCGTCTTCGGCACCTTGCAATTCGAGAGTTCGTCTTCGCCTAGCGGACTTAAGCCGCTACAGCTGCGGTCGGACCATGATTGTCGTTGGCCCTGTAGTCCTCTTTATGAATCAGCAGCGCCCAGGCGGTGCGCGCCATTTTGTTGGCGAGCGCGACAGTGACGAGCCGCGCTGGCTTGCGATCCAGGAGAGCACGGACCCAACCGCTTCCAACTGCCTTCGCTCTGGCGTATCGAGGCACCGCGGTTGCTCCGATCACCAGCAAGCGACGCACGTACCGATTCCCTTGACGAGAGATGCGGCCGAGCCGTTCCTTCCCACCGCTCGAGTTCTGTTTGGGCACGAGACCAAGCCATGCCGCGAACTCCCTGCCAGAGCGAAAATGAGCGGGATCGAGCATTGTGGCGGCGATCGCGGAGGCAATGATCGGGCCGATGCCAGGAATGGTGGCCAAGCGTCGGCTCATGTCATTGGCCTTATGCCAGGCGCCGATTTCCGTTTCGATTTGCGAGACGGCGTCTTGGACGTGGTCGAGTTGTGACACCAAAGGGTCGAGAGCGCGCCTCCTCCCCCGAATATTGACGTGATCGAAGTGCCGATGCTCGTCTGCGCCAGCTGGACACCTCCAAGAACCTCGCGATTTCAGCCCGAATGTGATTCCCTGACGATCATGGGGTTGGGGGCTGAGCAATGCGTGGCCAGGCTGGGTTATTCGACATTGACGAGCGCCTGAAGGAGATCTCGGCCAAGGGCGACGATCTCGAGCGGCTCAATGCGATCGTCGATTTCGAGGCGTTCCGATCCGATCTCGCGCGGGCTGTGCCCCGCTCGGATGGTAGCAGGGGCGGCCGGCCGCCCTTCGATCGTGTGTTCATGTGGAAGGTGCTGATCCTTCAGGCGAGCCACTCTCTGTCGGACGAGCGGACCGAGTTCCTGATCAAGGACCGGCTGTCGTTCATGCGGTTCCTGGGGCTTGACCTGTCCGATCCGGTGCCGGACGCCAATACGATCTGGACTTTCCGCGAGACGCTTACCCGCGCGACGATCGGGGGCACGTCCGCCATCTCGGCGCTGTTTCGGGCCTACGAGGCGGCGCTGACCATAACGGGCCGGTCGGCCAGGGCGACCAGCTCGGCCTGCAGCGCGCGGATATCGCGGAGCAGCGCGACCGGATCGAGCGTGGCGTGCAGCGTCTCCACCCGCCGGCACACCGCCGGCAGCGTCCTCGGATCGGCCGTGAGCCGCGCGAAGGGCGTGGCCGGCGCGTGATACCGCTTGCGGACCTTCGCGCCCTGGCGCTCTTTCTCGGCCAGTTTGAACGACGGCTGGAAGTAGTTCACGTAGAGCCGGGTCACACGGTACAGGCGAGCCAGCACAGTAGCGGCCTCGAACCCTTGATAACGACTATAGCCGACGATCCGGCGCACCACGGCACCGTTTTTCTGCTCGACCCAGGCCTGATCGTTCTTGCGGTATGGACGACACCGCGTGAAGGCGAGGCCGTCCTGTTCGCAGTAGGCCCGCACGGTCTCGTTCATGAACACGGTGTCGTTGTCCGTGTCGAAGCCAAGCAGCGGGAACGGCATCACGCCGCGCACCGCGTCGAGCACGCGGGTGAGCAGCTCCTGCTCCCGCATCAGCAACGGCGCACGCTGATGGACAAGGCGGCCTTCAAGGACTCCGTGATCGAGGTGATCAGGCGCATCGATGTGCAAAAGGGCCTCGAGGTGCTGCCCCGCCGGTGGGTCGTCGAACGGACCTTCGGATGGATGATCCGATGGCGTCACTTGGTGCGCGACTACGAAAAGCGCATCGACGTCTCGACCGCGATGATCCACGTCGCCATGGGCAGCCTTCTCTGGCGTCGCATCCTACACTGAGCCATTCTCAAACAGACTTTAAGGCTACCCACAGCTAACGTGACAATGCCCCACTAGACCCTGTTTTACGTCAGCAATTCTCGAAGCATGCCTTCCAACTGAACCCGATCTGTCAAGTCTCCCATCAGCACAACTCGTTTTGTGACGCTCAGTGCTATGAGCGTTGGAGTGACGATCACACCATCCGTAATAGCCCGTTTCGGTTGCGTGAAGACATCGATTATTTCCAATGATAGGACGGTCCGTGTGTTATATAGCTCATCGAGCACTGCTGAAAGATTTGCTTCCGCGCGGACAGAGTTGGGTGTGGACTGAGCCACATAAAGCCGCAAGCGAACAAGCCGATCCTCATGATCCTCATGATCCTCATAGCCCGAGTTTGACGCTCTCGGGGACGTGTCAGCGGGTTCCATTTATCAATCCAGGCCAAAATTCGGCGTTGGAGGCTCGTCGGCTGGCGGCCTGTCGTCGGTAGCGCGCCTTAGTCCTAGCCGCTCGATGGCCGAGACCCGGTCGACTTCCAGGCGGTTCTTCTCCGCCGAGGTCAGCAGGTCTGCCTCCCGTTGCTTCCACCCGAGATCCAGTGTTGCCGCCTGAACCTGGGCCCGCGCCTCGGACAATTGCCTTTCTAAGTCGAGGCGTTGGCGTTCGGCCGAAATGTTTCCGAGTACGAACAGGCGTTCGGCTTCGGCTTCCTTCTGTGCACGCGCGCTCCCCATCAGCACCTCACCCTCGGCTACATAGACTTCGACTAGGTCGATACCCGATGCGCCGAGCACCAACTCGCGCACTTGGTTAGAATGCCCAGTGCCCCGCGACTTGATGATTGTCAGGGCACGGTTGCGTTCGCCTTCCCGAGCCACATAGGAAACATGCAGCCAGGTATCGGCGATGGTCGACACTTGGCTCGCTGAAAGCTCGCTGCTGCCGGTGACCTGATCTAGCAGCGTCGTGCACAGCACAGTGATCCCTCTCGACTTCGCCGCGTCCAGTAGGTTTTCGCAAATCATCGCCGAGAAAGCGTAATCCGCTTTCATCAGCGCAGAGATCGGATCGATCACCAGGCAATTCGGCCGATAGGATTTCAACAGGTTGCGGATCTCGACGAAATGTTCCTCTGGGCTGCGCCCGCCCGAGAGGAAAGAGGAGATGGTGAGCAACCCGGCCTCAACGTAAGGCGCGAGATCGAGGCCGATCGAAGCCATGTTTGCTGCTATCTGGGCGGCGCTCTCATCGAAGCTGACCAG
Organism: uncultured Lichenihabitans sp.; assembly: GCA_964245915.1. GTDB lineage: Bacteria > Pseudomonadota > Alphaproteobacteria > Rhizobiales > Beijerinckiaceae > Lichenihabitans. The sequence goes on along the minus strand of CAXTOT010000147.1, from coordinate 5,501 downwards.
CAGCGCTCGATCCCCGCGGGCGCAGGCGGCTGCGGCGAAGCTGACTCCCAGGCTGGTCTTCGACGTGCCGGGAGAGCCCGAAATCAAGGTACTGCTGCCGCGAAGGTAGCCCCCGTTGAGAAGCGCGTCGAGCCGCGACACGCCCGAGGACACGCGATCTGAGAAAGTACGATAGCCAATGCGAGCGCTCTTGAAAGCGATCACGTCGATCCCCGATGCGCCAATTATGAGGGGCACGGGATTGGCCGCAAAACCGGAGCCGCGGTACTTGGCGATGCGGATCGTGCGTGACGATTCGGTCGCGGTGACACTCTCGACCAAGACGACGAGACAGTCGGTCATATATTGTAGAAAATCAGACCGAATCTGATCGCGGTCTCCAGCGCCGAAAACCTTTACCGTTACGATCGCTGAAATGCCGGCCTTGCGAATCCAGCTATCGAGACGCAACAATTCCTGCCGTTCCAAACGTTCATTCTGCAGGCTGCTGAGCAGCATGTCGATTCCGTCGAAAACGATATTGCGCGCACCGCTCTCCTTAACCAGCGCCGTCAGCCCGGCGAGCAAGCCATCGAGATCGAACGCTCCCGTCATCACGGCTAGGTCGGGTATCCGCGCATCGACGAAGTGGAAGTTTCCGCCGTTCATGGCGTCCTCGCGCCAGTCAAACGATGCAACGTTGCTCCGAATTCGCGAGACGGGCTCCTCGAAAGTGACGAAGATGCAAGGCTCGTCGAGGTCCGCCAGGCGATTGACCATGGTTTGAAGCGCGAACACCGTCTTGCCAGCGCCAGCCGCCCCGACGATCGCTGTGAGCCGACCTCTTGGCAGGCCACCGCCGCTGATCTCGTCGAAGCCGGATATGCCGGTAAGAACTTTCGTTATCATCCTGCCCCGCGGCTCGGTCGAGCCCTGCTCCGTGAATGCCGTATGGCTCATCGTGGGTGCGTTCCCGTGCCTCGTTCCGACCGGATATTTTTGCCGTCTGTCGAGCGCTCGGCAGGCGCCAGCAGCGGCAGCTTCACGTGGTTCGCAAGCATCCAGGCAAAGTCCTCCGCGACGAGCGGCATGCTGAACAGATATCCCTGGCCGATCTCGCAACCCTCGTGTAGCAGAAAAGCGCGCTGCATCTTGGTTTCAATGCCCTCCGCAACTAAGCGTTTACTCATGCTGCGTGTTAGCGAGATGATCGCGCGGATGATCAGGGCGTCGCTAGATCCAATCACTAGATTTCTTACGAACTGCTGGTCAAGCTTTACTTTGTCGACGGGGAAATCCCGCAGGTAACGGAAGGTCGCGTGCCCACTACCGAAATCGTCGATCGCGATCGTAAATCCCATGTCCCGCAAAGCATGAAGCGATGCCATGATTTGCGCCGACGCCTCTATCAGCACGCCCTCGGTCAGCTCGATCTCGAAATCGCCGGCACTAGCGTGGAGGCGCGTCAAAGCATCCGCGACGAATTTCACGAAGGCCGGCTCCATAAGCTGGCTACCAGACACGTTAATCGCAATCGGCGGTGGCGTCAGCCCGGCTTGCTGCCACACTGTCCGCTGTCTGACGGCTTGATTGAGGACCCAGCGGCCCAGTTGCACGATCAAGCCAGACTTTTCGGCCAGCGGAATGAACAAGTCCGGTCGCTGTAATCCGAGCGTGGGGTGGTTCCAGCGCACCAGCGCTTCAGCGGACACGATGCGACCTGAAGCAAGATCAACCATCGGCTGATAATGGAGCTCGAGTTCATCGTTCTCGATGGCGTTTTCCAGCGACCGGGCGAGAATAGCCTGGTTCTGGAACCGATCATCCTGCGCTGCGGAATAAACGACATGGGAGCTACAGCCCGCCTGCTTTGCCCAGCGCAGCGCGAGTTCGGCCTGCATCATCAATTCGCTTGTCATGTCCTCATCGGCGGTCCTCGCGGCGACCAACTTGCCACTCAGGGTTGCCCCGATGCAGGTCCGGATCATTAAGGACTGGGCACCGATCTGTATCGGATGCGCAAGAGAATCGCTCGTAGCGCGGGCGAGCTGAGAAAGGGCATCATCGCTTGCGCAAACGGGGACGAGTAGCGCGAACTCATCGCCGCCTAGACGGCCGGCGGTTCCGGCGACAGACGCGGATATAATTTTGAGTCGCCGCGCAATCTCGCGCAGGATTTCGTCACATTTGAGCTGACCCAGCTTGTCGTTGAGCCTTCGGAATGCCTCGATGTTTACGTAGAGGATCCCGCACTGGCCCACAACACCGTTTCCGGCATCGAACTGCAGCGCGAGGGCTTGCCGCCATGCCTCACGTGTCAGAAGGCTTGTCAGCGGATCGAGCAGCGCCAGGTTTGCAATCTCGCTCCGCCATCTCTTCTCGGCACCAGTTTCAATGGCTAGGCCGTCCCACACGATCTCGCCGCTCGTCGTCCGTCGAGGTGGGGTATCGCTGCGGAACCAATGCGTGACGCCGCTTCTTGAGATTAGCCTGTACTCCTCCCGAAAAATAGTCATTTCGGCCGCCGAACGGCGGATCGCGGTCATCAGTTCATCAAGGTCGTCGGGATGAACATAGTCGTAGAAAGAGCACGGAACCTCCGTTTCGTCAATCTCAAGCAATTTGCTTAACGACGGACTGCAGTACACGATTTTAATCGTTCCGTCTGTCTTCATCACTCGTCTGTAGATATAGCCCGGGATATGACTCGCGATACTGTCCAGCTTGGACTCAGCCTGTTCCCTGGCTTCATTGGCGAGGTGGACCGGATCGGTTTGAAGCTGGACGCCAACGAAGCCCGTTAGTCGCCCCGCTGCATCGCGAATAGGGTCGATCGTCAGTTCGTTCCAAAATGGCGTACCGTCTTTGCGGTAGTTTAGTATCTGACGGCGGATACCTGTGCCTGACGCAACTGCAGCGCGGATCTCTGCGACAACCAGAGGATCCGTATCTGTGCCTTGTAAAAAGCGGCAGTTGCGGCCTACCGCCTCCGCCTCAGAATAGCCGAACAGGTCGCTGAAGGCGGCGTTCACATACGCGATGGGGTTATCGCGTTGCGTGGCATCTGTGATGAGAATGGAACATGATGTTGCGGAGAACGCCGCAAGCGAGTCGGGAGCAGAATAGGCTGTTGCCAGCCTCACTTGACCGCAGACCAATGATAAACGTCAAGATCGCCGACGAGCAATGCGCAACAGCCGCCTAATTCGAAACAGGTCACAAAATCCGCCGAGGATTTGGGGCCCATGAAAACGGTTTCATCGAAGCAGGGGCACACTGCATCATGCGGCCTCCGGAACCAATAAGCTGGTGAGGGGCGCTGCAGCGGGTTATCGACATGCATGGTTTAGCTCAGGTTGCATCATGGAAGCCGCGCTTTCTTGCGGGGCAAAGAACCTGAAAGCCTGCCGCCCGGCCTGCTTGGTCTGGTACATCGCAACGTCGGCGTTCCTGATGAGGGTGCCGGCATCGGCACCGTTGTCCGGGCAGACGCTGATGCCGATGCTTGTCGTCACGAACAGCCGGTGGTGATCGATGGCGTGAACCGCGGCGACCGCCTGCAGCATGCGTGTTGCACAGAGAGCGGCGTCCTCTGACCTGTCCACTTCGGACAGCAAGGCGACGAATTCGTCACCGCCGATGCGTCCCACCGTGTCGGAGACCCGAACACAGCTTTGAAGGCGGGCCGCGATGGATTGGAGCAGTCTGTCGCCCACCGCGTGGCCCAGGGTGTCGTTGATGTGTTTAAAACCGTCGAGGTCCAGGAAAAGGACCGCGACCTTCTTGTCGTGGCGCGGCGCGATCGCGATCGCCTGACCGATCCGGTCGTTCAAGAGCATGCGATTAGGTAGGCCTGTGAGGAAATCATGCCGAGCCGAGTGGGCCATCTGCAACGCCATCGCTCGCGACTTGCTTACATCGCGGAACACGATGACGGCTCCCGTGACCATCCCCTCGCGGTCATGAATTGGCGCGACAGAATCCTCGATCGGGGTCTCGAATCCGTCACGCCTTATCAGGACGCAGTCCGACGGGAGCGCGGCCACTCGATCGAGTGTGGCGGCGCGTTCCATTGGGTTAGGGATGATATCGCGTGTCGTGGCGTTCACGATTTGGAGAACCTCGCCCATCGGCTGCCCGGTCGCCTCCTGCGAGGACCAGCCCGTCATCCTTTCCGCGACGACATTGATGAAGCTTATTTTCCCGGTCACGTTGGTGCAGGCCACGGCATCGCCGATACTCTTCAGCGTCACCTGCGCGCGTTCCCTCTCCTCGAAAAGCGCCTCTTCCAGCAGCTTGTTTTCTGTGATGTCCGTGCTGGTCCCGAACCAGCGCAGTACCTTGCCGTGGGAATCGCGGATAGGTACCGCGCGGGAGAGAAACCAACGAAAATAGCCATCCCTTCCGCGCAGCGGGAAGGTATCCTCCCATTCCGCGCCGGTCTGGAAACACAGCCTGAGCTTGTCAATGACACGCTGCATGTGGTCCGGATGGTGCACGTGCTGCCGCCAGTCTGGGCCGGCCATATCCTCTGCACTGAAACCCGTAAACTCGAACCAGCGTTCGTTGAACCAGAAAATCGAGCCTTTCTCGTCGGCCATCCAGGCCAGCTGAGAAATGTTGTTGGCCATTGTGTGGAAGCGCTCTTCCTCCTCGCGCAGCGATGCTTCGGCGAGCCGTCGCCGGATGACGTCGCGATGGACGCTCCAACCGGCAACAACAGCCATCAGCGTGCCCAGCAGGGTTCCGAGCATCAACATGGTACTTGTCCAGCTTGCTTTCTGGTCCGAGGCCATGCGGCGCAGCGCTAACAGCCTCAGTTCTTCTTCCCGCGCGGCTCCGACAAGCCCTTCAAACTCCTTCATGATCACAGCGCCTGGGCCATTGCGGATGGAGTCCACGGCTGCATCCAAGCCTTGGCTCTGGCGCAGGCCGACAACCAAGCGGAGACGCTGAATTTCTTGGGTCGCCAACGCTTCGATTCCTGGCGCCCGGTTTTGCTGGACGGGATTGTCGGCCGTCAGGGTTCGAAATGCCTCCTCGCGTTGCTGCATCATGGCAAGGCCGTTGCGGTAAGGTTCGAGGTAGGAATCCTGTCCCGTGATGACGTATCCGCGCGTGGCCGAATCCATCAACCGCATAGTCTGCAGGAGATCCTGCAAACTGTTGAGAACCTCGTACGTGTGTCGAACCTGACGGCCACTATCGAGGGATGCCACTGTCGCGCGATGGGACACGACACCCAGCGCGAGCATGGTCAAAATAGCGCATGAAAACCCAATCTGCGCCTTCCAGTTCGCCCAAGATGTTGTCTTCATCATCAAATCGATCGTTCAAATGTATAACGACGCAACGCTCTGCACAGAGCAGGCAGCATCTCACCATCAGGCTAGCCAGTGTGGGTTGCCGGTTTCTTAACGGCTTTGGTCACGGACCCGTAAAGGGATTCATGAAGTAGCTTGCTGTTGAATCTGGAGGCTTCTGTGAGGTCGCGGGGCGCCGAAGTCACGACCTGGCCGGCT
>CAXTOT010000146.1:0-9210 GCA_964245915.1 uncultured Lichenihabitans sp. | reverse complement strand
AGGTATCGCTCTAAGCGAACTCACGGCTTTCTGAAAATCAGATGCGGCGTCCTCACCTAGTACGACGAAACTGCCGAAGAGAAATAACGAAAGCGAAATGATAAAAAGTTTCATGCCACTCTCCTGAGCGCTAAAAGGAGCCTGCATCGCCCACTTTGGCCTATGCCAAGATTTGTGTCACCGCCCGCTGCGCTGTAAGTTCCAATAACTCGGCTTCTCGGAATCGATCGCAAGCAATCGCGCCCAAGGAGCGCGCGCCAACGCTCGAACGCAAAAACACCCGGCACCCTTTCGGGCACCGGGCGTCAAGCATTCGGGTCAGTTTAACGGAAGCGTTAAGGCGGTCAGCCCACCCAACTGCGGAACTCGACCAGGTCGGTATGGTTGAGCAGCGTCGAGACGGCGATCGCCGCGAGCACCGCGGCCGCTGCGATAAGCCCGATCACCGTCCATTTGCGGACCGGCACGCGCTCGGCCAGGGCGCCAGGCGCCGCCACGTGGCAGGCCGCCGCGAAGGCCGTCATGAACAGGTAATACGAGCTGTAGTCGGTGTTGACCATCCACATCGGCGCGCCCTGGAGCCGCCAGACGAGCGACAGCCCGGTCCTCAGGATGATCGAGAACCACGACAACCACACCCCGAAGGCCATGATGTCGGCCCGGTCGAGGTCGCGCTCTTCGGTGAAGATCTTGAAGATGGCCGGCGCGAACGCGATGCAGACGCACACGGCCAGCGCCACCACCACGGAGTTGAGCCAGAAGATCAGCGGGTGAGCGTCAGTCACAAGCGCCGCGGCGACGATCACTGCGTTCGGAATGAGGAACAGCCAGAGGAACCGCCATGCGATGCGCGGGCGTAAGGGCAATTTGAGCATCATGGTCGGGTGCGATCCAGCGTTGTGGCCAGCAGGGCGCGAAGGGCGTTTTCGGTGTCCTCAATGATGGACTGGCGCTCGGCGGTGACTTGCCGTTCGATTGTGTCCAGCGCGCGCGTTCCGATCCCGCGGGCAACCTCCCTGGCATCGAGCACGGCCTTCTTGACGTGCTTGGTCTCTTCGACAGGGCCGCGCCTGTGCAGTTCGGCGGCGGGGCATCCCCATGGCCACAGATAGCGAAAAATCTTCATGACCAGAGCCTCCCCTTGATGTCATCAAGGCGGGCCTGCAAGACGGCTAATGCGGTCGCGATCTGGCTGTAGATCGCGGTCCTCGATTCGATGAGCGTGTTGGTCTTTTCATTGGCGATCGAGGCGGCGGCCAGCGGGCCCGAAAAGCCGGTGATCGCCTTGATCGATTCCTCGCTAAGCTCTTTGACCTCTTTGTATCGTTCGTCGAGCTGCTCGGAATAGGTGGTGTGGAGCTTCTCGATGCGGTTCTGCAGCTTGACGTTGCGGGCTTCCGACCAGATCAGGGCCAGGATGGCCAGCACGAGGAGCGCACCGACCACGCCGGTTTCGGCGATCTTTTCCAGGATCGTCGTGAGGAGGCGTTCCACCGTCAGGTCACCGCTGCCGAGCAGTCGCTCAAGGTCACCGCCGAGCGCCGGACACCACCCCGCCCGACACATGCGAGCCGGGTCCGGCATTGACGGTCGGGGCTTTGGCGAGGCTGGCGAGGGTTTCGGACTTCGCTTGGCTGCCCGCGCTCGATCCAAGGTAGAAGTTGACCACCGCGCCGAAGGCCGTGGCCATGGTGCCAACCAGGACGCTTACGACGCCATTGTCGACCACCGGATGGAACAGCATCACGCCGACGATCCCGATAAAGCCGGCGACGATGACGGTCGACACAACGGCGGAGGCGTTGGCCAGCGGAGAGGATGCAGAGGACAGCGCCACTTCAGTCGCGCGCGCGTTCTGGACATCGCTCAACCGCAGCCGCAGTTCCTCATTGAGCGCATCGGCCGCATCCTTGTGGGCCTGTTCGATCGTCTGAAGCTTGGCGGCGGCACCGGCCGGGTCTGCGTCAACCGCGGCCTGGACGGCTTGCGGCGCGTTGGCGGCCGTCGGATCGACCCCCATCGAGGCCGAGATCGCGTTGAAGGCCGGACCCACCATGAGGTTGAACGGGAACGGCACCGCCGCGCCCAGAATGGTGCCGAGCGCCGGCAGACCGGCGCGTGCGAGGGAAGCGGCAAGCGGCTCCAATGTCGTCAGATCGAGGTTCATGAAAAGGTCTCCGGGCACGAAAAAGCCCGCGTGACGCGGGCGGGTGGACGGCAAAAAAGGGGAAGCGTCAGGTGCCGGGTTTTGCCGCTGGCGGCGTGAAGTTATTGGTTGCCACGGCGGCCCCGATCGGCGCCGCATCTTTGGCGAGCGCCGCGTAGGCGACCGACCGGGCTTGCTGTTGGCTGGCCCGCCAAAGGATCAGCGCGACGATCGCCAGGATGGCGAGGCCGGCCAGGATCATCAGCGGCCAGGATAGGTGAATGCCGGCCGACACGGCGGGATGCACGACCGCGCCGCCGGCTGCCGTAGCACCCGCCGCCTTGCCGTGCGAGGCGGCCTTACTGGCCGCCGCCTTGCCGGCCGTGTCGAGCTTCGCGGCCGTGCCGGGCGTGGGCGGCGCGGCGACCGGGACACCGATGCGGGCATGCTCGGCCATCTTGACGCCGAGTGCCTCGCAGGCCGCCACGCGAGCGGTCCAGCCGCGCTTGAAGGTGTTCCAGACCGCGAGGCCTTGATCGAAGGCGAGACGACTTGCGCAGACCGACTGGACGATCGTGGTCGCGTCGTTGCTGCTCCGCTTGGCATAGGTCTTGAGCGCGCGCGCCGGGCCGCTGTTGACGCCATAGTCGAACATGGCGAGGTCGACTCCGTCGGCCAGGCTGTCACCCTTCACGGTCACCCAAAAGCTCTTTCGGTAGATGGCGCGCATCTCGTCATCGGTCATGCCATAGACATCGCGCGCGGGTTGACCGACCCGTGCGCAATAGGCGTCGAAGGTCTTCTGCGTGATGCCGCGATTGGTGCGCCCGCCAGGGTCGCGCGGATCGTCAACCCGGCCGCCCTCGTACTTGAGTGTGAATGGAAGGACGACGGTCTCGAAGTTTGCGGCGCTCATGAGGAATCCTGGGCATGAAAAAGCCGCCCGAAGGCGGCGCGGTCGGCTCGGGTGCTGGCGGTCGGGTCACACTGCGGATTGCGTGCTCTCTGCCCGACGGTTCATGTCAGCCTTGAGGGTGGCGATCTCGACCTTCAAAGCCGTATTTTCGGCTAAGACCCCCGCGTTGATGGCCTTGAGAATCTCGGGAAGCCCGAAGCCGCGCTCCCGCGCCTGTTCCGGCGTCATGGCATGACTCGTGATGATCGTCGGGCGTCCGAACGCATCGGTTCCATCGTCAGCAAGGATCACATGATAGGCAGGCGGTTCGGAGCTGCCCTCTGGACGGCCGCGATAAAGGAATTCGTGAAGGTGAACGGCCACGGGTGACTCCCAGTCTTCAGGCTTGAATGCCTTGGTTCAAACCAGCGATTCTCCAATTCGTGCCGAAGTCGGTCACGAGACCTCCCGTGCCAGCCCCGGCAGCCTCAAGGTTGCCGACGCCGTTATACATTCGACCGTTGCTCGCATAGGCGAGACGGCCGAGGACGCCCGGCGCGGGAAGTGTCGCCACGGTGTAGGATCTCACGTTGTGCAGACCGCCAGCATCGATCGCGATGGTGCCACCCATCTGCAAGTTGCCGACGTTGTCGAATCTAGCCCTCTCGACCGAAGTCACGCTACCAACCGGCGTCGTCTGTACGGAAATGTAGGTACTTTGATCCGTATCGCTCCAGGGGGCAGCCGCCATGGCGGAGATGGTCGCGCGACCCGTACTGGAGTATCCGGTTGCCCCGTAACCATACCAACTCACAAGACCGATGATATCGCCAGTCTGAAGCGCCGACGGAGCGGTGGAGCCCGTATTGGCACGTCGAAAATTCACGGTGCCTTGTGCCGCATACCCGTCAATCATAACGCGGGTCGGCACTGTGTCCGCATTATCGATTTGCAGCACAATACCGGATGGCCCCGCATGCATCGGTGAAGGATTTCTGCTGATGCTGAGTTTGGCGCTCGCGGCGCTCGGGACCTCCCCGAGGCCAACATTTCCGGACGGGTCGATCATAGCGGCAACTGAAAGGGACAGGCCGTCGAAAAAGGTAAAGGCAATCGGCAGCAACGCGCCCGTGTTGTATGACCGGCTGCCGAACTCGGCAAAGCTGGCCTGTATACCGACCCTCGCCGTGGAAAACGGAATCGCGCTATTCGCGGCAGCATCCCCACTGCAACAATCCATCCACGTATAACCATTAGTCGCCACAGGCGATGGAGACCCGCTGGGAATGAGGTCAAACCCAATGCATTGACCATTTGTTTGCGGGCGAACATACGATATTGGCCATGCATTCGAAGTTGATCGTTGAGAAATAGAATAAGGGTTTATGCCGGAAACTCCGTTTACATGAAGGACGGAGAAGCCGCTCTGGTTTTCAATGATCCAATTGGATACGCCATCGCTTTTGAAGGATGCCAACCCGAAACTGTCAAAAATAGATTTAATATACAAGCCGTTGATAGTGTCTCCTACCGACGGAACAATTGAAATTTGCACAATACCGTTGAGGGTGTTTGTTTGTGATAAAACTGTGAGTAGAGCGCCGGTAGGGAAAGCGCTAGCCGCAGGCAAAGTAACAGTCCTCGTGGCCGAAAGCCCGGAATAAATAATGATCCTATCATTTACTGAGGCCGCATAGTTTACATCATTGACTTGCACAATACCTGCAGGAAAACTAAAAGCGCCACTCTGCGAGATCTGCAGAGCCGGCACGAGTGCGCTATCGGCCGTGCCGGTAGGGCCGACCGCAATCTCTGCTTGGCCCGCGCTGTTGATGCGAAACTTGGCCCTGCCGGCACCGCTGTCGATCGTTCTGGACAGGTCAGGAGCAACGTCGGTGCCTATGCCGAGGACCTGTTGCAGCGAGCCCAGCACCGATGCGCTCGGCGAAGGGATGTAGCGCTTGATGCGACACGGCGTCCCCATAGGGATCATCGCCACGAGCGGCAGTTCCAGCGTGATCTGTGTCGCGCTGTCGACCGATTTGATCGGATAGCTGCCGGTCGGCACGATGAGCAAATCGCCTGGAAACACGGCCGCGACGGTGTTCCCGTTGGCGTCGGTGACCATCCAGGCCGTGCCGGCACCCGTGACGAGGGCTTGGCCAACGACGCCAGCAACGGTTCCTGTGGTGTATGGCGGAGGCGACTGATTTGTCGTGGTAGCCATTAGTTAAGAACCTCCACGATGACTTGCAAAAGCTGAATGGTATTCGGTCCGGTGCCAGCCGAGGCCCACATGCTCTGAAAGTCCAGAACCAAGGAACTGTTCGTCGCGAGCGTTATGGGCTGAGCGATGGCCCCCGTATTGGTCGAAGTATTCGCGTTAGCGTTACTCATACCTGACACAATGACTGACGTGGATGCGCTCGGGGCGGCGATCGCTTGAACGTAATAGGTATGCGTGACTGCTCTATTGGTCAGGCTTGCCGTAGGCGTCGCAAGATCGTTCTGTTGCGCTACGGTCGAGCCGAGCATGATCTGTGTTTGCAGATCGATTGGTCCGGTGCCCGTGGTCCAGATCCACGTGGCGACGGCGCGTAGCACCTTGCCTGACGATAGAAAGTTAGCCGGAATCGTACAGGTGATGCCGTGGGTCTTGAATGATCCGGAACCGGTGGATGAGTTGTTCACAGTGCCGGTATTGGCGACGAAAAGTAGCCGGGGCGCGGATAGCACCTGGTCGATCACGGTCCACTTGCCGGACCCGTTGCTCTCAAGCGCCAGGTAGGAATAGGCAGTGGAGAGGATCGCGGACGTCGCACCGTTGATCGTGTCGGTTCCGGCACGAGCAATCGTGATCGTGTTCGTGGCCGAACACGCACCGCTCTCATCGACGATCGTGAGGGTTGCGCCCTGCGGATAGCCGGTGGCGGCCGGCAGGGTGAGCGTGCGCGCCGCCGTGAGCGCCGTGAGCGCCACGATGCGATCTGTCGTCAGAACCGTGTAGGCGGCGTCGTTGACGGCCGTTCGCGCCAGCACGGTTGTTCCCGTGGCACCGGTTGCCCCCGTCTGACCTGTCGCACCCGTGTTGCCTTGCGCTCCCGTGGCGCCTGTGGCGCCTTGCGGTCCAGTGTTTCCCTGCGCACCCGTCGCTCCGGCGGCCCCGCCTGGCCCCGTGTTGCCTTGAGCCCCGGTTTGGCCTTGCGCACCTGTTGCGCCTTGGGCGCCGGTCTGGCCAACGGCGCCTGTCGTTCCAGCCGTGCCCGTCGCTCCGGTGGCTCCCTGGCCTTGTGGACCTGTCGGCCCTGCCGGACCCGTGGCGCCGGTAACCCCGACAGGTCCCTTGATGTTGCCTTGGAACGTATAGGCGCCAGCATAGCGTTCATAGACATCGCCCGTTGCGGTGTTCAAATACAGATCGCCGTCGACCCCGAGGCTATTGGCCGGGGCTCCGGTGCCGGGACGCCATACAGAACCGGGCGCCCCGTTGGCGCCGACCTCGCTCAGCTTGGCGAGCGGATAGCCGCCCGGCCGGGCGCCGTCGAAGACGGTGATGCGGTTGCCGTCCACGACGAACTGGTTGGGTGCGCCGACGAAGGTCGAAAGGTCAGTCACAGGCGATCACACCTATCGGTTAGGCGGTGAAGACGAGATATTGAAAGCTTACCGTGCGCGAGAAGCCGCTGCCGTTGAAGTATGTGTAGATGCAGTATATCATCAGCGCCGTATTGGAGCAGCTGTAGTGATAGTAGAGCGAAGCGCCGGTATTATTCCCCGTCCCGATGCCGATGTTGCTGGCGATGGCGGCACGCGTCGTGAATGGGTTGCTTGTCACATAGGGATCGAAGTAGCCCACGAAGGCGCGCGGGTTGACGATCAACCGGCCGAAGTTGATGACGCATGTCCGGGTGTAGATCGTGCCCGAGTTGGTCGGATCGCGGGCGCTGGTTTCCGTGAAGTTGCCCGACGGCGCGGTGCCGCGAAACAGAACGCCGTTTGTCGGTTTGCCGGAACCATTGAAAATAAGCTGGCTGTCCGTCGCCGATAGAACGTCGTAGCCGGGCTTGGCAATCTTCTGTGTGGTTGCGGAGAAGCGAGCGATATGAGCCATTAAATCCACTGATCATAGAGGATTACATAACTGACATTTTGGCCCGTGAAGGCGAACGTGGAGCTACTGGGGTTAGCCACTGACCATGCATAGATGTTGAAGTTGACGGTATCTGCAGTGAACTTCACATGATCGGCGTCTGCAGACTGTCCGAAGAAGATAGGAACATAGCCCAGCCCATGAGCTATTGAGTAGACGTACCATTGAAACCCATTAAACCCAGGGCCATACTTTGTGCCTGTCCATGATGTCAGGATGCCCGACATATGGGCGCGCGAGTTCTTCTTGGTCGGGTCGATGAGCTGATCATCCGAGTTGCCGGACAAGCAATCACGGGCCAGCTTTGAGATGTAGACGCCCGCGATGGAAAGTCTGCCGCGATGGGCCATTAGGGTGCGCTCAGATCCATAGCTCCCTTGAACACGACCCAAAGGACCGTGAACCCCGTTTTCGGATAGCCAGCGGTTGCGGGCACGGGATACGTCGCCACGACCCGATCCGGGTAGAACCAAATACCGGGTCCAGACTGTCCAGGTGGCGCGGTACCCCCCGAACCTGAAAGTTCCCATCCGGGGAAAAAGTCATTCGAATTGTCGGTTGGCGGGCCACCATTCGGATAAAAGGCGGCCATGCCGAAAGGCGTGTAGGGTAGGGCGCTGACATAGGTGCCAGTCCCGGTCGCGTTGTTCGTGAACGAGAATGAGCCCTTGTCATGGATGGGAAGCACGGCGGGCCAATCGCTGGAAAAGCCAAGGTCCGCGTCATTGCTCGACGTCACCTGTAGGCCAGGCTGAGCGACCCGCATGCCGAAGCCGCTTCCGACGCCAACTGGCCATTGCCCAAACAGAAAACGGTTGCTCATGAGTTGTCGTAAATGTCGATGATACCGTTGACGAAATCGATCTGCAGCACGGGCACGCCGGGCGTTGAGCCTCCCGTCGTCAGGGCGGTCGACGAGATGGTCGAGGTGACCTTGGTGACGCCCTGCAGGTAGACGGTGCCGGCGCCGTCGATCGCGAAAGGCACCGCGCGCGTGGCTGCATTCTGGATCTGGAATTGAGCCGCTGTGACGACGACGCGGCTGGTGCCGTCGCTCAAGGCCTCGAGGAACAGCCCGGCTTGGGTGAAGCTCGCGCCGTTCGACTGCAGGTTTAGGTTGTAGCGGGCCGAGACGCCGGTCGAATAATTCGAACTGACCGTCCAGGAGATCTGCCCGCTCGCCGTACCGGCCGCGCTCACTGCGTTCAGGTTCGTGATCTGCTGGGCAAGCGACGCATTGGTGGTGGCCAGCGTCGCGTTCGTCGAATTGATCGAGGCCGATAGCCCATTATAGTTCGATGTCACGGTGCTCGAAACCGAGGCGATCGAAGCCGCGTTGGTGGCGTCGGCGGTCTGCCGCGTCGTGGACTCAGCCGAGATGTTGGCGTTGGCCGTACTCAGCGAGGCTGAAAGGGAATTGATCGATGCCGCTGTCGCGCTGTCAGCAGTGGCCCTGGTTTGTGCTTCTTGCGTAATGGAAGCATTGGCCGCAGCCTGATTGGTGGTGACGGTAGAGCTAATTGAATTGATCGTCGTTGCGAGAGATGTATCGCTGGTAGACCGGGTCTGCGCCTCTTGTGTTATGGACGCGTTTACTGTGGTCAGATTTGTGTTGACGGTTGATGTCAGTGTGGTCAGCGTGGTCGCGGTCGCGGTGTCGGCAGTCGATCTGGCTTGAGCCTCTTGAACGATTGCGGCATTGGCGATGGCGGCATTCGTAGTTACTGTCGCTGTAAGGGTCGTTATCGTGGTCGCAATCGCCTCATCTTGGGTTAGGCGGATACCGGCCTCGGTGACGATCGAGGCCGTGAGGGTCGCATTGTTCTGCGTGACCGTATCGGTCAGATCGACAAGAGTTACCGTCAGGCTATAGTCGGCAAAATTGGCCTTGACCTGGGCGGTGGTGGCCACCTGAAATTGCCCGACCAATTGCACGAAAGCCGCCATGTCGATCTGATCGGCGGCAATCCTCGGATCGAGGGTGTCGGGCGAGATGTCGTAATACCCGACCTGATAACC
>CAXTOT010000145.1:0-9334 GCA_964245915.1 uncultured Lichenihabitans sp. | reverse complement strand
AAATGCTCCTTCAGCATCAGCCGCTCGTCGGGGAAGACGGCCTGCATGAGCGTGTAGAGGCTTTCGCCCGGCTCGAGCAGGCTCTGGAACGGCAGGCCGCGCAGATGGCGTCGCCGCATTTGGTCGATCCGTCCCTGCGACACGAAGGGCGCCATGGGGCTGACCTGGCGGTCGTCACCCACCACGAGGAGTTTTCGCCCACGCAAGACCGCGGGCAGTTCGGTCACGTCCGATTGCGAGGCCTCGTCCAGGATGACGAGATCGAAGGCCGCAAGATCCGCCGGCAATTGCTCGGCCACGCGCCAGGTCGGCATGATCCAGCAGGGGACGGCGTCGTAGCAGCCCCGCATGGCGTCGCGTGCGGCGCGGCGTTGCTTGCCGGCCCCCTTGCCGGTGCCCTTGCCGAGCCGCGACAGCGCGGCGACGAACTGCACGAGGGCGGATTTGACCGACGGTGAGAGGCGACGCTCCAAGGTGTAGAAGGTGCGCTCGCGCACGAGGTCGACGAAGAGCCGCGCGACATTGCGGTCGGCCTCGGCGCGCTGGTTGGCAAGCGACATCAGGGTCGCGCGCGCATCGATCCGCATGAGGTGGGCGTCGGCGGCGGCGAAATCCCACGGCTCGCGCCAATCGGTCGGCATGGCGGGATCGGCCTCGGCCCTGGCGGGCTCGGTGCGCAATCGTTCCGCCCAGGCGGGGGCGCCGGCCGCCACGATCGTGGCCGTGACCTCGTCGATTGCGGCGAAATCGGCCTGCAAGCTGTGCACCTCATCGAGCCGCAGCAGCAGGGCCTTCCAGGTTGGCGCGATGCGGGCGGGATCGATGCCCTCGCGGCCGAGCACGTCGGCGAAGAACCGGCGCGCCATGACGGCGGTGCGGACCGTGCCCTCCTCGAACAGCGTGGCGGCCCGAACCGCTGCGGCGCGGACGGTTTCGAGCCGGGCCGCCTCGACGGCCTGGCGCAATTGCGCCGCCAGCGCGCGTGCGAGGTCGGGGTCGGCCGCGATCCGGTCGAATGCAGGCACGGTGGCGGGCAGGCCCGGCAAGCGCCCAAACGTCTCCCGCGCGGTCTGCACCTGGCGCAGGGCGCTGGCCGCCATGGCGAGAGAGCCGGCCGCGAAGCTCGCACCCGCGCCCGCTTCCGCCGCAAAAGCGCGCCAGCGCGCCTCGAGATCGCGGCCGCGGTCCAAGAACGCGACGCGCTGCTCGACGTGCAGCCATGCGGCCGGATCGTTCTCCTTCACGGGGGCGCCGCGCAGCCGGATCGCGCCCACGAGCGCCTTGGCGGCCGACTTGCCCACCGAGAACCTCGACCACGGGCGCTCGCCCTCGGCGCCGCGACGGATGGCGGCGCGCGCCTCGGCATCGTCGAGCAGGCCGGCTGGCAGGTCAACGGCCTGCGCGGTGGTCTTGGCCCGGTCGGCATCGGCCGCGAGCCATTCGGCGCAGAGCGCCGCGAACAGGTCGGACCAGGGGCCCGGCGCACTGGTGCCGTCCATGAAGGCCCGCAGCCAGTACGCCTCGGGCAGGTTTTCCCGCACGCGGGCCAGCCCATCGAGCGCATTGGCCAGCACTTCGGCCACGGCTCGGTCGGCCGAGGCGATCCGGAGCCCGCGAGCCGGACCTTCGGTTGCGGTCTCGGCGAGTTCGGCCCCTTTCAAAATCATTTCGTGCCAGCCCGCGATCTCTTCCGCATATGGCAGGTCGGCGGGGCTCGGCAGGGCGGCGCCGAGATGGTCGATGAGGTCCCCGACGCGGCGGCGCGCCGCCGTCAGCCGCGCGAGATCGGCGTCCGCCAACCCGGTTTCGGCCGCATAGAGGAGCGGCCGGTCCGTGAACCAGGCATAAGCGTCGCGCACGCCCGCGATCCGCCGGGCAAGCTCGGCGGGCGTCTCCTGCCGCGGCCCCATGCGGGTCGCCTGCACGCTCGCGACGGCGTCGAGATCCACGTCGAGCGCCGCGATGCGTTGGCGCAGCTTGATGATCTCGGCTTCCGCCATCGCGATGGCCCTGCGCCGGACCTCGGCCCGGCTGCCCTCGACGATGGACTGGACCTCGCGGATGGCGCCCTCCACCTGGCGCAAACCCTGCCGTTCGTTGGACAGGATCGCGATGGCGAGCGGCCGCACCTTTTCGGGCAATTGGTCGCGCAACACCGACAGCGCAGCTTCCCCGCGCGACACCACCAGCACGCGCTGGCCGGTCGCCATGGCGTGGCAGATCAGGTTGGCGATCGTGTGGGTCTTGCCGGTGCCGGGCGGACCCTGCACCACGAGACCGTCGCTCTTGGCCAGCCGGCGCACGATCTCGATCTGGTCGTCGTTGAAGGGTTTTGGAAAGAAGACCTCGGTGGCGAGCGAGGGCGACTCGTCGGGAAAGGCGTCCGGCAGGCCGGCCCCGAGCGTCGACGACAGCGGCTCCCAGCTCTCCGGCATGAGGGACGAGGGCTCGGTGACGAGCCGGGCCGCGAGCCCCTCGACCACCTTGTCGGGATCGCGCGCCACGGCCTTGAGCTTGTCGATATCGGCCAGGATCACGTGGGCGGAGCGCGGCCGGGCGAACAGTACCCAGGCGTCGTCGAGCGTCGGGCCATCGTGGTCGACTGGCCGCTCGCTGCTTTCGGTCAAATAGATGCCGTTCGGGTGCAGCCGCGCGGCGGCCGCCAGCAAGATCGGCTCGAAACTGGCGCTCCGGAATGGCGAGACGCCCTCGTCTGTCGCCGCAAGATCGATCTCCCGGCGAAGCAGATCGTCGAGCGCCTGCAGGCCGGTGCAGCCCAACGCCTCATAGGGTTTTAGATCGACGCTGGCATCCGCCACCGTGGGGCGGACCCGGATCAGGCCGCCCGCGGCGTCGTCGAGTTCGAGGTCGACGCCGCGTTCGATGAAGGGCCGGTCGAGGCTGCGGCCCGCATGGCGCCAGCGCACGCCGCCGATCCCCCAGACGATCTCGATCGGAGCCTCGGTACCGCCGATCTCGAGCTGCTGCAGCAGTTTGTAGAGCCGCTCGTAGAGCGCGATCGTGCGGCGGCGGGGCTTTTCGGCCTCCGACCAGGGCGCCCAGACGTCCGCGACCCAACGCTCGATCGAGGCGCCGGTCGAGGCCTGGTCGACGAGGCGGAGGGTAAGATCGAAGCGGGGCTGCTCGTTCGGGGCTTCGCCGGCCGCCGGCGCGAAATCCTCCGGGCACATGCCGGCCGCGATGCGGGAGAGGCGGCCCGCCTCGTCCACCACGATGTGCCGCTCGCGCAGCACTTCGGGCAGCTTGCCAGGGTCGGAGGAGGGCTTGATCCACCCCGCCAGCGCAGGGGGAACCGGTGGCGGCTCGCCCCGCCGCAGCCGCTCCACCGCGAGCCAGACCGGGCCATTGTCGTCCTGGAGGTCGTGGCGGACGCCCGGAAGCGCGCGTGTGTCCTCGGCCCGAATCGCCACGGGCTTGCCGTCCGCGAGCCTGCAATCGGCGACGTCGAACGCCACCTTCTCGTCGAGCCGCACCACCTGCTCAACATAATCGAGCAGGCTCACCAGCTTTTCGCGCGTGCTTTTCAGCCCCTGTGGCGGTGATTCCAGCATTGCGTGCGACACAAGCGCGGAACGCTCGCGATGGCAAGGCGGGCCGGGTTGGCCCAACGGCGTGATCCACTGCTCCGGAACTCTTGGCCCTCACGTCCCCCTTGGCTTGGCGCGGGCCGTGGGGGCCGCGGCCGCGGGATCGTCGGGCCAGGGATGGCGCGGGTAGCGGCCCTTCATGTCGGCTTTCACCGCCGCCCAGGAGCCGCGCCAGAAGCCGGGGAGGTCCTTGGTGATCTGGATGGGGCGGTGGGCCGGGGACAGCAGGTGCAGCGTGAGCGGCACCCGCCCTTTGGCGAGCGCGGGATGCTGGGTGAGGCCGAAGAGCTCCTGCACCCTTATGGCCAGCACCGGGCCACCTTCCTGTTCGTAGTCGACCGCGACATGCGAGCCGGTCGGGGCGGCAAAATGGGTCGGCGCCTCGGCGTCGAGCCGGCGCGTCAAATCGTAGGGCAGCAGCGCGTGCAGCGCCTGACCGAGATCGTCGGCGCCGATCTGTGCCAGGCTGGTCTTTTCGGTGATGAAGGGCGCCAGCCAGTCGGCGGCGGTCTCGGTCAGGACGGAATCGGAGAGGTCCGGCCAGGGGCCGTCGGCTTCCTCGGCCCGGCGCAGGAACATAACCCGGTCACGCCACTGGGTGAGCGGCTTGCTCCAGGGCAGGCGGCCGATTCCGAGCGCCGCGATGCCGCGCGCCAGGATGGCGGCCGATTCGGGATCGCCTCGAACGGCAAGGTTGCGCTCGGACAGCACCACGGCGCCGAGGCGGGTCACGGCCCGGCGCGACAATGCGGCGCGACCAGGATCGAAGCTGGTCTCCTCGGAGGTCGCAATGGACTCGCCCGCCACGGCCTCGATCTCAGCCGGCGTGATGGGCGCGGCCAGCAGGATGCGGGCGCCACCCGCGCGCCCCGCCAGTTCGCCCACGGCCAAATAGAGCTCGCGGGCGAGGCGGTCGTGCGGCTCAAGGCTCGCGGCGCGTCCGTTCGCCATCAGAAACTCGCCCGGCCGGCCGCGCGCCCTGGCGATGCGTTCCGGAAAGGCCAGCGCCAGGATGGATCCCGGTCCGGGCGGCTCTTCCGAAGAAGGCTCCCCAGAGTCCCGCAGCGCAGCGCCGGCCTGGCGTTCGAACGTCCGGGAGAGCCCACGCGCCGCCTCGGACCGGGCCGAGCGGTCGCGTCGCCAGCAATCGAGCCGGTCCGCCACATCGGTGCCCTCGCCGCCAAGCCCGTGTTCTACGCAGAGCGTCGCGATCGCGGCCCCGAGCCCGGGCGCGCCGCGCCGCGCGGCCTCGATCACCATGCGGGCGATGCGGGGCGGGGCCGCGAGACCCGCCATGGCGCGGCCAGCCGGCGTGATGGCGCCTTCAGGATCGATCGCGCCGAGGTCTTGCAGCAAGGTCCTGGCCTCGCGAAGTGCCGGCGCGGGCGGCGGGTCCAGCCAGGCGAGCGCGAGCGGATCGCGCGTGCCCCACAGCGCGAGATCGAGCATCAGCCCCGAAAGGTCCGCGGTGGCGATCTCGGGCTTGGCGAAGGCTACCAGCGCGCCGGTCGCGGCCTCTTCCCAAAGCCGATAGCAGACGCCCGGCTCGGTGCGTCCAGCGCGGCCGCGCCGCTGGTCGGCGCTGGCGCGCGACACCCGTACTGTCTCGAGCCGGGTGATGCCGAGGTCGGGTTCGAAGCGGGGCACCCGCGCCATGCCGCAATCCACCACGACGCGCACGCCCTCGATGGTGAGCGAGGTTTCCGCGATCGAGGTCGCGAGCACGATCTTGCGCTGGCCCTTTGGGGCGGGTGACACCGCCCGGTCCTGGGCGGCCCTGTCGAGGGCGCCGTAGAGGGGGGCCACGATGAGGCTCGGATCGCGCAGCTGTTCGTTCAATCGATCGGCGACGCGCAAAATCTCGCCCTGGCCGGGCAGGAAGGCCAGAATCGATCCGGGCTCGCTCGCGACCGCGCGCAAAATCGCGTCCGTCATGGCGTCGTCGAGGCGCCGCGCCGGATCGCGGCCGATATAGAGCGTCTCGACCGGGAAGGCGCGGCCCTGGCTTTCGATGACGCGGGCGCGCCCGAGCAGGTCGGCCACGCGGGCGCCGTCGAGGGTGGCGGACATCACTAGAATGCGCAGGTCGTCGCGCAGACCGCGTTGCGCATCGACCGCCAGCGCGAGTCCGAGATCGGCGTCGAGCGAGCGCTCGTGATATTCGTCGAAGATCACGCCCGCGACCCCGGACAGCCCTGGATCATCCAGAATCATGCGGGTGAACACGCCCTCGGTCACGACCTCGACGCGAGTGCGGGCGGAGACACGGGTGTCGAACCGCGCCCGCAAGCCGATCGTGTCGCCGACCCGGTCGCCCAGGCTTGCGGCCATGCGATCGGCGGCGGCGCGCGCCGCGAGGCGCCGCGGTTCGAGCAGGATCAGCTTGCCGTTGCTCGCCCAGGGCTCGTCCTTGAGAACGAGCGGCACCCGGGTGGTCTTGCCGGCGCCAGGCGGCGCCACCAGCACCGCGGCGGTGTCGGCCGACAAGGCGGCGCGCAAGGGATCCAGAACCGCGTCGATCGGAAGCGGGTTAAGATCCGTCTGATCGAGCGATGGTACGGTCAAGCCGATGCCCTACGCGTCCTCGCGTCCGGCCAGCGCGCCGGCTCTCCGCCCTTGTTGCTATCTTGGGGCCGCCACACAAGCAAAAGCCGCCCGATGGGCCCGCGAGGTCAACTGCTGCCGATCAGGATCCCCGTGGCCAGCACGAGACCTCCGCCGAGCATCACCTTGGCGGCGGCCGCGACGGGCGGGGTGTCCATGAAGCGCCATTGGATCCAGGCGATGGTGAGGAGTTCGATGACGACCACGACCGCCGCGATCGCGGTCGCGGTGTAGAAGTCGCGGATCAGATAGGGCAGGGTGTGGCCGATGCCGCCCGCGATCGTCATGAGGCCACAGACGAGGCCGCGCAGGTAGGGCGTCCCGCGTCCCGAAATCTTGCCATCGTCGGCCAAGGCTTCGGCAAAACCCATGGAGATACCGGCCCCGAGCGAGGCCGCCATGCCGACCAGGAAGGCGTTCCAGGAACTATGGGTCGCGAAAGCCGCCGCGAAGACCGGCGCGAGGGTCGAGACCGAGCCGTCCATGAGCCCGACGAGGCCCGGCTGGATGATCTGCAGCACGAATCGTTTGCTGGCGTCGCCGTCCTCCTTCTCGCGGGCTTCGCCCGGCAGGCGCTTGGCCTCGATGGCGGCCGCCGAATGCTCGTGCTGCAATTCGGCCTCGGCGAGGTCGCCCAAGAGTTTGCGCACCGCGGCATCGGTGGTGCGGCCCGCGGCCTGCTGATAGAAGCGGCCGGCCTCCTGCTCCATGAGACGGGCCTGCGCCCGCACGGCATCGACCCCCATGGCGCGCACCTGCCAGTGCGGACGGCGCTGCACCCAGCCCTTGATGTCCTGCCGCCGGATGAGGGGGATATGGTCGCCGAATTTCTGCACGAAGAGATCGATCAGCCAGCGGCGGTGCTCGTTTTCCTCGGCCGCCATCTCGACGAAAATCTTGGCGCTTTCCGGATAGGATTGCCGCAAGCCCTCGGCGAAATCCGCGTAGATGCGACCGTCTTCCTCTTCGCTGCTGATCGCCAGGGCGAGGATTTCGCGCTCGTCGAGTTCGGCATAGCTCTTCATCGGGTCGGTCCTGAAATTAGAAGCGTTCTAATCTGAGGCTCATATCGGAACTGCCCTCCGATCCGCAAGCCTCACCGGCGCAAAGAAATGCGGCCGGCGATTTGAACCGCGGAATGCGGGCCGACTTGCGTTTGACCATGGAAAATGCCGTCCTGGGTTCAGGCCCTACGTTCCACCGGGATCAGCCATGACGCTTCTGCCCAATTCCATCCAGGCGCGCGACGTCGCCTACATGCTCCATCCCAACACGGATGCCCGCAAACACGAGAAAACCGGCCCGATCGTGATCGAGCGGGGCGAGGGCATCCGCGTCTATGACGACCAGGGCAAGGAATATATCGAGGCCATGGCGGGGCTGTGGAGTGTCGCCGTGGGCTTCGGCGAACCGCGTCTGGTCGAGGCCGCGGCCCGGCAGATGAGCCGGCTGCCCTATTATCCGACCTTCAGCCACAAATCGAACGAGCCTGCGATCAATCTCGCCGAGCGTTTGGTGACGATGGCGCCGGAGGGGCTGGCCAAGGTCTTCTTCACCAATTCCGGGTCGGAAGCCAACGACACGGTGGTGAAACTGGTCTGGTTCTACAACAACGCGATCGGCCGGCCCGCGAAAAAGAAGTTCATCGCACGTCATGGCGGCTATCACGGCATCACGGTGGCGTCAGGCAGCCTGACCGGGACACCCGTCAACCATCGCGGCTTCGACCTGCCACTGCCCCAGATGATGCATGTGACCTGCCCGCACCATTACCGGTTCGCTGCGGCAGGCGAGAGCGAGGAGGCCTTTTCGGACCGGCTGGCCGAGGAACTCGAAGCCAAGATCCTGGCGGAGGGCCCCGAGACCGTGGCGGCCTTCATCGGCGAGCCGCTGATCGGCGCGGGCGGCGTCATCCCGCCCCCGGCCGGCTATTGGGCCAAGATCCAGGCGGTGTGCCGGCGCCACGACGTCCTGGTGGTGGCCGACGAGGTCATCAACGGGTTCGGCCGCCTCGGCACCATGTTCGCCTGCGAACTCTACGGCATCCGGCCCGACATCCTGGTGGTGTCGAAGCAGATCACCTCGTCCTACCTACCGCTCGCCGCCGTGCTGATCACCGATCAACTCTACCAGGGCATCGCGGATGGGTCCGATCGGCTCGGCACCTTCGGGCACGGCTTCACCACCAGCGGCCATCCGGTCGCGACCGCGGTCGCCTTGGAAAACCTCGACATCATCGAGGAACGCGGACTCGTCGCCAACGCGGCGAAATCCGGGGCGCGGCTGCAGACGGCGCTGCGCGCCTTCGCGTCGCATCCGCTGGTTGGCGAGGTGCGCGGGGCCGGCCTCATCGCGGGCGTCGAACTCGTGGCCGACAAGGCCAGCAAGACGAAGTTCGAACCAGGCCGGGTCGGGCCCTATTTCTTCGGCCGGGGCCATGAGCACGGGGTGGTTTTGCGCAATATCGGCGACACGATCTGCTTTTGCCCACCGCTCATCATCACCGAAGCCGAGATCGACGAGACGGTGTCGCGCTTCGCCAAGGCGCTCGACGATACCACGGCCTGGGTCGAAGCCGGCATGGGCTGAGCCCGACGGGGCGCCGACGCTGCGAGCGCTATCGATGCTTCACATCATGCGCTATATAGCCCGCGATATTGCGTCTGCCCCCGTCACTGCGCTCGATGAACCCTTTGGAGACCAGCATGCGATCCATCAAAGCCGCCGCAGCCGCGCTCGGCCTCTTCGCTGTCTTGGGCCTGGCAAGCGGCGTCGAGGCGGCCGAGACCCATGTGGCGGTCGCGGCCAATTTCACCGAAGCCGCCAAGGAGATCGCCACGGCGTTCAAGCAGAAGACCGGTAACGAGGCCGTGTTGAGTTTCGGCTCCTCCGGGCAGCTCTATACCCAAATCACCCAGGACGCGCCGTTCGACATCATGCTGTCGGCCGATGACGAGCGGCCCAAGAAGGCGGTCGAGGAGGGGTTTGGGGTCCCGGGCAGCCCCTTCACCTACGCGGTTGGTAAACTCGTCCTGTGGAGCAAGACCCCTGAGCTCGTAAAAGGCAATGCGACCCTCGAGGAGGGGCATTTCACCAAGCTGTCGATCGCCAATCAGAAAGCC
>CAXTOT010000144.1:0-9404 GCA_964245915.1 uncultured Lichenihabitans sp. | reverse complement strand
AAGCCGAACGACCGCCGCTCAAATCGAGCGATTGATAGCTGACAGGCCCTAAGGGACGGTTTTCGCGATCAGACAGGGACGTATCTTACAGACCGGATGTGGTCTGGCGTGTGGGTGTCGAATATCCCGTTGGACGCGAACGATGGAGTTGAGGGCGACATGCTCCTCCGCATACGCCTAAACCCGTCTTCGGATGTCAGCGAATTCGAGTGGGTCGAGGAGGGCAAAAATTATCGCAAGTGGCTGCTTCCGGCTCGTCTGCTGAACGAGTTCGGTGCTGTCACCGAGGACGCCTCTGAATGATGCCGATGATTTTGGCGTCACCGCCACTGCTCAGAGGCCGGGAGCGTAGTGGCAGGGCCGCTGCCGACCCAGCGCTCGCTGAGAGCCGCCCTCGCCATCTAAGAATAGACGTGATGCTCCATGTTCGCTGCTGCTCCCTTCTCTATGACGGCCTGAGCGATCATGTCGTCGCTCACACCAGCTTGATAGAGGGTTTGAAACACGTCCTGGAGCTGGGTTGCGTAAAACTTCAGCTGTTGCGGGCCACACCGATCGAAGGCTGAGAGAAAGCCTAGCACATAGTCAAGTTCGTCGACTGCCACTCTCACGCCACGTGGGATGTCGCGGCAGCCTGGACGGAACAGGTAGTCGCCGAGTTTGGTGTCCAGCCGGTCGCACTCCGAGCAGAAATCGTGAAAGTTGCTCTCTGTTGGCGTTATATCGACTGCGTTGCCTTCGAGACGAACGTGGTGCCCCAGGAAGTCGAACCCGTCGACAGCATGATTGTGGAAGACCTTTTTCGGCTTGAAATGCCCACCCGGGAGTTGCTCGATGGCAGCCGACAGCTTCGAGACCGCCTCCCCGAGGAGCGCGTCTGATGACGCGAGAACGAGGAAGTTGTCGAGGTAGTTCACCACGATCACGCCGGCCATCTCTGACCAAGCCAGTTTGGACACGGTGATCATCGCGATGATCGGAGAGCAGCCGGAGCCGGTCGAGAGTCCCGAGTGGGCCTCCTGGTTGAGGATGGGTAGGAGGGAGTGAGGGACGTTGTTCAGTCCTCCCTTCTTCCACTCAGCCTCGTAGTGCCGTGAGAACACGGCGTGCTTCACCACGTCCGTCGGCAGTTCGACTGCCTTGGGAAGGGTGAACTCGTTCAGCAGCCGTTCCTCGTCGAAGCTGCCGTAAAACTTCTTGATGTCGATCTCGACCACGTGGTCATGCCCGTCCAGAAGCGCCTTCTCCACCCTGCTGATCGCCTTCGGAACACCCGCCTGCGTTTGCTGGAACGATCTCGGCAGGAAGTATCGTGATGCCACCTGCCGCACACCGAACTGGATCGATCGATGCACGATCCCGAACTCGTGGATCACCCGAAACCCGCCGGTCTTGGGCTTCGCGTACATCTCGACCCGTTCGGGGATCGGCTGACTCACCCCGGCCTTCTCCGGAAGTTCGAGGCAGGCTTCCAACGTCACCCGCTTCGCCGGGTGCATCGCCGCGTTGGCCTTCACGGCGTGACTCAGGAGCGCGGTCAGGTCGGAAGTCAGCCAGTTCACGTGCTCGCGTTGCTGCTGGTGGTCGTTCAGACTGATAGCCGTCGTCAGGCCGTTAAGCCGATGTCGCGTTTTCTTGTGAGCGGCATCGATGCGTGCGCGGGCCTTCTTCATCTGAGACGACGTCGTGGCATGCTTCACGGGGCTGCCGTCGACCAGCGCAAAACCCATGGCTCAGACCTCCCGGCCCAGCAGGTTGCGGAGGTCCTCGATCCGATAGCAAAGCCGGTGACCACGCCGTGATCTGCCCGGCATGCTGCCGGACGCCTCTCTACGACGGATCGTGCGCACGCTCACGGTGAGCATCTCGGCCGCTTGCTCGATGGTGAGCCACCCCGAGTTCATGGACCGCTGTCTCGCAGTCTCGATCATGCGGGCCGCTTCGGCATCAAGCTCCATGGCTTCGCTCCAGTCGCGTGTCACAGTTTCGTGCAATCAATGGCCGGTCAGGCGCTCTGATGCGGCTGGGGGTACTCGGATGTGCTGCGGAAGAGCCGGCTCTCGAGCCAAGCATCCAGATCGGACTTGTCGTAGATGACGCGGCGCCCCCCGGCTTTTGCGAAGACGGGACCACCGCCGTAGCACCGCAGCTTGGCCAAGGTAGACTGGGCCAAGCGCAAGTAAGCGGCGGCTTCGTCTGCTCTCATCTTCTGCGATTGAAAGTTAATTGCTCTTCTCCGCCACGTCCAGGCATGACCAGGACGGTAGAGAGTGCTTACGGAACCAAGCAACCGAGAAGTTGGCGGGCGGTACATCTCGTATGCCAGTCGACGATCCGCAACAGACGATAGTCGAACGGCGGGCGACGTGAACCACCTCCCGACAACGGGCAGCGAGCACGGTTGAGGTCGTCTGACGGAGACACGCTGGGAGACAGCCTGTCCGTCGCGGAAGTCATTGCTTTGACTATGGTCTCAACTGAACGATTGTCTACCGCCTTGTAGTTTTGCCTCGCCTGGACGCGTAGGGACACGTGTTTGTCCTTCGCTTGTCTCCGCCAACCTCAGGGAAGGACAGCGTCCTGCCGCCGATACCAAGTCGATGGTGGGGACACATCGGTTTACAACCGCAGCAGGCACCGGTCCTGAGCTTCGTTCGCGACCGGCGGCAGGAGAGTTGCCGAGGGGCGGGTACCAGACCGGTGACCCGATAAACCCCTTCCCTGGTGCCCGGTCTCAGCTAACGTCAATAGTGGGACAGATGGTTCTGGCCTCCCGCGACCCAGGGAGACCAGCTTGATCGGACCCACCATCCTCGCCGACTACCGCAACCGGCTCGCCCGCCGCATCGCCGCCCGCCCCGCCGTTCCGCCCGTCGATCCGCTGCCCATCTCGGTATGGCAGGCAATGTCCATGCTGCAGAAGAGCATCCGACGAGGCCGGACGGACCTCGCCCTCAACGCAGCCGCCACGCTGCTCCTCGCTTCCTCAGATCGTCTCTGGCGACGCCTCGGCACCATCGCCTTCGAGGACATCGGTGTCGCCGATCTGGACGCGCTGGGGCTCGTCACCGTGGCGCTTGCAGGCAAGCGGGTCAGGGCGAAGCTCGGCGGCGAGTGGCCGGTTGCGAGCCTGCTGGTCGAGATCATGGCCAAGGCGCCGAAGTGCCGGGCGGCCGACGACCTGCTGTTCGTCGTCCAGCGCCACCCCAGCCTCGCCGAGGCACGATCGCGACTGGCCGCGCTTCCCTCAATCCACCGGCTTCGCGCCGTCGCGCTCGACCTCGTTCCGCTGCCCGAGCGAGCGTTGGCCATCTGGTTCGTGTCGGGCACCGACCGCAGCCCATCGCCTTACCTGGCGACGCGCCGAGGCGAGCCCGCCTTCGCCTTCGACCTCCTCGACGAACTTGGCGCGCCGATGACCGCCGTCGAGATCACACGCGAGGGCTTTCGCCGTACCGGCCAGGTCCTGTGCCCCTTCGTCGGCCTGCTGACGATAGATGACCTGCCGAGCCCTGCCAGGATCGAAGACGACGCGCTGCCCCCGGAGACGATGGTCGGACCGCTGCCGAGCTGGGCATTGGACATGTTTACACGCGAGGGCAAGCAGGCGTTCACCCTTTTCCTGGACGAAGACAGCAGGACGGCGTCATGGCTCCGCGCCCACATCCCTCGCGGCGACAGGGTCGGACTGCTCGGCGACCTCGTGTTCTTCGCCGAAGGCGGCCTCCTACGATCCCGGCTCCGATGGCCGATCGGGGACGAGCTGAAACGGCGAGCCGAGGTCGAGTGCTACGGACCCGACGTGCCGGACGGCCGGGAGCTGCTCGACCTGGTCCGCGCCGACCTTCCCGAGCTGAACCGGATCAGGGGCGAGGTGATGGGGAGCCTCCACCATGCTGTCTGACGCCTCCACCTCTGATATTCTTCACATATCCGAGCCTCCAAGCAGCCCGGAAAAGGTCGATCAAGTTTGTGCAATTGATTGCACCAATTACCTGTTGGCTCGAGTGGGAGAGCTGGTTGCAAGCAGTGTCTCCGACAGCACGCGACGGGCCTACCTGTCCGACATAACGCAGTTCTCTGGTTGGGGTGGGAGCATTCCGGCAACGCCTGAGATGGTTGCGACTTACGTCGCCGCCCACGCCGACACGTTGACCGTCGCGACCCTGGTCCGACGTGTGGCCACCCTGTCCAAGGTTCATGAGGCACGTGGGCTGCCAAACCCGTGCCGAACGGAGATTGTTCGGGCGACCCTGCGTGGTCTCAAGCGGACCAAAGGCACGGCACACCAGCAGGCGAAACCGCTGTTACGCGAGGACCTGATGCTGATCATGGATAAGCTGAGCAGCACGACAAAGGATCAGCGGGACCGGGCGCTGCTGCTGCTTGGCTTCGCCGGAGGGTTCCGACGATCCGAGTTAGTCGGGCTCGATTGTACCGACATCGAGCGCGTCCGCCAGGGGCTGGTCGTCACGCTGAAACGATGCAAGACCGACCAAGAGGGAGCCGGCCGCAAGATCGGCATCCCGTTGGGCCGGACACGATACTGCCCTGTGGCGGCCCTCGACAAATGGCTATTGGTGTGTGGCATCGACTCCGGCCCGGTATTCCGACCCCTCGACCGGACCGGCCGTGTTTCCATCCATCGGTTGTCCGGCGATGCCGTATCGATTGTTATCCGGGAACGCGCCGCAGCGGCTGGCATCGACCCGAGCAACTACTCGGGGCACAGCCTTCGGGCCGGGTTTTGCACCTCAGCGGCTCAAGCGGGCGTCTCGGCCTTAAAGATCAGGGCCCAGACCGGACATGCCAGCGACGCCATGCTCGCTCGATATATCCGAGACGCAGAACTTTTTATCGGCAACGCGTCGGGAGCGCTGTTGTAGTACAGTCTGAATATCATATTAGCTTGTTTTCTCAGCTTTCAGGCGAGGCCGGAGGTCCAGTCCTCGTGCCGTGAGGCGCAAGCTGCCACTCATTTCGGAAATGATGCGCTCTGCCTCTTCATTTAGCATTTTGATCAGAGCAGTAAGGTCGAGGCTCCTGTGTGTTTCGGGGTGCTGCCACGTCCGCTCGGTGGCAACCGTGATTAAAAAGCAACCGGACCGGCATTCCTCAGGAGCCATGTATTTGGTCACCAGCTGCTGATGAAGCGCGTCCCGAAGATCTCGGGCTGACCGCTCTTTTTCGCCGATCTTCAGTTCGATGACGGCTTGGTGGTTCGAGTTGGTGGAGCGAAGACGTATGTCGGTTTCTTTCTGATCCGCTGTCACCTCTTCCTGGGTGACATTGTACGCATGGTTGGAACTAGACCGAAGCTCTCGCGCAATCGCCCGCCGCATGATCGTCTCATCCTGGATCAGTGCCCAGGCGGCGCAAGGAGAGGTGTCCTGCAGGAGAAGGTCTTCCAGGTCGTCGAGACGATCGACCATCAGCGCAAACATATCGTCGCGTGTGAGAGGAGGCGTTTCGCCGTAGTGATCGAGGGAGTGGACCGCCGCCTCATCATAGGCCATGGCGTCGGCTTCCTCGGCGGATCGTTCCTCCGCGATCGCCAGAGCACGATCTCGGAAATGCGCAAACAGCGGGTCATTGATCATCGCGAGTTTCGCATCCCAAGCATCTTGGCCGCGGGCGTCCAGTAACGCACTGAGAATGGCGTTGCGCCCGCGCTCCGCATGGTCCCGCATGTCCGGATGATAGACGCCTTCATGCTGGATATCGTCGGACGGGCGTACGTGTTGATAGGCGAGACGCAGGAGGCGCAGCAGCAGCGGAGGGGTAAAGCCATTCGATCCCAGATCTACAAGCGGAACGCTATGCCGATCGCCGAACAGCGTGGCGAACCACCCTTCTGCAACGTCTGACCCGGCACTGCTCGCGTCGGCGAGGATGCTATCCAACTGCGCCACACCGGCTGCCGGGTCGAGCCGCATAAGGGTCGAAACCCAAACCTGAGCGACGGGACCTTGAGTATCGGCTTCCAACCATGCCACGGCCTTCGACGAAAGCCGCTCAGAGAATTTAGCCTTGCCGTGCTTGAGCAGCAATCCGACGATCTGGGCCAAACGGTCGGCTATCGCCCTTTGATTGCCGTTGTCGCCTTCCGCCGTATCAAGGTGGTCGAGGGATGCCTCCAGCCGAGGCAAGAACAGCTCGATAATCGATGTCGCCGAATGGCTGATGTTCTGAAGCGTCATCGAAACTTGATGCGCAACGATTGCTTCTTGCAGTTCGCGAGACAGTTCCTCACCAAGGACAGCATCGACAGAAAGCGGATGAGCGCTGACCAAATCCTCCAACCATGCCGGGAACCCGTTCATCTGTATCGGAGCATAGCGCGCTGCGAGGCTGGCCTCGTCCAGCGAAAGCTCCCGCGCCCAGTTGCGCGTCTCCGATTCTGCTGCAACACCAGCCAGCCCGAACTGCCATCTCACGAGAAACGTGTTCTTCTGCTCATCGGGCCGCTCGCTCCTTAGGGTCGGACGGTCCTTTCGCCATGCTCTCATAAGCGTCGAGCGAAGCCGGTCGGCGACGAGCTTGCCAAAGGAGCGCTCGATGAAGCGCCGGTTCCATCCGGATGAACGGCTCTCCGCGCCCGCCTGCTCCATGGCCCTCCACAAGTTCCAAGCGGTGTGATCCTCACGCTCTGGACCAAAGACTGCGTCTGGATTGTCGGACACTTCACGCCAGAACTGCACCCAACTCGCGTGCGCTTTCGCGTCTCGACGCTCAACTTGCTTGCGCCGCTTTGCGGCCTCCTTCTCCATCCGCTGCAGGTCGGGATTCGGCACCGCCGGCTGCTGCCGCTGCTCTAAAATTGAGACGAGGTCCGATGCATCCGCGACAAGCGGCTGAAGTCGGCGCAGATGGTCGATTGGGTCACCTTCGCCGTTCCACAGACGAATGGCTGCTTCGAGCATCATCGTGCGCTCGGGAAGGGGTCGTGCAAGGTCCGAGAGCGCAGCAGTCACCCAGCGAGAATCCCTTTCGCGATTGAGGTCAATTGGCCCCTGGAACGACGCTTCCGCGAAACGCCTCCGTGGCTCGCTACTCGCGTGCAGACCCTCAACGAAGGCATCGTTTGCCCAAAAGACTTCGCGTCGCAGATCTTCAGAAGCGTGGGCCAAAGCGTCTTTCAGTTCCTTCAAAGGCTCGTCATGAACGTAGTCTGTGTGCTGCACACGTAAGCTGATGGCGATGGAGCGAGCTAATTCGCTTCCAAATCTTCCTGCCTGCATCAACCTCAGGCAGGTCGCTGCAAGGGCAGGCGCAAGAGTGGATTTCTCGCTTATGATATGCGGCCAGTCATTTTTCCACGCGGTACTCTCAACCAGCAATTCGGTCAGCTCCTGCCGAAGCGCCTCGGCACATTCCAGAGTGAAGTTTTCGCTTTTGATGATCTGCGGAAGCTGCCAACTGATGTCGCCTGCGGCGTGCGCCGACTGAGGCAGACGGCGAAGTAACCGGCAAAGTTGATTCGCTTGGAGATGCTCCGGGAAGAGACGAAGCGCGATAGAGCGCGCGAGAGTATGAGGCCAGAGCGCGCTATCGGCCTCCATCGACTCTATCAGACTGGGCAAACGTTCATCGTTGAGAGACGCAAGGGCCTCGGTCGCGTAGAGTCGCTCGATTTCGATCCCATCTCGGTGAACGGCCGATTCATACGCGATGTCGGCACAAATCGCCATCTCCCCGACATCAATGAGCATCAGCAGAAGCCGCCGCACTTCCTCGTTTTCGATGCCGCCATGCCAGAGCTGCCGCACCTCGAAAGCGAGATCCCTCGAAGCGAACCGCTGGATCTGAATCCAAGGGACATTCATGCCTCGCCAACCACCCCGCCCATACCGACTGACGTAGGCCTTCAGGGCTTGCCCCCGTTGGTGGGTCGTGAGCGAGCCTGGATCGCCAAAATCGAGCAAGACCTCCGGCTCTCGATCCCGCACCTGTTCGAATAGCCCTTCGTGCTGGAGACACAGCCAGGCGGCGACCGGTCTCAATGATGGTCGCACAATCTTTTTGCCGTGAGCCGTCTCGGCTAGAAGCAGGCGCTTGAGCGCGCGGAACGGCATACCCTTTGCGAGCAGTGCTTTGAGCCGCTCGGCTGCGAGATACTCGACGACAGACCGGTGGTGAAATCGGACCCGCCCGTAAGAGGCGAAACCAAACAATGCTCTTTCGAGCAAGGTCTCCCGCTCGCCCGGGGTCCAATCGGGGAGCACAACTTCTGGATCGAGCGCCGCCTCGGACGTCCCGCCTTTGTCAGCCTCCGCGCTGTGCCGCAAGGTCAATTTGCGCGTGAGCAACGCCGCCAGTGCAAGCCTGCTCGCGCCTCCCAGCGCACGGTCCGCCGAAAGCTGTGCTTTCTCACCGGGGTCGAGCCGTGGCCTGAGCTTCACATCAACGTCGTAAGCGACTTGTTGAAGGTGCGTGCGGATGCGCTTGTGATCTCGCCAATCTATACAGAGTTGGACGAGATCTTGAGGTCGGCGGGTAAATTCCTGGGCATGGCGTCGGTTAATGTCCGAAAGCAGGGCGTCCGGATCGGTGACGCCACAATCTAATGCAATCGCCCGGATTTGATCATTTGACAGCGGCAATAGGGCCACGTTCCGCCATTGCTCGAAGCCATGGGTCTTCGGTTCCCGTTTAATCTTGTTCAATGCAATGAGGGCGAAGTCTTCAGCATTGACCACTTCTTCGATCGGCTCTTTAGTCGGTAGTATGTCCCTGACCAATTGCTGATCTACGGGAGTGGGCCGGGTGGTGATGACGATCCGGGCACGACCGAATTGCCCGTTCAAAGCCCTGCTTAGTTTTGCCAGGGCAACCTTGAACGAGCCGAGCGTCAGCTTCAGCTCGTCGATGGAGTCGAGAAAGAAGGTCGCTGTATCAGATTGCGAAATCAGCCAAGCGTCGAGCCGGCGATCCTCCTCCATCGAAAGCATTTCGCGCAAGCTGTTGTGCGCAAGCTGTGCGAGTTCTAGGAAAAAGGCGGCGTCTCCCGTTTCCCACAGGATGTCGCGCTGCTTTTGGCACTCGTAGGTCTTACCTACACCCGCCTCTGACACAATCAGAATTCGCTGCGACTTCAGAAGGTCGTCCCAGCCGACGGAGCTAGACCGCCGGATATTGGCCAGGGACGCAGCCTGGTCGATGTCCATGATCTTGTCTGCGGGGATGTCACAGAACGATCGGTCGATTCGCATCTTCGGATCCAAAGGTGTTTGGAACGCTCATCACTGGCTGCTTGCATGATAGAGCGGCCATCGTTTCGATAAGCCACGTGGTGCCCTAGGAGCGGAATTTCCACCGTCGCCGCCACCGCGATGTTTCCGTTGCCCGACTAAGGAAGCATCGACGATTTACCGCTTCGCTTCTGGTCGCTTCGGTTTGACAGT
>CAXTOT010000143.1:0-9452 GCA_964245915.1 uncultured Lichenihabitans sp. | reverse complement strand
GGATGCCGGATAGCCTGCTGCAGGCGGCGACGTTCGTGCAGACCATCCAGAACCGCCAGGGCATGCTGGTCGGTTGCCCGGAGGAGGTCGCGTTCCGCATGGGCTTCATCGACGCCGACATGCTGCGCAGCGCGGCGCAGCGGCTGAGCAAGACGGAGCTGGGCCGGTTGTTGCTGGAGCTGGCGGACGGGCTGCATCCATGAAGGTCGAGCGGCTGTCCATCCCGGACCTGATTTTAGTGACCCCGCCGCGGTTCGGCGACGCTCGCGGGTTCTTCTCCGAGGTGTTCAACGCGTCGCGTTTCGCGGCGGCGGGGATCGACATGGAGTTCATTCAGGACAACCAGAGCCTGTCGCAGGAGCGTGGCGTGGTGCGCGGGCTGCATTGCCAGGTCGCGCCGCATCCGCAGGGCAAGCTGGTGCGCTGCATCAAGGGGGCGATCTGGGACGTGGCGGTGGACGCGCGCCGGGCGTCGCCGACGTATGGCCAATGGGCGGCGGTGGAGCTTTCGGCGGAGAACTGGGCGCAGCTTTGGGTGCCGCCGGGGTTCTTGCACGGGTTCTGCACGTTGGTTGAGGGGACGGAGGTCATCTACAAGGTGACCGGCGTCTATGACCGCGCTTCGGAGCGGGGGGCGATCTGGAACGACCCGATCCTCGCGCTGCCATGGCCGGTCGCGGAACATGAGGCGATTCTGTCCGACAAGGACCGCGCGCTGCCGCGCTGGACGGACCTGCCGGCCTTGTTTTGAGACTGGTCGGAGGCCGGGGTCGCTGAGATGGCACGGTTGGCTTCTGGTTCACGGCCCGTGTCGGTATGGCGGGCACTCATCGAGTGCGCAGCGCATCCACCAGCAGCGTGAATGCCGCCGATGGCTGGCGCCGGCTCGGGTAATAGAGGTGGTATCCAGCGAACGGAGGGCACCAATCCTCCAGCACGCGGATCAGGCCCCCGCTTGCGACGTGCGCCGCCACATGATCCTCCAACACGCAAGCAAGCCCGAACCCGGCCATTGCCGCGCGAAGCGTCATGGCCGGGTTGTTGAATGCCAACTGACCCTCCACGCGCACCTTCACCTCGCGGCCGCCTTTCTCCAGTTCCCATGCATAAAGGCCGCCGAAGGTAAGGAGGCGAAGGTTGACGCACTGATGCTCGGCCAGGTCCTGCGGCGTTTGCGGTTTCGGCCGTGTCGCGAAGTACGAAGGTGCGCCCACGACCGCCATCCGCAGATCGGGTCCGATACGGACCGCGACCATGTCCTTGGCAACCGACTCGCCAAGGCGGACCCCCGCGTCAAAGCGTTCGGCGACGATGTCCGTCAGGCCGGAATCGACCGAAAGCTCGACCTGGACGTCCGGGTAGCCAGGCAGCAGCCTCTCCAGCACGGGCCACAGGACGGTGTTCGCGGCGTGCTCGTTCGCGGTGATCCGGATGGTGCCGGATGGCGTCTCGCGCAGTTCGCTCAACGAGGCGAGTTCCGCGGCGATGGTGTCGAAAGCCGGGCCAAGCGTCCGCAAAAGCCGCTC
Organism: uncultured Lichenihabitans sp.; assembly: GCA_964245915.1. Classification (GTDB taxonomy): domain Bacteria; phylum Pseudomonadota; class Alphaproteobacteria; order Rhizobiales; family Beijerinckiaceae; genus Lichenihabitans. Next base: position 7,926 of record CAXTOT010000143.1, on the reverse strand, counting down.
GCCCGCCTGGGTGGGGGCCACGCGCCTTGTCGTGCGGGTCAGCAACCGGACGCCCAGCCGCGTTTCCAGCCGCCGGACGGTATGGCTGAGCGCCGATTGCGACGTGCCGAGCTTGGCGGCCGCGCGGGTGAAGTTCTGCTCCTCCGCGACCATCGCAAAGGCGTTCAGGTCAACCAGGTCCTCGCGCTTCATTCGTGAAGCCTAGACATGGATCAAGGGTGCCGCCAGCGTGCTGCCCTCGCCCGGGGACGAGCAGCCAAGCGCAGGCGGCACTGCCCAGGACGGATAGTCCGATCACCCAGCCCATTGGCCACGGCGTGCCATCGGCGAACGCGCCCACCAGGGCGGCCCCGATCATCCCCGAGCCATATTGGATCGCGCCAACCAGTGCCGAGATGGCGCCCGCACGCTGCGGCATGCCGTCCCGGGCGCCGACGACCGCGTTGGCGACGATCAGGCCATTGGCGGACGCGAACACGAACAGCGCAGCGACCAGGCCGGCAAGCCCGCCATAGCCGGTCCAGGCCGCAAATGCCGCAGGCAATCCGCCGAGGACGGCCAGCGCCGCCCCCGCCCGCAACAGGCGGTGGCTGCCGAAACGCGTGACCAGGCGCGCATTGGCGAAGTTCGCGGCCATGATGCCGACGATCCCCAGCGCGAACAGCAACCCATAATGCTGCGGCGGGACGTGGTAGTAACTGATGTAGGCGAAGGGCGTCCCCGCCACGTAGGCGAAGACGCCGACGTAATAGAAGCCGATCGCGCCGGCATAGCCGATCAGGGTGCGCTGGCGAACGAGCGCACCATAATGGGCGAAGGCGTGCGCCAGCGTCTCCGTGTTGCGCGCGTCTCGCGGCAGGGTCTCCGGCAGCGTGAACAACGCGGCAAGCGTCAGCACGCCGATGCCCACCAGCGTCCAAAAGATCGCCCGCCACCCGGCGAAGGCCAGGACTTGCCCGCCCACGACCGGACCCAACAGCGGCGCCACGGCCATCACCGTCATCAGCGTGGACAGCATCTGCGCGGCCCGGTCGCGCGGATAGAGGTCGCGCACCATGGCGCGGGCCAGCACGACGCCCGAGCAGGCGCCGACCGCCTGTACCACGCGCCAGCCGATCATCTGCCAGACGGTCGCGGACAGCGCGCATCCCGCCGAGCCGATCACGAACAGGACCAGCCCGGCCGCGATGGGCCCCCTTCGTCCGTAGCGGTCGCCGACCGGCCCCCACAGGAGCTGGCCGGCACCGAAGCCGATCAAGTAGCCCGCGATCGTCCACTCGACCGTGCCCGCCTTCGCATGCAGTGCCGCCGCCATTGTCGGCAGCGCCGGCAAATAGAGGTCGGTCGAGATGGACGCGAATCCCAGCAAGATGCTGAGCACGACCAGCACGCGCAAGCCGGCGGCGGTCGACGCGGGTGCGGTCATCGCCCGGTCGTCGCCAGCAGCTGCGCAGGATAGCGCTCGCCCTCGATGGCGATCCCCGCCGCGGCGCGCTCGATCTCGGCGAGATCGCCCGCGGTCAGCACTAGATCCGCGCCGCCCAGGTTCTCCTCGAGCCGGTGCAGCTTGGTGGTGCCGGGGATCGGCACGATCCAGGGTCGTTGCGCGAGCAGCCAGGCGAGCGCCACTTGCGCCGGGGTCGCGTGCTTTGTCGTGGCGATGCGGCCCAGCAGATCGACCAGGGCCTGGTTCTTCGACATCGCCTCGGCCGTGAAACGCGGGAGGACCCGGCGGAAGTCACCCTCGCCGAGCGTCGTGTCGCGGCTCATCGCCCCTGTCAGGAACCCCTTGCCGAGCGGGCTGTACGGCACGAAGCCAATGCCCAGCTCCTCGCAGGCGTCCAGCACCCCGTTGGTCTCCGGCCCGCGCGTCCACAGTGAGTATTCGTTCTGGATTGCGGTGATGGGCTGCACCGCATGGGCGCGGCGGATCGTCTGCGCGCCGGGTTCGGACAGGCCGAAATGCTTGACCTTGCCGGCGGCGATCAGGTCGCGGACGGCGCCCGCCACGTCCTCGATCGGCACATCGGGATCGACGCGGTGCTGGTAGAAAAGGTCGATCGCCTCGACGTCCAGCCGCTTCAGCGATGCGTCCGCCACGGCGCGAATGCGCTCGGGGCGGCTGTCCATGCCGCTCTGCTTGAGCGCTCAACCGTTGCGGTGATCGGGAGATAGGCCGCGCCGTTCATGTCGATTAGGCAGGAGGAACAGCATGAAGCCATACTTGCTGTTCATCAGTCCTGGTGTCATGCCGGTTCCTGCGACATCGCCTTCGATCAGCGGTCGTATACTTCAGGCCGCCAGGTCGTTCCGGTAGATCGTGCCGCCCTTCATCACCACCTTCACGGTCGAAGCCGGCCGGGCCAAAACGGTTACATCCTCGAGCGGATTGCCGTTGACGACAATGAGATCAGCCAGGGCGCCTTCCTTGACGATGCCGATCTGGCCCGGCATTCCGACCAACTTCGCCGCCACCGTCGTTGCCGCCGCGAGTATCTGACGAGATTGCAGCACCCTGGCACGGATCGCGAACTCCTCGTTCTGGCGCACGTGGGACTCCCCGAGCAGATCGGTGCCGTAGGCCATCTCCACTCCGGCATCGTGCAGCAGCTGCAGGCTTTGCATGCCGAAGTTCCTGACGTCGCCGATCTTCGCGATGCTCTCGGGCGGCAGGCCCAGTCGTTCGCCATCCTCGGCCAGCGCCTCGTAGACCACCAGCGTCGGAACGGCGACGGCCCCGGCTTCGGCGGCCAGCGCCGCAGCCTCGGCGTCTATGATGTTGCAGTGTTCGAGGGAATGGACGCCGCACCTTACCGCCCGCTTGATGGCCTCGGCCGTATAAAGGTGTGCCGCGACATAGGTCTGTGCATCGCCGGCCTCCTGGACGGCCGCCGTCATCTCGTCAGCCGTGTAGCCGATCCAGGCAACGGGATCGGTCGGGCTGCCGACACCGCCGTTCGCCATGATCTTGATGAAACGGGCACCTTGGCGAAGCTCCTGCCGTGCGGCACGGCGGATCTCGTCCACGCCGTCGGCCACTCGGCCCAGCGCGCCGAAGCGGTCTTTCCAGCGATAAGGGTCGTCCGTGTCGGCCCTGGGCCGGAAATCGGTGTGGCCGCCGGTCTTCGACAGCGCCTTCCCGCACACGATCAGCCGCGGGCCCTCGGCCAAGCCGTCCGCCACCGCCTCCGCGAGCGCATACGGGGCGCCGCCCACGTCGCGGACGGTGGTGAAGCCGCGGTTGAGCATGCCGCGCATGATCGGGAGGCTTCTCAGGACGGCCGTCGAGTCCGGCAGCCGAGCGTTCGCCGACAGATTGACCGTGCTGGCCACGACATGCACATGGCAGTCGATCAAACCCGGCATTATCGTCAGACCGTGCAGGTCGATGACCAAACGATCAGCCATGGTGCTGGCGGACGCATCGAGGTCCCGAATCCAGCCATTCTCCACCAGGACGTTGCCAAGTCGCGGCTCGGGCATCGTGGCGTCCACGATCATGGCGTTCTTGAAAAGCACTTGCATGGTGGCCTCCCGCGGTTCCTGTGATTGCCGTCTAGGCCGCACGCATCAGCGCCGGGGCCGTGAGTTGCGCGAACAGCCGCGCCATCGGCAGATGGGCTTCGTTGTACCAGCCCTCCTGATGCAGGATATTCAGCGAGCCGAGCACAGTCCCGGACCAAACCACGGGCATGTTCAGCACGCTTCCGCAGCCGATGGACGCAAGGACCTGGTGGTCGAAGAATACCGTCTTCAGGTCAGCGGCGGTGTAGCCGATATAAGGCTCGCCCCTGACCAGCACCTGTTTCATCCAGTCCGAGTCCGTTATGGGCTTGCTGCCATCCACCGGGTTGATATCGGGCCGCGTACTGTAAATGCGCCGCATCAGCCCGGCCTTCGCGTCATGCGCCAGGACAGTGAACAGACGGTAGCCAATGGCCTCCTCGACGGCGCTGCCGAGCGCCGAAAGGAGCGCCTCGGGCTGGGGATGCGCCGCATGTGCCGCCGCCACGCTCGATAGCAACGAGAGGTTTGGGGCGCCGTTCATCCGTGCACCGGCTGGACGCGATCGTCCACCAAGCCAAGCTCACGCTCGGCGATGGTTTCGAGCGACAAACCCTTCGTAGGGACGCCCAGGATGAGAACGGACAGGGCGCCGATCGCGAGGACGACCGTGGTCATGCCGAATACGCCGACGAAACCGCCGATCGGGAAAATGTAACCGACCAAGATCGGCGACGAGATTGCGCCGATCCGCCCGATCGCCGACGCCGTTCCCATGCCGGTGGCACGGACATTGGTCGGGAAGACCTCGGGAGTGTAGGCGTATTCGCCGGCATTCACGCCGTTCATGAAGAACGAGAGGCAGATGCTGCCGGTCAACATCTGCACGTTGGTTTCGGAGAATGCGAGGCCGATGGCCGAAAGGGCTGCGAACACCATGTAGCCGACGATCGTGGACCGCCGTCCGAACCGTTCGCAGCAATATGCGGAGGAAAAATAGCCGGGTATCTGAGCCAGGTAGATGAAGATGGAATATGAGAAGCTTTGGCTGATGGTCATGCCGCGCTGCACGAGCAGGCTCGGCATCCAGGTGAAGAACGCATAGGTGCAAAACGTCACCGACAGCCACAGCAGCCACGACATGATCGTCACCCGACGCAGCGGGGGCGCCCAAAGTGCGGCGAGGCTGCCGAGGAACGAGTTCTTGTTTTCGGCAACGGCGGCATGGCTGGACGCGATCACCGGCGGGAGGACATGGCCGTAGCTGACGACCGCCGCCTCGATCTTGCTCACGATGGCGTCTGCCTCCGCGTTGCGGCCGCGGCTTTCCAGCCACCGCGGCGATTCGAACAGGGCCCGGCGCCACCAAAGCAGGATGAATACCGGCAGCGCCAGCAGAACGAGCGTGATGCGCCAGCCGTTGTCGGATGCCGGGATGACGAAGTAGCCGAGCAACGCCGCCGCGACGAACCCGAACGAGAAAAACCCAGCCAAGGCGCCGGTGAATGCGCCGCGGTAGCGTGTCGCCACGAACTCGGACAGGAACGGCGCGACGATGGCCCCCTCGGCGCCCATGCCGATCCCGCCGATGATGCGGCACCATAGGAAAGTATGCCAATCGTCGACAAAGGCGCTGGCCAAGGAGGCCGCGCAGAACAGGACGAGCGCCGACATCATGACGTTGCGGCGTCCGAAGCGGTCGCCGAGGAGCCCGGCCAGCAAGGCGCCGATCAGGAAGCCCACATAGGTGCTGCTGCCGAGGATGCCCGTCTCGACGCTGCTCAGGTGCCAGAGATTGCGCAGCACGGGCATGAGGAAAGCGATGATCGCCGCATCGACCGCTTCGAACGCGAATCCCAGCCCGCCGATACATAGCAGGTTGAAGTGAAACCGGCTGAACGGCAGCCGTTCCAAACGCGCGGCTATTACGGACATCGATACCTCCTGGTGTTCCTGGATGGGCTTTCGGTCGCCAATGGATGGTGACGTTTAGGCAAGCGCGCGCGCGGCGTCAGCTGATCTGGAACCCATGCGCGAAGGGATCCCGGTCATCGACGTAGATCGTGTTGTGGCCCGTAACCCGAGCCCAGCCGGCCACGCTCGGCAGGATGGCCGGGTGGCTGCCGACCCGTGCCGCACCCTCCACCCGGCAATCGAACATGGAACCGATGATGCTTTCGTGGACGAACTCGCTACCGACGCTCAATCGTCCCTTGGCGACCAGCTGGGCCATGCGTGCCGAGGAGCCGGTCCCGCAAGGCGAGCGGTCAATCGCCCTGTCGCCGTAAAAGACGGCGTTCCTTGCCGTGGCCCGCGGGTCGCGCGGCTTATCGCACCACATGACATGGCTGACGCCGCCGATGCGGTCGTCCTCAGGATGCACTGGCGCCAGCAGCGCCTGGGCGGCCTGCCTTACCAACGGACTGAGCCGCAAAATCAGATCGGCCGGCATCGCATCCAGTCCGGTCCAATTTCGCTGGGGTTCGATGATAACGTAGTAGTTGCCGCCATAAGCCAGATCGATTGTCAGCGGGCCGATCTCCGGCACGTCGAGTTCAACGTCGGCGGCATGCAAATAACTTGCCACGTTGAACAACCGCACCTGCTCGACGTATTGGCCCGCCTTCGTGTACTCGACCACGATCCGGCCTGCCGGAGCCTCGATGGCGAGCTGCCCCTCCTGGCGCGGCGTCACCAAGCCCTCCTCGATGGCGGCCGTGACCGTGCCCATGGTGCCGTGACCGCACATCGGCAGGCAGCCGCTCACCTCGATGAACAGCACGCCGAGATCGCAATCCTCGCGAAACGGCGGGTATAGGATCGAACCCGACATCACGTCGTGGCCGCGCGGCTCGAACATGAGTGCCTTCCGCACCCAATCATGGTGACGCATGAAATGCGCGCGCCTATCGGCCATGCCGACGTTGGGGAGGATGGGGCCGCCACCCGCCACGACCCGGACCGGGTTTCCGCATGTGTGGGCGTCGATGCAGAAAAAGGTATGACGGGCCATCGGATGTCCTGACCGGAGCTAATGGAAACGGCTGATCGCGTAGGGCAGGAGATCGATGACCGGAGGCCGCCGCTGAACCAGGTCCGCGATCAACCGGCCGGTCGTCGCCGCCTGCGTCAGACCCAAGTGACCGTGGCCGAACGCGTAGAAAACGTTGCCGTTGGAAGCCGACGCACCGATGACGGGCAGGCTGTCCGGCGTTGCCGGGCGGTGCCCGGCCCATTCGAGACCGCCCGCCGCGTGCAGTCCGGGCAGGTAACGGGAGGCGAGCTTCACCAATGCCTTGCAACGCTTGTGGTCGGCGATGGCGTCCAACCCGCCGAACTCGGCAGTTCCGCCGATCCGCAGCCCGCAACTCAGCGGCGTCGCCACGAACTTCCGTTCGGCGAAAATGATCTCCCGGCCGAGGGTCACGTTGGGTTCGGGGATCGTCGTGTTGTAGCCGCGCTCGCTTTCGAGCAGGACTTTGTCGCCGAATTGCCTGGCCAGGCGTCCCGACCAGGCGCCGGCGGCCACCACGATCCGGGGGGCCGGGATGGAGCGGCCGTCCTTCAGCCTGACGGTGACCGGATCCGTGCCGTCGACGGCCGCAACCTCGCCGGGCATGACCACGACGCCATGGGCTTGCAGCCACGTTCTCAGAACGGTGACGAGGTGCTTGGGATCATTGATGTGGGACCATTGGGGCGTATACACGCCGCACTCGACGATCGGACCCAGGGAGGGCTCCATCGCGAGGACTTCGGACCGACCGAGGACCTCCCCCTCGATCCCGTGACGCCGCTTCAGGCCCCACTCGGCACTGTCCTTCTCGAAGCCTGCACGGCTCTCGTAGACCGTCAGGGCGCCTTTCCGGTTCAGCTCCCCGATGAGGCCGGTCTCGGTCAGCATCGGGATCAGGTCGTCATAGACGCGGCTGTTCAGGGCCGACAGCGCGGTGGCGATACGCTCCATTTCGGCAGGCCGCCCCGCTCGGGAGAAGTGCCATAGCCACCGGGCCAGCCTGGGAGCGTGGCGCGGCCGGATGGCTAGAGGCCCGAGTGGATCGAGCAGCCAGCCAGGGACTTTCCATATCAGGCCCGGGACGGAGGCCGGCATCACCTCGGTCACCGCGATGCCGCCAGCATTCCCGTGCGAGGCGCGGTCGCCCTCCGGGTCGCGGTCGATGACCGTCACATCGGCTCCGTCCCGCCGAAGGTGGTAGGCGATCGCGAGGCCGACGATCCCGGCCCCGACAACAATCAACGGGCCATCAGTCACGAGCGTCTCCACAAGGCCGGCCAAGGCGTGGTTGCGCGACGGCTGCCCCGGCGGAAAAGCGCCGACTTCTCGCGTCAACGACTACGCAGGGACCTGTTCCGAGCGGATACTCAGAGCGTTTCGGCCGGGAAAATCTGCACCTGCACCGG
>CAXTOT010000142.1:0-9602 GCA_964245915.1 uncultured Lichenihabitans sp. | reverse complement strand
ATCCCCAGTGACCAATTCCCCGATTCAGCTAATAATCGATGCCGCCTTAGAGGCGACCCGGCGCGCACCGGCACGCGATAACCCGGCGTTGACGCTGAATCGAGGTGGCCCCCCTTCGGTAACACGCCGGTCAGCGGTAGCGCCCATCGTGCGATGCGCAACCTCATCGCAGGCACGGGCCGCGGCATGGCGCTCATCGGAACGGACGCACACACCGGCCTGGTTCCCTGCCGCGCGTTCCTGCTTGGCGCGGGCGGCCGGGCCGCGCGGGCCCTGGCCAAGACCGCGGCCCTCGTCGGCGCCACAGGGCTCGCGCTGGCGATCGCCACCATGCTGGTGACCGCGAACGGGCCGCCCGGCGGCGTGCAGGCGGCACCGTCGGCCTCGCCCGAATGGATCGACATCCGTCGGCCGCTGCCGGTCTTCGACCTGGTCGGCACCGAGTTCGCCAAGCTGCCGTCGCGCTACGACGCGCGTCGGCACGCCGAGGGCGGGGGCCGCCGCGACGCGCTGACGTTCGGCGCCATCGGCTTTGACGGGCCGTTCCTGCACCTCGTCTTCTATCGCGTCGGGCGCGAAGCGGAACCGCTGACGCCGTTGGTCATCGAGTTGGCCAGGGTGGCGTCCGACGATGGCCTGGCCGTGTTGCGGAATCGCCCGCCCGGGAAGGTTTCGACGCGCTTCGGGCCCGTCGAGTTGGCGGACCTCGCGCTGCTCCACGATGGCGCGCCGGCGCCCTGCCTGGGTTTCCGCGCCGCGCCGGACGGTGGCACGGCTTTGCGGATCGCGGGGTTCCTGTGCGGGTCCCGGACGCCCTCGGCGGCGCGCGCCGCGTTGGCGTGCGTGATCGACAAGATCGATCTCCTGGCGGCGGCGGACGACCCGGGATTGCAGCGCATTTTCGTCGATGCCGAACGCCGGCGCGGCCCGCCCTGCGCCGCATTCGCGCAAGCGCCGGGCCGCGACCGCGCCGCTTGGCTCGACCCCCGTGCCGCCCTGCCGCCGCTGAAACGTCTCGTCGAGGCCGACGCGGTGGGAAGCGGGATCGCGGCAACAGGGCCGACGGTAAAGGAACCTTAAGCGTCGCCCTGCGATTGGTAAAGCGAACGTCGTCGATCGCCAGGGGCAAGCCCATGCGGACCACAGGTTTCCTTATCGCGGCCGTGGCCGTCGTGTCGACCCTGAGTGCGAGCGGCATGGCCGGCGCGCAAGATCGTCCGGCGCGGCTCAAGCGGGTCTATCACGTGGCGGCTGTCGCCCCCCCGCCGCTCGTCGTCAAGAAACGCAGCTTCCTCGACCCCGGCAACGTGGTGCCGGTCGGCACCGACAACACCTATCTCACCTCGAACACCGTCGACCACCAGCCGATCTACGAAAGCTTCGCTCCAAGTCGCTTCGGCGAGTCGACCCTGCCGCAGCGTTTCGATCTGCCATACAACCCGCGCTTCAACGCCGGCTTTGGTGACGGCCTGTTCTAATCGGACAAGCCACTCTATCCTGGAGTTTCTCCCGGACGTCGCGTTACGCGGTCAGCTCGGCAAGCGCGGTCCTGACGGCTTGCCCCATCGCGGCGGTCCCGCTCGAGGTCGTGCCCTTGGCGGCGATGTCGGCTGTACGATGGCCCAGCGCCAGGGCAGCGCCGATGGCACGCTCGATCAGGTCGGCTTCCTTCCCCATGTCGAAGGAATACCGCAGCGCCATCGCCAGCGAACCGATCATGGCGAGCGGGTTGGCCGTGCCCGTTCCGGCGATGTCGGGTGCTGAACCATGCACCGGCTCGTACAGCGCCCGGCGCCGCCCGCTGGCCGCGTCCACCTCGCCGAGCGAGGCCGAGGGCAGCATGCCGAGCGACCCGGTCAGCATCGCCGCGACATCCGACAACATATCGCCGAACAGGTTGTCGGTGACGATCACGTCGAACTGCTTCGGCCAGCGGACCAGTTGCATCCCGAGCGCATCGGCGAGCTGGTGCTCGAGGGCTACGTCCGCGTAATCGCGGGCGTGGAGCGCCCGCACGGTCTCGAACCAAAGCACCCCGCTCCGCATCACGTTGCGTTTTTCGGACGACGTTACCTTGTTGCGCCGCCGCCGGGCCAGTTCGAACGCCACGCGCGCGATGCGTTCGATCTCGAACGTGTCGTATACCTGGGTGTCGATACCCCGGCGCTGGCCGTTGCCGAGGTCGAAGATGCCCTTCGGTTCGCCGAAATACACCCCGCCGGTCAATTCGCGGACGATCAGGATGTCGAGGTTCTCGACCACGTCGCGCTTGAGCGACGACGCGTCCGCGAGCGCGGGATGGCAGATCGCCGGGCGCAAGTTGGCGAAAAGCCCGAGGTCCTTGCGCAAGCGGAGGAGCCCGGCCTCCGGGCGCGCGTCGTACGGCACGTCGGTCCACTTCGGGCCGCCGACGGCGCCGAGCAGCACGGCATCGGCCGCCTTGGCACGCGCCATGTCGGCTTCGCTGATCGCCGCCCCGTGCGCGTCATAGGCGCAGCCGCCGACGAGACCGCGTTCGATCGCGAAATGCGCGATGCCGGTGTCCTCGAACCAGGCAAGGATCTTCTCGGCCTCGGCCATGACCTCGGGGCCGATGCCGTCGCCCGGCAGCAGGAAGAGCTTATGGATGGGCATCGATCGTCCGTCGCTTGGGAGCCGGCCGGATTCGGTCAGGCGCCAGGGGTGTGCGGCAAGGGTGTGCGGCGAGGGTGAATGGGCAGAGGTTCCGACGCTCAGGCGTCCGCCCCTGTCATGGCCCCTTCAGTGTGATGGACTGCTCGAGCGAGCGCGCGGCGTCCTGAACCGCGGCCGTCTCCCCGCGAACGATCACGTATTCGATCGCGATCACGGCAGGATCGACCTTGACGATCACCAGCTTGAAATCCAGCCCCACACCATTCCTGGTCAGATGGGACAGGTAAGCCGTCCCGGGAAGGCCGGACAAGGTTGCGTCCCGCTTGGCCGGCGGTTCTAGGCTCATGGCCTTCTGGAACACGTCGAAGAGCGCGTCGGCATCCTTCTGGAGATCATCGGGCGACGTATCGAACGACAACGACAGCGTCACGCTCTTGTCTGGCGCGGTGACGAACAGCGTGTTGTTCTCGTTGGTGCCAGCGTACCCTTCCGGCACCTGCACCGAAAACCCATAGGTTCGCGACAGCGAAAGATCCAAGCTTTTCGCCCCGGCCGCAAGCGGGGTCGCGATCGCCGCGATGGCCCCGAGCGCGGCGGAAAAAGCCACGTGCGTTTTCATGGATCATCCCCTGTGCGCCAGCTCGCAAGCTTCCGAGGCACGCCTACCGGCGGCGGGACTATGCCGGCGGCGGTGGCGGCAGGCAAGCGCAGCCGGCACGTCAGGGCCGCCGTCACGCGCCGTTTCCGGTGTGGGGCCCCGCTTCCCCGACGTGTCGCGGATCGGACGACCGCGACCTTGCCGCGTGGTCGACGAACGCGGGGTCGCGCGCCGACGCGGATTTGCTCCGGTCCCCTCGGCGGGCCGGAACGATCGGTTGGCGTCCTTCCGTCCTCGAGCCGGCTCCCCTCCGGACGACGAGCCCTGAGGGACTCCACGACGCCTTGTCGGCGGGGCGCGCGGCGCTTGACGGGACATGGGCGAACCTGAATAAGGCGGACGCCGCGAGGCGGGGAGAGTTGCGTTCGGCACATGCGGCTGGCGGTGATCGGCACCTCGAATTCCGTCCTGCGGGGTGGCTACACCGCCGGATTGGCGGACCATCCGGCGACGGCGCATGTCGCCAACTTCTCCCTTGGCGCGAGCACGACCGTCGTCCTCCCGAAGGTCTGGGCCGAACAGGACCTCGGCGGATTCGATTTCATCCTGCTCGATTTCGCCGTGAACGAGGAATACTGGGTCGGCGTCGAAACGAGTTCGCTGGCCGGCATCGCTTCCATCCTCGACGACTTCGTGTCCCGTCTCGGTCAGAAGACGGTGCCGGTGGTCGTGGTCATGCCCGCGATCACGGGATTGGGTCGGGTGCTGCCCGTGCATGATTTCTATCGCGCCTACGCGCGCGAGCGCGGCTATCCGCTCTACGACGGCTTCGACTACGTGACCTCGCGATCCGCGGGCGAGGATGCGTCCAAGATGTTCATGGACCGGGATCACCTGGCGCGGGACCACGCCAGGGCCTTCGGACGCCACATCGCCGACGGTCTCGCGGGACTGAGCGAACGGCCGCTCGCGCGCGGGCACAGGACGGCCGCCTTGCCGGATCATCGCTTTCACGCCATTGCGGCGGACGAGCTTACCGGGGGCGCTTTCGTCCGCCGCCAGACATCGCTCACGAGCGTGAACCTCGCCCGACTCGGACCATGGGACAGGATCGCGCTCGCGTTCGACCACGGCGTCGAGATCATCGGCGTCGGGGTCAACCTCGCCCAGAGCAACGGCGGCGTCTCGATCACGTCGCCGCTCGGGGGGCGCCACGTCGGTTTGGCCGGGTCGCAGTTCAAGGGGGACGGAATCAGCCTGAGCTATGTGGTGCTTCCCATGGAACCGCTGGCCGGCGTCGCCTTCGAGATCGCGGCCTTCGCGGTGAGCCCGACGGTGGCGCTGCTTGAGCTTGCCGGGATCACGATCCGCGGGGCCGTCCGGCAGGTCGACGTACCGGTCTTTCGCCAAAGCTGACGGCTCTTCCCCGGGCCTTCGATCGCCCTAAGCCCCCGCCTTGGCGGCATCCCGCCGGGCGCGGGACAGGATGATCTTGTCGGGCCGGCCTTCCGTTCGCGCGTTGATGACGACCGCCGCGAGGATGACGGCGCCCGAGATCGCCATCTGCCAGAACGGCGACACCTGCATCACCGGCAGCGCGTTGACGATGACGCCGATGAACAGGGCGCCGAGCAGCGTGCCCGCGACGCTGCCGACGCCGCCGCCGATCGATACCCCGCCGATGACGCAGGCGGCGATCACGGTCAGCTCGTAGCCGGTCGCGATTTCCACGTAGGCGACCCCGTAGTGCGCGACCCACAGGTAGCCGCTCAGGCCCGCGACCGCGCCCGAGATCGCGTAAGCCAGCCGCTGTTGGCGCGCGAGGTCGATGCCGCAATAGCGCGCCGCCACCGGGTTGCGGCCCACGGCGTAGAGGCCGCGGCCCGGCCGGGTCATGGTGAGGAAGGCCCAAGCCGAAGCCGACAGCGCGGCGGCGATCCAGAAGACGCTGGACAGGCCGAACAGCGTGAGCTTGGGCAGCGACTGGAAGGCTTCGCCCATGTCGGAGGCGTTGACCTGCCCGCCGCCGCCGCCGACGACGATCATGCCGCGGAAGATGGCGAGCGTTCCGAGGGTCACGACGATCGGCGGGATGCGCAAACTCGCGATCAGCATGCCGTTGAAGAGCCCGAGGAGGAACCCGATCCCCGTCGACAGCAGCACGAACGCCGGGACCGGCAGGCCCTGGTGGGGCTCGGCGACGAGCGCGGTCAGCATGCCGGTGAGCGCCAGGTTCGCGGCGACCGACAGGTCGATGCCGCGCGTGAGGATGACGATCATCTGGGCGACCGCCATCATGAACAGGAACGAGGTGTCGTTGAGGACGCCGACGAGCGTGTCGCGCGTGCCGAACGCGGGAACGTAGACGGTGATCCCCACGACCATGAGCACGACGATGGCGCCGAGGACGCGTTCGCGATGCGCGGCGAGCGACCTCACGCGGCGTCGTCCCGAAGCTCGGCGCCGGTCGCGGCCGCCTCCGGCGTCTGCCCGCCCTCCACCTGCCGCACCAATCGCTCTCGACCGATCGGCGTCCAACGGGCATTCTTGTGAATGTTCATCCGGTCCTCTCCCTGGCCTCTGAAGCTCGCAACATCAGCTTCCTCGGTTCGGACCGGATGGACAACCTATGGAAAGCTCACACCTATAGGGCCGCCATCGGCCCGGCCCAGAGGGCGACCAAGTGCAGCATCAGATCGACGCCCGCGGTGACGCCGGCGCTGCTGAAGCGGTCGCGGTCTTCGACAAACAGCCGGTTTTCCAGCACGCGGGCGCGCGGCGCCGCTGCGGCCAGCTTGGCGCAGCTTCCATGATGGGTCGTGCACGCATAGCCGTCGAGCAACCCGGCCCATGCCGCCAGCAGCGCCCCCTCGCACACGGTCACCAGCGTGTGGCCGGGCCGCACGACGGCGCGAAGCCAGGCGACAATCACCGTTTCGGCATGTGCATCGGCCTCCGTGTCCGGCGAGGGTCCCAAGAGGCGGCCAGCCGAACCGGGCACCAGAACCACGGCACCGGCCTCCACCAGAGTCGGCAGGGGGCCGGCACCGCACAGAGTCAGACCAACCGAAGATCGCGTGTTCGGATCGGGCGCGACGTAGGCTACGTCGAAGTCCACATGATCCTGGGCCGCACCGGCGACCCGCAGCACTTCCAGCGGCCCTGCCAAATCAAGCAGCAGAGCACGGGGCGGCAGCAGCACTAGCACGGGGATGCGCCGCCGCCCTCCGGTCACGCGACCGCGGGCAGGTTCGCGGGGGCGGCTAGCGCCAGCTCCACCGTGGCGATGCGGGCGAAGCGGCCTGCCAGAACCAGCTCCGTCCGCGCCTTGATGTCGCCGGTCTCGTACCGCCGCCCGTCGGGGTGGGTCATCGTGAAGGTCAGTGTCGCGTCCGTCACGAAGTCCACGGTCCAGCCTCGGTCGGACGCGTGGCGGGTCGTGGTCTCGCAGCACTGCTCGGTGCGGATGCCGGCTACGATCAGCCGCCGGATGCCATGCTGCGTCAGCCAGACGTCGAGCCCGGTGCCGACCAGGGCGCTGTGCTTGGTCTTGTGGAACACCGCGTCGGGCCGGATCGACATTGGCTCCAGCGTGCGGACATGGCCGGAGGTGGGCGAGAAAGGCCCGGTTTGTGCCGTGTGGAACACCTGCAGCACGGGAATGCCCTGCGCCGCAGCCCCATCGATCAGGGTCTGGAGGCGATTCACGAATGGGGAGAGCTCAGCGTCGCTCCAATAGGACGCGTGACGGAACGACTCTTGAACGTCGATGACAAGTAGGGCGGTGTCGGACATTTCCGGCCTCGTGCGTTTTTTGGAAGGTCCTATCTATGGTCCTATTAGGAATAGCCGAAAAGTAACGCAACGGCCAAAGCGAGGACATATCCGGCCATGCGTTCGTTCTGGTGCGCTCGAGCGTGGGGCGGAACTGACTGCGGCAACCGCCGCGGCGGAAGCTGGTGCGGCTCAAACTGCACACATTTTGACCAGCGCGCTGGGCGTCCAGCTACTTTAGTGCCGCAGCCTCCGCAGGGTCCGGGATTTCAGAGCTTTCGCAACCGAGACCGTGCTGAAACCGCTCGCCTACCTTTTGAGCAAAGCATAAACTAGCGGCCTCATGGAGTCACACTCTCGGCGGCAATGCACGGTGCTCCGGGCGACCTGAGTCGCAGCGACTTGCGCCCGTTGCCGTCGACGGGTCGCAGATTCCGACCAGACCTGACTGAAGGCGGACGAGTTTGACCGATCTATCCGTCGCAGAGTTGAGCTATGTCGATGCCGACCCACTTTGCACGACTTTCGCGTTAGGCAACCAAGGACGGTTTGGCTGTCACGAATGTTATAATTGATATCGCGTAACAGTTTTGCCGTGATATCAACTTGTGTTAGAGACATGTATTAGGAGCGCGATGACGACAGCTACCAACGCACCTGTTGGCAACCATTGCGCCGGCAGGTGCACGCTCAGGGCCAGTGATCCGACCGCCGCGCCGATGGCACCTCCCAGGTAGTTGACCGACGAATTCCACGCGATCGACGTGGTGCCGCGCATGGGATCGTGCGAGATCAGCGTATGCTGTTGGGGTGCCACGCTGGCCCAACCTGCTAAGCCCCATAAGAAGCAGCCCGCGCCCGTAGCCATCAAGATGCCCGAGCCGACCAGGACCAAGCCGAGTCCCAGGAGCACCAGCAGCAGCAACGTTGCGCGTTTCGGCGGCAAGCGCTGGTCGATGATCCGACCGATCAGTAGGGAGCCTACCATGCCGCCTAGCCCCCAAAGCCAGATGAAGGCATGGGTAGAAGTTGCCACCCCGCAGGCGACGGTGACTTCGGCCAGGTAGGTATAGAGCCCGAGCGAGGCTATGCCCGTCCACAACGTCACACCTAAAGTGGTGAGGGCGAATGGCCTGCGCAGCACCGCAAGGCGGTCCCGCCACGCAATCTGCGACGTGGCGGGGAAACCGCGGGTGTGGCCAGCCACGCCTGCGGCAGCAACCAGCCCCAGCAGCACAATCAGGCCGATGGTCCAGCGCCAGCCGAAGCGATCCTCAATGAGCAGCCCCACGGGCACGCCAAAGGCCGTGCCTACGCTCAGGCCGGCCAGCACCATCGACAGTGCCCGGCCACGCTGGCCGGCGTCCACTATGCCGCTGGCGCTCGATGCAGCGAGCGGGGAATAGAGTCCAGCGCCGACACCGGCTAAAAGGCGCGCGACGAGCATGACCTTCAGCGAGGGCGATAGCATCGTGGCCACGTTGCCAAGCGTGAACAGCCCGAGTCCGGCCAGAAGTGCCTCACGCGTCGAAAACCGCCCTGCCACGAAGGCTAACCCCGGTGCGCTCACCGCGTAGGCTGCCGTGAACAGCGTCACGCCCAGGCCGACCAGGGCCTGCGTCGTCTCCAGATCATGGGCCATGCCTGGCAGTAGACCGGCTAGCACATAGGCATCGAGTCCCAGCGCGAACGCACCGAGCGTCAACGGCCACAGACGCCGGATCAAGTCTCGGCTCCTGTCGTCAAGATCGCATGGAGCAGCCCGGGAAACTTCGTATCCAGGACGTCGCGGCGCAGGCTTATCCAGCAGTTGCGCCCTTGCGGCCGGGTGCAGGTCACGCCGGCTTCGCGCAAAATGCGGGTATGGTGCGTTACCGTCGATTTGGGAATGCCCGGCCCCAGGTCCAGGCTATTCACGGCGTCTCGATTGGCCAGGATGCGCACCATGCCTAGCCGCACCGGATCGCTCAAGGCGAACAGGACACGCGGCAGGTGGATGCTTTCCGGTTGGGGATGCTCGTAGGAACGGGCCATAATAGCTCATATGTTCGGTAGCGACGGAACTAACACTGTTCGGCATACGTCGAACAGTCAAGGAGGGATGGATCCGGGTGCGGCTTTCACGGCGCCGACTTGGAGCAGATCCGATCACCCTGCAGCGAAGACTGCAGCTTCAAAATAGTCGGCGCACCTCGCCGGGAGGCTTGAGCAGGTAGCCGCGCGGCAGTCCAGGGATCAGGTGTTTACTCCTGGCATCCACCAGCATGACATCTTCCGCGAGTGCCTAATCGGCTTGGTCAGCGCGGGTTACGGGCTCACTGTCGTGGCGGAGTCCGCGACCGCGCTCGTCATTCCCGGCGTCGTGTACCGTCCGCTGATGGACGAGGATGCGACCATGTCGGTACGCATGGCATGGTTGAACGAGAACGAGAACTCGGCGCTTGCCGCTTTCTCAGCCATGCCCGCCGGGTCGCTCGACACGCTCGGGCCTGAGGTCGACTGCAGGAACGCCGCCTATGTCTGCCCCCGCGGCTCGCCGCGCCTTAGGGCCTGTCAGCTATCAATCGCTCGATTTGAGCGGCGGTCGTTCGGCTTG
>CAXTOT010000141.1:0-9814 GCA_964245915.1 uncultured Lichenihabitans sp. | reverse complement strand
GCCGTCGCGCTCGCCAGCGTCGTTGCTTTTTGGTGCTGATTGAGTCCGAACCCTAGCTCCCGGGTGGAGTCAGAAGCAGTTTTAGTGTCGAGCAAACGAGGGTTTTTGCGACACCCATCGAGCGAGGCCGGTCTTAAGTTGCGCGCGCGTCTTTAAAGCCGTTGCAAAATCTATGTCGCAGAACTCGTGGTAGTATAGGTTGAACGACATAAATTATAAATATAGACATTAACGAGGTCGACTCGGCGGTGCCGCAGCTGGACTAGTTGCGGGTACCGAGCGCGATCCGATGTCCTGGGACATGTCGGAATGCCTTCGCGCGACATGTAAACAAGATCACTTGCATGCGGGCCGCCGCCTCAACCAAAATGTCCGTCATCGCTTCGAACCGACCATCGTCGGAATATACTAGCGGGTCGTCGAGAATCAGCGAAACAGGCGCTCCCTTTTCTAGAAGTAAGTCGGCAAAGGCTAACCGGGTCAGCACTGCCAGCTGCTCCTGGGTTCCTCGGCTCAGGTCGCTGCTGGCCTCAAGGGTTCCCCCCCGCTTGATCGTGGTCAGGCCCATCTCCTCGTTGAACACTGGGGTGCTGCCTGGCAGGATCCGCTCCAAATAGCGTCCCGCGCGGTTCGTCACGGGTCCCAGGAATGTGCGTGAGGTTTCGTCGCCGACCTCGCGCAGCGTTTTACGCAACAGCTCCAGCGCATCGGCTTCATCGACCAGCCGCGACAGTCTTGCGATCGCGGCCTCCTCGACTTCGAGCGCCTCGCTGGCGATCGTTGCTGGGCCCCTGGGACCGTCACTTGCAATGGTCGTGTCCAGCGACGCGATCCGCGCCGCGAGCTCGAGCCGTTCCTCACGCCCGCGCACCTGTTCGCGTTGGATGTTGGCGATGCTCTTGCGGATTCGCTCGGCATCGAAGCTGGGGGCGGCTTGCCGCGCCTGTTCGAGCGCCTCGGCCCGCCGGGCGAGTTCTTCGCTTGCCTCGCTACGCACCTAGTCGATGGCGTCGCGATCCGCTTCCGCTTGCAGCGAGAGAAGGCCCTGGCGCGCCGCTTCCGCTTCGCGCGCAGCGCCGGCCCGCTCGGCCTGGAGCTGCACGAGCCTTTTTTCCTGCTCATGGGCCGCGAGCTGCTTCGATTCCAAATGGGCGAGTGCGACGCTCTCTTCCTCGCGGGCGGTCTGGAGCGTCACATCGAGCGCCACCACGTCGATGCTCGCTTCAACGGTGACATCGTCGCTCACCCCGGTCAGGTCGCCAAGCAGCGCCTTCAACGCGGTCGATCCCGGCGCCAGCGTCAGGACTGGCTCGCCGGGGCAAAGTGTCTCGACCTGTTTTTTGAGCGTCGCGATCTCCTGGGCTGCCGCAAGGGCGCGTTCCGCGCGGCCGCGTGCCGCTGTGTAACTTGAAACGTCGAGCGCCTCGAGCGCGGCCGTGAGTGCTTCGTCGGCCGAACGCAGGTTCGCCTCAGCCGACAGTCCACCCGTACTTGGCGGGGTCACGATAATCCGAGCGACGTTGTGCAACACAATCTCGGTCGGACGCACAAGATCGCGGCGGCCTGCAGATGCGACGTCGCCATCTATTTGCAGCGCGACATCGCCCAGCAAGTGGATATCGACGCCGACAGCGCCAGCTTCGAACAGAATGCGCGCTTCGGTCTATCGCGCCGAGCTGGAATTCGTGCGCTCCGCCCGAAGCGCTCGACCTCCAGTAGCTGTCGCGGATCGGGCCCCAGTCTTTTGTCGGGAGATCGCCCGGGGTGGCCCATTGGGCGGCTACGCCGTTGATGACGGCCCTGTCCCGGGCATAGACGCTGAAATTAGACCGCTTGGTCGCCACTTCAAACGCGCAGTCCTCCTTGTCGAGGGTCTGATACTGAAAGGCAAAAACACTCGACGCCGGGTTGGCCGCCAACGCTTCGCTGATGCGCGCTGAGATATGCGCATCAGCATAAGAAAAGCCGATCGAGACAAGCAGTGTGTCCTCCGACGCGAGGAACGTACGGAGCCGGTCTAGCAACGCGGCGTAAGGTGCCTTTTGCGTCTGGTCGTATTTCAGATGCTCGGGGAAGATGAGGTGCGTCGCGTCGGTCTGCCCGGTGCGTACGATTTCGCCGCGATCGTTGGCCTTCCAGCCAAGCGATCCGTGCAGCTTCCAGAGCTTGCTCCAACGCGGCGACAAGCGGTCGTCCGACACCGACGCCGGATCGAAAAAGGCTTCGCGCGACCCCGAGAAGCCGTCAAAATATGGTGCTTGCGCGCGCTCGAAGGCTTCTTCGAACAGCAGGTCGTAGTTGGTTGTGAATATCTCCACAGGGTGCGCCCGCGATGCACCGGTGATCCAGCTGACTAGCTCACTATAGGGAGAGGGCATAGTCGGGAGGCGAACGTTGACGATCTTTCCGATCTCGCCGCAAATAGTCTCCGCCATGACCTTATATCCGTCACCGTCAAGATCATGGATCTTGGTGGTGCCAATAACCATCGAAAGTGAGCGGATCCTCGATAGCAGCGCCTCAATATCCTGCTTCTTCGAGTCCTTCTTCAGGCCTTCGATCTGAATCTTGTAGATATGCTCTATTGCGTTCATGATCTGCGACGTCAGCCCCGCGACTGCCGGAATGAGCGGCCACGTGCCGTCATCTTTTTGCATCCCTGCAGGTGCTCCCGCACCGACCAAAATGCCCACACGCTTGCGGCCCTGTGCGATGATTGTCCGCAGTGCAGCCATGTACTGATCAGGATTGTGAACACTAACACTCAAAGGATTTCCCCGAAATTGTCAGACGCCATGAGTACAACATTTCGTATTAAAAATACGATATCCGGATTTTGCCGCTTTTATTAGCCGATTGCTCGCAGCCCGCCCTTCCGCACTACCGTCAGCAATCGCAGAGCTGGGCCACCTGGCCGCTTTGTGCCGCGCTCCCAATCCGAAACGAGATTCTTCGACACGTTGAGATAGCGAGCAAACACGGGCTGGGACACAGCCTCCTTCTCCCGGATTGCCTTGATCTCGCCCGGAGTCAGGAGAGAAGCTGGCGTCAAGCAGGCCTCGTCGAATTCCCTCATCGTCTGCTTGTCGACAGCGCCGCTTTCATGGAAGCCCTCCAACATCTCGTGGACGGCCGCCATCGCCTCGCTCTTGTACGTTTTGGCCATCGCACTTTACCTCCGTCATTCGACCGCTCACGACTTCGGCGTTGAGCTGGTCCTCGCTGAACGCCAGCACTAGCTTGGCCGCCGCCTTGTAGACCGCTTCTTCCTGGGCGGTCAGGTTCGCCCGATCGCTCTTCGCAAATCCAAATACGAACACCGCCCGTGCGCCCGATCTGAAGACCAGGATGGTGCGGTAACCTCCTGACCGTCCCGCTCCTAACCGTGCGACCCTCTGCTTGAGAAGCCCGCCTCCAAGGTCTGCGTCAACCAAGCCGATCTCAGCGCGGCTTACGGCCTCGCACAATGCAGCGTCGGAGATTCGCTCCTTCGTGGCGAACTTCCGAAACCAGGCGTTCTTGTACACCCTCATCGTCAAACCCAACGGGGACCGAATATCACACTATGTGTGACATATGCAAGCCCCCGGCGACGGGCGTCAGTAGACACGGGCAGCCAAGCCAGTTCGACGTCGGTGATGAGTCGGGTGCGTTTCTCGCCGCCATACTTCTGGACGTGCCTGCACGGGTTTGTGCCGTCGGGTCGCGATCCCCAAATTTCAGCGAGGTTGAACATCTTGCGGAGGAGCGAGAGCGTCTGGTTGGCGGCGCCCGGTGTGCCGCGCAGGCTGCCCATCAGGTCGGCGATGTCGGGACGCTTCACGTCCGCTGCCCGCAGTCGACCCAAGTTGGGGAGCACCTGGTTCTTGATGATGTAGCGATGTCCGCGCGCCGTCGACGGCTTGTTCCGGACGAGCACATATTCGGTCATGAGTAAGCGTCAGCTGAGAACCGTCATCGTCACGACTTGACTGCTCGGGCTTTGCGCGGACGTGCGGCTTTGCCGATCTGAGCGAGGGCGGCGCGAAGCTGCTCTTCGTCGATGTTGTCCGGGTCTTAGGGCCGGCCGTACCAGGTCAGCATCTCTCGCTTCTTACGGCTGCCCTTGCCCTTGTCGGGTCCCGAGATGGCGTCAAGGAAGTCGTAGTAGCCGGAAACGCTGCCGCAATCCTCCGGCGGGCAGCGCCGTTCTCCGCCCAGGAACACGGGATAGAGGGTGCTGGGTTCGGCGGCTTGCAGGCGTTCGACGATGATCTGGTGCTCCCAGTTGTCGCCCATGTCGTAGGTGTAACTGAGGGTCTTCGGCCCGTCCTTGATGAGTTTGGCTAGCCTCGTCGTGCTCGCCCGCTGGACGATATGGCCCCATGAGGCGGCCTCGGGATCGGGAATGCCGTAGAGCGTATCGTCGACCTCGAATTCCCAGAGGTGATAATCGAGCCACCCCATGGCGGCCTGGATGATGCGGTGCAGGGTTTGCAGGTTGGTGGCGGTGCGCACCGCGACGCGACGCCAGATCAGCGGCTCGATGTTGGCCAGCTCAACGCGGAGAACCGCGATCTTGTCGGTGTCGCTCACGCGGCCATCCTGTGGGGTTGCGGAGCCCAGTTCCAGGGGAGCAGTTCGTCCAGACGGGTGATGGGATGCCCCGCGGCCATCGCGGCGATGACGCTGGCCAGATAGGCTTCGGGATCGAGGCCGTTCAGCTTGGCGCTTTCCAGCACGCTGTAGAGGATGGCGGCCCGGGTGCCGCCGGCCTCCGAGCCGAGGAACAGGAAGTTCTTCCGTGTGAGGGCGATCCCCCTCAGGCTGCGTTCGGCCGGATTGTTGTCAATGCCGAGACGCCCGTCGTACCCGTAGCGCGTCAGGGCGTCCCATCGGGTCAGCGCGTACTGGATCGCCTTGGCCAGGGCGGTCTTCGACGACAAGCGACGGCGCTGATCGATGAGCCACGCGTGAAGCGCGGCGAGGAGCGGAACAGCCTGATCCAGACGAACGGCAAGACGCAGCTCGGCTGGCTTGCCATTGATGCCGGCCTCTATCGCGTAAAGCTTGCCGATCTGCCGCAAAGCCTCGGCCGCGATGGGCGACTTCGTCGCCTCATGCACGTCGAAGAACTTACGTCGGGCGTGAGCCCAACACGCCGCGTGGAGAATGCGCGGCGGTCCCGTGCCCCGGGTCAGGGCCTCATAGCCGCCGTATGCATCGGCTTGGATCACGCCGTGGAACCCGGTTAGGTGCTCGCGTGGCCGTTCGCCCTTGCGGTCCGGACTGAAGCGATAAAAGGCGGCCGGAAAGCGCGTTCCGCACCATGGCCGCTCGTCCATCAGATAGATCCACAACCGTCCCGTCCTGGTGCGGCCGTTGCCCGGCGCCAATACCGCGACCGGCGTGTCGTCCGTGTGGATGACGGGCGCCCCAAGCACATGGGCGCCGATGCGCTCCGCCAGCGGCTTCAGCCACCACGCCGCATGCCCGACCCAGTCGGCGAGCGTCGCGCGCTCGATGGCTAAGCCTTCGCGAGCCAGGATCGCCGATTGGCGATAAAGCGAAGACCATCGAGGTACTTGGAGACCACGACATTGGCCAGGAGCCCCGGCCCGGGCCGCCCCTGGGTGACTGGCAGGTCGGGCGCTGGCGCCTGGATGATGGTCGCGCATGACCTGTCAAATCGCTTCCAAGCGTGACCCCTGTTTCGCGCCCAAAACCGGGTCTGACGCAAATCTGATGACGCTCAGGCGTTGGAGATCAGCCGGGCCTCGAGCAGGTCGATCTTGGCGCGACCGTACATCTGGCGCTTCACCAGCTTGAGCTTGGTGATCTGCCCTTCGGTCTGGCCGTTGGACCATGGGCTGGTGATCGCGGCGGCGACCGCAGCTCTGTCTCTGCTGACCCCGGCCGCGAACGAGCCCAAGAGGCTGGTCGCGGCGTCGCCGATCCAGGCGTCCAGGTCGGCACCATTTCGACGCACCATGGTGTGAAAGCGATCCATCAGGGTGCGGGCTTCGACCAGGGTGGGCACACCATCCTCGATGGCCGCGATCGTCACCGTGTCCGCCTTGCTCAGATGATCGCGCGCCGTCGTCATGAGGCGGGCGATGGTCAGTGGTGGTTTCGGCGGAAAGCCCAGTCGTCGATGCCGACCACCCTCAGCGGCTCCGCTGGTCGACGGGAGCGGCGCCGCACGGTGCGAAGAAGCGTGTCGTTGCTGACCGGCAGCATCAGGCGTCTGGCGAAGCTCGCCCCAGGTCGGCCGCCAAGGGCAAGACCGAGGCAATGGACGATGCCGTCGAGCCGTGTGGTGCGGCGGGATCGCATCGGCACGATCCCATCGTCGAACCGCTCGACAAAGATGCGCTGGCGACAGAGCGGCTGCTCACATCGGAACCGGCGGGCGATGAGCCGCAGGCGAACGCCGCGACCGGCGCAGGGCAAATCCGCGACCTGCCGGACGTAACGGCTGTGGATACGGCGCGACACGCTCGTGCAGAGCGGGCACGCTGCGATGCCGGACGATCCCCTCGCCGTCACCGCTATCGTCTGGCCGTCGATCGCCACGCTGTCGACGGACAACCCCGCCGGGATCAAGGACGAGGAGGAGAGGCTTCGGCTCATGCTGCTGATCCCTTTCACGAATCAGAGCAAGCCCACCACCCAACATCATCAAATCTGAGTCAGACCCACTATTGCGGGCGATTTCACACCCTGATCGCGAACGCCACTTCGCGACCGTTGTCCGGCTCAGCCCATAGAGTCTGGCGAGGGTGCTCGTCGTCGCTTTCGACGCTTGGAGCTCGGCTCGAACTCGCGGCGTCGTTCGGGCGCTGCCGTGAAGAATCCCTGCCATAACGCCTCCTCTGCCTTGCGGCTCAACCTAACGTCACGACTCCCCGGGACCCCAAACACCTGCCCGAGCCGGAAGACGCACAAGCGCAGGAGCCAGGGCGCCCAAGTTGGCGTAGGAGGGCAAGGCACCGATGAGGGTGGTGGACAGCCCCATGACGACCAATGACCAGACCAGGGTGGACTTGCGCCCCTTCCGGTTGCCGAAGTGCCCGAACAGGAACGAGCCGACGGGCCGGGCGACAAAGGCGATGCCGAAGGTGGCGAACGCGGCTAGCGACTGGGCGCTGCCGTCGGCCGCCGGGAAGAACAGCTTGCCGAGCACGAGCGCAGCGCGGTGCCGTAGATGTAGAAATCGTAGAACTCGATGGCCGTGCCGACCATGCTGGCCAGCACGATGCGGCTGGTGGTGGTCTTCTCCATCGGGCCAGCCAACACCGCCCCGCTCATTGCGCGCCATCCTGGCCGGCGACCACGTCGCGCCAGCGCGGGAGCATGGCACCCTGCCCTTGCACGACGCCCTCGGCATCGAGCAACTGCCACACGGTCGCGTCCTCGATGAGGAAGCGCCGGCCGGACCGGCTGATGCGGACGCCAGTGTAGTTGCTCGCAAAGCCGTTCTGCGTCACCTGGTCCAGCAAGCGTTGCCGTTCGGCACGGTTCGGCGCCTCCGCGGACAGGCGGGACGGAAGGGTGGTGAACTCGGCCCAAGAGTATTCGAAGCAGCGCTGGGCTGCCTTGTTCGCATAAACGAACCGCGGGTCGGCCTCGGCGCTATGGGCCAGGACGCAGAATGATGCGCCCTCATACAGCCAGTGCGCTGCCTCGGCGTCGTCAAACCCCGCAGGGGCAAGCGGCTGGCCAACGACCCGCAGGTAACTGCCCAGCACGAGAGCTGACAGGATCGGGGGCGGTAATATACCCTCTGGTGCATCAAAATAGCCAGCAGCCATGCGCATCTCCCGCGTTTGGATTGGATTGAGCGCCTCCCCGAGAATGCGGCGACCATCTTGCCGGGTCGTCCTGCCGCGCACCGTGCCGGACACGAGAGCGCGCCCGAAGCGGTGGACCACCCGGCCAAGCACGTCAACCCGCGCGACTGTTACTGCCGTAACTTCATGGCTGACTGCCCTATGCGACAGACCCTGGCAGCTAATGAGCACGAAAAGATTGCCCGCACCACCAGGGGTTGATGTTGCACAAAACTCACCTCCGCCGCTGACACTTGGCCGCATGAACTTCAAAACAGGAACATCGCCGGTCCCGCTCATCCGACGCTCGCCCGTTTCACCCCCTCAAGACGCCAGCTGACTGATCAGTTAGACTAGGGTTCTTGGAGGTGTCCAGCTGGTTGACGGGCAAGCGGTTGGTCGGGTCGAAGACGTCGACCTTATGGGGCAGGTCCGGACCCCAGCGCCAGAGGACAAGGTTGATGTTTGCCTCGGTGGCTCCAGGCACGAAGCTCGGGACCAAGATGCCGTTTTGGCCCGCCGCCCTCAGACGATCGACGATCAGCCAGGACGGTGCGGTCTTGCCCCCAAGCTGGAACGTGAGCCAAGGACAGGCCAGTTCATCGCGTGTGATGCCGTGCGCAGCTCGCGCCGCATCGTCACGCAGATCGGCGATGCCCTCACAGTCGACGTCGTACTCGCACATGGTGAGGGGAGCGAGCCGCTTGGTGAAGCCCTGGGTGCATTCTCCGAACGACGTCATCACGTCGAGCGACAGATAGAGCGTCGGCGCGCCCTTTCGGTTGAACCGGCCGCCGGTCGCTGCGGCACCCGCCCCGGAGAGCGGCGTGAACGACCACGCCGGATCATGGGCCCGATAGCAGCGGTCGACAAACCTCAAGCAAAGCCGCCGAGAGCGAAGTGATCGAGGTACTCCCTGACGGCACTCGCGCGGCCGGCTTTGACGAGGGCCTCCGGAGTTCCGTCACGGGATGGTCCGCCGGGAGTTGCTGAAGCTCGCCTTCGATGCGGGTCTGTGGTGCGTGCTCAACGAAGATCGCGCTTCGCCGGAGAATGCGCGGGTGAAGCTCGGTCTTGCCGGGACAGTCGCCGCCGACCGCGTTGATGTGGATGCCGGGGCCGACCATGTTGTCGGTCAGGATTTCTGCGTTTAGTTTATCGGCCGTGACCGTCGTTACAATTTCGGCGCCCTCGACGGCCTCTTCGGTCGAGCGGCAGACCGTGATGTCTAAACCGCGACCGGAGAGGTTGCGTCTGCATTTAAGGCTCGCCTCACGATCAACGTCGTAGAGGCGCACCTCGGTGATCCCTATCTCCGCCTTGAAGGCGAGCGCCTGGAACTCGGCTTGTGCGCCGTTGCCGATAATCGCCATTCGGCGTGACCTGGGCCTTGCCAGATACCGGGCCGCGATCGCCGAGGTCGCAGCCGTGCGCAAGGCCGTTAGAATCGTCATCTCCGACAGGAGCACCGGATAGCCTGTGGCGACATCGGCCAGGACTCCGAAGGCGGTGACTGTCTGCAGTCCCCGCCGCGTGTTCTTGGGGTGGCCGTTGACGTATTTGAAGCAGAAGGTGTGGCCATCGCTCGTGGGCATCAACTCGATCACTCCGACGACACTATGCGAGGCGACCCGCGAGCTTCGCTCGAAGTCCGTCCAGCGTCTGAAATCCGATTCGATATATTTCGCGAGCTCCGACAAGAACGTCTCGACGCCTTTGCTCATGATAAGGCGCATCATGCTTTGGACGCTCACGAAGGGCACGACATTCAGCTTCGGATTCATTGGGCCTCTGAAATTGCGTTCGGCGATCATTTGCGGAGGTTCGTCACATTAACCTTTGCCGGATATGACTCGACGTGGCGTGATCGATTTCATTAGATGCGGCCAACAAGCAGCGTTTGTTTGGAACGTTTTCAGGCGTCTCGCCGAACCGGCGCTAAGGGGGTTAGGGTTCGGACTCAATCAGCACCAAAAAGCAACGACGCTGGCGAGCGCGACGGC
>CAXTOT010000140.1:0-9833 GCA_964245915.1 uncultured Lichenihabitans sp. | reverse complement strand
CCTCTACGCCCTCATCGCCGAGCGCCGCCGCTCACCCGGCGATCGCGGCGACCTTCCTGCCGCATATTCCGTCCGAGCAGCATGCCGCCATCATGGACAGCAAGGAAGCCGCCTATCGCGATCTCGTGGGTGAGATCGAAGAGGCGTCGGGCCTGACGGCCCTGCTGGACTGGGCAGACGCCCATGACATCCGCTGCGGGGTGGTGACCAACGCGCCCCGCGCCAATGCCGAGCTGATCCTCGACGCGCTTCGCATCGGCGGCCGGTTCGGGGTTCTCGTGATCGGCCCCGAACTCGACCGCGCCAAGCCCCATCCCCTGCCCTATCTCACGGCCCTGGAGGCGCTCGGCGGGGAAGCCAGCACGTCGGTTGCCTTCGAGGATTCGCCGTCGGGCGCCACCTCGGCGGTCGCGGCCAAGCTCGGCGTCGTGGGGCTGCTCACCTCGGTCCAAGAAGGTGCCCTCCTGTCCGTCGGCGCGAGCCTCGAAGCCAGGAATTTCAACGATCCGAAGTTGTTGGCTTTCGTGCGGGCGCGGACCGGCGTGGATGCGCCGGCAGTCTAGGGTTTTGGGAGTTTGATGATGATCGTGACCATCGATGGGCGGACGCTCGCCCCGGCCGACGTGATCCGCGTGGCGCGTCCCGCCACCGACGGTAGCTTCGTCAAGGCCGAGCTGAGCCCCGAAGCCCGCGACGCCATCGCGGAAACCCGGCGCTATATCGAAGCCGAGTGGATGCATGACGAAGCCCCGCTCATGTACGGCTTCAACACCGGGGTCGGCCTGTTCAAGGACATCCGCGTCACCGTCGCCGACATTCCGCGCTATCAGGAAACCCTCATCATGGCGCACGCCACCGGGGTGGGCGAGCCGCTGCCCGAGGACGTGGTGCGGGCCACCATGCTGCTGCGCGCCAACGCTTTCGCGTCCAATTATTCCGGTCCGCAGGTGAGTGTAGTCGAGCGCCTGCTCGACTTCCTCAATGCCGGGCTGCATCCGGTCATCCCAGCCAAGGGATCGGTCGGCGCGTCAGGCGATCTTGCGCCGCTGGCCTATATCGCGGGCGCGCTCGCGGCCTTTCCGCAGGCCGAGATCGTCTACAAGGGACGCCGCATGCCGGCCCCTGAGGCCATCGAGGCGGCCGGGCTGCCGGTCGCGTTCGAACTCGGCGCCAAGGATGCCTCGGCGCTCATCAATGGGTCGACCGTCTCGCTGGCCCTCGCGGTCCTGGCCGCCTATGACGCGCGCAACGTCCTGCGCAACGCCGATGTCGCACTCGCGCTGACTTGCGAGGCCATGCGGGCCGAAGTGAACGCCTTCGACCCGCGCATCCATGCGGCGCGGCCGCAATCGGGCCAGATCCGGGTCGCCGAGAACGTGCGCAAGCTGCTCGACGGGTCGAGGCGGACCACCGAGGCTTCCCGCCAGGTGGTGTTCCCGGACGAGCGGCGCGACCCCACGGTGCCGCTCGCCCCACGGATCCAGGACGTCTATTCGCTGCGTTGCGCGCCGCACGTGCACGGCCCCGTGATGGACGCGCTCGACTATATCGATCGCATCATCGGCATCGAGATCAATTCGGCCACCGACAATCCCCTCATCTTCGCCCGGGAGGGGGGCGGCTACGAGATCATCTCGGGCGGCAATTTCCACGGCCAATATCTGGCCCAGGCCACCGACCTGCTCGCCATCGCGATGGCCGACCTCGGCTCCATCTCGGAACGCCGGCTCGCGCGCCTGATCGATCCCACCATGAGCTTTGGCCTGCCCCGCAACCTCAACGGCGGCAAACGCGGCCTGAATACCGGCTTTCCGACCGTCCAATGCTCCATGTCGGCGCTGGTCATGGAGAACCGCGGGCTGGCCACGCCCGGCTCGGTCGACAGCGTCCCGGGCAAGGGCAACAGCGAGGATCACGTCTCGAACTCGACCTGGTGCGCGCGAAAGGCCCGCACCGTGGTGGCCAATGTCGAGCAGATCGTGGCGGTCGAAATGCTGCTGGCCTCGCAAGCCCTGGCGCTCGTCGAAGAGGTGGCGGCCGGCTTCCCGCTCGCCCCCGCCACCCAGGCGGCGCTGGCCGTGATCCGGAAGCATATCGCGCCAGCGCTCGATGGCGACCGCTGGTGGCATACCGACATCGCGGCCGCGCTTGACTTGGTGCAGAGCCGGGCGGTCGTGGGTGCGGTCGAAGCGGTAACTGGGCCGCTGCATTGACTCACGCTGCGCGCGCGACAACTCAGCCGGTTGCCAACGACCCGGTTGCCGCTAAGGCCGGCCAGTATCCACCATCGTTTCGACCGATTCCGGCGTCCAATTGCGCCGCCGTCGTGCCAGCCGACTGTCTGTGGTCTCAGCCTCAAAGTCAGTGGCGGACGGCACGAGCCGCAACCCTTTGAGGTCATCGAAGGTCTTGGCGTTGGCCACGCAATATCGAGTTCCCTCGATGATGCAGGTTACGATCGGCGCGACTCCGCATTGCGAGCACACGTGAAAATCCGCTGTTGCGGTCCCGAACCGATATAGGGTCACTCGAGACGCGTCGGCGACCTGCAAGGAGAAGCGGCCCTCGGGGTGCGACGTCCAGGCAGCGCCATGCTTTGTGCAGAAGCCGCAGCCGCAGGCGCGAACCGGGATCGTGGGGCCGGCTTCGGGCCAGTCCAGCGACACCCGGATATTGCCGCAATGGCAGCTCCCTTGAAGCCGACGATAGTTTGAGTCGCCCATGTCAGTCGCTCTCGATCGAACCGGTGGCCAATCGGCTTTGGCGCGGTGCCGCGCTGCCGATGATTGACCCGGTCGATACGCCGTCGGCCGCCCGATGTGAAGCCTGACAGGAGGGAGCGGATCTCACGCGCTCGGAATCTCGACCCGCCGATGCTCCCTGGCCGACAGAGTCGCGGCGTCGCTGATGAGCTGCGCGCGCAACCCGTCATGGCCGTCCGGACGCGGCTTCGTGCCGGTCGTCACGGCCGTGATGAAGGCGTCGAGCTCGCGCCGGTAGGCGGCCGCATAGCGTTCGAGGAAAAAATTCTGCACCGGGTCGGCCGTGAAGCCGCTCGCGCTGGCGAAATCCAGCGTCGTCTCGTGAATGTTGCCGGCCCGCAGCATGCCCTTGGAGCCATGCACCTCGACCCTTTGGTCGTAGCCGTAGGTGGCGCGGCGCGAGTTGGAGATCTGGGCGATTTTGCCCGAGCGCGTCTCCAACACGACGGCGGCCGTGTCGACGTCGCCCGCCTCGCCGATCGCCTTGTCGACCAGGCTGGAGCCCACGGCCGAGACCGCGACCGGCTCCTCGCCGAGCAGGAAGCGCGCCATGTCGAAATCGTGGATCATCATGTCCCGGAACAGGCCGCCGGAGCGCGCGATATAGCTGACGGGTGGGGGCGCGGGATCGCGCGAGATGATGGTGACGAGCTCCACCTCGCCCGCGAGACCCTTGTCGAGCCGCGCCTTGAGGGTCGCGAAATTGGGATCGAACCGCCGGTTGAAGCCGATCATCAAGGGGCGACCGGCGCGGTCCACGATGTCGAGGCAGGCCCGGATGCGATCCGAGCTGAGGTCGACGGGCTTCTCGCAGAACACCGCCTTGCCGGCCCGCATCGCCTGCTCGATGAGGTCGGCATGGAGGTCGGTCGGCGCGCAGATCAGCACCGCGTCGACCTCGGGCGAATGGATCAGATCATCGACCTGCGCCACGCGGGCGCCGGTCTCGCCGGCCAGGCTTGAGGCGGCTTTGGCGTCGGCATCCGCGATCGCCACGAGCTTGGCATCGGACCGCGCCGCGACATTGCCACCGTGGATGCGCCCGATCCGCCCTGCCCCGATCAGTCCGAATTTCAGCATGGTGTCCTCCTCATCGTGGAGCCGTCGCGGGCGCTTTCGGGAGCTCGCGTCGCGCTTTCACGATTTAATACACCAGCAAAACGGGAACGCATATTCTGAATTGACGTCAGAACAGAATTATTGTTTCATTCTAGTCGGGCCGCGTTGTGGGCGCAGGCTCCAAGGTCTGCCGACTCTGCCGGTCACGGTCACGCGAGCAGCCATCATCCACCTGGGGGGAACAGATGCTCGATCGGCAGACTCCGTCCCGACATGCTGAGCACCGGTTGCGGGAGATTCTGCCATGACGCTTCCGCGTTTGGACGTCATCGCGATCGGCCGCTCCTCGGTCGACCTTTACGGCGCCCAGATCGGCGGCCGACTCGAGGATATGGCGAGCTTTTCCAAGGCGGTCGGGGGCTGCCCCACCAATATCGCGGTCGGCACGGCGCGGCTCGGGCTGAAGAGCGGGCTCGTGACCCGGGTCGGCGACGAGCACATGGGCCGCTTCATCCGCGAGCAGCTCGGCCGCGAGGGCGTGGATGTGGGCGGAGTCCACACCGATCCAGACCGACTGACCGCCCTGGTGATCCTCGGCGTGCGCGACCAAAAAACCTTTCCGCTGATCTTCTATCGCGAGAATTGCGCCGACGGTGCACTCGATGAGCACGACATCGACGAAGCCTTTATCGCCAGCGCAGCCGCCATCGTGGTGACCGGGACCCACTTTGCCCGTCATGACTGCGCCGAGGCTCAGAAAAAGGCCATGCGGATCGCCAAGCAGCACGGCCGCAAAATCGTCTTCGACGTGGATTACCGGCCGAATCTCTGGGGCTTGGCGGGCCACGGGGCCGGAGAGGAACGCTACATCAAATCGGGCGGCGTAACCGCGCTGCTGGCGTCGGTGTTGCCCGAGTGCGACGTGATCGTGGGCACCGAGGAGGAGCTCATGATCGCGGGCGGCCGCGACGAGCCGCTCGACGCCATCCGTGCCATCCGGGCGCAAAGCCGAGCCCTCGTCGTGTGCAAGCGCGGTCCGATGGGCTGCGTAGCGTTCGACGGCGCCATCCCGGCCAGTATCGAGGACGGCATCAAGGGGCCGGGCTTTCCGGTCGAAGTGCTCAACGTGCTGGGCGCCGGCGACGCCTTCATGTCGGGATTTCTGCGCGGCTATCTCAGGGACGAGCCGCTGGAGACCTGCTGTGCCTTCGCCAATGCCTGCGGGGCTTTCGCGGTCTCGCGGCTGCTTTGCTCGGTGGAATACCCGACTTTCACCGAACTGCAGCATTTTCTGACACACGGCACCAAGACTCCCGCGCTGCGCCGCGACGCCGACCTCAACCATCTCCATTGGGTCACGACTCGCGACGCCTTGACGCCGCAGCACGCGCATCCCGAGCGCATCATGGCGTTCGCGATCGACCATCGCATGCAGTTGGAGGCAATGGCCGACGAGGCCGGCGCCCCGCACGCACGCATCGGCGATCTCAAGATTCTGGCTCTCGAGGCGGCGCTTGCGGTGGCGGACGGACGGCCCGGATTTGGCATGCTGCTCGATGGCACCCACGGCCAGGAGGCCCTGTTCCGCGCCGCCGCCCATCCGCTCTGGATCGGCCGGCCGGTGGAAAAGCCCGCCTCACGCCCGCTCGATTTCGAGGGCGAGGGCTCGCTTGGCGCCCTCCTCAACGAATGGCCGCTGGCCCATACGATCAAATGCCTGTGCTTCATGCACCCCGACGATCCAGCCGAGCTGACGAACCGGCAGGATCGCGAACTGCTCCGGCTCCAGGATGCGGCCCGCAAGGGCGGGCGCGAGCTTCTCGTCGAGATCATCGCGGGCAAACACGGCCCGCTTGAGGAGGGCACCGTCGCGAGCGTCATCGAGCGGCTCTACGGGATCGGCGTGAAGCCCGATTGGTGGAAGCTCGAGGGCCAGCCGAGCGCCGCCGCCTGGACCAAGGTGGCGGACGTTATCCGTACCCACGATCCTCACGCGCGCGGCATCATGCTGCTCGGCCTGGACGCGCCCGAGGAAGAGTTGCTGGCCGCCTTCCGGCTGGCCGCGGCCTGCCCCATGGTCAAGGGATTTGCGGTGGGCCGCACCATTTTTGGCGAGCCCGCCCGCGCCTGGCTGGCCGGACGCATGAGCGATGCCGAGGTGCGGGACGCCATGGCGGCGCGCTTCAAACGCCTCGTGGACGCCTGGCTCGCGATCCGGCCATATTGACGGGCGACAACGAATAAAAGACAGGGAGAACCAACATGGCCGCGCTGCGATTGACCGCCGCACAGGCGCTCGTGCGCTATATCGGGGCGCAGATGACCGAGATCGAAGGCCAGCGCCTTCCGCTATTCGCCGGCATCTGGGCCATCTTCGGCCATGGCAATGTGGCGGGCCTGGGGGAAGCCCTGCACGGCGCCCAAAAGACTCTGCCGACCTTCCGGGCCCACAACGAACAGGCCATGGCGCACGCCGCGATTGCCTTCGCCAAGGCCTCGCGGCGAAAGCGTATGATGGCCTGCACCACGTCGATCGGCCCCGGCGCCACCAATATGGTGACCGCGGCGGCGCTGGCCCACGTCAATCGCTTGCCCGTGCTGCTGCTGCCGGGCGACGTCTTTGCGCATCGACGGCCTGATCCGGTGCTGCAGCAGGTCGAGGATTTCGGCGACGGCACCGTCTCGGCCAACGATTGCTTTCGCCCCGTTTCCCGGTATTTCGATCGCATCACGCGGCCCGAGCAGATCATGCCGACCCTGGAGCGGGCGCTCGCGGTGCTGACCGATCCCGCCGATTGCGGCCCGGTGACCCTCGCGTTCTGCCAGGACGTTCAGGCGGAAGCTTATGATTATCCCGAGGTCTTTTTCGAAGAGCGGCTCCGCCGCATCCGCCGGCCGCAGCCGGACCGGGATGAACTGGCCGATGCCGTGCGGCTTCTCTCGCGAGCCAAAAAGCCCATCGTCGTGGCGGGCGGCGGTGTTCTCTACTCGGGCGCAGAGACCGTTTTGGCGCGCTTCGCCGAGCGGTTCGGGGCGCCCGTGATCGAGACCCAGGCCGGCAAATCGAGCCTGCCGGCCGACCATCCGGCCGCGCTTGGCGCTCTCGGAGTCACCGGTACCGCCGCCGCCAATGCCCTCGCGGCCGAGGCCGACGTGGTGCTGGCAGTCGGCACGCGGCTGGCTGATTTCACCACGGGCTCCTCGACCCTCTTCGCCAACCCCGACCACCGCATCATCACGCTCAACGTGCAAAATTTCGATGCCGCAAAATACGGCGCGATGCCGCTCGTGGCTGACGCCTTAGCGGGCCTCGACGCGCTCACGGGTGCGTTGCGGGACTACCGATCGCCGCAGAGCTGGACCGACAAGGCCAAGGTCGAAAAGGACCGCTGGATCGACACCGCGGCCCGCTACACCGACCCCAGCAATGCCGAGCGACCCTCCGACGCCCAGGTGATCGGGGCGGTGCAGCGCGTATCACAGGCCTCCGACATCATGGTCTGCGCGGCCGGCGGCCTGCCGGGCGAACTCCACAAGCTGTGGAATGCCGGCGCGCCGCTCGGCTACCACGTCGAATATGGCTTCTCCTGCATGGGCTATGAAATCGCGGGCGGGCTCGGGGTGAAGCTCGCCCAGCCGGACCGCGAGGTCTTCGTCATGCTGGGCGACGGCTCCTATTTGATGATGAATTCCGAGATCGCCACCTCCGTGATGCTGGGCGCCAAGCTGACCATCGTGGTGCTCGACAACGGCGGCTATGGCTGCATCAACCGCCTGCAGAAGACGACCGGCGGCGCGCCCTTCAACAACCTCCTCGTGGATTCGCGCCACGAGACGCTTCCGGCGATCGATTTTGCCGCCCACGCCCGCAGCCTCGGCGCCAAGGCCGTCAAGGTGGCGAGCACGGCCGACCTCGAAACGGCGCTCACGCACGCGCGCGCTGCCACGACCACGCAGGTGATCGTGATCGACACGGATCCCGGCCCGAGCACGGATGCGGGCGGGACCTGGTGGGACGTCGCGGTGCCGGAGGTCTCGGTGCGCCCCGAAGTCACGGCCGCCCATGAGGCTTACGCGGTCGCTCGGAAGAAACAGCGCGTCGCGGGCTGAGTGTGGCCCCCTCAGGAGACGATCGAACCATGCCCATTCGCATAGGCGCCAACCCGATCGGCTGGTCGAACGACGACCTGCAGGAGATCGGCGGCAAGACTCCGCTCGAAACCTGCCTGGCCGAGGCGCGCGAAGCCGGCTTCGAAGGCATGGAGCTCGGCAACAAGTTTCCGCGCCAGGCGGATGCCCTCAAGGCCGCGCTGGCGCCGTTCGGCCTCGCCTGTGTGGGCGGCTGGCATTCGGTGGAATTGCTCCAACGCTCGGCCAAGGAAGAGTTCGACCTCGCCAGGCCGCATCGCGATCTTCTGAAGACCATGGGCACGGATGTGTTCATCGTGGCCGAGACCTCCAACGCCATCCACGGCGACCGCGCCGTGCCCTTGTCGAAGCGCCCCGTGATGGCGGAGGGGGATTGGGGGCCCTATGGGGCCAAGATGACGGAGCTTGCCGAACGGCTCGCGGCCGAAGGCTTGCGGCTCTGCTACCATCATCACATGGGCACGATCGTGCAGAGCGAGGCCGATATCGCGGCCTTCATGGAAGCTACTCGGCCGCCTGTTAACCTGCTGCTCGATACCGGCCACGCCACCTGGGGCGGCGCCGATCCGGCCGCACTGGCCGAGCGCTACCGTGCCCGCATCAGCCATGTTCACTGCAAGGACGTGCGGCCCGCCATGCAGGCGCGGGTCGACCGCGAGGACTGGAGCTTTTTGGATGCCATCCTGGGCAAGGGCTCGGAACTCGGCATCTACACCGTGCCAGGCGATGGCGCGGTCGATTACGTGGCGGTGTTCGAGGCGCTGCCGGGCTATTCGGGCTGGCTGGTGCTGGAAGCCGAGCAGGATCCGGAAAAGGCCAATCCGCTCGTCTATGCCAAGAAAGGCGTGGCGCATCTGCGGGCGGCTTTGCGTGAGGCTGGGTTGGCCTGACACGAACGCGCGACCAGCAACCCGCCTCGATTGACTGTCGGTATTGGCCCTTCTCCCCTCGCGGGAGAAGGGCCGCGAAGCGGGGATGAGGGGGCAGACCGAAGGGAAGAGCCTCTCATCCGGCCTTCGGCCACCTTCTCCCGCAAGGGGAGAAGGGCTTATCTCTCCATCTACCAGGGATCGTTCCCATGCCAAAATCGCCTCTTCTCGTGCATCCCCAAAATCCCGACGCGGACGGCCGCATCCACGCGGTCACGCCCCAAAGCGCAGGCTGGAGCTATGTCGGCTTCGAGGTCTACGAGCTTCCAGCCAAGGCCTCGCTCGAGCGTCACACGGGCGACCGCGAGGTCTGCCTCGTCCTCCTCTCGGGCCGCGCCTCGGTGCGTGTGAACGATGAGGATTTTGGAATGATCGGAGAGCGCGACAGCGTGTTCGAAGGCCTACCCTGGTCGGTTTATGTGCCCGCGCAGGCCCGCTGGCACCTCGTGGCGGATGGCCGCTGCGAGTTCGCGGTCTGCTCGGCACCGGCGAAAGGCGAGCGTCCCGCCCGGCTGATCGGTCCCGACCTCGTCGGCGAGGAAACCCGCGGCAAGGGCAGCAACACCCGCCATGTGCGCAACATCCTGCCCGACAGCAGCGATATCGCCGAAAGTCTTCTCGTGGTGGAGGTGGTGACCCCGGCCGGGAACTGGTCGAGCTATCCGCCCCACAAACACGACCGCGACGCCCTGCCGGCCGAAAGCCTGCTCGAAGAAACCTATTACCACCGCCTCAATCCGCGCCAAGGCTACGGCGTGCAGCGCGTCTATACCGACGACCGCTCGCTCGACGAAACGATGAGTGTTGCCGATCGCGATGTCGTGCTGGTGCCGCGCGGCTATCATCCGGTGGGAGCCCCGCACGGCTACGACCTTTATTACCTCAACGTCATGGCCGGACCGAAGCGCATCTGGCGCTTCCATAACGACCCCGA
>CAXTOT010000139.1:0-9930 GCA_964245915.1 uncultured Lichenihabitans sp. | reverse complement strand
GCTGATGATCTCGGCCGGGAAGCGGTAGCCGGCATAGCTCGGGCAGGCATGTGTCGTCATCCCGCCCGCCCACCCCGGCTCAGCCGCAACCCGCCCAGCCGCCAAGTTGACGGTGCCGGCGGGCCAGTTCGTGACCCGATCTCGGGCCTGCGGAATGGGATGGCGGCGCGCCGCGTTGCGCTTGAATGGTATGACAGGAACATACCTACCCTATCAGGGGCAGGCTACCCGGGCATTCATGCACCAACGCCTCCGCCGTCGCTTCTCCAAGAATCTCACTTTACAAGTGAAGTGTCATTTGGTCGTCTGCCGTCGTTCTCTCGATGAGCACATGCGCCGACGCCCCGCGGGAGCGGTATGTGGCGTGTTGATCATTCGTTCGAAATCGAAGGGGTTTGCCATGACATCGACACGCACGATCCGGAGCCTGTTGCTCGCCGCCGTTGCCGGCATCGCCCTGCACGCATCATTGGCGAGCGCCCAGGACAAGCTCATCGGCGTCGTAGCGATCGACCTGCAGAGCTCGTTCTTCGTCCGCATGAAGGAAGCCGGCGACAAGGCCGCCAAGGATTATGGCGTGACGACGACGTGGCAGAGCGCCGAAGGCAGCCTCGAAAAGCAGGTGTCCCTTATCGAGAACCTCATCAACCAACACGCGAGCGCCATCCTCGTCGACCCACTCGACAAGAACGCGCTGATCCCCGTCTTGAAGAAGGCCCAGGCAGCGGGTGTCAACATCATCACCATGGGCAACAAGGTGATGGCCGATGGCAACTACTCCACCCTCTATCCCGATGCCGCCGACGCGGCCGCGACGGCGCGCGCGCTCGGCGCGGCCATTGGCGGCAAGGGCGAGATCGCCATGCTCATCGGCGCGCGCGGCAACTATGTGTCCGACACGCGGGAGAAGGGCTTCTCCGACGCGCTGGCGAAGGACTTCCCGAATGTGAAGGTCGTAAGCGTCCAGCCCGCCGGCTGGGATCCGACGAAAGGGGCGGACGTGGCCCAGACGTGGATGTCCACCTATCCCGACCTGAAGGGGATCTGGAGCATGTCGGACACGCAGTTGCTCGGGGCCTCGTCCGTCGCCGACGCCGCCGGCAAGACGCTAAAGCTTGCCGGGTTCGACGGAGATGCCGAGATGGCGCCCCTCTTTGATAACGGTTCGATGGTGATCGACGTCCTGACCGGCGCCTACCGGGTCGGCTACTGGAACATCGCCGTGGCGGCGCGCCTCGCCAAGGGAGAGACGTTGCCGAAGGATCTTTACATGCCGACCTACTTCGTCGCGACGGACGCGGTCGCGGCAACGCTCGCCAAGGGCGCGCACCCGATCGCGACGATCACGCCTGCCAAGGAGGCGACGGTCGCATCCGACTATGCCAACGAGTTCGGCCCATCGAAGCCGGCTTCCGCGATCAGCGTGGCGCCTTGACGGCCGGGTAGGGGATCGGGCGTGGCGGGGATCGCTTCGGACGCACCCGGCCGGGCACTGGCGAACGCCGGCCGTCCGGCGCTTGCGGAGTTCCGTGACGAACTCCTCCTCCTGGTGCTCATCGCCCTAGCGGTCGCGGGCTTCACCGCCGCGCGGCCCGAATTCTCCGCGCTTTCCAACCTGCTGAATATCGGCCAGCAGAGCGCGATCGTTGCGATCGTGGCCTTCGGCATGACGGGCGTGATCATCGCCCGCGGCATCGACATCTCGGTCGGGGGCACCATGGCGGCGGCGGGCATCGTCGCGGCCATGGTGCTGGCGTCCACCGGCTCCGGCGTTTTGGCGATCCTTGCCGCCATAGCAGCCGGGGCGGCGGTCGGCGCCCTGAACGCGGCACTGATCGCCGGCTTGGGCATCAGCTCCTTCATCGCGACGCTCGGCACCATGGCGCTGAGCAAGGGTGCGGCTCTTAGCCTGTCGCATGCCGCCAGCATCGCGGTCTCGAACCCATGGCTGCTCTGGACGGGACAGGCGAGCGTGCTTGGCGTCCCGGCCGCCTTCGTTCTGGCCCTGATGCTCTGTGCCGTATGGCGCTTCGTCCTGCGGCGGACCGTGATCGGGCGATCGATCTTCGCCGTCGGCGGCAACGATGTCGCGGCCCGAGCCTCGCTGGTCCCGGTCAAGGCAATCCAGTCCTTCACCTACGTCGCGTGCGGAGCCTCGGCGGGCCTTGCCGCAGTCATCGGCATCGGCCGGCTCGGCTCGGCCCAGCCGCTCGCGGGAACGGGGCTGGAATTCGCCGCCATCACCGCGGCCGTGGTCGGGGGCGCCAGCCTCGCCGGGGGGCGCGGATCGGTCGTCGGCACGCTGCTGGGCGCGATCGCCATCGGAACGATCAACTCCGGCCTGGCCTTCCTCCAGGTGTCCCAGCAGATCACGTACATGGTGTCGGGTGCCTTGATCCTGATTGCCGTGCTGCTGCGCGGCGACATCCCGTGGGCCTCGTTGTTCGTGGCCCGCCGCTCAGCGTCCTCGACCGCGACGGCCGGGGCCAAGGACGCAAGCCGCTCGCTGAAGGTCTCGGGACTGACCAAGCGGTTCTCCGGGATCACGGTGCTGAACGACGTGTCGTTCGATCTCGGCCCCGGCGAGATCGTGGCGCTGCTGGGCGAGAACGGGGCCGGCAAATCGACCCTGGTCAAGTGCATCTCCGGCGTCTACGAGCCCGATGGCGGCATTGCCGCCTTTGCCGGAGCGGATGCGGCCTTTGCGACGGACATCGCCGTCATCCATCAGCATTTCAGCCTCGTGCCGGACCTGACGATTGCCGAGAGCCTCTCGCTCGGGCGCGAAGCCTCGACCTTGGGGCTCCTGCGGCGCTCGGTGATGCGCCGGCGCGCCGTGGGCGCATTGCGCGACGTTGGGCTGGAGCGGGACGTCGACACCCCCGTCCGCGACCTGACGGTTGGCGAACGGCAGATGCTCGAAGTCGCCAAGGCGCTGCTGGCGTCGGCCTGGCTGATCGTGATGGACGAGCCGACGAGCGCGCTGAGCAACCGCGAGCGCGACCAGCTGTATACGATCGTCCGCAAGCTGGCGGCGCGTGGATGCTGCGTCCTCTACATCTCCCACAAGATGGAGGAGGTCCGGGAGCTTGCCGCGCGCGCGATCGTGCTGCGCGACGGCGGGCTCGTCGGCGACGTCTCGATGCGTGGGACCGTCGACCGCGACCTCGTCAGCCTGATGGTCGGCCGCGACCTCGGGACCGTGTTTCCCTGGGTTCAGGCCGCGGCGGGGGAAACGTTGGTCGAGGTTGCCAGCCTCACGACTGCCGGCCTGCTGAACGACGTCTCGCTGACGCTCCGGCAAGGTGAGGTGCTCGGCCTTGCGGGGCTCATGGGCAGCGGGCGCACCGACATCTTGCGCTGCATCGCCGGGCTCGACGGCTTTACCGGCGGCAGGATCGCGCTGCGCGGCGAGCCGATGTCCTCCGGCGCGCAGGCATCCGCCGCCAGGGCAGGCGTTGCGTTCATCCCGGAAGACCGGCGCGCCGAAGGCCTGGTCGGTGGCCTCAGCGTCGGCGACAACCTCGGCCTCGTCTGGATGCGGCGCAACAGCACGGCCGGCGTCGTGTCGGTTTCGGCGCTGCGCAGGGCCGCGGCGGACCTGATCCGCAGGCTCGACGTGCGCCCGCCGGTGCTGTCGAAGCTCGCCGGCACGCTCTCA
Source organism: uncultured Lichenihabitans sp. (assembly GCA_964245915.1). Taxonomy (GTDB): domain Bacteria; phylum Pseudomonadota; class Alphaproteobacteria; order Rhizobiales; family Beijerinckiaceae; genus Lichenihabitans. The sequence continues at coordinate 6,269 of CAXTOT010000139.1, read as the reverse complement.
GGCGGCAACCAGCAGAAGGTCGTCATCGGCAAATGGCTTGCGATCGGACCGCAGATCATCCTGCTCGACGAGCCGACGAGCGGCGTAGACGTCGGCGCCAAGTCGGAGATCCACAGGATCATCGGCGAGCTGAAGGCGGCGGGGGCCGCGGTCCTGCTCGTATCGAGCGAGCTTCCTGAATTGTTGGGCGTGTCCGACCGCATCATCGTCATCCGCGACGGCCGCACGGTCGGCGAGCTGCCGCGCGGCGCGAGCGAGCAGGCGGTGATGGAACTCGCCTTCGCCACGACCGGCGATGCCGCGTCCGCCCCGCTCGTGGGCGCAGTCCCGTGACGGCCTTGCGGAGGCTGACCATCAATGCCGGGCCGGTCGGGCTGCTGCTCGTCACCTTGATCGCGTGCGGTTTGCTCGACGGGCGCATTCTCGCCGGTCAAAATCTCCTTATCGTGCTGATGCAGAGCGTTCCGGTGCTGATGCTGGCGCTGGGTGCGTTCATCGTGCTCCTGACGGGCGGCATCGACTTGTCGGCCGGCGTCTCGGTGACCCTCGGCAGCATCGTGATCGCAAGCGTGCTGAGTGGCGGCGTGGCCTTGCCGGCCGCACTCGGGATCGGGCTCGCGGCGGTCGTCGGGGTCGGCATGGTCAACGGTTTGCTGGTCACGGTCGTCCGCATTCCTGCCTTCGTCGCCACCCTCGCCACCATGTCGGTGGTCCAGGGGATCTCGTTGCTCCTGGCCACGCGGGGCGTCTACGTCCTGTCGAATCCCTTGCTGAAACAACTCGGAACCGGCCGGCTCGCCGGCGTGCCGATCTCGGTCGCCGCGGCGGCGATCGTAATCATCGTGGCCTATGTCCTGGTGCATCACACGCGGTTCGGCCTACGGGTCTATGCGACAGGCTCGGATGCCGCGGCGGCGGCGCTCGCCAAGGTCCCGATCCGGACCGTCCTGGTGCTCGCCTACAGCGCTGCCGCCTGCTTCACGTTCCTCGCCGCCATCATGCTGATCGCCCGCACCCCGATCGTCACGCCGAACCTCGGCGGCCAATCGTTGCTGCTCGATGCGGTCGCGGCCTGCGTGCTGGGAGGAACCAGCATCTTCGGCGGACGCGGCACCGTGGTCGGCGTCGTGGCCGGCAGCCTGATCGTCGGCCTGTTCTCGAATGCCCTGCGTGTCGTAGGCGTCGACCCGTCGAGCCTCGATTTCATGAAGGGCGCGCTCGTGATCACCGCCCTGGTCTGCGACGTCGGCATCACGCGTCTCAGGGGAAAAGTTTTCAAGGAAGCCCCGGTATGAGGCCAAGCGAGCGGCGCTCCGGCCCATTCCGCGGTCCACCGAGCGATCCGGCCGAGGCCGCCATCTCCATCCTTGGCCACCTCGTCGGCTTCAAATCGGTCAGCGCAGCCCCCAACCATGACGCGATCGCCTATATTGCGACCTATTTCGAGGGTCTCGGCGCCTCGGTGCAAAGGCTGCAAAGCCCGCGCTTCGACAAGGAGAACCTGTGGGTGACCTTCGGCGAGGGCGTGGCCGGGGGGATCGTCCTGTCGGGCCATGTCGACGTCGTCCCGGTGGCAGGGCAGGACTGGTTGCACCCGCCCTTCGCCATGACCCGCGACGCAGGCCGGCTCTATGGCCGGGGGACGACCGACATGAAGGGCTTCCTCGCCTGCGTGATGGCGGTGGCGCCCCAGATCGATCCATCTGCGCTCGCGCGGCCCATCCACGTGGCCATCACGTTCGACGAGGAGGTCGGCTGCCTCGGTGCGCGCGAACTCGTCGACTTCATGGCCGAAGCGGCGATCCGCCCGAGGGCCATCCTCGTCGGCGAACCGACCGGCATGGCGGTGGTGGACCGCCACAAGGGATCGGTCGGCTTCACGACGACGATCACCGGACGTTCCGCGCATTCGTCACAGGTCCACCTCGGGTTCAGCGCTATCGCCCTCGCGGCCGAGCTGGTCGGCTTCCTCACTGCACTCGGGAAGGCGCAGACGGAGGCAGGCGCCGACCGGAGCTTCCCCTATCCGTTCCCATCGATCAACGTGGGCACGATCGGCGGCGGCGAGGTCCGCAACATCGTGGCGCCCACCTGCGCCTTCGACTGGGAAATCCGGCCCATCCTGCCTGCGCAACTGACGACGCTGCAAGGTGCATTCGAAGCCCATGTCGAAGATCGCATCGCCGGCTTCCGGCAGGGCGGCTTCGTCCCGACGATCGAGACCCGCTGCGTCTACAACACGCCGCCGCTCATCGCCGATCGCACGGCTACGGCGGCCGGCCTCGCGCTTCGGCTGATGGGGAGCAACGAGACGGCGGCAGTGTCTTACGGCACCGAGGCGGGCCTTTATCAGCAGGCCGGCCATCCGGTCGCCGTCTGCGGGCCCGGCGATATTCAGCAGGCGCACACGCCGGACGAATGGATCGCGGTCGACCAAATCGAGGCCTGCGTCGCCTTCCTCGGCCGCCTCATCGATGACTGCGCGCGGCCATAGGATCGAAATAGGGAATCGGCATGCGCGTTGCACCCAACATCCATTTGGTCGCGTCCGGGGTTCAGGGCCATTCCCTGACCGACGATCTCGACTGCAACTGCTGGCTGTTCGACGTCGACGCGGGCCTGATCCTGTTCGACACGGGCGCCGGTCTCGACATCGATCGTATCCTCGCGGTCCTGCACGAGGACGGCCTCGCTCCCGAGCGGCTGACCCACGTCTTCCTGACCCACGCGCACGCCGACCATTCCGGCGGCGCCGACGAGATCAAGCGGCGTACGGGGTGCAAATTGCTGTGCGGCGGGGCGACGGCGGACCTTCTCGCAAAGGGTGAGGACGCCTTGAGCCTCACGATGGCCCGCCGGGCCGGGGTGTATCCACCGGACTACATTTACCGGCCTCCCAGTCCGGATGTCATCGTGACCCCCGGTGCGGTCACGTCGGTCGGCAACGCCCGGGTCTCCGTGATCGCGACGCCGGGCCACAGCCTCGACCACATGTCCTTCCTGGTCGAACAGGCGGGCTCCGCGGCGCTCGTGACCGGCGACGCGATGATGCATTCCGGCCGGATCATCTACCAGGACATCTACGACTTCGACGTCCGACAATCGGCCGACAGCATCCGGCGCCTGTCCACTTTCGCTTTCGACATCCTGCTTCCCGGTCACGGCCTATTCGCGCGACGCGGCGGCCGCCGTCACGTCGAGGCGGCGATCGCACACATGGATCAGCTCAAGACGCCGCGCGCCGTCGAGTTCATTCCACTTTAGCCGGGGCCGATCGAGATGCTGAAATTCCAGGACAAGGTGGTCGTCGTCACGGGGGGCGCGAGCGGCATCGGGGCAGCCGTGGCGGACGCTTTCGCCAGTGAGGGCGCGCGTGTCGCGGTGCTGGATATCAAGTTGCCGAAGGGCGAGCCGATCGCCGGCAGCATCCGCCGGTATCAATGCGACGTGGCCAGCGAGGACGCGGTGGAGGCGGCCTTCGACCGCGTCGCATCCGAGTGCGGCAGCGTGGACGTGGTCGTCCATTGCGCCGCACTCCTGGGCTTGAGCGGCCCTTTCCACGAACTGACGCTGGATACCTGGAACCGCTACATCGATACCAACCTCACAGGCGCCTTTTTGGTCGCCCGCGCCGCGGCGTCCCGCATGGTGGCGTCCGGGACGCGCGGCCGTCTTATTTTGCTCGGCTCGGTGAATTCCTTCGCCTCCGAGCGGCTTGCAGCACCCTACGTCGCCAGCAAGGGCGGGATCAGGATGCTGACCCGCTCGGCGGCGATCGATCTTGCGCGGTATGGCATCACCGTGAACATGATCGCGCCCGGCCCTATCGCGACGCCAGCGACGCAGGAGCGTTTCGATGCGCCCGAGGTTCGGCAGACGTTCGAACGCGTGCTGCCGGCCGGTCTTCCCGGGAAGCCCGCCGACATCGCCGCGGCCGCCCTGTTCCTGGCGTCGCCGGACAGCGGCTTCGTCACCGGGATCGATCTCGTGGTGGACGGCGGGCTGCTCGCGCAGATCATGAACTGACGCGGCGGACCAAGGCCAGCTTCGACACCCAAAAACGATCTTCAGATGGATAGGCCAATGCAGGACGGGCGGCGTTTCGACGTGATCATCGTGGGAGCCGGCGGGGCCGGCGCGGTTCTCGCTGCCCGCCTGAGCGAGGACGGGCGCCGAAGCATACTGCTGCTCGAGGCCGGGCCGGATTATCGGAGCGCCGAACAGCCCGACGAGATGAAGAGCCCGAACCCGTTCAACCTGCTGTTGCCGCCGGCCTTCCAGCAGCAATTCATGTTCGACGACCTGATGGCGCGCCGCACGCACCGCCAGGAGCCCCGCCTCTATTGGCGCGGCAAGGGCATGGGAGGCAGCACGGCGGTCAACGGCCAACTCGCGATCAGGGGCGTGCTGGAATCCTTCGACGAATGGGCCGCCTATGGCGCGACCGGCTGGTCGGCGCAGGACGTGCTGCCCCATTTCATCGCCCTGGAGGACGATCTGACGCTCGGCAATCGGCCCGGCCATGGGTCGGCCGGCCCAATCCCGATCCACCGCGCGCCGCTGGCCGAGTGGGGACCAGTGGACCTCGCCCTGCGAGAGGCCGCGCTGGCCCAGGGCTTTGCGTGGCACGACGACCTCAATGCGCCCGAGGCCACCGGGGTATGCACCTTCGCGATGAACAGCCGTGGCGGCCAGCGTGTCTCGAACAACGACGCCTACCTCGAGGGCGCGCGCGGGCGGGGGAATCTCACGATCCTTGGCGATGCCGTGGTCGACCGCCTGACGTTCGAGGGGACCCGCTGCACCGGCGTTACCGTCGCCCTGCCGGGCGGCCCGCAGACGTTCCAAGCCGGCGAGGTCATCCTGTCCGCCGGCGCAATCCATTCCCCCGCGATCCTGCAGCGTTCGGGCATCGGCCCGGCCGCATGGCTGGCGGACCTCGGCATTCCCGTGCGGGCCGACCTTCCGGTCGGGCAAGGATTCTTCGACCATCCGTTCGTCCGCCTGGAGCTCAAGCTGAGGCCCGAGCTGCGCGCCAGCGATCATAATGCACGCCACATCAACTGCTGCGTCAAATACAGCTCCGGCCTGCCCGGCGCGGCGTTCAACGACATGTTCCTCGTCTCGGTGAACCACGGCGGCGTCGGCGTGGCACAGGACATGTCGCAGTTCGGCGAAGCGGGGTTGCACGCCATGCTGTATGAAACCCGCAGCCGTGGCACAGTGCGAATCACCTCATCCCAACCATCGCACCACCCGGCGATCGACGAGAACATGTTGGGGGACGCATTCGACCTTGCCCGCATGCGCGACGGCGCACGCAGGATAGTGCAGTTCGGCCAGCAGGCGTCCTTTCAGACCATTTGCAGCGACATCCAAGTCGGCAACACAGGACGACCCCTGGCCGATTTCCTGGCCTGGTCGGACAGCGACGTCGATGCGTGGCTGCTTTCCGATTGCAATGACGCTCAGCATGGTGCCGGTGGGTGCTGCATAGGCCCAGAGGGAACGACCTTCGCCGTCGTCGATCCGGAATGCCGCGTATACGGGTTCGGCGGCCTGCGTGTGGTCGATGCTTCCATCATGCCGCGGGATTGCCGGGCCAACACCGCGCTGACCACCATCATGATCGGCGAGAAAATGGCGGCCACGCTCCGGTAAATCCTTCGTTCAGAACTCGCGTTGCTCCGCCGCGTGGGGGGGGCCATCGGCACCCCCTTCACCGCCAACAGAGCAGGACGGAACGCATGCAGTCCAGCCTACGCCTCGACGATACGATCCGGGGCATTCCCCCTGACACCAATGACCCTTCAATCGACGAGGTCGGCCAGCAGGGCTGGCATCCGGCCGATGGCGCCCAGCCTCGCGGCCAGCCTTATTGAGGCGGGGGCGTGGGGCACCATCGTAGCCGATATCCGCCAGGCAGCCGTGATGCTGCGCGCCGGATTGCGCCGGTTGATCCTCGCCAACAAGGTTGGCGGCCGGGGTGGTGCGCGCCGGCTGGCCGCGCTGCGCCGGGCTTGGCCGGACGCGGAACTCCACGTTTTTGTGGATTCCACTGCGGCCGTCGATGCGCTGTCCCAGGCCTGGGTCGGCGACATCGTCGCTTTCGGCGTCTCGCATCCGTGCACGTGCCTGCACCTTCACCGGGTCGTGTTCGGCATCGATGAACGCTGCCAGTTCGTGGCGGCACATCCCACGTTCTTCGGTTGAACTAATACCAACCGCCATTTGCTTTGACTCAAATGTGAGTAGGCTCGGCTCGGGGC
>CAXTOT010000138.1:0-10169 GCA_964245915.1 uncultured Lichenihabitans sp. | reverse complement strand
AACACCATGGTGATCTTCATCAACCAGATCCGCATGAAGATCGGGGTGATGTACGGCTCGCCCGAGACCACGACGGGCGGCAACGCGCTGAAATTCTATGCCTCGGTGCGGCTCGACATCCGGCGTATCGGGGCCATCAAGGACAGAGACGAGGTGTTGGGCAACCAGACCCGGGTCAAGGTAGTCAAGAACAAGGTCGCGCCGCCCTTCAAGGAGGTCGAATTCGACATCATGTATGGCGAGGGCATCTCCAAGGTCGGCGAATTGGTCGATCTCGGCGTAAAGGCCGGGGTGGTGGAGAAATCGGGCGCCTGGTTTTCCTACGACAGCGTGCGGCTCGGCCAGGGCCGCGAGAACGCCAAGACCTTCCTCAAGCAGAATCCCGAAGCGGCCCGCAAGATCGAGCAATCGATCCGGGAGAATTCCGGCTTGATCGCCGAGAAGATTCTGGGCGCGCCGGAGCCCGACGCCGATGATGAGGCCGCCGAGGCCTGAGGCGCTATCATTGCGGCGCCGTCATTCCGGGGACGGACCGCAAAGTCCGCGCCCCGAACCCATGACGCCGAGCCGCAGGTTGGCTTCCGATCCGGCGCATCGACCTGAGCGATAGGGCCGAGATGTTTTGGGCGGTTAGCCTCGATCCGGAGCGCTGAAGGCGACCCCGGACCTTACCGTCGCGGTGCTCCCGCTGGACAGAGCGCGAACGGCTCGCTCGACAGGCTGAAAACCCCTCGTTAGAACGGCTCGAAGGCTCGGACGCAGGGCGTCCGGGGCCAAGTGCGAATTGAGTTCGGGGTCATGAGCAGCGTCAACGAAATCCGATCGACCTTTCTCGATTTCTTTCACGCCAATGGCCATGAGGTCGTGCCCTCGAGCCCGCTCGTTCCGCGCAATGACCCGACGCTGATGTTCACCAACGCCGGAATGGTGCAATTCAAGAATGTCTTCACGGGCATCGAGAAACGGCCCTACAGCCGCGCCACCACGGCGCAAAAATGCGTTCGCGCGGGCGGCAAGCACAACGACCTCGACAACGTGGGCTATACCGCCCGGCATCACACTTTTTTCGAGATGCTCGGCAATTTCTCGTTCGGGGACTATTTTAAGCCGCACGCCATCGAGCTTGCCTGGTCGTTGATCACCAAGGAGTTCGGGCTCGACAAGGATCGGCTGCTGGTCACCGTCTACCACGACGATGACGACGCCTTCATGCTGTGGAAGAAGATCGCCGGCTTTTCCGACGACCGCATCATCCGCATCGCTTCCTCGGATAACTTTTGGGCCATGGGCGACACCGGCCCCTGCGGCCCCTGTTCGGAAATCTTCTACGACCAGGGCGACAGCCTGTTTGGCGGGCCGCCCGGCAGTGCCGATCAGGACGGCGACCGGTTCCTGGAATTCTGGAACCTGGTTTTCATGCAGTTCGAGCAGGTCAGGCCCGGCGAGCGCCTCGCCCTGCCCCGGCCCTCGATCGACACCGGCATGGGGCTGGAACGCATTGCCGCCATCCTCCAGGGCAAAAAGTCCAACTACGACACCGACCTGATGCGCGGGCTGATCCTCGCTGTGGCGCAGCTCACCGGAGTCGAGCCGGACGGCCCGCAGGCCGCCAGCCACCGCATCATCGCCGATCATCTGCGCGCCTCGGCGTTCCTGATCGCCGATGGCGTCGACCCATCGAACGAGGGGCGCGGCTACGTGCTTCGGCGGATCATGCGCCGCGCCATGCGCCACGCGCAGCTGCTCGGCGCCAAGGACCCCCTGATGTGGCGGCTGGTCGCGACCTTGGTGCGCGAGATGGGCCAGGCCTATCCCGAACTCGTCCAAGGCGAATCCCGCATCGCCGAAATCCTGCAACTCGAAGAAACCCGCTTCCGCACCACGCTGGCTCGCGGGCTGACCATCCTCGATGAGGAAACCCGCGGCTTGTCGGCCGGTTCGGTGTTGCCCGGCGATGTCGCATTCAAGCTTTACGACACCTTCGGCTTCCCGCTCGATCTCACGCAGGATGCTTTGCGCGGGCGCGGCATGACGGTCGACGATGCGGGTTTCGCCGCCGCCATGGAACGCCAGCGGGCCGAGGCCCGCAAGGCCTGGGCGGGATCGGGCGAGGCCGCCACCGAAACCGTCTGGTTCGGGCTGCGCGAGCGGGCGGGCGCGACCGAATTCCTGGGCTACAGCACCGAGCGTAGCGAAGGCATCGTGACCGGCCTCGTGGCAGGCGGGGTGGACGTCGAGCGGCTGCGCGCGGGGGAGAGCTGCTATCTCGTCCTCAACCAGACCCCCTTCTACGCCGAGTCGGGCGGACAGGTCGGCGACACCGGCACCATGTTGGGCGCGGGGGTCCGGGTTCGCGTCACCGACACTTTGAAGAAGCTCGGCGACCTCTTCGTCCACGTCGTCACGGTCGAGGAGGGCGAGGTCACCATCGGGCTTGCCCTCGATCTCGTCGTGGATCACGCCCGCCGCTCCGCCATCCGGGCCAATCATTCGGCCACCCACCTGTTGCACGAGGCCTTGCGCCAGGTGCTCGGCCCGCACGTGGCCCAGAAGGGCTCGCTGGTCGATCCGGACCGCCTGCGTTTCGACTTTTCCCATCAGAAGCCCATCTCGGACGAGGAACTCGCTTTGGTCGAAGACATCGCCAACGCGGTAGTGCTGCAGAACGAACCGGTCGTGACCCGTCTGATGGGCATCGAGGACGCGCGATCCAGCGGGGCTCGGGCCTTGTTCGGGGAAAAATACGGCGACGAGGTCCGCGTCGTGTCGATGGGCCAGCCGATCGCGCCCGAGGCGTCGCCGGTCCCCTATTCGATCGAGCTCTGCGGCGGCACCCATGCGGCACGCACGGGCGATATCGGGCTGATCAGCGTCGTCGGCGAAAGCTCGGTCGCCTCGGGGGTGCGCCGCATCGAGGCGCGCACCGGGGAAGCGGCCCGTCACCACCTCAATCGCGAGGCGGCGCGAGCCCACGCGCTCGCGAACCTCCTCAAATCCACCCCGGAGCTGGCGGGCGATCGGCTTCAGGCCCTCATCGAGGAGCGCCGCAAACTCGAACGTGAACTCGCCGAAGCCCGCAAACAGCTCGCCATGGGGGGCGGCGGGGGAGCGTCGGACAGCGGTACGCGCCTGGTGGGCGGCGTCACGCTGTTCTCCCGCGCCGTTACCGGGGTCGAGATGAAGGATCTCAAGGGTTTGGCCGATCAGGCCAAGGCCAGCATCGGGTCGGGCGTCGTGGCGATCGTCGGGGTCGGCCCTGACGGCAAGGCCAGCATCGTGGTGGCGGTCACGCCCGACCTGACGGGGCGTTTCAACGCGGTCGATCTCGTGCGGGCCGGATCGGAGAAACTGGGCGGTAAGGGCGGCGGCGGACGTCCCGATATGGCGCAGGCCGGCGGCCCGGACGGGGCCGCCGCCGAGGCCGCGCTCGACGCCGTCTCGGCCGCCATGACGCTTCGCGCTGCGGCCGAGTGACCGAGGGCCTCGAACAGGCCCGTCACAGCACGATCCGTTCGCGGCTTCACGCTGTTTTGGACGGCAGCCTGACCGGCCATTTCTCGGCCACGCTGGTGCACCGCGGCCTGATCCTTCTCGTTCTTGTCAGTGTGGCCAGCATCGTTCTCGAAACGGTGCCCGAGCTGCAGATCCAGTTTGGGGCCGACTTCGGCGCGATAGAACTCTTCGCCATCGTGGTGTTCTCGATCGAATACGGGTTGCGGGTCTGGTGTGCGCCAGAACAGCCGAACTATGCGGACACGACGCCATGGGGCGCGCGAATCGCCTTCGTCCGGACCCCGACGGCGCTGATCGACCTCGCCTCCGTGCTGCCCGCCTATATCAGCTTGCTGTTCGGGGGCGAGTTCAAGATCCTGCTGCTGCTCAGGATCGCGCGCTTTTTCAAGCTCGCGCGCTATTCTCCGGGCATGCGGTCGTTGGCCGCCGTGCTGAAGGCGGAACGCAAGGCCCTGCTGGCCTCGGCCGTCATCCTGTTCGGCTTCATTCTGCTGTCGGCCGCCGCCATGTATGCGGTCGAGGGAGCGGCCCAACCCGACAAGCTCGGCTCCATCCCGGCCGCGATGTGGTGGGCGACCGTGACGCTGACTACGGTCGGCTACGGCGACGTCTATCCGGTGACCCCCGGCGGCCGCATCGTGGCCAGCGTCACGATGGTGTTCGGGCTGATGATGCTGGCTCTTCCGGTGGGCATCCTGGCCACCGCCTTCGCGGACGAGATCCATCGCCGCGAATTCGTGGTGACCTGGAGCATGATCGCCCGGGTGCCCTTGTTCGAGGCCCTGTCAGCCTCGGAGATCGGCGAGATCACGCGCTTTCTGCACGCGAGGACCGTGCCGGCCGGGGCCGCGATCGTGCGGCGCGGTGACCCGGCGGATTCCATGTTCCTCATCGCGTCCGGCGAGGTCGCGGTGGAACTGCCTGACGGGCCGGTTATTCTCGGCGAGGGCCAGTTCTTCGGCGAGGTGGCCTTGCTGCGCAGGGGCAAGCGAACCCGCACCGTCCGTGCGGTCGTGGCCACCAAGCTGCTGGTTCTGAACAGCAGCGACCTGCAGAACCTGATGGAGCGGAACCCGGCGATCCGGCACCGCATCCGCATGATCGCGGAAGAGCGGGACGATGGGACGGATCAGCCGCCCGACTCCGAGGAAGACGCCTCCGATTCGAGCGAAACGCCGGCCTGAGCCGACGCCGCGGAACTCCGGCAGGAACTTAGCAATTGTCCTTGGCAGCAGCCCGGAAGGACGCTGCGACGATGTCGATGCAAGGCGAGCTGGCCGTGGTAGGTTCGCGGCGGGCCCGCAAGGGAGAAAGAAAGATGAACTTCGGCAATCTTCTGCACTGGGCGATCATTTTTCTGATCGTTGCCCTGGTGGCCGGCGTGCTCGGCTTCACGGGTCTGGCCGGCACCGCCATGGAGGGGGCACGCCTTCTGTTCTGGGTCGCGATCGTCCTGCTCGTGATCTCGCTGATCTTTGGCGTCATGCGCCGCGGCGTATGACGCGGATTTCGGCGCTCTGAATCGGAAAGCCCGGCTGAATCGGCCGGGCTTTCTCGTTTCCAGCGATGTCTTCACACCGCCATCGCGGCCTTAAGATTGCTGTCGATCTTGTCCAGGAAACCGGTCGTGGACAGCCATTTCTGATCGGGTCCGACCAGAAGCGCCAGGTCCTTCGTCATGAAGCCGGCTTCCACCGTGTCGACGCAAACCTTCTCCAGCGTGGTTGCGAAGCGCGACAGCGCCGCATTGCCGTCGAGCTTGGCCCGATGTTCGAGCCCACGCGTCCAGGCGAAGATGGAGGCGATCGAATTGGTCGAGGTTTCCTTGCCTTTCTGATGCTCGCGGTAGTGCCGGGTCACGGTGCCATGAGCGGCCTCGGCCTCGACCGTTTTGCCGTCGGGCGTCATCAGCACGGACGTCATCAGGCCGAGCGACCCGAAACCTTGCGCCACGGTGTCGGACTGCACGTCGCCGTCGTAGTTCTTGCAGGCCCAGACATAGCCGCCCGACCATTTCAGGGATGAGGCCACCATGTCGTCGATCAGGCGATGCTCGTAGGTGATCCCCAGCGCCTTGAACTGCGCCTGGAATTCGGCCTCGAAGACCTCCTGGAAGATGTCTTTGAAGCGGCCGTCGTATTTTTTCAGGATGGTGTTCTTGGTCGACAGATAGACCGGGTATTTGCGCATCAGGCCGTAATTGAGCGAGGCGCGGGCGAAATCGCGGATCGAGTCGTCGAGGTTGTACATCGACAACGATATGCCGGGACCCGTGAAGTTGAACACTTCCCGCTCGATGACCTGCCCGTCGTCGCCCTCGAAGCGGATCGTCAGCCGACCCTTGCCGGGCACCAGAAAGTCGGTGGCCCGATATTGGTCGCCATAGGCGTGGCGGCCGATCACGATGGGTTTGGTCCAGCCCGGCACCAGGCGCGGCACGTTCTTGCAGATGATCGGCTCCCGGAAGATCACCCCGCCCAGGATGTTGCGGATCGTCCCGTTGGGCGAGCGCCACATCTCCTTGAGCTTGAACTCCTCCACACGCGCCTCGTCCGGCGTGATGGTGGCGCATTTAACGCCGGCACCATGCCGCTTGATGGCTTCGGCCGCATCGATCGTGACCTGGTCGGAGGTTTCGTCCCGGTGTTCGACCGACAAATCGTAATAGCCGAGGTCGATATCGAGATAAGGATGGATCAGCTTGTCGCGGATGGTGTGCCAGATGATCCGGGTCATTTCGTCGCCGTCGAGTTCCACGAGCGGATTGGCGACCTTGATCTTGTTCATGCGACATGCCTCGTATGACGGCGCAGTGACCGTTTGAATGCGGCCCCTATAACATCGGCGCAGCGGCCCACCAAGGGTCGCGGGTGCGCCGAGCGACGTGCGAGGACACCGAACGAGCCATGGTCGGGGCGGGAACGGATCGAACCAAGCTTGACCCCGAGGGCGGCCCCGCCATCATCCTGGTGCGCCCGCAGCTCGCGGTGAACATCGGCACGGCGGCGCGCGCCATGGCGAATTTCGGCCTCTCCGATCTGCGCCTCGTCAACCCCAAGGGCGGCTGGCCGCCGCAGGGCGAATATCTCTCGACGGCCGAAGCCGCGGCCTCCGGCGCGACTGGCCTGCTCGCCCGTGCCCGCCTGTTCACGACCCTGGAGGCCGCGGTGGCGGATCTCAATTTCCTCTGGGCCACGACGGCACGGGAGCGCGGTCAAGGCAAACCCATCTTGCTGCCCGAAGCCGCCATGGTCGAAAGCGCGGCTGCCGAGGCCGGGCGCCGCGAACGGCACGGCATCCTGTTTGGCCCCGAACGCACGGGGCTCGACAATGACGAGGTCGCGCTGGCCGATGCCATCGTGACCTTTCCGGTGAGTTCCGCCTATGGGTCGCTCAACCTCGCGCAGGCGGTGCTGCTCATGAGCTACGAATGGCGGCGCGCCACGACGGTCCAGGCCGCCATTGTTCAGGAGGAGCGCTGGCCCCGCGCCGCACGCGAGCAGGTGCTGTCCTTCTTCGATTATCTCGAGGCGGAATTGACCCGCGCGGGATATTTCAAGCCCGACGACAAGCAGCCCGTCATGCGGCGCAATCTCAGAAACATCCTGCATCGGCTCGGCATGAGCGAACAGGACGTCCGTACCCTCCGCGGCGCCGTCGTGCGCCTCGTGGAGGGACAGCGACAGCCTGGACGCCGCCACCGCGCCGACCCGCCGCCATGAGCTTCAGCAGCCCTTGCAGATGGTCATGTCCTTGTCGTTCTTCTTCTCTTCGGCCTGATCCGCCGCCGTATTGCCGGCCGACGCGGAGCCGCCCGTCGGAACACCGCCCGAAGGCGCCATGGTGCCGCCGGTCGGCCCCGTTGCGCCGGAGGAGGTCCGGCCAGCGGTGTTGCTGGCCCCGGCGGACGACTGCGAAGACGACGATGTCCCGGCCGATTGGGCTTGGACCTAGATGGCGCCCGTGGCCCCGATCAGGGCAAAAATTCCGGCGAACAAGAAGGGTCTGAGCATGACGAGGCTCCATTCACGAAACACAACGGGCCGTCCGATTTAAGGTTTCGCCGACCCACCCGGCCCAAATGCCGCGCTCGATCGAAGGATTTGAAAAAATGCGAAGCCGTGACGCCACGATCCTGATCATCCCAGGGCTCGGCGATTCGGGCCCGGGGCACTGGCAGTCGCGCTGGGAGGCCAAGCTGCCGACCGCGCGGCGCGTGCAGCAAGTCTCATGGGACAAGCCGGAACGGGCGGGCTGGGTCGGGGCGATACGAGAAGCTCTTTTCGCGGATGCGGGACGGCCCGTCGTGGCCATCGCGCACAGCCTCGGTGTCATCGCCCTGGTGGCGGCCGTCACCGAGGCCGACGCGCCCCCGATCGCGGGGGCCTTCCTGGTCACGCCGCCCGGCGAAGCCGCCGTGCTGGCCATTCCGGAGATCGATCCGGCCTTCGCGCCGTTTCCGACGGCACCGCTGCCCTGCCCGTCGGTGCTCGTGGGAAGCCGGAACGATCCTTTTGCCAGCTACGCGGAATTCGAGGAGCGGGCGCTCGACTGGGGGTCCAAGCTGATCGACGCGGGCGAGGCCGCCCACATCAACGACGACTCGGGGCATGGCCCCTGGCCCGAGGGGCTCATGGCCTTCGCGGGATTTTTGAACAAACTCTGAGGCCTGCGCGGCAATCCCGATTCAGGCCGGCGCGTCGAAACCACCAGGGCTTTGGTCGGTCGCGCGCCATTGCGCGGTTCGCTGCGGGCTCGCCTCGCTCAGGGCGCGCCGCACCCCCGCGGCGTCGAAATCCTTGGTGTAGACGGGCGAGCCCGGTTGTTGCCGCCAAGACTCGCTGAGCCCGCCGGCATCGACCGGATCGAAGCCCAGGTCATCCACGAGCCGCATCGTGATGGATTTGGCGGCGCCATCGTCGCCCGCGACCGGAAGAGCGATCCGCCCCTCCGAGCCGGAGGGCTTGCCCATCTCGAGCAAATGCTGGGCATATATGTTGTTGAACACCTTGACGACGGGCCGGCCGAGATGCAGCTCGACCCAGCGGCTTTCGGGCAGGCCCGCCTCGATGGCCTCGATCCGGCCGTCCCGCTGTTGCGGGTAGTAGTTGCCGGTATCGATAACCACGACGTGATCGTCCAAGTCGGCCAGGAGCCCGGCGCTCAGGTCCGGGATGTTCTTCTGGGGGATCGTCACCACCACGAGATCCGCGTCGGCGACGCTTTCGGCGGGAGTGCTGGCGGTGGCCCCGGTCTCGGCCGCCAGGCTCGCGAGCGTCTCCGGCCCCCGCGAATTGCTGACTTTGACCTCATGCCCAAGGGCGCGGAAGCGACGTGTCAGCGCGGCGCCAATATTGCCGGCTCCGATGATGCCGATTTTCATGTGAGACCCCTATTTCGGTGCAAACGCGCGCGGGAGGCTGCAGCCTCGCCTGCGGTTCGTTACTCCGATATGGGGCGCGCGCGCCGCCTTGAAACCCGGGCGGAAGCCCTGCGGCAGTTGTACCGAGTTTCAAGACTGCGTGCCCGCAGCCGCGAGCCGATCAACTCGTCATATTGGCTTTGACGGCTTCGACGAGCTGTTTCAGCGAAAAGGGTTTGGGCAGGAAGCCGAATGCCTCGCCTTCGGGCAGATTCTTGGCGAAGGCTTCCTCGGCATAGCCCGACACGAAGATCACCTTGGCAGTGATGCCGCGCTTCCGCAGTTCGCCGAACATGGTGGGCCCGTCCATTTCCGGCATCACCACGTCGGACACGATGAGGTCGATCGGGCGGTCGGATTCTTCGACCACCTGGAGCGCCTCGACGCCGGAACTCGCCTCGATCACGGTATAGCCCCGCGACGTGAGGGCGCGGGCGCCAAACGCGCGCACGGCTTCCTCGTCCTCGACGAGCAGCACGGTGCCGCGCCCCGTCATATCGGCCGCCACCGGTTTGGCGGCTTCCTTCTTGGCGGCCTCCTCGGCGGGCTCCGGCTCGTGGTAGGGCAGCAGGATTCGGAAGGAGGTCCCGCGCCCGACGACACTGTCGCAGAACACGTAGCCGCCGGTCTGCTTGATGATGCCGTAGACCATGGAGAGGCCCAACCCCGTGCCCTTGCCCACTTCCTTGGTGGTGAAGAACGGCTCGAAAATCTTGGGCAGCACCTCCGGCGGGATGCCGGTTCCGTTGTCGCTGATCTCGACCAGCACGTAGCGCGCCGGGACCAGCGACTTTTCATTCAGGGCGGCGCAATCCTCGGGCGAGACGTTGCGGGTCCTGACCAGGATCTTGCCGCCGCCGGGCATCGCGTCGCGCGCATTCACGACGAGGTTGATCACCACCTGTTCGAACTGGTTGAGATCGGCCTTGACGAGCCAGAGGTCGCGGCCGTGCTTGACCTCGATCTCGATCTTCTCGCCGACCAGGCGGCGCATCATGTTCTGCAGGTCGGCCAGAACATCGCCGAGCTGCAACGTTTCGGGGCGCAGCGTCTGCCGGCGCGAGAAGGCCAGCAGCTGGCGCACCAGGCCCGCGGCCCGGTTGGCGTTCTGCTTGATCTGCATGATGTCCTGGAAGGACGGGTCGGTCGGCCGGTGGTTGGCCAGCAGGAGGTCCGAATAACCGATGATCGCAGTCAGTACGTTGTTGAAATCATGCGCGACGCCGCCCGCGAG
>CAXTOT010000137.1:0-10184 GCA_964245915.1 uncultured Lichenihabitans sp. | reverse complement strand
TCGCCAGCATCATGCTATGGCTCAAATAATTAAATCGTCACCACAGCCTAGAGCTCGCGCTCAAGTATGTTGGGGATAGGCTCGCCCGCATGGAGCTTGCGCTTCGGCGCGAGGGACAGCCCGACCACCGGATCATTGAATACTGGGGACATCTCCGGGACGCCGACGTCGCCGATCGGCGCGCGCGCGACGCGATCGCGGAACTGGAGCCCTACGTTCTGAGCCTCTCGCGCATCGACGACGATGGCCAGCAGCTACGGTACTTCGAGAACCAGGCGGGCGACCGCAGCCTTGGCGACCTGGCAGTCGTGAACCTTCCCCACATCCGCGAGAGCGTCGAGCGATTGGGGGAGATCCTGTCCATACTCACTGGCCGCGTCGATGTGCTTGAGCAGGAACATCACACCGGAACGCGGACGACGCGATGCTCGCGCACCGACCTAGTCGAGATCGCCTCCATCCTCGGAGACCATAAGGCGTGGTCGGAAGACGCGTTCCTCCAGCGCAAGGAGCGGGTGATGGACCGCTTCGGGCTGACCCGAAAGGCGTTCTCGAATGCAGTCGATGCGATCCGGGGTTCGCGCCATCTCGCAGCCACCGTCGGGATCGAGAACGCGCTCACCCACTTGGGAGACGAGAAGGCACTTGCGATCGCTCGGCTCTGGTTGGCGGCGAACCCACCGCCGGCTGTCGATTTCGAGGTTCGCATCGTAAATCCGGCCGACCTTGGCTTTGCGGCCGTCAAGCGCCACGGGTTCGATCAGCGGGAGCTGATGTCGGAGGTCGCCGACATGACGACGATCGAGGAGTTCGCCGATGTGGAGACCGTTTTCTACATCGGCCGGGACAATCGTTTCGGAGAGGAGTACGCGGCGGAGCTGTCGCGGACCGTGCGTGAGCATGCGGTCGACCGGAGTCGCCTCGCCAAGGTCGGTCACATCGTCTCGAAGACGAACCTGCTCGACGGCTTGATCGCGGGCCTTGCGCGCGTCGGGCGTCCGTCGCTCGCCCGCCAGCTCGAGGATCTTCGAGAGCAGGCTCGAGCTCCGGCCGCTCCATCCTCTAGCACGGAAACCGGCGATGCCACGCCGCGGGACCCTATCGCTAGAAGCCGCGGATCTGCTTGACGAGGACGGAACGCGGCGGCTGCTGCACGCCGAAGACAGCTGCGATTTCGCCCCACGCTGGTTCGAGCGTGGAGAGGCGCGTCTCGTCCGAATTGTCCGTCAATGAGAACGACGCTTCGGCTTGCTCCTCGAGCGCGACCGGGCGGCCGCCCCAGCGGGTCTCTGTGAGCCAGCGCAGACCCTCCAGTTCGGTTGCGCCCATCCTTACCTGGAAGGGGCCGCGCGCACCCTGCTTGAGCAGGTATGCGACGTTGGCCTCGATGAACTCATGCGCATGGCTGATGAACGCGTCGGCGTAGAACATGCCCTCGACCTCTTCGCCCGAGATGAACGGGCTCACGCCCCAGAGCTCGCCCGTCGCCCTGAACTGCATGACAACATTCGTCAGCGGTTTTCTCGAAGCCCCGCCGCGGAGGCTACCGGTGTAGGTTAAGAACCCGCCCTTGGTAGTGCCGAAGCTGAACCCCATGGTTGGCCCCAAGATGTGGGGGTGGCCGGCACGGCCTTGGCCGAAGTCGACCCCTGGCGTCCATTCCCTGGGCAGGATGCGCACGAAATGGTGCGGACCTTGATGCATGGCCTTCTGCCCCGGTGCCCCGTCTTCGTTGATGGTCAGCGGCAAAGCCGGGTCGAACCACAGGGCGTGGTTCGACTCGCTGGACGGCTGCCATTCGGAGGGACGTGGCCGTGAAGCGGGAGGGGTTGCCGCCTCGATTGATGCTCGCAGTGCCGTCCGCAGACGGTCGCGCAGACCGTCGCGCGCCGCCCGCAGCTCCGTCGTCGAAGCGCCAACTGGCAGGTGGTAGGACACCGGCGCGCGCCTGCCACGCATGTCGAAGGGTAGCTGCTCTATCGTGGCACCGTCGAACGCGGTGTTCCACACGGTTACCACCCTGCTGAGGCCAAGCGACTTCTTGGCGTAGCCCAGCTCGATGAGCACGTTCGGGTTCGCGACGGCCTTGCCGCTGTCTGTGACCGCGATCGGCGTCACATCGCCGACGAACACCGCTGCCGCATCTATCTTCGTGAGGATAGTCGCGACGATGTCCGGTGATCCTGCCACCCCCTGGGTGTCGGACGTCAGCTCATGCCGTTCGTCGAGTTCGGCGTGCAGATCCTCAATGGCGGACTCGAGCGCGTCGCGAAGGATATTTCGCGTCACGCGCGCATCGAGATCGCTCTGCCATGACCAGAAGATTGTTGCCATCGTCACCTGCTAGCACATGTCCGCCAGTGGCATCGACGATGTGCTGCCATTCTATGTGCTTCATACCCAAATGGATGCCTAGCATTTGCGCCTGGCTGCCGGTCCGCGGGGCTTCGCAACCGGCATGGGGACGGGATTTCTTATGAGCTCCTCGACGCCCTCCACAAGCTCCGCCAGCGTCATCCCGAGGCCGGTGGATATCTTGGCGATATTAAGCAGCACGATGTTCTGCTGTCCGGCCTCCACTCGCCAGATGTAACGCGAGGCTAGGCCGCTGCGCTCCGCCAAGGCCTCCTTCGTCATCTTCAGGCTCTCGCGTTCCTGCCGGACGCGCGTGCCCAGCGCGATAGCGACCGCTGACCATTCCTTCGATTCGCACACGCCCACCATCAACACACAATACGGAATCAAAGACCTCGAGCAAAGCCGGCCCGCTCCGGAACAAAAATACTACCCACGAGTAGCATTGCGAGATATATTGGGCTGGTTGTGTTTATGACGAATGGGATCGATCGACCACCGCAACATGGCAGGTCCAGTCTTCTGCGCGCGCTGATGCGGGAGTCCCGCGTAGCCCGCCGCCGCCGGTTCCGCGATGCATGGCCCAGAAGGCTGCGGGATGGTCCCCCGCTCGGCGAGGTCGCCGCGCGCCGTCGCCGTGCTGGGGTCATGATCGAGCACCTGCTGTCCGGTCGCCTGCCGAAGATGGTGGACTGTTCCTCTCTCCTGCAGGTGCTGGCTGGACGGCAGCAGCTTGCATCCACCAAGGTCAGGACGCTGATGACGAACGTCGAGCGCGTATTCCTCAGCCCGGTCAGGGCGAGAGCGCTCGCGGTGGCGCTCAACGACCTGATGCACTTCGTGGAAGCTGGATCGACCGCTGACGAGGGTGTCTCGGTCTTCCTGGCGGTCGCGATGGACGAAGACAGTCTCGTGATAGGCCTTGGTGTCGATGGCGGCGTCGAGCCCGTCTCCTCCGGCGAGGCGAGCCGCTCGCTGCTACGCGCCTCGGCTATCGTACGGCTGCTGAACGGCGACTTCCAGCGCGGGTTCGATCGTGGGCGCATGGTATTCGGCCTGACGTTCCCGCGCGCCTTCACGGCCGAGTTCCAGACGTGACGCCGGCGAGCGCGGCGCCGGTCGTGGCCGAGGGACCCAACATGTGCGCGCTCGGTCGTCGGTCAGCGCCTCGCGAAATCTTCGAACAGCTCCGGGGCCGCCCAATGCAGCCGCAGCAGCGCGTTGCGGACCCAGCCCGCCAGTCGGTGAAGGTCGATGACCGTGACCGGCGCGAAGTCGTCGCTGCCGCCCTTTCCAACCAGGCGTTCGGATGCCGCGCGCGCCGTGGTGAAGGTGAGGGTGACGGTTCTCCCCGGATCCACCTCCTCGCCCGTCGCCAGAGTGAAGGCGTGAAGGTTTCGGAGGCTGAGGAGAAGTACCTGGCGGGTGCCATCGGTTGCGGCCGCGCCGTCACCCTTCTCAGTGATGAGACTGAAGGCGCTTCCGAAGGCGGACTTCAGCTTGGGCCAGTCGCGTTCGATCACGACCGGCACCAGTTCCTGCGGGATGAAGGCATCGACCATCTGGAAGGCCAAGGCGACGCGAAGGACGGCGTCGAGACCGTAGGCGAAACGGGTCTTGGCGGCCGTCGCCACATCCGGCGGGAAGCCCTTCAGCCGGAAGAGGCGCAGGCGCGCTCCGAGGGTCTTGCGCCGATCTCCGTGAACATCCAGCAGGCCGGACACGAGTTCCTCGAGCTGCGCGTAGCGCAGCAGCATGTCCCGGGGTGCTTCTGGGAGGCTAGGCATCTAAGCCCGCCAGCAGCGGCGGTTGCGCACGCGCGGGACCGCTGGACCGAGCGCGCGTGATGGAACCCGAGGCGCGGTCTGGCGGCATGATCGCCGCGTGGCCGACACCCGCGCGCTCGGTGTCGGTGACCGAGCCGAGTTTCGCCCGCGGTCCATATGGCCAGGCGGATCCCTGTGCATCGGGGCTCCTTCGCGTCGCGGCGGTGCGCCCGGGAATGGTGAGACTCGAATGGACGGTCCTCGAGCGGAGGGGCGCGACCCGCGCGGCCTCCCTCGAGATGTGCACGGAGACCGGTGCACTCGCGTGTCCGCGGGCATTCTCCCACTGGTCGGATGCGCCCGGCGCCAGGTCGCACCTTCTGGTCGCGCCCGACATAGTCACGTTCTTCCAGTTGCGGCGGGCTATGGCAGGTGAGAGCATATTTCCGTTCGTCGTCGTTGCGCCCGTTTCCTGCGATGGTCTTCCGCCTGACTGGCTGGACCGTGGATACTGGGACTTCGAGCGTATCACCATCCTGTCCGATGGCCTAGCCGACCCTGCGCCGCTGGTCGCCGTCCTGGCCGACCAGGGCCACCGCGCGGCGGGCGTCGCCGTGCCGTGCGGTGCGCAGACTTGGCGTTCGTGGGCGCAGGGCCTTCGGCGGCTTGATCACGCTGCGATCGCACGGATCGAGGCCGGGGCGCTGCCCGTTGGCGACTTCGAGCGCGTTCGCCTCGCGGATGCCGACGCGGGGGACTGGCTACGACGAGGTTGCCGCACCCTCGACGATCGAGGGCGCTTGTGCCGAATGGCGCGTGTCAGGAGGCGCCGATCGGACGCATCGCCCAGTGCCCGCCTGATCCTGGTCCGGTCCGACATGACCTCGTCGGAACTGGTGACCGCACGGCCACGCAGGGTGGATTCTTCACTCAGCGCTGCTGGTTTGGACGCGTCGAGTGCTAGTCCCTACGGCGGGTGGCGGGAGGTGTCGGTAGCTTCCTACCTCGATGGCCGTGAGCCCGTGTCGTCACGCCTCCTTGGGGAGCGTCTGTCGCGCGCGTTCATGGAAGCGCTGGGCCTCGAACCCCCGCCGGCGCGCGTCATGGCCGGCTACGTCGCACTCACATATGTGTTCCCCGCCTTCGACGAGCTACCTATGTTGGTCGTCCGCGGTGGTAGTTCTTCGTCGCGTTTCGCCGCTCGCCGTTTGCTTGCCGCGACCACGTGCGAGCCCGCAGTCGCCGGTCGCGCCCGCGCGGCTCAACTTGCCCGTATCGCCGCTGCCGGAAGCGGGGTGATGGTGCTCGAAGAGCCGGGCCCGGCATGCGGCCCGTCCGGTGCCACCGAGCTTGGGCGCTTCCTGGAGAGCAGCCTGGTGCGGCACGCCTCCGCCTACAACGCGGTCAACGGCAGGCATGGCCTTCGCGCGCTCGACGTGTTCGGCCCGAGGATCGTCATCGCCGCCTGCGCCGCGACCGCTGGCCTCGCCTGCAACGTTGTCGCCGTGGATCTGCCAGAGGATGACGGAGGTCGGAGGGTCGGTGCGGTCCTCGCTCCCGATGATCTCCGCGATGATCTCAGTGCGTGGTCGATGGGGTCGTTCGCGAGCTTGAAGGCGATGGCTGGCGCGCTGCCGGTCCACCGGCTGCTGCCGGTTATCATGCAGGATCTCTACGGGGACGAGGAGCTGGTTCCGTTCGTAATCGCGGCCGGTCGGGACCCCGCCGCCGGGGACGACTTCGTGGGCAAGGACACTGGGCCATCGCCCGCCCGGATGATGGAGGACGTGATGGCCGCATGCGGAGGCGGCGACCATCTCGCGATGGTCCAGGTGATGCTCGAGATCGCCTTGAGGGGCGGTGGGGGGCCATCGTTGTCACCTGAGCATGTGGGGCGTTGGCTTGCATCGCATCCCAGGATCGACACCGAACGTCCCACCGACCGTCGTCGGCTGCACGGCCAGATCAGCCGCATCTATCCGCTCGGCGCTGCGGCCGGCCAGGATGTCGATCCCACCTCAGCGTTTCGATTCTGCCTGGATCGGGCCTGCGGCGGATGTCGTTACGAGGGCGTCTGCGGGTCGGTGTTTCCGGAGATGAAGCGTCGCAAGATCGGTCTGTGAGGGGCGTCGTGCAGTCTTATTTTCGCCCGCCTCGACCGTCGTGCAGCCCGGCTGGAGGGTTGGTCGGGAATGTATGTGCCGGTCCTCGCGTGACGGTTCTGTGCCGGTTTGTTCGGCGCCGTCGTGCGGGAAGTGGGGCAGTTATACAAACAATGCCCGTCGTTCGGCCTGCACGTCCGCCCGGTTTTCCGCCATTTTTTCCTCCTCTGCACGATTGATACATTCGTTTCCGGCCTCCGGACCGTCGTGCGCGTGTCGGATGGGGGTCCCAACTGGCACAACGTGGACACCCGGCCCTTGATCCGCCAATGCGTAGAGTTATATCCAATTAAGCGTAAATCTCTACGCTTAAGGAGAACTCCCATGTACCACGATCTCTTTGCCACCTTTAACGGCAGCGCCGTTGCCACCACCCGCGCTGCCGCCCTCGCGACCGTGTCCAACGAGGCCGTCACGGCAAGGCTCGTCGGCGAGCGACCGGCCGCAACGGCCGGTGAAACTGCGGATGCCGCCGTCGTTGAGGAGGCCCTCGGAGTCGAGGACGCCGCCGCCACCGACGCCGCCGAGGACGGGTTCACCGACCCGATGGGCGCGATCGACGAGCGCGACCTCGCGTTCCAGATCCTGCGCACGTCGGCGAAGGACGACGGCGACCGCGCTTTCGTCGACGGGCTCAAGCGCCTCGGCGCGGACCGCACGCCGATGCCCTGGACGGCACGCGGGCCGGGCCTCCAGTCCGCGATCAAGTTCACGGGCGTGGAGCCGGCGGACGATGTCGCCGAGGCGCGCTTCGCTTCGCTTCTCAGCCGCGCGGCTCACCTGCTTACGCCGGCGGAGGGGCGGGGGTCGAACCGCCGCGCCCGCCGCGGCGGCATGGAGACCTTCATCGGCCGCGTGCGGATCAAGCTCGACGATCTCCCATACGGCACGCCGATCCCTCGTTGGCTCAAGTCGGAGCGCGTCTCGTGGCCGGGTCTGGCCGCGATGCTCGGCTTTCCGCTCGCGACCCTGACGCGCTGCATCCAGGCGCGGGGTGAGTTGCAGGAACGGCTGAAGGATGGGCGACTGGTGCTCGGGCAGCCGTACATGGAGGGACGGTCCTGGCGCGAGGCGCTGGTGCCGGCGCGCGATCGGCTGATCGCCGTCATCGCGTCGCATGCCGAGGGCACTGACCGCCGTCCGATCGACGTCGACCCGCTCAACAGGGGAAAGGTGCTGATCGACCCCCTGCTGGACAAGGCGGGCGTCACCGAGCCCCGGATCCGCGAGGCACTCGGTTGTGACCAGAAGGTTCGCCGGGAGTTGGCGCGAGTGGTCGCGATCGTGGGCACCCGCCGGGCGGGGGAGGCCGTGCCGGAGCAGAAGCCGCTGCTGAACTTCGCCGAGCTGATCAAGGCTGGCGCCACCGAGGCGGAGGATGCATTCCGCGGGCGCAAGCCCGATGCCGACCACGCTGCCATCAGGAAGGCGGGCGTGAACGAGATGACGTTCATCAACCGCGCGATGCGCTGCAACGACTGGTCGGCGGGATCGGACGTCGTCTCGACCCTGCTGGCCGAGAGTGGCAGCGACGCCGTGGCGAAGGGCTGCACGCAGGTGGCGCGAAGCGACAAGAACTATCTCGAGGGCATGGCGCGCTGGACCAAGGTGGCCGCCGCGATGGTGGCGACGCGCAGGGCCGGCGCGACCTTCGGCGAGCGTGTGACCGCTGGCATCCGCGCCACGCTGATGTCCGCCAAGGCGTTCGCCGATCGCTGGGAGCTTCCCTACGACATGTTGCTGAAATGGCAGCGGGGACATGGGATGCCGACCTCGCACCAGCTCCATCTCGTGCACCGCGTCGAGCAGGGCATCGGCGTGCCGAGGGGGGAGCTCGTCGAGATGCTGGGCGTGGTGCGCGGAGGCCGGAACAACACGCAGCGCAAGACCGTGAAGCTCGATGACGGGCGAACCGTGCAGCTGAAGCGCTACCTCCGCTTCCTGCCGGCCGACGCGATTGACTGGCCGGAGAAGCGTCTGCGAGATGCCGTCGCGGAGGCGGACCGACGCCACTACGGCGCCGTTACCGTCAACACGATCCGGCAGAAGGCGGTTTACGAGATCTCCCGCGCACGCGGGCCAATCGACCCGTCGTGCCCGATGCTCGCCGAATGGGGCGACCTGCGCAGGTTCAAGACCACGCTGAACGACCCCACGCGCTACCTCTGCCCCAAGTGGGAGTGGAAGACGACGGCTACGGTCACAAAGTACGAGAACCACATGAAGGACTTCGCCCGGTGGTGCGCGCTTCCCGTCGAGGAGGGCGGGCTGGGGCTGCCCTGGAACCAGATCAGTTTCATTCTCGTGCTGAATCACCAGGTGATCAGTAAGTACGTGTTCCACCGGGTGCTGCGCTTCTCGCGCCTGACCCTGGACGGCAACGAGCTGGGAGCGATGCTCGGAGGTACCGAATTCGGCTTCCTCGGCTTCATCAAGTCGCTCCTCCACGCGGAATATGGATGGCTGACGCAGTCGCGCCACGTCGTGCAGCGGCCGCAGGTAATCGATGTCCAGTTCCCGCTGGAGAGCATGTCGGACTTTGACGGCAAGTTTACGGTCGGCTTGCCGGACCTGCCCGACATTTGCACGGTTATGGATGCCGAGCTGGTGCAGCGCATCAATTGCGACTGGATGGGTGCGGTGCGCCACACGCGTCACATGGTGTCCTCGCTGACGGGCAAAGTCGAGCGCCACTACAAGATGATCCGGGACCCGCATAAGCTCGTGTGGCCGATCATCAACCACACCCACCCGGTTGTGGTCGTCATTCGACAGGTGAAGGAGGCGCTGTCCCTCTGCCGGCCGATTAGCGTCTGCCCGATGCAGCACGCTCTCGACTATCGGAACGCGGTCGCGATGCTGCTCCTGGTGACCGTGGTGTTCCGCTCCGACACCATGCGCAACATGGAGTGGAGATCGGACGGCACCGGGCATCTCATCCGGACCGCCACAGGCTATGACGTGATCGTCGGCGCCGACCGGTTCAAGAACGGGATGTGCGAGTGGTTGTTCGGCCCCAGCTACCGCCGACGCGACTACGAGCGTGCGCTGGGTGACTGGCAGTCCCTGACCAAGATCCTCGACTACTACCTCGAGGTCTGCCGTCCGATCCTGCTGAAGGGTAGGGAGTCCGACCTGCTGTTCCCCACCGGCCAGTCGGCTGAGAAGTGGTCGTCGAAGACGTTCAATACGATGATCACGAACTGGACCAGGACGTGGTCGGTCCGGAACGAGCGGCATGGCACGGGCATGACCGGGGTACTGCCCTGGGGGCCACACTGCATCCGCGACATCGTGGCGACGCACATCATCATCCACTTCCCGGGCGAGGAGCGCTGGGAGCTGGCGGCGGCCATCCTCTGCACCGGCGTCAACCTGGTCAAGACGCGTTACGCATTCGTGAACTCGAAGCGCGAACTCGGCAAGGCGGACGGGATCTACGGCAACGCCTTCGCCATCGGTATGGGCGACGAGGACCTCTCGTCGCTGCCACTCGCGGCCTGATTCCGCGTACCGGCCGGCCCCGCGGGCCGGCCGGTACCGCATCCCGCGCAGATCGGCAGGATGTCCGATCGCAGCGTGACCTCGAGGTCATCGGCGGCGGTGATGTCGAACGATTCGATGATCGCGTCGCGCGGCATCGCCGGAATCTTGATCAGTCGCTCGAGCGCGGTGTCCGCCAGCGCACTGGTGAAAGTGTCGGCGAGCCTGCTCTTTGGCAGCGTCAGGACCTGCCCCTCCAGCCGCCAGCGTGGATGCCCCTGCACCCGGGCGGAGATCGCAAAGTCGTTCCAGGTGAACGATCCGCGCAGCTCCTCGGACAGGCACTCGAAAGGCACCTCCCGCGCTAGGACGCGGTGACATTTTAGGGATTCCGCTGAGCCGATAGTTCTGATTCAAC
>CAXTOT010000136.1:0-10339 GCA_964245915.1 uncultured Lichenihabitans sp. | reverse complement strand
CACAACCTTGCCAAGGTTGGGGTCGAGGGTTCGAATCCCTTCGCCCGCTCCAAATGACCTTTGTCCGGCCCGGATACATGGGTAGCGGAACATCCCTGAGACATGGGTGACGACCTTCACCGAACCGCAGCCGAACATTGGGGCCGCGGTGGCCGGGGCACCATCGATGTCTCCGGCGCATGTTTCTGGGTCGTCCGGGTCCCGGGGAAACAATGCCCCGGATCGCGGCCTAGCCGCCCTTGGCGAGGCTCGTCAGTGCGGCCTGGACCGCAGATGAGCTCGTCGTCGCGGCCGTCGAGGGTACGCTTTTGGGCGAAGCGGTCGGCTTATAGTCCCCGTCGGTGTCCTTGACCTCGTGACCCACGCCCTTGGTCTTATAGTCGCCATCGGCGGCTCGCGCCGTGGCGCTGGGGGCTTTTGGCGCGAGGGGTGCGGCCGAGGTCGCGACCGTTGAGGTCGATGTCATTGATCATCTCCGAGGCGGACGAACTCCACCCAAGCTTGATCTAAGCAAGTGGCCCTAAAACATCGTGAAAGCGCCTTAATTTGTGCCGTCTCGGCTTCACGCCCGCAGCACGCTGGTCGCCAGGGCCGCGCCGAGTCCCAGGAACAACAACACCGCGCAGGCCGCCGGACCGATGCCCAGCGCCAGCATCGATCCGACCAACGCAACCCAGACCACGATGATCAGGGCCAGCGATCCATCGTCGACGAAGAGACCCACGAACTCCCGCAGGATCGAACCAAGCGCGTTCATGCCGGGCTCCGGAGCGGCGCGCCGCGTTTGATGACCACGAGCGCGAGCGCCAGGGCGAGATATCCCGCCACCAGGCCCAGGATCGACCAGTCGGCGCCGGGCCAGGCCACCCCGAGCCCCTCCCCGGTCCAGAAGGTGCCGAAGCCGGCCAGCAGGCAGCCCACGGCGAATTTCAGCGTATTCTCCGGAACGCGAGCCAGCGGACGGTGAACGACGGCGCCCAACAGCACGACCGCGAGAAGGGCCGCGAGTGCGCCCACGGTCGCGGGCAGCAACGTGCCGCTGGTGGCCCCGAGCGCCACGACGATGAACACCACCTCCACCCCCTCGAGCATCACGATCTTGAAGGCGGCCGTTATGCCCACCTTGTCCCAAGCGTCCGCGGGGGACCCCGACTGCATGGACGCCGTGGTCTTGGCGAAGGCGGCCTCCTCGTCGTGCAGGGCGATCCGGCCCGCCGCGCGCAGCACCGCCTTGCGCAGCCAGCGCAGACCGAAGAGCAGGAGCAATACCCCGACCACGAGTTGCACGAGCGTCAGTGGGATGCGGGTCAGGAGGGGACCGAAGACGAGCACGAGAAGAGCGAGAAGCGCCAATCCGAGTCCCGTGCCGGCCAGCGCGCCGCGCCAGCCTCTCGTGACCCCCACGGCCAGCACGACGGTCAAAGCCTCGACGAACTCCACGAGCGAGGCCAGGAATGCCGCCAAAATCGAAGGAAACGCATGCATCAGGTCGGGCATCGGCCGTTCTCCAGGGCGAGAGTGACACACCGGTTAGGCGGCACCGCAAAGGCAAAATTTTGGCCGGGTGGCACTCGGGTCGGCCAGTCGACCTGCAAGATCTGCTCGTCCACCTGCACCGACAAGCGCCAGCACCGGCCCATGAAGATCGAGGTCGTCACCGCTCCCTCCAGCCTGTTGCAGTCGAGGTCGGAGACCGGCACCGGATCCTCCGGCCGGAACACGAGATCGCATATCCCGGGTTCGACGTCACCGCCAATCGTCATCCGGCGCCCAGCCGCAGCGAATTCCGCGACGCCGTCCGTCATCGCCACGGTGCCGCGAAGCAAGTTGGCGCCGCCGAGAAAATTGGCCACGAAGAGGGACGATGGCCGCCGGTAGAGCTCTTCGGGCGCGCCAGTCTGCAGAATGCGGCCATCGTGCATGACGGCGAGGCGGTCGCACATCGCCATGGCCTCGCTCTGGTCATGGGTGATGTAAACCGCCGTGGCACCCTGGGCGTGAACCGCCTGCAGGATTTCGGTACGCAATTGCTCCCGCAAAGCCGCATCGACGTTGCTGAGGGGTTCGTCCATCAGGATCAATTGAGGCCGCGCAGCAAGGCTTCGGGCCAGCGCGAGGCGCTGCTGCTGACCGCCCGAGAGCTGGTCGGGAAAGCGCTCGGCAAGCTCGGCAATGTGCACCGCCTCGAGCGCTTCGCGCACGCGCCGCTCGCGGTCGGGACGCGACATTCCGGTCATCTGCAGCCCGAACCCGACATTGCCCGCGACCGTCATATGCGGCCAGACCGCATAATCCTGAAACACGAAGCCGACCCCGCGATGCTCCACGGGCACATTGGTGCGGGCGTCCCAGATGGTGCGCCCGGCGATCGAAATCTGCCCGGCGTCAGGGTCCGACAGCCCCGCGATGAGGCGAATGAGCGTCGTCTTGCCCGAACCGCTGGGCCCGAGGATCGACAGGATTTCGCCGCGTTCGACGGAAAGGTCGAGCCCCTGCAAAACCTGTTTGGTGCCGAGCCGTTTAGCGAGTTCGCGACATTCCAACCATGGCATCGAGCCCGGACCTCCCAGAAGACGCCATCAATCGCGCCGCGACGAGCCACAGGGCACCGGCCGACAGCCCGGTACCCAGAATGGCGACCAAAGAAAGCGCCGAGCCGATGCCGTCATCGTCATTGCCGAACAGGCGGACGATCAGGGCGGGTGCCGGCGGCCCATCGGCCGGCTGCAGCACTTCCGACATCGGCAGTTCGAAGACTGTGCGCACGAAGACGAACAGCACGGCCGTGATCAGGCTCAGCGCGATCAAGGGGACGATGATGCGGGTCAGCCGGGCCATCTCGCCTGCCCCATGCAGCCGGGCCGCATCGAGCAGGTTCGACGAGATCTGGCCGATGGCGGAGAGCACGATCACCAGCGCATAGGGAAGCCCCGCCGCCACATAGCCCATGATGAGCAGCGGCCAGGTGCCATAGAGCGGCAGGTCGCGAAAGCCCGGCAGGCGATCCCAGACCAGGATGTAACCCAAACCCAGCACGATGCCGGGGATCGCGATCGTTCCCACCGACACCAGCACAACGGCTTGGCGCAACAGCTTGCCGGCCCGCTCGATCCGCCAGGCCAGCAGCAGCGCCACGACGCCGGTGATCAGGGCGGTGAGGCCGGCAAAGCCCAAGCTGCGCACCAGGGCCGTGTTGGCCGCATGATTGGGCGTGATCGACTGCAGCAGGAAACGCCAGGTCAGGTTGGCGGGCACCAGCCCTTGGCCGAGGGTTCGGCAGCCGGCCCGCAGCACGATGGCGACCAGCGGCAGATAGACCGCGAGTATACCCACCAGAAGGATCGCCAAGGCGACGGGCCAACGCCACGCGCCAAGACGCATCCTTCGGGCCGCCCGCGAGCGGCCGGAAATCAGCCGCAAGCTGCGCTGGCGGCGCAACATGCGGTCGCCCGCAAGCACCACGCCCAGCATCGCCAGAAGCACGAGGGCCTGACTGCCCGCGAGGGCGAAATCGACCGGAAAGTCGCTGGTGGCCGTGAAGATGCTGTAGGTGAGCAGGCCGAAATCGATGGTCCTGGCGATGGTGGCCGCCATGCCGAAATCCGCCACGACCTCGGCGAAGATGGCCAGGAACGCGAGCGCGACCGCCGGCCCCAGAAGCGGCAGATTGATGCGCAGCCAGGCCTGCCAGGGCGAAGCACCGACCGTGCGGGCCGCGTCCTCGAATTCGCCACCGAGGCCCGCCATGGCGCCCGCGATGATGAAATAGGCCAGCGGAAAGAGGTTCAGCGTATGCACGAAGATCAGGCCGGACAAGCCGAAGAAGGCGTGCTGGAGCGCTGGCGGCAGCAAGCCGAACTGGGCGAGATAGCCGCTTGGCGCCATGAGCAGCACCCAGGCGAGCGCCTTGAGATAGCCGGGCGTGAGAAAGACCAGCCACGGCGCGACCGAGAGGGCTGGGCGCCATGGCACGTCGGTGCGCTGCATCACCAAGGCATAGAGAAAGCCGAGACAGGTCGCGCTCGCGGCCGCGAAGACGCCGAGCAGCATGGAATGCAGGATGGCGGTGAGGCTGCGCGGATCGGCGAAGCTGTGCGCGAGGGCCGCTAGGCTCGCATGGCCCGGCCCAGTCTCCGGGTCGAACAGGGCCGGCATGAAGGCCTGCACGAGGACGAGGCCGAGCGGCAGGCCGATCAGCACCACGAAGGCTGCGCCGATCACGACCGAGAGAGCGTGGCTGCCCACTCGGGGGGCCGATGGGAGCAGCCACGCCCGGCTGCTCCGTTGAGTTGCAATGATGTCGGTCAGGGAACGAAGCTTTCCCGGTACCACTTCTTCCACTCGACCTCGTGGGCGCTGGCCACGGCGTCGTCGAGATAGACGAAATTGACGTCTGTCTTGCGCCCGGCTTTTGCCGTGACGCCCTTGATCACGGGGACAAAGTAGAAATCGGCATCGTCGCCGTCCATCATTGCGGCTTGGCCGTCGGGGCCGAGGACGAATTCGATGAATCGCTTGGCCGAGTCGAGGTTCTGGGACTTGGCGCTCACCGCGATGCTCGACGGCAGAGCCACGACCCCTTCGGAGGGGTAGATCGCCGTAAGGGGCTCGCCCGCCGCGATCTTGCTGAAGGTCGCACTATCCTGGGCGATGCCGACCTTGGCGTCGCCGGTGAGCAATTGCTTGTTCAAGGCACCGCCGCTCGGCAAGCCGGACAAGGCTTTGTTGGTCAGGATCTTGGCGAGCAGCGCCTTGCCCTGATCGACCCCGACGGTCTGGAAAAACCCGGCCAGCCATTGATAGGCGGGTCCCGACAGATTGGGGTCCTTGGCTCCGACCGCGCCCGCGAAGGCCGGCTTGGCGAGGTCCGCCCACGAGGTGGGAACATCCGCGGGCTTCACCTTGCTGGTGTTCACCGCAATGCCGGTGGCGCTCACGTTGGTGGGAAAGAAGAAGCCCGAAGCGGGAGCGAGCTTACGGCCCACATCGGTGAACTGGGTGCTCTGAACGAGGTCGGGGAAAGCGTGGAGCACTTTCGATTGCGCCAGCCGCTCGGCAACCGCCGAGCCTTCGATCCACACGAGGTCGAATTGCGGACGATCGCCCTCGGCGGAGATCTTGCCGAGCACCAGACCGGTGCTGTCCTGTTCCACGAGCTTGACCGGAATACCGGTCTTGGCCGTGAAGGCCTTGGCGGCCGACCCCACGAAATCGATGGCGTGATAGATCACCAGCGGCGCCGGCGCGGCGCTGGCGCGAGACGCCAGACCGGCGGCAGCAAGCGCGGCAGCGCCCGCGATGGCCTCACGACGGGACAGAATGGGCATCGATCTTCTCCTGTTGCGCGATTGAACTTGGTTTTGTTTGAAGAGCGGCCATATCGGCTTGGTATGGCCTGCGTTCAGGCCGCAAAAGTCAGAGGGCGAATGCCCGTGTCGGCGCCTCGGAGCTGACCCGCGAAACCCAACAGCCCGTTCGTTGGGCGCTCGAACATCCTCGCAGCAGCCATCGGCCTTCGACTCTCATTGCGCGCTCCAGGTGAGGGCCGGGCGACGAGCGTCGCGGCCGACAGGTGCTCGGCACACCCTGGATCATTTTCATGTGAAGCTTTGATGATAGTCGCGGGGCGCCGTGATCCCGCCCTCGGAGCGGGTCTGCGGCGGGTTCGCGACTGCCTGTCTCGGGATCCGGGGAAGCGCTACGTCAGCGGTCCATACCGCCGAGTTCGAGCGTTTTCGCGTTACCGCTCGTCGACCTTCGACGCCCCGTGGAGCCGCAGCAGGCGATCGCGCGACGACCAAACCGGCCGACGTTCGCGGATCATCTTGTCGCGCCGCAGGGCTTCCGGGTTGTGGGCCCAGACGAGCAGGCCGATGAGAATGTTTTCGAGGGCATCGTGGATCCGCGCGGGGGTTGACCCGGACCCTTCGTCGACATCCTCGAAGCCGAGGCGGTGGATGATGCGGGAAACGCTTTCGTTCGACCCACCCTGCCCGACGAAGTTCACTTTGGCCCGGCAGGCTTTGGCATCCTGCAATTCAGGCCGGGTCACCATGGCGGTCGCGAGCAGGCGAAGGGATCGTTTCAACCCTGCCGATGCGCGTTGCGCCCAAACCAGATCGGGCCCTCCCTTCGGCATCGCGGGCACGCGCTCGTTCCAGCAGTGCAGATCGACGACGAGATCACCGGCCTTGACCTCGAACCCGTCGGAGAGCCGGAACGATCGCATAGCGACGGTCGGGGCGTAGCGCAGGATGCATCGCTCGTCATGGCTGAAGGCCTCGACCTTCTGGCGTCGGCTGAGATGGCCGTCGATACCGTTGATCGCACGACGAAGCGATGCGGCCCCGAAATCGATCTTGTCCGAGATCAGCCCAAGCGGCCAGGCTTGGCCGAGATCCAATTGCTCCGGGGACTTCGGCTGCACGGAGGGTTTCTCCCCAAGACGGTAGGGATGGCACGGTCGGACGTACCGCCGTGTTCAACGGAACCCACTATGCAATTGTTGCGCTTAAAACATCTGTGCGCCCACTCGGGTGCGTTGCGACCCGTCCGGCGGCCCTACCGGCCCAAAGCCCCGATCACGTCATCCACCTTGGTGACGGCCGAGACATTCTTCAGCGCGAAGTCGATCGAGGCTCTGTGCCAGTCGGCGTTCATGGTCGAGCAGCCATCCTCCGGAACGATCATGACATAACCCTTGTCGGCCCCGGTGCGGGCCGTGTGCTCGATCGACATATTGGTCCAGGCCCCCGTGACGATGACGATGTCGCGGCGCTCGGCCTTCAGCACGGTTTCCAAGCTCGTGCCCTCCCAGGCGCTCATGCGCATTTTGGAGACCCTGTGATCGCCGGTCTTGGGCTCCAGCCCGGGAACCGGCTCCGCCCCCCAGGTGCCTCGAACTACGGCTTTGGCCTCGGCCAAGCCTTCGAACAAGGGAGCGTTCAGGGTCAGGCCC
Source organism: uncultured Lichenihabitans sp. (assembly GCA_964245915.1). GTDB lineage: Bacteria > Pseudomonadota > Alphaproteobacteria > Rhizobiales > Beijerinckiaceae > Lichenihabitans. The sequence continues at coordinate 3,381 of CAXTOT010000136.1, read as the reverse complement.
GGCGCCCCGGGCTCGACCAGAAACCAGACATGGATCACCGGGATGCCGAGCGAGCGGCAATGGTCGGCGAGCCGCGCGATATTGGGAATCGCATTCTGTTCCCGGCAATGGATGGGCGAACCCGAGGACGCGAAGGCGCCGCCCTCCATGACGACATCGTTCTGCATGTCCTGGATGATGAGGGCGCAGCGCGCCGGATCGAGTGCCAGTTCATTCGGGTTGGCGGAGCTCATCGGCTTGGTTTCCATCTGTGGCGAACGCTGACCCGTGCCGCGGGTGCGCATGAAGGGTTCAGGCCGCGGCCCCACTTTGATGTCGACCGCATAGACCGAAGTCGAAGCCGTCAGGAACAGGGTGCGCCAGTCCGCTCCGCCCCAGTGGAGATTACCGACGAGTTCGGGGACGGAAACCTTGCCGATCTGTCGCCCGTCCGACCCGTAGACCCAGATGCCGCCCGGTGCCGTGACCCAGATATTGCCTTCGGCGTCAGATTTCATGCCATCCGGCAAGCCGGGCTTCAGGCTGTCGCGGATGCCGGACGCGAAAACCCGCCCGTTGGCGAGCCGGCCGTCGCCCGCGACGTCGAAAACGCGGATGTTGGCCTGGTGGGTGTCGTTGACATAAAGGCGTTTCTCATCGGGCGAAAAGCAGAGCCCGTTCGGCATGGTGAACAGGTAGCGATCGACCAGCAGTTCCGGCTCACGCCCCACTTGACCCGGCGGGATGCGGAACACGCCTTGCCAGCCGAGCTGACGCGGCCGTTCGACACCATAGCCGGGCATCCGGCCATACCAGGGATCGGTGAAGTAGATCGAGCCGTCCGACCGGACGCAGAGGTCGTTCGGGCTATTGAGTTCGCGGCCCTCGAAATGCGAGGCCAGGACCTCCCGGCGGCCGTCCGGGCCGAAGCGGACCAGGCTCGACGTCGCGTGTTCGCAGACGAGCAGGTCGAGCGCGGCATCATAGGTCATGCCGTTGCCCTTGTTGGAGGCGGTCGTAACGGCGCGAACCCCTGCCTTGTCCCAGCGCCGTCGCGTGTCGGCCGGCATGTCGGAGAACAGCAAATAATGCTCGACCGGATGCCAGACCGGCCCCTCGGTGAACTGGAACCCGGAGCCGATCTGCCGCACCGGCGCGTGCTCGTCGATGAGGGCTTTGAACCGCGGATCAAGGGAGTCGTGTGCCATAGCGATCACCGTTCCAGAAGAAGTTTAGCCGAGTTGCCCCTCCTCTCGGGGCTACAGCATGCCGACATCCTTCGAATGAATTTGGAATCGATTGCAGCAGCCCTTCTCCCCTTGCGGGAGAAGGTGTCGCGTAGCGACGGATGAGGGGTGCGGGACGACGGGAGAACCCCTCATCCCCCTGCACTGGCCACTCCAGCAAGCTTCGCTTGCCGGAGCCTCTGGCCAGTTCCGCCCTTTGGGCACCTTCTCCCGCAAGGGGAGAAGGGAGCCGGGGAACGCAATCGCGTCGATGTCGACCATGTCTGCAACCGTAAGTGATCTGGCGGACCCTCAGGCCGGGAACCAGTCGCGGCGGGGCACCGATTGCGTGATCGGGCCGGGCACCGACATGTCGAGGCGGCCCACCACCTGCTGGGCCTCGATCTTGGCCGGCTTGTCGTGGATCGGCATCAGGAATTTCGAGGAATTCAGGAGCTTCTTGATGGCCCCTTTCTCCTGCCGGTGCGAATTCGAGTGATTGCCGGTGATGCGCGGCTCGAAACTGTTCACCTCGTGGAAGGGCTCGACGATCTGGTCGTTGAAATCGTAGATCACATCGCCGCAGACCGTGGCGCGGCCCTCGGCCGTCTCGACATGGACGTTCATCGAGCCTTCGGTATGGGCGCCCGCGGCCTCCACCGTGACGCCGGGAATGATCTCCACCTCGCCGGTGATCTCGAGGTCCATCAGCCGCAGGGCATTCTTCGTGTGCAACCGGTCGAGCAGGTGCTTGATGTCGGGCAAGGGATATTGCGGGAACATCAGTCCCGAAGCGGACAGCTCCATCTCCCGGCGGTTGATCACCACGGTGGTGTTCATGGAGAAATGGTCGTCCTTGCCGGCATGGTCGATGTGCAGATGCGTGTGCAGCACGAAGCGGACGTCGCCCATCTTGACGCCTAATATGGCGAGCTGGTTCTCGATCATGTTCTCGTGGAACTGCAAGCCGCGCATGCCGAGCGATTCCATGATGGCGTTGTCCCGGTAGCCGGTGTCGACCACGATCGGGTAAAGGCCGCCCAGGATGAGGAAGCCGTAGACCGGCACGCGGCGTGTGCGTCCGCAGTCACGGCCGAGGACCAGAAAGCTCGATTCGAGCTCGATGTCGCCGTAATCCAGCAGCTTGATTTCCAGGGCCATGAATGTCCTCCGTCCTACAGGATTGTTGCTTCTGATCTGTTCTCTGCTGGGGAGCGCCCTTCTCCCCTTGCGGGACGAGGTGCCCGACAGGGCGGATGAGGGGTTGACTTTCCGCAGCCATCGCTTGCGTCCAGCCTCGAAAGACCCCTCATCCGGCGCTTCGCGCCACCTTCTCCCGCAAGGGGAGAAGGGCCGTCATGGTGTTGATCCGGAGAGCCGATGCGCATCAGGCGGCGCTCCTGGCGATGTCGAGGACCTCGCCGCAGAGCCGCTCGATGCGCGAGCCGTCCCCGAGGTGGTCGATGAAGGGCAGGATGGCGGCCATCCCGAGCGTCTGCGGCGCGTAGCCCGCGTCGCCCGCAAGCGGCGTCAGCCAGACGATGCGCCAAGCCAGGCGCGAGAGGCGGCGCATCGCCTCGGTCAGAGTCGACACGTCGCCGCGTTCGAGACCGTCGGACAGGATCAGCACGAGGCTGCCGCGCGCGAAAGAGGCGAAGCGCGGCACGCCGAGAAAGGCTTCGAGCGCGTCGCCGAGCCGCGTGCCGCCGTCCCAATCGGCCACGAGGGTAGCGGCGAGGCCAAGCGCCTGCTCTCTGTGCCGATGCCGCAACGCGCGGCTGATGCGGGTGAGCCGCGTGCCGATGGTGAACACCTCCATGCGCTCGGCCGCGCGGATCAGCGCATGGGCGAAGCGAAGGTCGCTCTCCGTCTGCGCCTTCATGGAGCCTGACACGTCGATCATCAGCAGGATCCGCCGCTGGCGCGTCTTCCTTCGCAGCAGCGGCAAGGTCAGCACCTCGCCGTCACGCTTGACGGCGTCGCGGAGCAGGCGACGCATGTGCCAACGGTCGCCCGTATGCGACGGCCGGCGGCGATAGCTTCTCTGGCGGGGCAGTGCCTGCCCCGCATGGCGCGCGAAAGCCTGCAACGCGGCCTCCTCGCCTCCGCCAAAGCGGCGCAGCGTCAGAGCCTCCAGCGTGGTGGCCTCGGCCCCAACCTCGCGCTCCTCGGCGGC
>CAXTOT010000135.1:0-10435 GCA_964245915.1 uncultured Lichenihabitans sp. | reverse complement strand
CTCTAGTCGCCCGGCGACGCGCGACGCGCCAGCGCCTTCGCGATCTCCCTGCTGGCCTCCAGCGTCGGATCGTTGCTCTCGCCGCTCGTCTCCGGCACCCTGGGCGAGCGGGTGGGATGGCACTGGGGTTTCGGTGCTGCGGGCTTCGGCATGATGATCGGTGCCGCGACGTACTTCGCCGGCCGTCGGCGCCTGCCGCAGCGCCTTCCGGTCGACGCGGTCGAACTGGCCCCGCTCACTCCGTCCGGTCGACGAAGCGTTATCGGCATAGTACTGGCCTTCATCCCCTACATCCTCGTCAACGCCGCCTACCAGCAAGCCTATGCGCTGATGCTGGTCTGGGCCGACACGGCGGTCGACCACACCATCGGTGGCTGGACGATGCCGATCACCTGGATGGTGTTCTTCGACGGCGTCATGTCGCTCGGTGCGATCAGCCTGTCGGCGGCGATCTGGAAACGGGCGGCCGCGCGTGGCCGCGAGCTTCACGACATTACGAAGCTCGGCATCGGATGTGCGGGGATCGCGCTCGCCTTCACCTACGCGGCAGGGATCGCCCTGGTGCCGGGCGTATCGTGGATTGCGCTGGTCGGCGTCTACCTCATCATCGACCTGTCGTGCGCCTGGTTCGAAGCGTCGACGGGATCGCTCACATCGCGCTATGCGCCCTACAAGATCAGCGCGCGGATGATGGGCGTCTTCAAGCTTGCGCTGGCCTTCGCCTATTTCCTGCTCGGCTGGCTGAGCCAGTTCTACGAGAAACTGGGGGCGTCCCGCTACTGGGCCATGACAGCCGCGGTGGCCGCCGCCGGCGCCATCCTCGTTGCCGTGTTCGGCCGGACGGTGCAGCGGATGCTGGACCCGGACTGTTCCGCCCCGCCGGAAGGGGTGATAGCCGTGAGTTCACCGCTTCATTCCTGACGTGAGCGGTCCGGTCGTCTCGATATGCTTCAATACGGTGACGCTACTAGGCCTTGTCGGATCATCTGAGCCGCAGCTTCGATCAGTTCAGCCATCGGACGATCGTCGGCGTACGCCGGTAGGTGCAAGCGAACCAAACGATGGATCGCCGCCGTTCCGGGCGCTCGTTCATGGGGCGGGACAGCCTGGTCATGCGCCTCGGCGGCGGCGGCCATTTCAATGCCCAATATCTGTTCCATGTGACCGACGACCGCCAAAGCCTTCACGGCAGCACCTGTTGGATGGGCTAAATAGTCCTCCTGCAATCCAGACGTCACGCCTCCGCTTAGGCTGGCGGGCGCGCAGAGCCTGCGACTCTCGGCCACCAGGGAAGCGGCCGTATACTGCGCGATCATGTATCCGCTCGTGACGCCCGGATCGCTTGCGAGAAACGGCGGAAGGTGACTGACGAGCGGGTTGACCAGACGATCGAGACGGCGTTCGGAGATGATGCCGAGCTGCGCGACGGCGATTGCCAGCTGGTCGAGCGCCAGTGCCAAAGCCGTAGCTACGGCATGTGCCTCGGATTTGACGACAGGCTGGTCCGTTGATCCAGAAACTACCGGATTATCTGTGACGGACCTCAACTCTCGGTCCAGGACCATGTTCACCTGGTCAAGCGCGTCGCGCACTGCTCCATGAACCTGCGGTACGGCGCGCAACGAAAGTGCATCCTGGAGAAAACCTCGAGTTGCGAGGTGCTCGCTGTCTGCCAGCAGATCTCGCAAATTCCGTCCGGTGATTTCGATACCGTCCGAAACGCGCAACGAGAGCACCTCTCGTTCGAAGGCCGTTGTCTGGGCGCCGAGCGCCTCCAAGCTCAGCGCGGCAATCGCGTCCGCGGCAGACATAACGCGACGCGCCCGCGCCAGTGCCAGGCAGCCAAGGCCGGTTGCGCAGGGCGCGCCGTTCAGCAGGCTGAGGCCCTCTTTCGCCTCGAGAACGAGCGGCTCAAGATTGGCCGCAGCAAGAGCTTCTTCGCCACCGATCACCCTCCCGCCAGTTTCCGCCCGACCCATGCCGATCAGCACGAGCGTAATGTGGGCCATGTGGGTGAGGTATCCGACAGAGCCACCCACTGGTACTTGCGGTACGATCATCTTGTCGAGCAACGCTACGAGAGCAGATACGGCCTCAGGTCGGACACCGGACCAGCCATGAGCAAAATTGTTGATCTGCGCGGCGATGATCGCGCGCACCTCTTCATCTGACAAGGAAGCGCCCACACCGCACGCATGGCTCATCACCAAATTGCGAGATAGCTGGCGCATCTGCCCGGTGCTGACCGGCTTGTCGTAGAGGGAGCCTACCCCGGTGTTGATGCCGTAGGCCGGCAAACCCTGTGCAACGATGGCGACGACGATCTCCCGGGCGGCAGCTATTCGTTTCATTGCCGCGTCCGACAGCGACAAAGAGGCGCCTTCCGCCACCAAAGCCACGGCTTGCGCAGTGAGCGGCGCATCGAGAATTTGAGCTTTCGAGACCTCGTTCGACATCATGTCCCCTCTCGCCGCCATCAGAGGCCCTGAAAAGAGCTCTTGCGTGCACCGGTTATGTCTGTACAAAAGACATAGCGCAACCTCCGTATTCGCCGGGAGAAGCAATGTGCGTAGCCTTTCTTCGGTCTCGGTCGCTTTTCCCCCATGCGTCGCCTGAAGGCGCCCGTTTCGACGGGGCTTCGCGCCCTCACAACATCGCGAGCGCTCTCGCCGACGATGGTGCCGCCGGTCGATCTGGACGTGATGGGCGATCGGCTCCGCCATGCGGGCGACCTCGCCGGCGCGGAACGTGCCTATCTGGCCAGCGTGGAAGCCGCTGGATCCGACCAGCAGTTGATCCAGTCCGCGCTGGCGCTTGAGAACGGCGACCTGCCGACGGCAGAGACCATACTGCGATCCAAGCTGCGGCAGCAGCCGACGAGCCTCGCCGCGATCCGATTGATGGCCATGCTGGCGGTCCGGGTCGCGCGATATGATGATGCGGTGGCGCTCTGTAGTCGTGCGCTGAGCCTCGCACCATCCTTCCAGCCGGCGCGAGAGTTGCGAGCCAGGACGCTGCATCGGATGAACCGCTTCGCCGAGGCGTTGTCCGATGTGGACACGCTGCTGGGCGGCGATCCTGCAAACGCTTCGCTGTCGATGCTCAGGGCCGCGCTGCTCGTCAGGCTCGGCCGGCAACAAGACGCGGCGGAAGAATATGCGAACGCGCTGCAACACCATCCGGACAACCCGACCGGCTGGCTCAGCCTGGGTCACGTTTTGAAGGCCATTGGTCGGGTGGACGACGCGATCAAGGCATATCGACGCGCTCTTCAGACGCGCGAGGTATTCGGAGAGGCCTGGTGGAGCCTGGCTAATCTGAAGACGTTCGCGTTCGACACCGGCGACATCGATTCGATGAGCCACGCCCTGGATCGCACCGACGATCAAAACGATCGCCTTCACCTTCACTTCGCATTGGGCAAGGCGTTTGAGGACCGCGATGAACGGGCTCGCGCCTACCAGCACTACGCCAGCGGCAATGAACTTCGAAAGGCCCAGCTCGATTATTGTCCCGACAAGACGACACTGTGGGTCGACGACATCATAAATTCGGGGGCAGGCGCCTGCAAATCCGTTTATCGTTCGCCACCGCCCGCCTCCGCCGGCCCCATTTTTGTGGTCGGGTTACCCCGGTCCGGGTCCACGCTTGTGGAACAGATCCTGGCGAGCCATTCGGCCGTCGAAGGAACGAGCGAGCTGCCCGCCATGATGATGATCGGTGAGCGGCTCAGACATCGCGCCGACGGCTCAAAGCTTGAGTTGGGGCAACTGATTGCTGCGTTGACTGCCGAGGAAGGCGCAAGCTTGTCTCAGGGATACCTTGAACATTCTTTGTCGCATAGACATACGGCCAGACCGTTTTTCATAGATAAGATGCCAAATAATTGGCTGCATATCGCTTTGATCAACACGCTGTTTCCGCATGCGCCGATCATCGATGTTCGTCGCAGCCCAATGGCAGTGGGTTGGGCAGTGTTCAAGCAGCACTTCGCGAAGGGGCAGGAGTTCTCGTACGATCAGCGACATATAGCTAGATACTATGCCGATTATAGTCGGATGATCTCTTTTTTCGACACGCACTACCCGGGCCGTGTGCATACGCTGATCTATGAAGAGCTCGTAGATGATACCGAAAGACAGGTCAGGGCATTACTGGATCGCCTGTCTTTGCCGTTCGAGCCTGGTTGTCTTTCGTTCTGGGCCAACGATCGAATAGTTCGCACGCCCAGCTCGGAACAAGTGCGACAGCCAATCTATAGGAGCGGGCTTGATCACTGGATGAAATACGAAAATTGGCTTCAGCCAATGCAGGAAGAGTTCAAGCGACTCGGCTGCGGACTCTAATGAGTATATTGGGGCAGAACTGATAACTAAAAGGGGAATGACGATGAATATAAAAGGCGTTCTACTCACGACTTCGGCTATGGTCGGCGTAGCGGCGGCACAGCCTGGTTTTGCCCAGCAGCGGGTTGACCCCAATCTCCAGTCCGGTGCGACGTCGGGTCCCGTCTCCAATGCCCAGTCGTCAGCAAATGGGGATCAGAATGGTGCGGCTGCGGTCACGGAGAATGCGGACATCATTGTGACCGCGCAGAAGCGAAACGAGAGCCTTCAGCGCGTACCGATCAGCATCCAGGCGTTAGGGTCAGCAACGCTAGCTCAACATCAGGTTCAAAGCTTTAACGATTATGCAAAGCAACTGCCGAGCGTCTCGTTCCAATCGTTTGGCCCTGGCCAAAGCCAACTGTTCTTTCGCGGCATCACTTCGGGTGGCGACGGCTTGCCCTTCGGTCCGCTTCCAACAAGCGGTGTCTATCTCGACGAGGTACCGGTTACGACCATCGGGTCGCTGCTGGACATTCATATCTACGACGTGGCGCGCGTTGAAGCACTTTCCGGTCCGCAAGGGACGCTGTACGGCGCTAGCTCGCTCTCGGGTACGTTACGCATCATCACCAACAAGCCCGATCCGAAGGGCTTTTCTGCCGGCTATGATGTAACTGGCGGCAAGTTTGGCAAAGGGAATGCCGGGGGAACGCTTGAAGGCTTCATAAATCAGCCGCTTGGCCATGATATAGCGGTCCGCGCCGTAGGATGGTACGAGCATGATGGCGGTTATATCGACAACACGCCGAAATCGCGAACCTATCAGAGGCCACATACGGTTACCGATGCTGCTGGTAACTCGGCGGTGGTCGATAGCCCGTATACGACCGATAACGGGCGTTTTGTAGGAAACGACTTCAACGACGTCGACACCTACGGCGGGCGGCTCGCGTTGGGTATCAATCTTGACGATAACTGGGCCGTGACGCCGCAGATTATGGGCCAACATCAAAAAAGCCATGGCTCGTTTTTGTTCGATCCAAAAGCAGGGGATCTCAAGGTTCACGACTTTGCGCCGGAATCCAACATAGACAAGTGGCTCCAGGCGTCGCTGACCGTTCAGGGAAAAGTTTCCAACTGGGATGTTTTGTATTCCGGGAGCTATATGAAGCGCCAGATCAACACTGCGGCGGACTACAGCTATTATACCGTAGCCTATGATACTATACCAGATGTCAACTACCTGAAAACCAGCTCCGGGCAGGATATTGATCCAACCCAGTACTTTACCGGCGTTCAGCATCTAAGCAAGATGACCCACGAGTTGCGGGTGAATTCACCGGTATCAGAGCCGTTTCGACTTACCGCCGGTTTGTTCTACCAGCGGCAGGCGACCAGTGCGTTTCTCGATTACTACGCTCCAGGGATCGCGCAGAACGTCTATCCTGGATACTGGAACGGGTCGCCTGTATATGGGGACGCGATCTTTTTGACGAACGCGAAGATCGTTGATCGAGACTATGCGGCATTCGCCCAAGCGTCCTACGATCTCACTTCCACGTTGACGCTCACGGGCGGAATCCGAGGTTTCATATCAAATAATACGCTCAGGGGATTTTCAGGTTACTCCTATGATGCGACAGCCGTAGGATGCGTCGCGCCTCTAACGTCGCTAGACTCTTGCTCGAATCTGAACAAGAAAGCGATCGCTTCGGGAGAAACGCACAAGGTCAATTTGACGTGGCAGATTGACGCTACGCATATGATATACGCCACCTACTCGACCGGTTTCAGGCCGGGCGGAAATAATCGACGACCAGGGGTCGCTCCGTTTGCACCCGATACGTTGGATAATTTCGAGCTGGGATGGAAAACGAGTTGGTTCGACCGGCGGCTCACCGTCAACGGAGCAGTTTACTACGAACGGTGGAAGGATCTTCAATATGGCCTCATCGTCGCGGGATCGGGTGGTATCACGAACATTTACAATGCCGGCAATGCTCGCGTTTATGGCGTGGAATTCGACGTTCAGGCACGCCCGATCGACGGCGTGATCCTCTCTACGTCCGGCGCTTACAACAATGCCGCCTTGTCGACGGACTTCTGTGCGGTAGCGGCTAACGGCGTACAGGATTGTTCAGGCGGAATTTCCGCCCCATCTGGAACGCCGCTACCGGTCCAGCCGCGCTTCAAAGTCAGTGGCACCGCCCGGTATGAGCTTCCAATCGGATCGGCAAATGCGCACGTGCAAGCGTCTGTGCTACATCAGAGCGGATCGAGAAGTTTTCTTGGCGTCAATGATAACCTTGCGGTCGGTAATAGTGCCGGCTTCACCACATTCGACTTTTCGGCGGGAGCGACGAAGGGCCACAGTTCGATCGAGCTCTTCATTCAGAACGCCTTCGATAAACGCGGTGAGCTTACTCACAACGTGTTCACCGCGCCCTCGACGTCGGGTCAATATTATAGGATCTTTCCCATCAAGCCGCAGTATTTCGGTATAAAGTTTGGTCAGAAGTTTTAGCAGTAGGCCGATACGGTATATGTAAGGCAACTTAACGGCCTGCGGTAAATGAACGGCTCGTGCCTTTTGGCGTTCGTATGCAGACAGATGGCGGGCGAGCTTGAAACTCACCCGCCATAATCACTTTGTCTTAAGCGAGAGGTTGCATGTCGATCGATCGCGCATCGGCGACGAATTTGCGGTTGGCTTGTCTTACCAGATCGTTTGATTTCTCGTAATCGTTCGTCTTATCGATCAGAGATGCCGGATGATTTGCTTGATGAAGCGCGAGCGCATGACGGAACGCTGAAAGGCTTTGGCGCAGAAGGTTGAGTTGACTGGGATTGCAGGTCTTTACGTTGTCCAACGCCGATGCCGCGCCAGCTACTGCATCGGCAAGTCCCCGTCTCGATCTTATGAGCTCAAGGCGCCAGCCCTCCGGACGCTTATCGACAATTAGCGCGATGTGGCGATCGATTTGTTCAATACGTGCGACTGCGTCTTCGAATGTCGATGTTGTCATCATGCGCTTGACTTCCCAGACCTTTTACTCACATGATCGGTGCATAGCCTTTCGAAGCGCAGCTGTTTTGGCAACTGACCGGAACGTAAGGATCTGCTCTCTCGATCACATAGTGCCTGATAGGTCTATACAAATCCTAAATCCCGCTGCGTTTTTGGCATGAGTCAACTCGGAAACTGCGCGGAGGGAGCCACCATATCTCCATCATGTTCGCACACGTCTCTTCGATACGGCGGAGCTAATCAGGATTGCGACCGCATGCTACAGTTCCTGAGGGCCGCTGGTTGCGGAAAACCGCGATGAACTCGTCGTCTCATCCCCATCGGCCGCGCGTTTTAGCAGAGTTGCATGCCAGGCCGTTCACTCCTGTTCCAACACCTCATCGTCTGTTTCATTTCGCTTTTCAGATCGGCGCCCTCGACGCTGAAGACGATCGCGCTCGCATCGAATCCCTCGCCGGCGACGGGTCTAAGCCGAGAGGCTGGCTTGCGGACAGGCGGCACCTCTCGCTGGATGGCGGGAACCTCCGCTGGGAGCGGCATGGCGAATTCATCAGCTATACACTGTGTGTACCGTTTGATGCCCCGGCGGCGTGGCCGTCACATCTGACACCCCCAGGACCTTTGCTGGTGGCCGTCGATCTCCGCTTGCTCTCGGAAAGCCATCGATTGTCGGCAATGGTCGAAGCCTCGATCATGGACCGGAGGGCTTCGGTGTTCACGGACTTCCTACCGAGTTCCGATGGTTTCATCGAGATCACGATCGTCAACGCAGGCATGGCCGAGGACATTGCCGGCGCGACGGTCCAGCGCGTCCTGGAAATCGAAACCTATCGATGCTTTGCCCTTCTTGGCCTTCCGGTTGCCGAAAAAGCCGCGAAAACGATGGGGACGATTGAGGACGAACTCCCATCGCTGATGGAAAAGATGGATGCGGCGCGCTCCTTAAGCGACAATCGTGATCTGCTCGACCGTCTCACGTCCATGACGCTTGAACTGGAGCGGAACAGCGCCGCGACCCATTTCAGGTTTGGCGCCACGAAGGCCTATGCCGAACTGGTGCGCCTGCGCCTCGAAGCGCTGGCGGAACGCACCGAGTTTGGCGGCCCAGGCCTTGCCTCCTTCTTCTCGCGCCGGTTCGATCCTGCCATCAGGACTTGCGCTACCGCATCGGACAGGGAGGCGAACCTCGCCAGAAAATTGACCCGCGCGGCCCAGCTGTTGCGAACACGGGTCGAGATCGCACTGCAAAGCCAAAATCTCGACCTCCTTGTGACGATGGGCAATCGCGTAATGCTACAGCTGCGTCTGCAGCAAACCGTTGAAGGTTTGTCGGTCGCGGCGATCGCCTACTACGTCGCGAGCCTTTTCCATCTGCTCGTTTCCGGCTTTCGATCCACCAATCGCGTGATCGACCCTGAGATGATTACCGCCTTCGCGGTGCCGCTCATTGTCGCCGTTGTCGCATTGGCTGTTCGTCGCATTCGCCGTCTTAATTACGACATGGACAATGCACAGCGCCTTTGACCAAAATATCAAATGAATAGGCCTAACTCTATCAAGAAAGTCAACTGCCGTGAAGATGCGCAATCGCTCTGATAAGTCAGCGGCCTGGTCTCAGATTTAGGATATCCAGCATGACTGCCTCGAGTACCATGAAACACGACCGGAACTTCATCAGTTGGGGATATTTCTTCAAGTCGTCGAGGCTCGGTCGTTTGCGGGCGCCGCACGAGTAATGGCAATTATATACATGACGTACCGAGGCTATAATGCGAATCGATGAGAGACAGGCCGGCGTTAACATTGAGGTTCGAGTTGCCACCCTCCCCGATGTGAGAGAGTGGGGTGAACGAATGCCCGTCGAAATTTGGCTTAACCAGCGGGGGCGTACCGTGATACGAGCCTGGAATGAGTGTGGAAAAAACTCAACGGATGTTGATTTGTTCGACCTCTTGGCTTGGGTACACGGCGGAGTTGAAGGTGACTGGAAATACGCAATCGACAGGGTCACCTCTATATAATCTGCTGAACCAGATTAATGCGGCTGCGTCCGGAGGCCTTCATCTCCTTGCTGTGGGAATGGCAGTAGCGTTGCCCGATATATGCGTGTCTCTATCTAGCGACGACGGCCGCTCAAGCGGCCAGAAGTACAAGGATTGGTGCGCAGCAAACTTGTCTGACGGAGGGTTCTCTTATGTTATGGGAGATGACCTATGGTCGATGAGATGCGGTGTTTTGCACAATGGTCGATATGGAGACTTAAAACATAATGTTGGCCGCGTGATCTTTGCAGTTCCGACGTTACAGAGCAATACCTTTACAGATTGTGTGCTCAATGACGCCTATTTCTACAGCGTCGTGGATTTTTGCAAAAACATCTGCAACGCCGTGTTGAAATGGTACGAAACCAATAAGGCCGATCCAACAATCTTAGCAAACGGCGCTCGAATGATGCAGTATTATCCTAACGGGCTTGCACCCTATGCTGTTGGAATGCCGGTGATCGCATGATTGACAGACAAACTGACCAAAACGTAGACAAGCTCCTTCGCAAGGCGCTCGCTACTCTGCCGATCAGCAATAAGGATATCCTCAAGTGATCGAAGAGTCACGCGCGGCAAGCCGTCAGTCGAAATAGCGCTTCCGAGGCTCACCGATCGGTGCGAGGGCCTCGTAAACGTCAGGCAGCGACCGAACTAGGTTGCCGGTACGTCAGGCGCTTGCCACGAGCGCCCTGCACCGCGAGGTCGGTACGCTCCGCGTCGGTGATCTTCCGCGTGTTGTACCGGAAATCGAACTCGGCACAGTAGCGGCCAATGTGGGCCTCACTCATGTGATGATAGGTGCCGATCACGCCGCGCTTGAAGATCGAAAAGAAGCCCTCGACGGTGTTGGTGTGCTTCAACCCACCATGCGTCACATACTCGCCCGCGCTGTGATTGACCGTCGAATGCGCTTTAAACTCGCGACCGACGCGGGTGTAGATCGGGCTTTCGTCCGTCATCAAATGCGACTGGCGATCGACGTGCACGGCCTAGAGGCTGTTATGGACTTGAAAGTCGGTATGATTCATCTGCTT
>CAXTOT010000134.1:0-10780 GCA_964245915.1 uncultured Lichenihabitans sp. | reverse complement strand
TGCTGAACACGGTGGTGCGGCAGATCGCTTTCTACACCTTCGAGCGGTCGGTCCACGAGGAGCGTCGCAATGGCGAACTCACCGCCGAACGCATCGGCGAGCTTTGGCTGGCGGTGCAGCGCGAGAGCCTGGGGGACGCCATCCGATTGGGGCCCGGCTACGAGACCTTTTGGGCCTACGTGCCGCACTTCATCCACTCCCCCTTCTATGTCTACGCCTATGCGTTCGGCGACTGCCTGGTGAACTCGCTCTACGGTGTCTACCAGGGCACGCCAGAGGGGTTTGCCGAGCGCTATCTCGCCATGCTGTCGGCGGGCGGCACCAAACATCACCGCGAACTGCTGGCCCCCTTCGGGCTCGACGCACGCGACCCCGGCTTCTGGCAGATCGGGCTCGGTGTGATCGAGGGGATGATCGCGGAGTTGGAAGCGACACCTGCTCCCTGAAGTTCAGGACCGTTCCCCGCGACAAATGGCCGAAATGCTCGACAAGCGATGGGCCAGGTCGCATCTGTTGTAAGCAAACCCGCCCGAACGGCCAGGATACATGAGCGACACAGAACAAAACCGCTTGTCCGCGCGGGCGGCCCGGTACGCTCGCGTCGGCGCCAACGTGGGCGGCGTGGCGGCCAGAATGGCGGGCACCCGCCTGTTCGGCATGGAGGCGGGCGCCACCAATGCGGCCGCCCTGACGGCCGCTTTGGGTGGCCTCAAGGGACCCATCATGAAGGTGGCCCAGTTGATCTCGACGATCCCCGATGCGCTGCCGCCCGAGTATGCCGACGCCCTGCAAAAGCTGCAGAGCGATGCGCCCCCGATGGGCGCCGCCTTCGTCAAACGCCGCATGCGGGCGGAACTGGGCGAGGCATGGGAGCAGCGGTTCAAGAACTTCGACCTGAAACCCGCCGCCGCCGCCTCACTGGGCCAAGTCCATCGCGCGAGCGCGCTCGACGGGCGGCAACTCGCCTGCAAGCTGCAATATCCCGACATGCCGTCCGCCGTTGAGGCGGACCTCTCGCAATTGCAGATGTTGTTCTCCATTCACCGGCGCATGAGCCCGGCGATCGATCTGCGCGACGCCATGCAAGAGATCGGGGCGCGGCTGCGGGAAGAACTCGACTACAAGCAAGAGGCCAAACACGCGGCCCTCTACCGCGTGATGCTGGCCGACACGCCAGAGGTGACTGTACCCTCCGTCGATCCCGCGCTGTCCACCGAGCGGCTGCTCACCATGGACTGGCTCGAAGGCGAAAAACTGCTGACCTACAAGGGCGCTGATCTCGACACCCGGAATCGCATCGGCCTTGCCATGTTCAAGGCCTGGTGGTTTCCGTTCAGCCATTTCGGCGTCATTCACGGCGACCCGCATTTCGGCAATTACACGGTGCGCTCCACCACGATCGAGGGCAGCACCGTTCCGGACGGCATCAACCTGCTCGATTACGGCTGTATCCGGGTGTTTCCGCCGCGTTTCGTGGGCGGTGTCGTGGACCTCTACGAGGGCCTGCTCCACGGCGACCAGGCCCGCGTGGTCCACGCCTATGAGACCTGGGGGTTCAAGGGCTTGAGCAAGCCGCTGATCGACGTGCTGAACATCTGGGCAAAATTCATCTACGGGCCGATCCTCGACGATCGGGTACGTACCATTGCGGATGGGATCGAGCCCGGCCATTACGGGCGCCGCGAGGCCTATACGGTGCATAAACAACTGAAGGAGCTCGGCCCCGTGAAGGTGCCGCGCGAGTTCGTGTTCATGGACCGCGCCGCCGTCGGGCTCGGCGGCGTGTTCCTTCACCTTCGGGCCGAGATGAATTTCTACAAGCTGTTCAACGAACAGATCGCCAACTTCGACCTCGACGTCTTGGCCAAACGCCAAGCCGGCGCGCTCGCGGCCGTTGGCATGGTAAGTAAAAACTAAAGCGATCGTGGCAAGCTCGCGTTAAGTTCGCCCGAGGCGCCCGTCAAAATCGGACGGGCGCGGAGACCGTGAGCACTTTGCCAACCCTGTTCCGCATGATCATCATCGTCGCGCTGCTGGTTGGAGCCGTCTATGCGGGAATGTTCGCACTTGCGAATTTCGTGCAGCCCACCCTGCGGCCCATGGAGCAGACCATCCCGGCCGCGAAGCTGAAATGAGCACGCAGGCGTCGGCTCCAAGGCTGGAAGGCCTTGCTGTGCCCGTGAAGGCGGGGCGCCTGATCGATCTGTTCCTCGACATGATGGCGGCCGAGCGCGGCGCCGCTAAGAACACCCTTGAGGCCTATCGCCGCGATCTCGACGATTATTGCGGCTTTCTCGCCGAGGCCGGCGTCGACCCACTCTCGGCGGGCACCCAGCATGGCCGCGCCTACATGAGCGCGCTTGCGGCGCGTGGACTGAAACCATCGTCGAGCGCGCGGCGCCTCTCGGCCGTCAAACAGCTGCACCGGTTCCTGTTTACCGAGGACCATCGCGCCGACGATCCGGTCGTCATCGTCGGCGCGCCCAAGCGCGGCCGCCCGCTGCCCAAAGTGCTGAGCATCGCCGACGTGGACCGTCTGCTCGCAATCGCTCAGGAAGGCATCGACGATGCGGAGCGGCCCTGGGGCGAGCGGTGGCGCGCCGCCCGCATGAGCTGTCTGCTGGAACTGCTTTACGCCACCGGGCTGCGCGTCTCCGAGCTCGTGGCGCTTCCCCGCTCCTCGGCTCGGCTCGCCGCCAAGGAGGGCGATGTGCTCTTGTCGGTGAAGGGCAAGGGGGGCCGCGAGCGCCTGGTGCCACTTTCCGGCCCCGCCAAGAGGGCGATGCTGCGCTACGTCAGCGTTCTCGAGTCCCGGCCACAGGGGGCGGCGATGACTGGTTCGCCCTGGCTGTTTGCGGCCGACAGCGAGAGCGGGCATCTGACCCGCCAGGCTTTTGCGCGCGACCTCAAAGCTGTTGCGGGCGCGGCGGGGATCTCGGCCGAGGCCATCAGCCCGCATGTGTTGCGCCATGCCTTTGCCAGCCACCTCCTGCACAACGGAGCGGATCTGCGCGTGGTCCAGGAACTGCTCGGCCATGCCGACATTTCGACCACGCAGATCTACACCCACGTGCTCGACGAGCGGGTGAAATCCATGGTCCGCGATTTGCACCCGCTCGGGAGCAATGACGAAGCCTAGCCACTCCCGCATCCCGCAAGACATCGTTCCACCGGACTTCGTCGACATTGGCGACGCCGACGGGTTGCTGGTCGATCTGCGCTATGCCTCGACGAACAATTTCGTTGGCAGAGCCATTTATGGCGACTTCGATCGACTATCGCTGCATCCGATCGCGGCCGCCAAGCTGAAGAACGCGGTCGCGCTTCTCACCACAGAACGGCCCGATCTAAGGCTTTTGGTCTGGGACGGATTCCGGCCCAATCGCGTTCAGCGGATTTTCTGGGCGATGGTACGCGGCACCGAGCAGCAAAGGTCCGTCAGCGATCCGGCCGTCGGTTCGATCCACAGTTTTGGTTTCGCGCTCGATCTCACCCTCGCCGGACAGGACGGTCGCGAACTCGACATGGGCACCGGCTTCGACGATTTCTTGCCGCTGGCCGAGCCGCGTCTTGAACCGGCGTTTTTGGCGACGGGCGCACTGACGGCCGCGCAGGTCGGCAACCGGCTGGTGTTGCGGGCCGTGATGGAGCGAGCCGGGTTTTCGCACCTGCCGATCGAGTGGTGGCATTTCGATGCCCTGCCGGCCGAACAGGTGCGGACGCAATACCGGCTGATCGAGTGATTTCTCAGGCTGCCCTGTTGAGCACTTGAACGTCGCCGATTGCGTCGCCGATCACGACTTCGGCGGTCTCGATCTCGTAGCGGGACTGCAAGTACATCCAAAGCTCCGGCCCGGTGCCGAAGACGCGTCCCAGCCGTCAAGTGCTGCGATCCGAACCGGCGATCAGCCCGCAGGAACCTAACCGCACCGCTGCGGTTCAAGCAGCACCCCCGCTCACACACGGAATTCGCCAATATGGACGCGTCAGTCAAAACCAGCCCGGTCCTGCAGCCCTTCATGCTCGGTGACCTGCAGCTGAAAAATCGCGTCGTGATGGCGCCGCTCACACGCAGCCGGTCCTCGACGGAAGGGGTGCCCCCGGCCTTCGCGGCCGACTATTACGCCCAGCGCGCCAGTGCCGGCCTCATCATCTCGGAAGCCACCAACATCTCGCCCCAGGCGGTCGGCTATGCCTACACGCCCGGCATCTGGAGCGACGCGCAGGTCGAAAGCTGGACCACGATCACGAAGGCCGTGCATGCCAATGACGGACGCATCTTCCTGCAGCTCTGGCACACTGGGCGCATCTCGCATCCCGACGTGCAGCCGAATGGGCAGTTGCCCGTCGCCCCCTCGGCCATAAAACCGGTCGGCCAGGCCTTCACCGCAACCGGCATGAAGGATCACGTCACGCCTCGCGCGCTCGAAACCGACGAAATCCCCGGCATCGTCGAGGATTATCGGCGTGCGGCGGAAAATGCCAAGCGGGCCGGCTTTGACGGCGTCGAGGTGCATTCGGCCAATAATTATCTGCTTGAACAGTTCGTGCGCGACAGCACCAACAAGCGGACCGATCAATATGGCGGCTCGGTGGAAAACCGCCTGCGATTTCCGCTCGCGGTCGTCAAAGCCGCGACCGAGGTTTGGGGCGGCGGTGCCCGCGTCGGCATTCGCCTCTCGCCCGCCACCACCATGCCGGGTGAGACGCCGCTCGATCGCGACACACGGGGCACCTACGACGCTTATGTGGACGGACTGAACCGCTTCGGGCTGCTCTACATCCACACGATAGAAGGCATCACCCAGCAGACCCGGGAAACGCCCAAGGAGGTCGACTTCGTCGAGATGCGCAAGCGCTTCAAGGGCGCCTACATCGGCAACAACAAATACACTCTCGAGCTCGCCGAAAAGACGCTGGCCCGCGGCGATGCGGACCTCTTCAGCTTCGGCCGCCCCTTCATCGCCAACCCCGATCTCGTCGATCGCCTCCGTACCGGAGCTCCCCTGGCCGAGGCCCCCAAGGAGTATTGGTATGGCGGTGGTTCGGTCGGCTATTCCGATTGGCCGGGCATGAATGGCCAGGTTCAGCTCAAGCGGTAGTCAGATCCGGCCATGCGCGCGCTCCAAACCGAGCGTAACCCACGTTCCCGCCGACCTCGCTATCCGCGCCCAAAGTTATCCCTTTGGCGCGGCACGATTTCGGCACTTTCATTCTGTCTGCTACAGGGTCGGGGGAACGGATTTGCTCGGAAATTCAACTTCCACGCTGGCCCCTGGCAAACGACCGTTCTTCTCCGGCGTGAAATAGGCCTTTACGAAGGATAGCCCCTTCAAAGGCGCGTAGAGAGCTACAATATTGGCCCCCGACAAGGAGTTCATGATGGCCGTGAGCTGGGATGAATGGGAAGTGCCGGCACAGGGGCAGCCGCGCGCGGAAGACTTTGGGTTTGACCTCGACCTAACGCTGTCGGCCGTGGTGGCCGTGACGGCGCGCGTGCCGGCCGACGCCTTCACGGCCGATACGCTCGGGACGGAGCGATCCGGCAATGGCGTTCTGATCCGCGACGACGGGGTCGTGCTGACGATCGGCTATCTGGTGACCGAGGCCGAGGAAGTCTGGCTGACGACGGTGGACGGAAGGGTGGTGCCGGGTACCGTGATCGGTGTCGATCAGAATACCGGGTTCGGGCTCATCCAGGCGCTCGGGCGGCTCGGTGTGCCAGCCCTGAAACTCGGCGACTCGACCCGGATCATGCCGGGCGAGCGCGTGCTGGTAGGCGGCGCTGGCGGGCGCACCAAATCGGTCGCCGCCAAGGTCTTGGCGCGCCAGGAATTCGCGGGTTATTGGGAATATCTGCTCGAGGACGCCTTCTTCACGGCGCCCGCTCACCCGCATTGGGGCGGTACCGCGCTGATCGGGCAAAAGGGAGAATTGCTCGGCATCGGCTCGCTGCAACTGCAGCACCAGAACGCCGCCGGTCTGATCGCGCCCATGAACATGATGGTGCCGATCGAGTTCCTGGAGCCGATCTTCGACCAACTCCTCACCCAGGCCGAGCGCGCGCCGCCGCGGCCGTGGCTGGGCGTTTTCGTATCCGAAGACGACGATAAGGTTGTGGTGGTGGGTCTGGCCGGCAACGGACCGGCCAAGCGCGCTGGATTGCGCGAGGGTGATGGGATCCTGGCGGTCGATGGACACTCCATCGACAATCTGTCGGGTTTCTACAGAAGGCTCTGGGCTTTGGGGGATGCCGGTGTCGACGTGCCGCTGACGCTGGAGCGCGAGGGCGACGTTTTCGATGTCGGCATCGCTTCGAGTGATCGGCGGCGCTTTCTCAAAGGGCCGCGCTTGCACTGAAAGGCGGGGCCGGTGAGGTTTCGCTCGACACCTGGGGGTGCTTTGATAATAAGCAGACCAATACGAACCTAAGCCGAACGAGGGAGGTCTGATTGGCAACGCAGCCGCGCTTCAAGGGCGTTTTTCCGGTCGTACCCACCACCTTCGACAAGAGCGGCGCACTCGACCTCCGCGGGCAGCGTCGCTGTCTCGACTTCATGATCGACGCCGGTTCGGATGGCCTTTGCATCCTCGCCAATTTCTCCGAACAGTTCGTGTTGAGCGACGCCGAACGCGACGAACTCACGACCGTCTGCCTCGACCATGTGGCCGGGCGCGTTCCCGTGATCGTCACTACGACCCATTTCTCCTCGCGCATCTGCGCGGAGCGCAGCCGCAGAGCTCAACAGGCCGGGGCCGCCATGGTGATGATCATGCCGCCCTATCACGGCGCCACGATCCGCGTTCCGGAACTCGGCATCTTCGATTTCTACAAAGCCGTGTCCGACGCGATCTCGATCCCCATCATGGTGCAGGACGCCCCGGTGAGCGGTACGGCGCTGTCGGCCGCCTTGCTGGCCCGGATGGCGAAGGAGATCGAGAACCTCGCCTATTTCAAGATCGAGACGCCCTTTGCGGCCGGCAAGTTGCGCGACCTCATCGCGCTTGGCGGCGCCGCCATCGAAGGTCCGTGGGACGGCGAGGAGGCCATCACCCTGATGGCGGACCTCGATGCGGGCGCGACCGGCAGCATGACGGGCGGCGGATTCCCGGACGGCATCGGCCCCATCGTGCACGCCCACCTCGAGGGCCGGCGCGAAGATGCCATGCGGGGTTACGAGCGCTGGCTTCCGCTGATCAACTACGAGAACCGCCAATGCGGCCTGCTGGCCGCCAAAGCGCTCATGAAGGAAGGTGGCGTGATCGACTGCGACACGCCGCGCCTGCCCATAGCGCCCCTGCATCCCGCCACGCGCGCCGGCCTGATCGAGGTGGCGCGCCGGCTCGATCCCCTCGTGCTGCGCTGGGGCAAATAGCCCTCGCGCTCCCATCCACTCCGCTTACGAGGACGTCACCATGACCGATCTCACCGACCGTTCGCCTAGCATCACCGGCCACCTGCTCATCGACGGCACCGAGACGGCCGGCCGTGACGCGCCGTTCCACGCCTGCAACCCGAAAACCGGCGAAACCATGCAGCCGGCGTTCGGCGGCGGCACCGTCCAGGATGTCGCCAAGGCCTGCCTGCTGGCGGCCGAAGCGTTCGACCGCTATCGCGAAACCTCGCTCGAAGCGCGGGCGACATTCTTGGAGACGATCGCGACCCGCATCATTGGACTCGGCGATGCGCTCATCGAGCGGGCCTGCGCCGAAACCGGCCTGCCGCGCCCGCGGATCGAGGGCGAGCGTGGCCGCACGGTCGGCCAGCTTCGCCTGTTCGCCTCGGTATTGCGCGAAGGAAGCTTCCTGGGGGCTCGCATCGACCGCGCCCAGCCCGACCGCAAGCCGCTGGCGCGGGCCGACATCCGCCAGCGCAAGATCGCGCTCGGCCCCATTGCGGTGTTCGGCGCCAGCAATTTCCCGCTCGCCTTTTCGGTGGCGGGCGGCGATACGGCCTCGGCGCTCGCGGCAGGTTGCCCGGTGGTGGTCAAAGCCCATCCGGCTCATCCAGGCACCTCGGAACTCGTCGGGCGCGCCATCCAGCAAGCCGTGAAGGAGTGCGGCCTGCCGCACGGCGTCTTCGCGCTGCTCGGGGGCGCAGGCACCGAGATCGGCGGCGCCCTGGTGGCGGATGCCAACATCAAGGCGGTGGGGTTTACGGGGTCGCGACGTGGTGGTCTGGCCCTGGTGAAGATCGCCGCGGCGCGGCCCGAACCCATCCCGGTCTATGCCGAGATGAGCAGCATAAACCCGTTGTTCCTGTTACCTGCGGCCTTGAAGGCACGGGCCGAGACCATCGGACGTGATTTCGTCGGCTCGCTCATCATGGGGGCCGGCCAGTTCTGCACCAATCCAGGCCTCGTGCTGGCCGTGGAAGGGCCGGACCTCGAGATGTTCCTGAAATCCGCCTCCGCCACGCTCGAAGGCAGCGCCGCGCTGACGATGCTGACCGACAACATTCATGGCGCCTACAAGAAGGGCGTCGAGCACCTTGCCAGCCACAGGGACGTCGAGACGATCGCACGCGGCCAGGCCCAGGTCGGACCGAGCGAGGCCCAGGCCGGCCTGTTCGCGACCGACATGAAGAGCTTCTTGGCCGACGAGAAACTGCGGGACGAAGTGTTCGGCTCGGCCTCAGTGGTGGTGCGTTGCCCCGACGTCGCGGCCCTGCGCGTCGTCGCCGAGGCGCTCGAAGGTCAGCTCACCGCCACCCTGCAGATGGACGAGGCCGATACCGAGGTCGCGCGCGGGCTGCTGTCCATCCTCGAGCGCAAGGCCGGGCGAATTCTGGTCAACGGCTACCCGACGGGAGTCGAGGTCGGCCATGCCATGGTGCACGGCGGCCCGTTCCCGGCAACCTCCGACAGCCGCTCGACCTCGGTCGGCAGTCTTGCCATCGACCGCTTCTTGCGCCCCGTCTGCTACCAGGACCTCTCGGCCGCCCTGCTTCCCGAAAGCCTGCGCGACGGCAATCCGCTCGGCATCCCGCGCCGGGTGGAAGGCGTGCTGGGGAAGGAGTAGCTCGTTACGGATCTGCGCGCAGGGTCATCGCCCCGGGATGCCGGGCAGAGCAATCCCTGGTGAAGCTGGTCAATGAAGCCCTTGCCCCCTCGCCACTTATTGCTCGCGATGGCGGTCGTTGCGATTTGGGGCACGAACTTCGTGGTCATCCGCATTGGCCTCGATCGACTGCCGCCGCTGTTCTTTGCGTCCCTTCGCTTCCTCTTCGCCCTGCTCCCGGCCGTGTTCTTCGTCAAACGGCCGCCTGTCTCCTGGTCCAACCTCGCAGCCTATGGGCTATTGGGTGGGGCCGGGCAGTTCGCCCTGCTCTATACGGCCATGCAGGGCCACATTTCGCCGGGCCTGGCATCCCTCGTCATCCAGGCTCAGGTGTTCTTCACGATCGGCATCTCAGTCCCGTTGGCCCGGGAGCGTGTTCATGGCTATCAACTCTTTGCGCTTGGCGTCGGCGCCCTTGGGATCGGGGTGATCGCGGCCCATACCGACCTCTCGACGACGCCTCTCGGTCTAGGTCTCGTGCTGCTCGCAGCGCTTTGCTGGGCGGGAGCCAATCTTCTGGTCAAGAAAAGCCGCGCACCCAACATGCTGGCCTATGTCGTATGGGCGAGCCTCTTCGCCGT
Source organism: uncultured Lichenihabitans sp. (assembly GCA_964245915.1). Classification (GTDB taxonomy): domain Bacteria; phylum Pseudomonadota; class Alphaproteobacteria; order Rhizobiales; family Beijerinckiaceae; genus Lichenihabitans. Next base: position 1,139 of record CAXTOT010000134.1, on the reverse strand, counting down.
GCCGCCCCTGTTGCTGTTGTCGTTGGCGGCGGAAGGGTGGCCAGCTATCGAGCTCGGGCTGGCGCATGCGGACCTCGCGACATGGGGCGCGGTGTTATGGCAGGCGGTCGGCAACACACTCTTCGGCTTCGCGGTTTGGGGGTGGCTGCTCGCACGCTATTCCGCAGCGACCATCACGCCGCTCGCCCTTCTGGTTCCGATCTTCGGCATGAGCGCGTCGACACTCTGGCTGTCTGAGCCGCTGCCGTTGTGGAAGGTTGTCGCGGCCGGGCTGGTAATCGGGGGTTTGGCCCTCAACCTATTTTATCCTCGTTGGCGCAAGGTGCGAACGCCCACCTAGCTTGCGCGGGCGCCCTATTCCTGCGGCGCGCGGCGCCGCCGTGCCCGGATGTCCGCAAGCGTGACGGGCCGGAAATCCCAGACGTCGACGCCGACGTCATATTGCCTGGTTTGCGGCCGCAGAGCGCCGTGCGAATGGCCGTGCAGGTCGATCGCCCCCTTGCCCATGCCATTCCAGGTCCGGAACGCATAATGGCAAAGCACCAGCGGGGTGCCGTCGACCGTCATTTCCGCATAGGCCTGGATCGAGGCCCAGCCCGGCAGGGCGAGCGTCGCGGCGTCGTCGTTGTTGCCAAAGATCAGGTGTTTTTCGCCGTTCAGGGCGCCGAAAAGCTCAGCCACCCGCTCCGGGGGCGGGCCGAGCGCGAAATCGCCGAGATGCCAGACCGTATCCCCCGGCGCCACCACGGCGTTCCAGCGCTCGATGAGACCGGCATCATGTGCGTCGAGATTGGGAAAAGGGCGGTGGTCAAACCGGAGTGCGCGGGGGTCGCCGAAATGGGTGTCGCTGGTGAAGAACAGGGCCACGCGCGCGCCTTGAAACGGTCCAAATGCTAAGTGGAAAGCCGGCCAACCCTCCCGGGTTCCATCAGGGCGAGCCTTCTCAGCACATCGATTGAACCGACCGACGGGCGGCCGACCCTTTCTCCGCGCCGCGGCCCGAGCGAATCGGACTCCCAGGCCGCTCGGCCGCCTTCAGTTTCGTCGAGGACAAGCGACCGAAAGCGGGCGCGAAAGCGCCCATCTCAGGCCTCCTCGTCCTCGTCGGGCATCGCGATGTTGATGCTCCGCACGTCGCG
>CAXTOT010000133.1:0-10863 GCA_964245915.1 uncultured Lichenihabitans sp. | reverse complement strand
CAGCGTTGAATCAATAGGCGAGTCTCTTGTCAACCTTTGTCCACAAAACCTAGTCCGACCCTTCTCGGGAGCGAACATAAAGATATTCTTGGCAGGAAGGTTGACACCTTGAAGCAACGTGCTCGTGCAAACGAGATAATCGACCTCACCAGACGATACGGCTGCTTCAATCGCACGTCGGAGCTGGGTCGGAATATTGGAGTAGTGAAATGCAACGCCGTATTTGACACACTCGACCAACGCGTAGCTGGCGTGCACCGCTTCTTTCGCCAAGTCGGATAAGGCGAGGCGTGCTTCGGTTGGCTCGCGATCGGACATCAACTCCGCCAGTTGGAGCGCGACGCTTTCCGCTTCAGCCGCACCATTCGCGTAGATGATATTTGAATGCCCTTGTCCAAGCACCGCCGGGATATGGACGAGCTTCTCTGTTCGGCTCGCCACCGTCCGCTCCAGTTGCAGCGTTGCGACCTGCCGCAGCGTTCTTGATCCGTCGCCAGCGGTTTGGATCACCAGCTTCCCCTTGGTGGCGGACTCGACGGTCGTGACCAAGAAATTTTGGGCAACAGTCGGCTCGACAGATGAAAACTCGACCACATCGACCAAGCCAAAAAGCCGTCCAAAGACATCCAGGTTACGGATCGCTGGGCTGGCGAAAAGGATTTGTGATGCCGGGTTGCGGATTAGTAGATCGTCGATGACCCATTGCAGTAGTACGCCGCGTGATCCGTCCGCGATCGAATGCGCTTCATCGACGATGATGACGCTGGCGCTGAAGTCTGGGTGAGCTCCAAGGGCGAGTTGTACCCTCTCTTGCGTCATAACGTAGATGGCGCGTTCGGCGAGGGTCGTTTCAGCATCGACCGGGACGGTCACGATATCGGGGACATTTTGGTGCATTCCCTGAAACTGGATCTTCAGATCTTCGGCCACCTGGGCGATCAAGGCGCGAGTGGGGACGATGTAGACGACTGACTTTGGCCGCTCGTTGTCAAAGAGCGCCGACAGATATCCCTGCAAGACAAAGGATTTTCCGGCGGATGTAGGCGCAGCCAAAGCAATGCGGCGACTTTGGATGAGGCTCAGCCATAGTTTCTGCTGGAAATCTGTCAGCAGCACTGTTTGTCCGTTGATCATAACCTCATGAGCATCAGCCGATACAATTTCCTCTGCTGCAAGCATAAGCGGTAGGCTTGCCCGCGCAGATGCCACGTCCGCGCGGGTGCCGATGGAAGGAAAGTTGCCGAGACGCGTGAGCACAACACGTAGGGCTTGATCTAAAGGCACTTGGCCGGTTCCGAACAAGTCATACGCACACGTCGCCACCCGGAACGCCGCGCGTCGATGATCTGCTGTCTCGGAGCAAGCCAAGATGGCCGCCGAACGCATCAGCCGCGTGGCGTCCGCAATGTCGGCGTGGCCATCGTCAATGCCGCCGATTTCCTTGGTTAGCCACGCGAGCTCGATGCGATGCGCCGCATCGTGGAAGCCGGGGTTTCCCCAAACCTTATCAGCCAGTTCCTGCATCATGGCAGCCAGCCAATTCGAGCCTGAAAAAGATCGCGAAACTCTTGGACTGCAGGAAGTGGAAAAAAGAACAACTCCACGTCCTGAGAATCCAGTCCAGCCGTCTTGAGCGCGGCTGAGACCTTCGGAGCCACTGCTGCAAGCTGCTCTTTGGCCAGTGCTCGAAACGTATCTTCAGCAGCTTGATCACCAGCAGCGCTGGCCTTCTGGAAGCCGTCAAAATCGAAGCCGATCAGGCAGGTAACGACATCCTTACGTTCGTTGTATTCTTCCTCGTGGGGGTCCAAGTATCGCAGTAGCGCCGCTTTGCCGTCGGTTCCTAATCCTGTGAAATCAATGTTTCGCTGAACAAGTTGGAGTTCGTGGCCCAGTTCGTCGGGCTCCAAGGATTTTGCGATCGATTTCGCGGCAGCGGTGATAGCTGCACCGACATCACCATACATTTTCGACTCGCCCCAATAGAGGAAAAGCCGCGCCGTCTCCGGACAATAGCGAACATGGACGCCGTCCGCACCGTGTACGGGCATTTGCGAATTGGTTTTCAAGGTCATCTTGGCGATGAACTGCGGCGCGCCTAATATCCACTCTGTCAGCAGATAGAGTAGCAGTTCGCCAGCTTCGCCATTTCGATTCGTCGCTTTGTGCGCTTTAATGAAAAGTTTGGCCGCCGCGTCATTAAGTTGGGTGGTTTTGATCAGAAAGTCGTCAAACGGTAGAGTCGACTGAAGCGCTCTTACTGCGTCGATTTCCTTTCGCGTGAGCGCAAATGGAGTGAGGTGAAGCCATGCCAACTCCACCAGTTCATGAATGGTGGTCTTACCTTGTCGGAAGGCGGGGAAATGCAAACGAAGTGTGACGCCTGCGCACTCGCACGTCACCTCGTGCTTTAGCTCCCTTATTCTTGGCCCCAATTTCGAATAGTCACGACTAAGCGCTGCCAGGACCGTGTCTAAATCAGAGCTTGCGGCTTCAGTCACACGATCCTGGCTCAAATCATACCCCCCAATGATCCGAAGTCATTGTTCAATTTTCAAAAAAAGCTGCCTGCGTTTGTTCCTTGATGATCATCTGATACCTTACAGGCTTCGTTAGCTTAGAGATCTTTCTTTCACCTTCCGCTCGCTTAAGCCATGTGTTCACCTGCGTCTTCTCCAGCTCAAGACGCGCGGCTATATCATCGACCGTCATGGGTGCGGCTGATGTGAGATGAAGGAGTCGAGCCAGGAAAAGGATATAGAAGTCTACGTTGACCGACGCGCTGCTCTCGGGAACGGATACATCAGGAATGGCTGTCGCGCTTATCGATGGCTCCGACGGTCGGCTCTCCGTTATGGAGCTGGCTTCAGTCTTCTTTTCATTTTCAGATCCGGCCTTTCGCTCATCATCCCGCGCGAGCAGCGGAAGTTTGTTGCGCAAGGTTTGCGACGGTGCGGAGTGAGTTTCCTCAAACAATTTCGACAGCGAGGTCATGTCTTCTGGAAACCAGTTCGCTCCACGCTGGGCAAGTTCTCGATTGCCGGAATCCCGGTCGTTGCTCGGCTTAACCCAAAGGGGAACCCATCCCGCCCGGATGTCCTCGATCGCTCCGTTCCACGTTCCTCCCTTTTCGCGCGTGCTGCTGATGACGACAGCAGCGTCGGATAGGCAGTAGATGTATCGGTTGCGCGACATCGCATTACCAACATTGAACCCTGCCTCGGGATTGAAGGAGCTGATCAGCGCTAAATCGCCCGACATAATGTGCCTGCGATATTTCGACGATGTTGCGGACCGAAGCAGGCTGTCGGCAAGAACACCCACAGCTGTGCCTTGCCTCGCCAACGCTCCAAGCATCGCGCTTTGATCGACACCGCGAGCACCGCCAGAGACAAGCGAATATCCCTGTGCTGCTGCCTCGGCTCCCAGTCTTTCGGTGTAGGCGAGGTCCTCTTCGTCGGCGTTACGCGAGCCCACCACGGCAATACCGCCAGTATTAAGAAGGGCCTTGTTTCCGCAACCGAACAAGACGGCGGGCGATTCTGAACGTAGCCGCCGCTTTAGCCGTTCCGGATATTCCTGGTCAGATCTCGTTAAAACCCATAAACCGGCCCGCTGCCATTTTTCGAGCGCAAGTCCAAGGGCGGCTCCCCTGCCGAGAAGTGCCCGAATGCGCGCTATTGAAACTGTACGATCCACCCAGCCCGCTAGTAGAGAGTCCAGATCGCCCCTCAATAGGACGGCAGGCTCGAGCCCATGGTCTTTTAGCCAAATGGCAAATTTGGCCCACTCGCTGTTGGAGAAGGGTTTCCCATCCAGCGACTCCGACTTTCCGAATGAAACGGTCAGGAGCATCACCGCCTGAGCTTGAGGTGTAAGATGCATGTCAGCCTCCCACGCTCGAGGTCGTCAACGCGACTGGCCATACAGGACCACTGCCAGCCTGCCTGAGAAGTACAGCGGCCACCGTCATCGTCCACCCCGAGTCCACGACGTCATCCAGAAGGAGTACAGGGCCGTCGGGCACAGCCCCGACGATTGAGAAAACACCATCAAGGTTACGGCACTGGTAGAACCTGTTCTGCTGGCCTTTCTGGGGCTCATTATCCTTTACCTTGACTATTGCTGGCACGAAGGGAAGACCGAGAGCTTTAGCAAGGCGGCTGCCGAAGTCGGGTACTAGTGTCGGATGGTTTCTGGAGGGGACGCAGGTGACCCATGTCGGCGACGGATTTGGTCGCCAACGGTCGCGTAGCATCTCCGCAACAGCATCGACGAGTTCGTCTCTAAAGTGGCCGCTGTGCTTGTCGTCAGCGACTACTTGCCCCCAACCAGCGTCAGCCCAACGGGAGAGGATCCGACCTGGTTCTGCGCGAAGTTCTAAAGGGAGGTTTCCTCTGAGCCCATATTCGGCGAAGGCGTCCTTTGCGACCTGCTTGTTGCAATCCAAGACGATCTCGGAATGGCGTAGGAAACGACCAGCCACGATCGCTGTTTTGCGAGTGAATGACGGGTCCACGACCGGCCTGCCCACGCAGTTTGCACATTTGCCGCATGGCTGCGGGTTCGCATCATCAAGGGCGATTGCCAGAAATTCCATCAGGCATCGAGGTTCATCGATGTAGGCTTGAACTTCGCCCCATTCTATCTCGCGCTGCTCGGTTAGACGCTGAATGCGTTCATGATCCATACGAAATGGGACGGGCGTCCTCTGCCATTTCGAGCCGTCCTTGATGACGGGAGCTGGGCTATCGACAGAGAGGAACTTTAGCACTTGCTCGATCTGGCCGTGTCGCAGGTTCACTATCTCCTCGATCTGGGCCGTGCTCAGACCATCGCTTTCCTCAAGCGCCTCTAGGATCGATTGAACCCATCGCTCGCGCGGGAATGCACTGCCGCGAAAGTATTCATGGATGTGATCATCTTCATCGCCTGACATCAGAACGCCGACTGCATGAGCAATGCCACGGCCGGCACGACCGACTTGCTGATAATAGGCAACGATCGATCCGGGCGCCTGATAGTGAACGACGAAGCCGAGATCAGGCTTGTCGTATCCCATTCCAAGGGCCGTCGTCGCGACCAATACCTTGATCTCGTTTCTCAAGAGTTGGTCTTCAAGATGCTCACGATAAGCGTCAGATTCTTCGAACCCGTCGCCCATTACACCGCTATAATACGGTTTTGCAGCAATGCCGTGCTGATTGAGCCAATCGGTAACTTGGTTCGCATCGCGCTTCGTCAACGTGTAAATGATACCAGTGCCGGGAAGTTCATTGATATGTTCCACCAGCCAGGCAAGCCGCGCTGCCTGCGTTGGAAGGCGTAACGTCTGCAGCGCGAGTGTTTGCCGTGTGAGTGCTCCGCGCTCGATTCCGATGTTGCCGAGTTGTGCTTGGACATCCGCAACGACGCGATTGTTGGCCGTCGCTGTCGTGCCCAGTATCGGGACGTTATCCGGCATACTCTGCAAGACGTTGACGAGGCGCCGGTAGTCGGGCCGAAAATCGTGGCCCCAGTCGGATATGCAGTGGGCCTCATCGACGACGAGCAAGCCAATCGTTTCGGCGATTGGTAGCAACACGTTTTCTACGAAATCGTCATTGGCCAAACGTTCGGGAGAAATCAAAAGCGCATCAGCCTGATTGGCCCGCACGACCTGTTGAAGTGCCGGCCATTCGTTTCTATTCGTAGAATTTATGGTCAAGGCACGGATGCCAAGACGATTCGCGGCTTGAATCTGGTTGCGCATCAAAGCCAAAAGTGGAGAAACGATGAGCGTCGGTCCACGACCACGATCCCGGAGAATACGAGTCGCAATAAAATAGACGGAACTCTTTCCCCAACCGGTCCGCTGCACGACCAGCAAACGCTCCCTTCTGTTCACCAAGGCGTCGATGGCTTCCCACTGCCCATCGCGAAACGATGCCGCGTTGTCGCCGAGAGCCCGTCTAAGGAGAGAAAGTGCGGTCGAACGATCGGTCATTATCTGTGCTCCAGTTCCGTACCGATCCGCAGTCGGTCGACATAGGTTTGATAGGCGAAGCTGCGATCTCGCTTTTTGCCCGTTGTCTCGACGAGGATACCTGCGGCGATCAGCGTCTCGACGGCACGAGTGGCTGTCGGCTTGCTCGTCTCGATAAGCGTCATGGCGGTCGCCACGGTGATGATCGGGTGGCTGGGTAACAACTCGAACAGTCGGGCAGCAGATACAGACGTCGTGTCCTGAGCCAGTACGCGGGCTCGGTCCGAGGTAACGACGGCGAATAGCTCGCGTGCTGATGTGACGGCTTCGTCGGCAATCGTCGCTACGGCGTCGAGAAAGAAGTCGGTCCAGCCCTCCCAATCGCCCTCGGTACGCACGGCGGTCAGCCGGCGGAAATATTCTGCACGATGGCGTTTGAAAAAGAGGCTGAGATAGAGAAGCGGTGCCTTCAGCAGCCCCCAATGTTCGAGGAGCAAGGCAATCAGCAGGCGCCCTATGCGGCCGTTGCCGTCGAGATAGGGGTGGATGCTCTCGAACTGAACATGCGCCAACCCGACCCTTACCAACGGTGGCAGTTTGTCAGTCGTATGAAGGTATTTCTCGAAATCGCCAAGCAGACTGGGGAGCGCCTGCGCAGGTGGCGGAACATAGATTGCATTTCCCGGCCGACTGCCGCCGATCCAGTTCTGGCTCTGCCGCACCTCGCCAGGCTGCTTGGCCGCTCCCCGCGCGCCATGCATTAGCCGCTGATGCGCCCCGTTCAACAACCGCATGGATAGCGGCAGGCCGTCGGATTTCGCTAGCTCTTTGCGAGCGTAGACCAGTGCATCCAGGTGGTTGCAGATCTCTTCGACGTCTGCATCTGGCTCTACCTCGTGCTCCGCCTCAAAGTTCAACAGATCAATAAGGGTCGCCTGTGTGCCCTCGATCTGGGACGAGATGACCGCTTCCTTGCGCACGAAAGCGTAGATGAACCAGTCGAGAGATGGGACCATCTCACTGGCGAGATCAAGCCGTGCCAGCGCATGCTCAGCCGTCCGCAGTCGCTCCGCTAGTTGACCGTCGATCTTAATCTCAGGGTCTTTCGGCGGCAGGGCCGCCGGCACGAATGCCTGCACCGCCTCATTACCTGCGATAGTGCGTTCGTACCGACCAGAGGTTCGTTTCATGCGCCCACTCCGCCTGGCAAAGCACAGCCACGTGCCGACTCGGCAAAGGAGGTACGTTCTCGTTCCCTGGCTACGCTCTAAAGAACGAAATCTTTACCAACGGCGATAGAAAGTCAAGCGATCGTTATCAATCGTCAAAATCGCGGCCCGCTACCTGCGCCAATCGTTGGCTGGCGTAGAGCAGCGCGCTGCAGAGTGGTTGCGGGGCACGCAACACCCGATTCTTGCGATTGGTTGAACGTGAAATTCCAAAGCTTGCCGCGTAAGAGTTCCATCCCGCACGGAGCAATGGGAGTGCTCTGTGGAGAACATCCGGAAATCACACGCTGCCTCCACCGCTTGCGCCGCTGGAACTCTGCCACCTTGGCCTTGTTGCCGCAGGCGGACATGGAGCACCATCAGCGGTCCGCCGCACCAACCGACGGAGTCATGCAGTTTCATCGCCAAGCGTTTCCGGTCGAATCCGGCGGTGCACGGACGACCGTGTCCTCCGATCCCAGAACACGTCCGTCCTGGGCGCGAAGCTCCAGTTTGCGCACCGGAAGGCCGCTCTTCCTATCGACCAGAAGGACATGAGCCTCGTCGGGCTCGAAGAAGAAGTCCTCTCCCCATTGCCTGAGAGCGACCAGGAGTGGAAACAGGCCACGCCCCTTCTCTGTTAGAACGTATTCCTGATAGGGGCTGCCGTCGGACGCGGGGACGGTGTCCATGATGCCGTGCGCGACGAGGTTGCGCAAACGAGCCGCGAGGATGTTCTTCGCGAGCCCCAGATCCTTTTGAAACTCCCCAAACCGGCGCAGGCCATCGAAAGCGTCCCGAACGATCAGCAACGACCACCAGTCCCCGATCGCGTCCAATGGCCTGGCAACGCCGCAGCTCGAATCTTTGTGACTGACTCTCTTGACCATCGCAACCTTAACTCCAGCGTTCAATCTCCCGCGTGCATCTCCCATTCAGGAGGATCGCGGCCTGTCCTCCTCAGAAATAGAGGTTGCAAGTTAAAACCACAAGCGATATGACGGCGCGTGGTTTTAACTTGCAACCGGACCCCTCAGCTAGCGCAGGCTCCGGCAGAGGAGACATTCATGACCCGATCCGATGCCACCTTCGGCGGCAGCTTTCCGCACACACCGCATTTCACCACCGCTCCTGGTTTCCGTATGCATTATGTCGATGAGGGACCCCGAGAAGCAGGCGTCGTACTCTGCTTACACGGCGAGCCGACCTGGGGCTATGTGTTCCGCCGCCTGATCCCTGTTCTTAGCACAACGCACCGTGTCATCGTTCCAGACCATATGGGCTTCGGTAAGAGCGATACGCCGCAAGACCGGACCTACTGGCTGCAGGATCACATCGATAATCTGGAGCGCTTCGTTCTTGCGCTCGACCTCGACAACATCACCCTCGTCATGCACGACTTCGGGGGTCCGGTTGGCATGGGACTCGCCGCCCGACATCCAAACCGCGTTCATCGCGTGGTCTCGACCAACGGACCGACGCCGTTTGGGCAAGCCGATCTCATTGATCGGGTGACAGCGAATGCCGGCGTCTCGCCATGGTTCCAATGGATCGCGAAAGCAGAAGCGGATGGCAGTCTCGAAGCAGTACTGGGACAACTCGGTTTCAATATCCTGAGCACGCTCAAGCTCAACGGCTTTGAGAACAACGCCATTATCACCGACACATGGCTCGACGCCTACGGATCGCCTTTCGTGAGCCCTGCCAACTGTCTCGGTGCGATCGGCTGGGCCAAGGGTTTTGCCACCGGCGCGCACAGGTTCGAAGAACCCAACGCTGCGGCTGACCGGGCCATCCGTGCCAAACCCGCGCTCGCCATCTGGGGCGAGGCGGACCGCACGCTCCACGCCGAGCATTTCCTGCCGCTCTTCACCCAACTCTTTCCCACCGCGCCGGTGCATCGCCTGGCTGGCGTCGGTCACTATTGCCTTGAGGACGCCCCTGACGAGATCGGTAGGCTCATTACGGAATTCATCCGGCAGACCTGAGCGCTCGGTGATCTCGTCCCCCGTTCCAAACTCAGCGGGCGACCTCCAGAAAGTCGGCAGCTACCGATGCTGAAACCACATCAGTGCATCCATTAAGGTTGCAAATTAAAACCACATGATTGGACGTGACATGCAGATCGGAAGCGAGGCTGTCGTTGTTGACGCCAAGCCAGCGGTGGACGGCGTCCCCGCTTTGAGTACAAAAGCCAGCGCCTCCCATGGCAAAGCCACGCTCTCTGGCGCGGTGGCGTTGCTGTTCGCCATTGCGTGCGGATTGGCTGTCGCCAACGTCTACTACGCCCAGCCCCTGCTCGACACCATGGCGGATGAGTTCGGGATCAGCCATGCGGTGGCCGGGCTCATCATCACGATCACGCAGATTGGTTATGGGCTCGGGCTGCTCCTGGTGGTGCCGCTCGGCGATCTCTTGAATCGTCGACGTTTAATCATAGGTCAGTCGCTACTTTCTGTACTAGCACTTCTCACGGTCGCAGCGGCACCGACCGGCACGGTCCTGCTCATCGGCATGGTCGCGGTCGGCTTGCTTGCTGTCGTCACCCAGGTGCTCGTCGCCTATGCGGCCGCACTTGCGCCTCCCGCCGAACGCGGCCGCGTTGTCGGGGTCGTCACGAGCGGGATCATCATCGGCATTCTCCTCGCTCGGACGATATCAGGCTCCTTGTCGGATCTCTTCGGGTGGCGGTCGGTATACATTGTCTCCGCCGCAGCGACGCTCGTCATCGCCGCCCTGCTGGCCAAAGTCCTGCCTCGACGCGAGGATTGCAGCGTGCCCATGACCTACCCAAAGCTCATTGGGTCGGTGTTCACGCTGTTCGTCGAGGAGCCAGTCCTGCGCATTCGCGCGATCCTCGCGCTTTTAATCTTCACTGCGATCACGATCCTTTGGACCCCCATGGTACTGCCACTGAGCGCGCCGCCCTTTTCGCTATCCCATACCGAGATCGGTCTATTTGGGCTCGCCGGCGCCATGGGCGCGATTGGGGCCGCCCGGGCGGGCCGGCTCGCCGATCGCGGGCATGCGCAGCGCACCACCGGCATCGCGCTTGCGATCATGCTCGTCTCCTGGCTGCCGACCGCGCTTCTACCCCATTCGCTGTGGGGTCTGATCATCGGTGTCGTCACGATCGATTTCGGACTCCAGTCGGTGCACGTGGCCAATCAAAGCTTGATCTACCGTGTGCGGCCCGAAGCGCGCAGCCGCCTCACGGCCGGTTACATGATCTTCTACTCCATCGGCTGCGCCATAGGCTCGATCGTCTCGACCCTCGTCTATGCGCGAGCCGGGTGGACCGGCGTGTGCCTGATCGGCGCCGCGATTAGCGCTATCGCCTTCGTCTTCTGGGCGCTGACCCGGCATTTGACGCCAGTAGCATCCAACTGCGTCTCAGAGGTCCCATCTCAAGAGCTGACTGGAAGCACTGGCAAGATGACGCCACTGACGCGCGGAATGTCCCTTGAGGCAAATCGAAGTTCGTCTGCGCTGAAGCGGATTTTAAATCCTTGAAGGGGCTGGGCGGTGACTGTCGAACTTCGGGATTTGCGCTGGGCGATCGTCGCGTCTCAGCACCGAAGTCTGAGGCAGGCGGCCCAGATCCTCAACATTCGGCAATCGACACTTAGTCGAAGCGTATGCATTCGGCGGGCACCCTGTGAACTGGCACCGATGATGCTACGAGCGGTA
>CAXTOT010000132.1:0-10868 GCA_964245915.1 uncultured Lichenihabitans sp. | reverse complement strand
GCCAACTACTTCGAGGCAGCCGGATACGATGCAACGTGAGCGGATTCCGCTCTAGATGATCGAACACCTCCGACCCGCTACGTCATTGAAACGCGCATAAATCGTCATTAATTGTTTGACGGAGGGAAACTCCGCGATGCAGATCGACAGCTACGAGCGCGAGGGGCAGATAATTTATGCTGGGCTCGCGAAGGTGGTCGAGAGTATACTTCATGCAGCACTTTCACGTTCCGATGGACTCCGCGTACAGCAGATACAGTCCCGAGCGAAGGCTGTCGAGTCTCTGAAGCACAAATTAGCAAGTCGACAGGCGCCGGAGGGCTCTGAGATAGAGGATCATGCGAAGGATCTGGCCGGGGCTCGGGTGATTTTCTATAACAATTCAGACGTTAGTCGTTTCCAACGTTCTGACATTCTTAGCGATAACTTTGAAATAGATTGGCATAGAACAAAAATTCATCATCCTACCACGCAACATCCTGCGGCCAATGAGCTCTTCATTTCTAACAACTACGTAGTGCGATTGAAATCCGACCGTGCGGCACTTCCTGAGTATGCTAAGTACGCAGGACTTTGGTGCGAGGTTCAGGTGCAGACTACGTTGAACCATGCTTGGGCCGAAATGGCTCATGATACAATCTACAAGAGACATAATATTTCTGGTTTCGGCACAAATTTAATGGCCGGAATCGATGATAGAATGAATGGAATAATGCGCGATTATCTTGCGCCAGCAGGGTACGCCTTTCAAAAAGTGTTGAGTGACTTTGATAGATTGTCAAAGGGAAAGGTATTATTCGAACAAGGGGTCGTGGCGGCGATCTCGGAAGCGACAAATAAGAACGAACTGTATGAGGCATTGGAGAACATCTCCAATTCTGTTTTGCCTCATTGCGATCAAGCGGATATGGTTTCAGGGATACTTCCCGCAATTGCAAGCTCGTTGGAACGATTACGTTCTGTACCGGCGCATGATCGCGAAACCCCCTTCGGCACTATCCCGGGAAAGACAGGGAACGATGTGGCGCGCGCCGCAGCGTCAATCATTCGGCACCTTTGGTACGTCGATATCGATGAGACCTTTACGGTTTTATGCCAACTTTTCAAGACTGCGACAGAAGGCGATGAGGCGCAAATCTGGGTCGGGCTTGTCGGCGATCTAGCGAAGCCAGATTTGACAGTGTGGAAAGAGGCAGGATCGATTGTGCAGGCTGTCCTTACCAAACGGGTTGTCGCGCTCTCGGAGCCCGACCAACAGGTATTGCGGCCTGTCATCCTCGCCGTCTTGAAGCAAGTTTTCGCCACCGAAATCACCGGGGTCACTGCCGAATTTGAGACAATGACGATCCGCCGGGGCACGGTGCCAGGAAGCGACGCGCTCGCGGCCATGCGCCAAGAGGCTCTCGATTTGCTATTTGCTCTCGACGCCTCATCCCCAGACCAGGCGGCGCGGGAAGTGCTGCTAGAGGTTTATAGCGCAGCGATGGCGATGCCACCCTTCCAGGGGGCGAGGGACTCGCTTTTGATAAATGTCATTTTACTTAATTCGGCCAGTATCATCAAGCACTTCGCTAGACAGCAGGGCTTCTGGCCATATGAAAGACGGCAAAAGATTGAACATGAGCTTCTCTGGATGCACCGGCACAATGGGGACGGCATGGTCGAGGGGACCATTGTTGAAGCACTGCAACGGGCACAACGCCTAATGTCCGACGCGATCCAGGATTTTCGAACCGCCGTCAATGCGGACGAGGGCTATAAGACATACAAGTTACTGGTCGGGTTCGAATCTGTTTTCCCACCTGCTTGGGACGATAAAGACTTCGGTTACGAAGCGGAACAACGCTATCGGCAGGAACAAATTGGGCCCATCATCGCTGCCATTAACGTCCAGAACGCTGATGAGTGGCTGGCCATCATCCGTCGGTGCGCCGCGACGAAATCCGACGATTTGGCAACGTTTCCGATGTTCTGCGAATTCTTGGAGAAGCTTGCTGCGGCCCATCCTGAGCTTGTAGCCAGATATCTCAGTCGAATTGATGAGACTCTGGTCCGCTTTATTGCGCCGATGCTGAGGGGTCTGAAGGAAACGGCCAGCTGGGCTGAAACAGAACTTCTACTGCATCAATGGATGGCAGAAGGTAGGTTTCTCTCAGACATCGTCTTTGCGATCGGTGCGGTCGATGCTCTTCCTATGGAGCTTTTGAGCAAAGCCGTCGACGCGGCTGAGGCGATCAGCGAGGATCGGGCCGTATTTGGCTGTATTTCCACCATCGCACGACGCGACGGTCCTGAGACGGCGGAGTTCCTGAAAAACGTTCTTCTGCGGGTTGTTGCGTACGCTACCGCCAAAGAAGAGCCGCGCTGGGTTTTTAGTTGGCTGCCAACAACGTCGCCCTCCCCCACCATAGCATTGCTGAGCGTAACAGAAGCGGAAGCAATCCTCGATTCCCTGGTCGGATGTCCGAAACTTGTGTACGTTTTTGAGCGCTTTCTCGGAGAGATAGCGCAAAGAAATGCAGATCTGGTTTTGCGCTTTTTCGGGAAGAGGCTGGCCAAATGCTCCCGGGAAGGATGGAAGCGAGATTACGACGCCGTTCCGCATCGACTCGAAGGATCTTTACGGACTGCGCTCGCCGCTAATCCTGAAGCTTTATTGGCAGTGGCGCACGAATGGTTTCAACAAGATCAACGAGCATTCGAGCTCTTCGGCGGTCAGCTGGTCGCGGCTGTGTTTCCAGAATACGCTCCTGAGCTGGAGGCGGCGCTAAGAGTATACGTCGACGACGGCAATACTGACGGTGTGAGCTTTGTAGTGACTGTGATGCGCTCTTACAAAGGTCAGAGATTTTTGGATCCATTGGCAAAAGAGCTTGTCGCGCGCCTCCCCGAGGGTCACGAGTTGCTGGGCTCAGTCGAGATTGCTCTCGAGCAGACCGGCGTGCTTCACGGCGAGTTCGGGAGGGTGGAGCATCTCAGAGCACATCAGGCCAGGGTGGCGGAATGGCGTGAGGACCCCCGCGAGTCCGTGCGCAGCTTTGCCGACCAGTATGTCCGGCAACTCGCCAACGTGATTTCTGCCGAGCAGCGCCGTAGTGAGGAAAGGCTTGCGTTGGGGCGATTGGAGTATGGGCCGGCAGCGGCTCGCGAATCCGAGTAAGCGAAGCTGCTCGTCCGTTCCAAATCGTCGAACCAATCTGGCCATGCCGTACGCGGGTCGTCTTAGAGCGGGGCCAAGTGCAAACCCCATTCTGCAGCGGGACGGCCCAAGGCGCTGCTTCAGGCGATCGAAACCGAAACCCTGATCAGACCCCTAGATCATGCGATGATCGGCACCTTGCTCTCCGACTTAACTCGTAGCAATGCCGCACTCTCGACGCGATTGATGACCAAAAATGCGAGCGCGCGCGCTGTCAGCTGTCAGGCGTCTAACCTAAGCTGCCCCCATCCCCTACGCGGGCAGGACCACCACCTTCGTCTTGACCGGCGTCTGGGCGTAGAGGTGGATCATGTCCTGACTGAGCAGGCCGACACAGCCGCTCGTGCGGCCCGTCCCGATCGAGTCCGGCTCGCTGCTGGCGTAGATCGTGTACAGCGTATAGGCGCCATTCTGATAAAGATGGAGGGTGCGGGCGCCGAGCGGGTTTTCGAGGCCGCCGGGCATGCCATGGGCGTATTTGGCGGCCTCGGGCTGGCGCTTGATCATTTCCGGAGGCGGCGTCCACGTCGCCCATTCGGATTTGCGCCCGACATAAGCGTCACCGCTCCACAAAAACCCGTCGCGGCCCACGTTGGCGCCGTAACGGATGGCGGATCCATCGCCCTCGATGCGATAAACGTAGAAGTTCTTGGGATCGACCACGATCGTGCCAGCCGCTTCCTTGGAGTCGTAAGCAACCGTCCGGCGGAAGTATTTTGGATCGATCTTGCTGATGTCGGCGGCGGGGATCGGGAATTTCTCGCCGGGCATCGGCCCGTAGTCCTTCGCGGCCTCCGCGCGCAGCAAAGCGTCGGACGTCACACACCCCGTGAGCCCGAGCGCACCGAACCCGACCGCCGAGCCGACCAGAAACGACCGGCGATTGAGAAGCCCCGCCCCGCGACCCAGCCGAGCGATCTCGCCGGCCTCGGCATTCCCAGCATCCTTGATCATGACTCGTCACGCCCCTGTCCGCGACCCGTTGGGAAAACGCCTCCGCATCCACCCATCGCGCGGTCTATTCCGTCGAGATAGCCGGTGTTGGGCTCGACTCGCAAGATCGGTCTTCACTTTTGGCCATCGCGTTGCAGCAAAGCCGATCTCGTCCGCAGGATCGAAGTCCGGACACCGCGGCGGTCACCCATGATCGCAGGCCCGATTATTGCGTGGCAGGGCTCGACGAACGTCGACACGCCTGCAACTCCGGGGACATCCATGGCGCATGATCATATCCACCTCGATCCAGGAAAGCCTTTGGCCGAGCAGACCCACGGCAAGGGACACAACCGGTGGCATCCCGACATCGCGCCCGCGATCACGATAGCGTCGGGCTCGACCGTCGAGATGGAGACCATCGACGGTCTCGACCGCCAGATCACGGCGAAGACGACGGCCTCTGATCTTTTGGCCGTCAACATGGGGCGCATTCACCCGCTCACCGGACCGGTTTTTGTTCAAGGCGCCGAACCTGGCGATCTGCTGGCGGTCAAGATCGAGGCCGTCAATACGGCCGACCGGGGCTTTACCTTCATCATGCCGGGCTTTGGCTTCTTGCGGGACCACTTTCCCGAGCCGCATGTGGTTCATTGGGAGATGGCGAACGGATATGCTCAATCCGAGGATCTGCCGGGCGTTCGAATCCCTGGCGCACCGTTCATGGGGGTCATGGGCGTCGCTCCCTCCCATGATCTCCTGGCCAGGATCAACCGGCGCGAGAAGGAGCTTCTCGGACGCGGTGGGGCCGTGCTGCCACCGGATGCGACGGGTGCCGTTCCAGCGACGCCGTCGATCGCTGCCGATGCGTTCCGCACGATCGCGCCGCACGAGACCGGCGGGAACATCGACATCAAGCAACTGACGGTCGGTGCCACGCTCTATCTGCCCGTCTACCAGAAGGGCGGCCTCTTCTCGGTCGGCGATGCTCATTTCGCGCAAGGTGATGGCGAATCCTGCGGCACCGCCGTGGAAACAAGTGCCACTTTCGTGGCCAAATTCGAAGTCTTGAAAGGCGAGGCGACGCGCCGCCGGCAGAACGATCCCTCGTTCGAGCACAGTGATTACTTCACCCACCCCTCGATGGCCGTGCCGCGGCGGTTCTACGCCACCACCGGTATTCCAGTCAGCCGCGACGGCATGCGTAACGAGTCGGAGGACTTGAGCATGGCGGCCCGCAACGCGCTTCTCAACATG
Organism: uncultured Lichenihabitans sp.; assembly: GCA_964245915.1. Classification (GTDB taxonomy): domain Bacteria; phylum Pseudomonadota; class Alphaproteobacteria; order Rhizobiales; family Beijerinckiaceae; genus Lichenihabitans. Next base: position 5,479 of record CAXTOT010000132.1, on the reverse strand, counting down.
ATCGATTATCTCATGGACGCGCGCGGCTTGACACGGGAGCAAGCCTATTGCCTGACCAGCGTGGCGGTCGACCTCAAGGTAAGCCAGGTGGTCGATATCCCGAATCTCATCGTCTCCGCGTTCTTGCCACTCGACATTTTCGACAGCTGAGCCGACGGCGCAAACCGCCCAGGGTTCCCACCCCAACCCTCCATAACGCAACAAGCCGGGCGTGGGCCCGGCTTGCAATTTCTGCGACAGAGAGGCGTGGACTGCCTAGAAGTCCATACCGCCAGTCAAAACCGGGCCTGCCCGGTTTGGACCACCTTAATTGATGGGCGGCTTTTATGGACTGCTTAGAAGTCCATACCGCCCATGCCGCCGCCACCGCCGCCCATCGGCATGGCGGGCTTATCCTTCGGCACTTCGGCCACCATGGCTTCCGTGGTGATCAAGAGGCCCGCCACCGAGGCGGCGTCCTGCAGAGCCGTGCGCACCACCTTGGCGGGATCGACGATCCCGGCCTCGATCATGTCCACATATTCTTCGGTCTGGGCGTTGAAGCCGTAGGTCTCGGAGCCGTTCTCCAAGATCTTGCCGACCACGATCGAGCCTTCGACGCCGGCATTCTCGACGATCTGACGGATCGGGGCTTCGAGCGCCTTGGCCACCAGGTTGATGCCGGATTGAACGTCCGGAACATCGCTCTTGAGCGCCAGCACGGCCTTCTTGGCGCGCAGCAGAGCCACGCCGCCGCCGGGCACGATGCCTTCTTCTACGGCCGCGCGGGTCGCGTTGAGGGCGTCGTCGACGCGATCCTTCTTCTCCTTGACTTCGACCTCGGTCGAGCCGCCGACGCGGATCACCGCGACGCCGCCCGCGAGCTTAGCCAGACGCTCCTGCAGCTTTTCCTTGTCGTAGTCCGAGGTGGTCTCCTCGATCTGCGCCTTGATCTGCGCGATCCGGCCCGTGATGTCGTCCTTCGAGCCGAAGCCGTCGATGATCGTGGTGGTCTCCTTGTCGATGCGGATGCGCTTGGCGCGCCCCAGCATCTGCAGGGTGACCGACTCGAGCTTGATGCCGAGTTCTTCGGAGATCATCTGACCCTGGGTCAGGATCGCGATGTCTTCCAGCATGGCCTTGCGGCGATCGCCGAAGCCGGGAGCCTTGACGGCCGCGACCTTGAGGCCGCCACGCAGCTTATTGACCACGAGCGTGGCCAGAGCCTCGCCTTCGACGTCTTCGGCCACGATCACCAGCGGCTTGCCGGTCTGCACCACGGCTTCGAGCACCGGCAACATGGCCTGCAGGCTCGAGAGCTTCTTCTCGTGGATCAGGATGTAGGGCTCGTCGAGCTCCGCCACCATCTTCTCGGCATTGGTGATGAAGTAGGGCGACAGGTAGCCCCGGTCGAACTGCATGCCTTCGACGACGTCGAGTTCGGTCTCGGCCGTCTTGGCCTCTTCGACCGTGATGACGCCCTCGTTGCCGACCTTCTGCATCGCCTTGGCGATCATCTCGCCGATCGACTTGTCGCCGTTCGACGAAATGGTGCCGACCTGGGCGACTTCATCGGACGAGTTGATCTTCTTGGCGCGCGCCTGAATGTCCTTGACGGCCGCCGTGACCGCAAGGTCGACGCCGCGCTTCAAGTCCATCGGGTTGATGCCGGCCGCCACATACTTCGTGCCTTCGCGCACGATGGCCTGGGCCAGCACGGTCGCGGTGGTGGTGCCGTCGCCGGCCTTGTCGTTGGTCTTCGAGGCCACTTCGCGCACCATCTGGGCGCCCATGTTCTCGAACTTGTCTTCGAGCTCGATTTCTTTCGCCACCGTCACACCATCCTTGGTGATGCGGGGCGCGCCAAACGACTTGTCGAGCACGACGTTGCGGCCCTTGGGGCCGAGCGTCACCTTGACGGCGTTGGCGAGGATATCGACGCCGCGCAGCATGCGGTCGCGTGCGTCGGAGGAGAAACGTACGTCTTTAGCGGCCATTGAATAAAACTCCTGAACCGAGGTTCAATGCTGGAGGATGGTTCGGGACAGGCGTCAGCCCACGATACCCAGGATGTCGCTCTCCTTCATGATGAGGAGATCCTCGCCGTCGATCTTGACCTCGGTGCCCGACCATTTGCCGAACAGGATCTTGTCGCCAGCCTTGACGTCGAGGGGGGTGAGCTTGCCGCTCTCGTCACGGCCGCCGGGACCCACCGCGATGATCTTGCCTTCCTGGGGCTTTTCCTTCGCGGTATCGGGAATGATGATGCCGCCCTTGGTCTTCTCTTCGCCTTCGAGGCGCTTCACGACCACGCGGTCGTGCAGGGGACGAAATGCCATGTTGAAACGTCCTGTCGATGGGCCCGGGCGCCTCCGAGGCGGAGACGCCGCGCGGGCCGAAGCTGCTGTCTCGCGGTCTTGGCACTCGACACTTGCGAGTGCCAACGCGAGCGACGCCCATCTAGGCCGGCACGTCTCGGCTGTCAAGACAAAGCAGGAGATTTGAGGCGAACTGGACGATGTCGACGCCGCTACAGGCTTGCGGCCAGCACCATGCAGAGACCCGCGATAGCCACCAACCAAACCAAGGTGCGGGCGTAGGGGATCCCGACCGCATAGAGCGGGACGTAGAACACCCTGCCCCAAAAATAAAGCTGCGCCCCCCAGGCCGACGAAGGCCCCTCCCGTCCGGCCGCGTGACAGATCAAGACCGCGGCCGCGAAAAGCGGAAAAGTTTCGAGGAAGTTGCCCTGCGCCCGCGTCAGGCGGGCCGCCACGCCCGTGTAGATCGGCGGGGGCTCGTCGCGCGAACCAGCGCTCCACAGGCGCGGCTCCTGCATGCGTTTGGCAATCGCGGCGGCGCCAATCTGCACCAGGCCAACGAGCACGGACCAGGCCAGCAGCGTCAATTCTTGCGTCATGGGTGAACAATCGTCGGGGATCAGGGCCGCGGCCGAGGGTGCGGCTAGGAGTACGCACAGTCTCTACCGCGAAGCAGCCGCGGATGCATCTCGCAACTCCACGCGATGAAGCGGGTCGAGCGCACCGTCATTAGCGTTCGGGCCTGGCGCGGTCCCTGTCACCCGGACGCGTTGCTGCGGAGCAACATACCGGAATAGAGTCCAAGCCGAGCCCAAGTATGACAGCACGATCACGGCCTTCTACTATGTATGTCGCGGCGTTCGATCCGACCCGGGACGCCCTCATGCGACTGCTGACGACTGCTTCGACGACCGCTCTGGCCGCGAGCTTGGGACTGAGCGGAATGACGCTGCTGTCCGACGGGGCCGCTCTGGCGCAGCAGATCCCCACCGCGCCCGCCACCAATTTCAACAACAGCACGTCGCCCAATCCGGGATCGGTGATTCCCAATGTGCTCGACGCCTATGCGGGACTGATGACCGGCAATCCGGCCGTGATGACGCAAAATTACCAGACCGTCGTGACGATGACGCAGAACCGCACCGCGGCCCAGACGCTCAACGCCATCCACGACGACCGGACTGCACAGCCCTACAGCGTACTGAATGGCCTCGGCGTGTTGACCTCGGCCTATCTGACCGGCGCGGGCGCCTCGGCGTCCGGCGTCACGCCGCAGAGCCTCACGCCCACCAGCTACGCGCCTGCCACGCTGCAGAACTATACGACGAACATCAACTTCCTCAGCAGTGCGAGCGCGGGGGCCGCGACCTTCGGCAACGGCAGCGCCACGCCGCTCGCCAATGGCGTGAACTTCATCAACAATGTGGTGCGCGCCAATTCCTCGACCGAGCCGCCCAAGCGGGTCTTCGAGCGCTATCAGGGCGCCAACCCGGCCATCAATCCGCTCGACCCGCGCTACGCCAATTATAGCGCCACCACGAACAAGAAGGGCCTGACGACGGCCGACACGGCGAGCTTCGTGGTGCCGAGCTACCTGTCGAACTTCACGGTTCCCTCGCCCTACGTCACTACCGCGCAATGGGTGAAGGGGTTCACGGTCACCCAGGCCATGGTGACGGCGAATGGCGGCAATCCAATCACGGCGCCCAACATCGGCACCTTCGACGCCTCCGGCAATTTTACCCCCGTGACCTTCGGGGTAGGCGATTACGTGCCCGGCATCGGCACGGCACCGCGGCCTTACCGGGTGTCCACGGCCGTGAACGTGCCCGGTCCGTTGCAGCAGGTCATCAATTCGACCAACCCCTATGCCGACGGCGCTTTCCCCAGCGGCCACACCAATTCGGCTTATCTGCAAGCCTTGGGCGTCGCCTTCCTGGTGCCGCAGCAGTCGCAGGAACTTCTCGCCCGCGCGGCCGACCTCGGCAACAACCGCATTCTGGCCGGCATGCATTCGCCGCTCGACGTGATGGGGGGCCGCATGGAAGCCACCGCGATCGCGGCCACCAATATCTATGCCGCGCTCTACGACGCCAACGGCAATCGGGTCGATTGGACCAACCCGGTCAATGCCTCCGCCTACGCGGTCTACCAAGCCTATATCCAGTCCCAATCCTACCTCGCGGGCGCCTGCGGGGCCACGAGCGTGGCGGCCTGCCTGTCGGCCGCGCAAGCTTCCGGCGCCACGGCCAGCGACCCTTATGGGAATGCCGCCCAAAACAAAGCCAATTACACGGCCGACCTGACCTACGGCTTCCAGCCCATCGGGGCCAGCGTGCCGATGACGGACGCGCAAGTCCCCGTGCAGGCGCAGGTGCTGCTGCTCACCCGCTTTCCCTACCTCACCGATGCGCAGCGCACCGATGTGCTCGCCACCACGGCCCTTCCCTCAGGCTATCCGCTGCTCAGCGGCGACACCTATGGGGGCTGGGGCCAGCTCAATCTGTATGCCGCGGCAGACGGCTATGGAGCATTCAACAGCCAGGTGGCCGTCAACATGGACGCCAGCCAGGGCGGCTACTCGGCCGCCGATTCCTTCAACAACAACATCGGCGGCGCGGGCGGGCTCACGAAAAGCGGCACCGGCATTCTGACGCTCAGCGGCACCGACACCTATACGGGTCCGACGATCATCAATGGCGGCGCGCTGCTGATCACCGGCTCGATCACCTCGGCCTCGACGGTCAATACGGGCGGCACCCTTGGCGGCACCGGCACGGCGGGCAGCGTTACCGTCAACGGCGGCGGCACCTTGATGCCAGGCACCATGACGGCACCTGGCACCCTGACCGTCAATGGCCCGCTCACCCTGGCGGCGGGTTCAACCCTGCTGCTCGGCGTGACCCCCACGGCCAGCAGTTCGGTCGCGGTGAACGGCGCCGCCACCCTGCAGGGCGGCAAGCTCCAGGTCGCGGTCACCGGCACCCTGCAGCCTTTCATTCAGACTCAGGTGCTGACCGCCACGGGCGGGGTTACCGGCCAGTTCGGGTCGGCCACGACAACGGCCGCCAACGAGAATGCCTTCTTGGGCTACGGGGCGAACGGCGCCACGCTGACGCTCGATCGCAGCGACATCAACTTCGGCCAGTTCGCCGCCACCCCGAACCAGGCGCGGATCG
>CAXTOT010000131.1:0-10993 GCA_964245915.1 uncultured Lichenihabitans sp. | reverse complement strand
AGCCGCCGCACTCGACGACGACTTTGAAGACCCGGAGCAATCTGAGGTCCACGTCATGTATCGGAGGGATCGTTGATGCGGCCATGGATGCTCCGCAGGCTTCGCGACCGAGGCTAGAGCAGTGTCGGATCAGATGGAATCACTTCGCGATCCTATCTCGATGACACTGCTCGCAATTTTAAGCTGGAGCGAATTCGCCGAAGGCGAAAGCGCTCCGGCCCATCGTCGAGGAAGCGGCCTGCCACGACATCGGCGCTTCACGGCGGGGAGCGGGGGGCCCTGCATCCTCAGCCTGCGGCGAGGCGCGCTGCGAAGTTCACCAGGCGTCGTCCGCCTTCGGCCAGTTCTTTCTCTCCGCGAGCAAAGCTGACCCTCACAAAACCTTCCCCGCGCTCGCTGAATGCGGATCCGGGTACGACTGCAACGCAGCAATCCGTCCAGAGCCCGTTCCACGAACCGCTCGCTCGACAGGCTGCTCCCAGATGTGTCGACCAGCATGAACATTCCCCCGGCAGGGATGCTGGTCCGCAGGATGTTGGAAGGGGCGAGCGCCCGCAGCGGCGTGTCCCGCCGCGATCTGAACATCTCGCGCAACACCGCAACATAGCGTTCTGACTGGGCCAGCGCCTCGGTCGCCGCCTCCTGAACGAATGGAGGCGCACCGAAAAGCGAACATTGGGCAACCCGCCCTAAGTGACGGGCGACCTCGGCGGGTGCGATTGACCAACCGATGCGCCACCCCGTCATCGCATGGGACTTGGACAGGCTATTCACGACGATGGTGCGTCCTTCCATCCCCGGCAAGCCCGACGGTGAAAGATGCGCGCCATCGAAGATGAGATCGCGGTATACTTCGTCGGCGATGAGCCAAAGGTCGCGTTTCACGCAGATGGAAGCGATGGCACGGATGGCCAGCCCGTCGAGCACGTAGCCGCCCGGATTGTTCGGAGAGTGGAGCAGGATAGCTGAAGCATTTGCCGGAATCGCGCTGGCTAGCTAGCCGATCGATTTCGATGCGCGCGGCGGCCTCGCGACCGTAGGGGATATCCACCGGAACACGAATGAGCTCCGCCCCGGAGGCTCTGATCGCCGCTTCGTAGGTGGCGTAAAGTGGATCGAAGGCCACGACTGAGCGCCCCGCCTCGGCTACGCAGAGCAGGGTCGAGAAAAGCGCGCTCTGGGCACCCTGAAAGATATTATCCGGTCCCCAACCCACGCCGTCGAGGCGGCTTTGGGAGCTCGCGATGGCTGCGCGAAGCCTCTCGTCTCCGACCGCCGCCCAATAGTGCGTCTTTCTCTCTTTCAGGGCCCGAATGGCAGCGTTCACTACCGGCTCTGGCGTATCGAACTCCGGGTCGCCGAGCGCCAGCGAAATCACGTCGGCGCCTTGCGCCGCCAACGCGGACGCCCGATCGGACACCCGAAAGGCATCGGCGCTCTTGCCCGCGATCCGGGTTGTCACAGAACTGAAGAATATGCCCAACCCCTCTTTCCGCGCGAGGTACAATCGACCGGATCGGGATCTGCACCGGCACGCTTGGCGTATGGTCGCAGATATGCAATCCGATAAGTTAGGCATTCGTCGAACAAAGGGTCGACGCATCCGCTGCTGGTATGGTCCGGCAGGTGCCCTTTCGATGGTTTCGTCCGAAAGGTCCTTCAGGGGTTGCATAGGAAGTGCGGATCCGAGCGAGAGCCGGTCCTGCACTGCATTAGGACACCCGGCCACCATTACGGAGTGCTTCCGGAACCTGTGAGCGGCGTCGCGTGCCCTCGCCGGATGATGCCCGAGAGAACCCGGGGCAGTCGGCCGTGGGCATCGGACGCCCCCTTCGAACAGTCGCATTCCCCCGATGGGCATCTCATGGTGAGAAGGTCTTGGTATCGATGTGGATCAGCGTCGGGACGCTCCTCAGAAAGGCAAGCGACAATTGATTGGCCAACGCTGACGAACTGCGGCAGTCGACCGTTTCGCATCCGAATCCCCGTGCGATCTTCATCAAGTCTGGCGTGTAGAGCTCGACGCCGATCGGCGACATGTCCCGTTCCACCATGGAGTCGCGGATCTCGCCGTAGGCCTGGTTGTTCCAAAGAATGATCGGGAAGCCCAGTCTCTGCTCCACGGCCGTGGTCAGTTCCTCGATCGTGACGAGGAACCCACCATCGCCCACGATGGCGGCGACCTGCGCCTCTGGCCTGCCGATCTTGGCGCCTATGGCGGTTGGGACTGCTGTCCCGAGCGTGCCGAAACCAGTCGGGAACAACCAGGTCCGCGGATGGGCACATTTGAAGTAGTGATTGCCGGTGTAGGCAAGCTGGGTTGAGTCCGCGCAGATGACCGCGTCGTCCGCAGCGACCGACCTCAGGACGTCGAGTACCGTCTTGTGCGCCTTGGAGCCCGGCGGCCATTCCGATTCGAGGGCAGCTCTTATCTTTTCCGCCGCGCTGCACCGCTCTTCATGAAGGCGGTCGTCGGCTGAGGTCCCGCCGAGTTGCAGGATCGCTTCGACGGCGGCGTCGGCGTCGCTGAGGAGCGCCTCGCATGGCTGAAAGGAAGCCATCAGCTGATGCGGATCGATGTCGATGCGCACCAGCTTGCCGGAGAACGAATAAGTGCGACCCGTGAAGAGCAGATCTGCTGAGGAGAGCTCGGTGCCGATCGCGATGACGACGTCGGCGGCGGCAAGGGCCTGCTGGGTCGAGGAGAAGGGAAGAGAAGCTCCCAGCGAGAGGGGATGGCGTTCGCTGACGACGCCCTTTCCCGCGATGCTGGACACCACGGGCATTGCGTAGCGTTCGATGAGGCGGGTCACCGACCCCGACGCTTCGACGGCGCCGCCTCCCACAATCAGCATGGGGGACCTGGAGTGCTCGAGCAAGCACCCGATTCTACGGGCGGCATCTTGCTCCGGCGCCGGTCGGGATCCCGCCTTGCGCGCGACTTGTGGCGAACTCACCGGCGCTTCGAGGAGATCACGTGGGATCTCGATGATCACTGGTCGGGGACGTTGGTTCCGCAGCAGCGAGAATGCTCGATTGACCACCTCGCCGATGGTCTCGGGATCGAGCAGGAGATGGGCGAAGCCCGCGATCTGTTGCTCGACCGCGTGTTGTGACTTCATCTCGTGGAGTGTGCCTGCGCCGAGACCAAGCTCCCCGAGCTTGCTGCCGGCGGCCACCACCACCATTGGATGGGAGTCCGCGTAAGCTTCCGCGATGCCGGTCGCCGCATTGAGGAGGCCAGGTCCGGTGATGACGGCGCAGGCGGCCGGCCGCCCCGTCGCGAAGGCGTAGCCCAAGGCGATCATCGCCGCGCCTTGCTCGTGGCGCGGCGTGACATGCCGTAGCCTGCGCCCCTGCATCGTCCTGTAGAGTTCGATCGTGTGCACGCCTGGGATGCTGAGGAGCAACTCGATCCCGTGGCCTTCCAGGAGGTCGAGCAGCGCGGCCGAACAGGTCCCAATCGACGCTTCGTGAGACACGTCATGTCCTCCGGACGTCCGTCGCCAGCCGCCAACGGCGAAGGCTGCGGAACGTTTGCTTAGCGCGCGCCATCAGGGGCGGGCTCGCGTCGAGGCGGCGGCCCGAAAGTGGCTTCGGGCGACCACCAAAGGGGAACCTTGATGCTGTCCGATGTGAGGTGGCCGCGGCCTTCCGCCACCGTCCGGGCCGTCGAGTAGCCGGACTGTGCGTAGCGCACGATGCCGATGCCGCTGTCGGTGCACAAGCACGCGTCGAGCCGCATGTCGGCCTCCTCCGTCCCATCGGCGATCATGGTGACGCCCGTATGGGCGGAGACCCCCATGGTCCCATTGGCCTGGATCGAGACGACGTCGGCCATCGCGGCGGTGTTCAGGAGCGCATTCAGGTAGGGCCAGTCGGAGATGTTGTCCGACCCGTCCTTCATGGCTTCCGTCTCGAAGACCGGGTTGGCTATCGAACCGCAATCGAGGTTGTCGCGCGAGAAGGCCACGGGGCCGCTAAGCTCGCCGCTTCGAACGAGCGCGTTCGTGGCCAGTCCGAACAACCTCCGCTGGCCAAAGCCGAGAAAGCACACCCGTGCAGGCAAGCCCTCGATAGGCAGGTGCCGTCTCGCCCGGGGGATCCAGCGCTGGACTATCGGACAGTCCGGGAAAAGCTCGAGCGCCAGGTCATCGAGGCGGGACTGGTCACGCGACTGACCGGAGACGCAGGTCCAGCGAAAAGGACCTCGGCCCTCCTCGAACATCGGCCGCCAATAGCGGGCCACGCATCCAGGATAGCGGAACGCTTCGGCCCGTTCCATGCCGGCGTCGACGCACTCCTTGCGGACGAAGGTGCCATATTCGAACACCACGGAGCCGGCGTCCATCAGGCCGTTCATCGCGCGCACCAGGCGCTTCATGGTGTCCCGTGACCGCACGAGAAATGCCTCGGGATCCCGTGTTCGAAGCGCCTCGGCGCCCTTGGCGTCGAGACCGACCGGGATGAGGGCGAATGGATCGTGGCAAGGGCACATTTCCGTGGCGATGTCCGGCACCCACCCGAGGCTTAGTGCGGCCTCACAGATCTCGGTCATGTTGCCATGCAGTGTGATGCTGAGCGGCTTCCCCATGCTCCGGGCTTGTCCAGCCAGCCGGAGCGCATCGGCAAGATCGGCCGCTTGCACGTCGACATAATTGGCTGAGAGTCGCTGCGCGATGTTCTCCGGGCGCACCTCGACCACGATGCTGATGCCGCCGTGCATCGACATGGCGGCCGGCTGGGACCGCCCCATTCCTCCCAACCCTGCCGTGAAGAGGATCCGACCCTTCAGGTCGCCGCCGAAGTGTTCGTCGGCGATACGCGCGAGCGTCTCGAAGGTGCCCTCGACGACGCCCTGGCTTCCAATATACTGCCACGGGCCTGCCGTGTAAGCTGAGAATGTCGTCAGGTTTTTCTCGACCAGCTCATAGAACATCGACCATTCGGCACGGATCACGTTGGTGAGGGCCATGACGACGCGCGGTGCCAGCCTATGAGTGCGAAAGACGGCGACCGGCATCCCGGCCTGGATCGCGAGGGTCTCGTTGTCCTCGAGATCCTGCAGTGCGGCTACGATCGCGTGGTAGCTCTCCCAATTGCGTGCCACCTTGCCGATGCCGCCGTAGACGACGAGCCGAGATGCGTCTTCGGCATTCTCCATGTTGTTCTCGAGCATGCGCAGGATCGTTTCCTGCCGCCAGCCCTTGCAGCGGAGGGTGGCGCCACGCTGCGCGGTCACGCGGTCGAGCGTCTCGGTCATGATTGAGATCCATGTCTGTGAGGAATTGGGCGCCTTTCCACCGGAACCCGGGCGTCGAGGAGGCGTACTGCGTCGAGCAGCACCTGTGCGCCCCTCGTCAGGTTCGCCGGTTCGGTCCATTCGTCGGGATGATGGCTTAGGCCCGCTCGGCACGGGATGAAGATCATCCCGACGGGGGCCAGGTTCGAGAGGCATGCCGCATCGTGCCCCGCTCCGCTGGCCAACGAACAGTAAGTGATCGAGCGAGATGCGGCCGCGTCCGCGATGGCGTCGAGCACGATGGCGTCGCATTGGACCGCCGGCGAGCGGGTGATCAAGCCTGCATCCAGATTTAGCCCTCGCTCGAGGCAGATCTTGCGGGCCGCAGCGAGGATCTCGTCGCAAAGCCCGGACGCGACGGCATCGACGTCGGAACGGACCTCCAAAACGAGGCCGACCTGACCGGGCACCACGTTGGCGCCATTCGGCCGGACGTCGAAATGCCCGATCGTGGCTACGACATATCCGGCGTTGCCCTGCTTGGCGAGGGCCCGTGCCTCAACGTCCTGGACAATGATTGCAGCGCCGACCAACGCGTCGCGGCGACCCCGCATCGGTGTCGTCCCGGCATGGGAGCTGGATCCTCGGATGGTCAGCCGCCAACGGGTTATGCCGACGATCCCCGACACGATGCCGACATCGAGGTGGCGTGCCTCGAGGACCGGCCCCTGCTCGATGTGCAATTCCACGAAGGCCGCGATGTCGCCTCTGGCCTTGAGAGGCGACGTGAGTTGTTCGGGAGAGCCGCCGGACGATGCGATCGCCGACGCCAGGTCGTCTCCCTCGGGACCTTTGGCAGCGAGCTGGGATGGGGTCAGGAGCCCCGCCAGGCCACGGCTTCCGACGCAGGAGGCCCCGTATACGTTCGGTTCTTCGGCCAAGAAGTCGAAGACCTCGAGGCGATGACGAAGCTCTATGCCGGCCTCTTTGAGGCAATCCACCGCCTCGAGCGCAGTGACCACCCCCGCCACGCCGTCGAATCGGCCACCTTCGGGCACGGTGTCGATGTGCGACCCGACCGCGATCGACGGCGCATCCGCCGGGCCTACGCCACCCACGATGTTGCCGGCGGCATCGGTCGAGACGACGAGGCCCGCGGCCGCCATCTCGGCCGCGAGCCACCTTCGGGCCTCCCGGTATCGAACCGAGAAGGCGAGGCGAGTGAACGGCCTGTTCGCCTCGGTCATGGCAGCGAGCGCGGTCGTCCTCCGCCATAGCCTCTCCTCGTCGACGACCGGATTCAGGCCAGGCGAGACGATGCGGGGCATCAGCTCGACCGCGATGCGGTCGGCGGCCTGACGAAACGTCCTGATCCGGGCGCGACAACGACGGACGTGCCGTCCCAAACAATTTGGCCCCGCAGGAACGTCGTCTTTACCTGCGGGAGCTCCATGCCCTCGTAAAGGCTCCACCCGGCCCCACCGGGAGACTTGTCGTTGCGGTAAGGGGCAAGCGTCGGATCGACGATGGCGAAGTCGGCGTCAACGCCGATGTCGAGCGCTCCCTTGGAAGCGCCAAGACAGAAATGCCGTGCGGGATTGGCGGAGAGGACACGCGCCGCGAGATGCAGCGGCAACCTCCTTGAGCGGCACGCGTTCAAGAGTACCGGCAGGATGACGTCCAGGCTGGGGCCGCCCGACGCGTTCGCGAGCATGTCGGGCTTGTTCTTGCGATCGATGGACCAAGCGACATGGTCGGTCGAGACGAGGTCGATGTTACCGGCCGCAAGATGCCGCCACAAATTCTCCCGCTCGGGCGACGGACGGATCGGCGGGTTGATCTTCGCGAGGCCCCCGAAGCGGCGGACGTCGTCGTCTTCGTTGAACAGCAGGTAGTGGACGCAGACCTCGATGCTGGCTGAAAAACCCTGGCGCCGGTACGTCTCGCAAATCTCGACGCCACGCGAGAGAGACGAGTGGACGACGTGGGCCCGACATCCCGTGTGGGCTCCGATCTCGTAGATTTCCGCCGTTGCTATGAGTTCCGCGAAGGCGGTGTGGCTGAGGCCATGCGCGGTGTAGTTCGTCACGCCGCTGGCTTGGACACGCTCGAGATCGCGCATGACGACCTCGTGGTTTTCGTTGTGCACCCCGACCGCCAGACCGAACGGTGCGACCGTCGCGAAGACGTCTCGCATCAACCCGGGCTCGATCCGCGGGAAGCGCTTCGAATCCGTACCGAAGGTCGAGAGCTTGAAGGCGCAGACACCGGCCGCGACCTGCTCGGCGACATGCCTCGTGCCGTCCTCCGGGCGAACCGTCCCGTGGAGCGCCACGTCGACGTGGGCCTCGCGGGCGACGTCCGCCGCCTTGGCCGCCACCGCGCCGCCGTTGCAGACGAGGAACCCTTCGTCATAGGGCATGTCGACGATCGTGGTGACACCGCCTGCCGCAGCGGCCTGGGTGGAACAGGGGAACCCCCCTGCCCCGGCCTGACTGCGTGAGTGGACTTGGGCATCGATGACTCCCGGCACAACCCATGCGCCGCGCACGTCGATCTCTTGTCGTGCATGTCCCGGCCGCTGATGCGTCACGGCTGCAACCTTGCCGTTCCTGACGGCCAGGTATCCATCCGCGATCGTCCGGGCCGAGGTCACGATGTCTCCCCTGACCACAAGGTCGAAGTCCATTTCTACGTCCTTAGTCGGGATGGAGCGAGCAGCTGGTGCGCGGTGATGATGCGGCAGGACATCCACCGCCCACCGCACTGAGCCGTGATCCCCGCGTGACAGCCGCCGTTCTTCCCGCGCACGGTGAGTTCGCGCTTGTCCTGTCTTTTGAGCCAGTTCATGCCCCATTCACCTGACGCGCGCCGACCACCCCGTTGCCGATGAGCGCGGCGATCGCGTCGTCACTCAGGCCGCATATGTTCTCGAGGACAGCGGCGGTATGCTCCCCCAGGCGCGGCGGCGGCGCCATTCCACCACGTGCGAGCCCGCGGAAGTGGACTGGCTGCTCGAGCACCGGTATCAATCCTAAGTCTGGATGTACGATCGATGGGACGAGTTGGCGATGCGCGCGCTGCTCGCTGCCCAGCGCCTCCTCGACCGTCCATATCGGACCCGACGGGATCTGTTGCGCTGCGAGTTCCGCTAGCACTTGCGCGGTTGAATGCCGGGTGGACCACGCCTCAATGATCGAGCGGACGAGGGGCTCGTTAAGAGATCTCGAGTCGCCGCTTTCGAGCTCCGGCGACTCTTTGAGGTCATCGCGGCCAACGACGGCAAGCAATCGTGAGAAAGGGGGCTCGTTCAGGACAGCGAGGACGAAGTAGCCGTCCTTAGCCCGGTAGGTCCCGAAGGGAACCGAGATCGGGTGGCGGTTCCCTGTGCGGACCGGCAGGTAACCCCCATAAAGGAACTGCGCGATCGAGGTGGGCAGCATTGAGAGCAGGCAATCGAACATCGCCACGTCGAGATAGCGCCCACGGCCGGTGCGCCCTTTATCCACGAGCGCGACCATGATGGCCCAACTGGCGAAGAGCCCAGCCACGAGGTCTCCAACGGCCTCCCCGGCGAGCGTGGGCGGCTGGCCGGGGAATCCGGTCGACTGCATGAGTCCGGATGCTGCCTGGACGATGATGTCGTAGGCGGGGTTCTCGGCGAGTGGGCCGTCCTGCCCGAAACCCGAGATGCTGGCGTAGATAACCTCGGGGTTGTTGGCTCGTAGGCTCTCGAAATCGATGCCAAGGCGGGCCGTCACCCCCGGCTTGAAGTTTTCGACGACGATATCGGACTTACTCGCCAAATCCCGAACGACGGCGCGTCCAGCCTCGTCCTTGAGGTTCACCGCGACGCTCTTCTTGCCGCGATTGATCAGGAGAAAGAAAGCGCTTTCCCCGCCCCGGTACGGCGGCGCATGTCGGTAGTCGTCGCCGTCGATCGACTCGATCTTTATGATCTCCGCCCCCATGTCGGCGAGCAAAGCCGTGCAAAACGGACCTGAAAGTACTCGCGTGAAATCGAGAACGCGGATCCCTTTGAGCGGCCTTTCTGGGTCGATGTTGGCTGACGCCATCGCGTTCGGTCCTCAGACGTCCCCACCGGGAGCGCGGCCCTGTCGACGGCTGTCCCGTGGAGCACGTATTTATCCAACAAGCGAGCGGGTTCAGATCGAACAACATCGACCCGTTGTGGGACAATTTCGAACGTAAATGGACTGGTAGACGACGGCAGCTGTTCCCACCGTAACGACGCCTATATCGCCCAATCTGGTTCATGCGCGGCCTATATCTGCGGTTCAATGGAGCGAGAAAATCTGCAATGGATATCAAGATCGTTCAGGGAAAGCGGATTGTGGTGAAGATCGCTGAAGACGGCCAACCGCTGATCGTCGACGGTTCTGCAATTCTCATATGCAATGGAAGGATCGCCGAGTTCGCGCCAGCGCGTGAGTTGGTGGAGCGCTTCCCGCAGGCCATTTCGATCGGGTCCGACAGGCACGTGGTCTGTCCCGGCTTCGTGAACGGCCATCATCACGTCGGCATCACGCCGCTGCAGTTGGGCATCCTGGATTTGCCCCTAGAGCTCTGGTTGGTGAGCCGCCTGTCGTCGAGGCGGGTAGACCCCTACCTCGACACCCTCTACTCGGCCATCGAGATGCTAGAATCCGGGGTCACCACGGTCCAGCACCTACACGTAAGGGCGCCTCGGCCCGTAGCGAACGTGGTTAGCACGGCCCGTTCGATCATAAAGGCCTATCGGGACATAGGGATGCGGGCATCGTACTCGTTCGGGCTACGCAATCAGAACCGTTTCTTCTACGTTGACGATAAGGCATTGCTGAGTAGACTTCCGCCAGAAGTCGCGATATTAGCCGAACCGTATTTTGAAAAACAAACTTTCAACACTGCCGAAGTGCTCGATGTCTTTCGGACGTTGTATGACGAATACGCGGGAGACGGGTTGATCAAGGTGCAACTCGCGCCGGTGAATTTGCATTGGTGCTCTGACGACGCATTACTCAGCATCGCCGAAACTGCGCGTGAGTTCGCGGTGCCGATGCATATGCATCTGGTCGAATCGAAGTTGCAAACAGAATATGCACGCCGCCGCACCGGCACCACGGCTCTCAAGCATCTCGATAGGCTGGGAATCCTAGGGAAGGATATGACCCTCGGTCACTGTGTGTGGCTCACCCGGGACGATATGGATCTAGTGGCCAAGACCGGCACATGCATCTGCCACAATTGCAGCTCCAACTTGCGCGTCCGCGATGGCATCGCGCCTTTGAATGAATTTCGGAAACGAGGGATTACCGTAGCCCTGGGGATCGATGAGGCCGGTATAAACGACGATCGGGACATGCTTCAGGAAATGAGGCTCGTGCTGAACCTCCACCGCACCCCTGGGCTCGAAGAGAGCGAGGTGCCGAGTGCTGCGGAGGTATTCGAAATGGCGACGATAGGAGGAGCCGCGACGACGCCGTTCGCAAATCAGATCGGGACACTCGAGCCCGGTATGGCAGCGGATTTGGTGATGTTTGATTGGGAGAAGATTTCGTTCCCATACCTGAGCCCTGACGTCCCGCTCCTGACGGCCCTCATACAGCGCGCCCGCACCTCTGGAGTTGACTATGTCATGGTGGCAGGAGAGATCGTCGTGCGGAATGGCAAATTGACGAGGGTGGATAAGCAAGCGATCCTTGGTGAGATCGCTTCCCAAATGCGTCTGCCGTTGACCGAAGACGAGCT
>CAXTOT010000130.1:0-11037 GCA_964245915.1 uncultured Lichenihabitans sp. | reverse complement strand
GTCATGCCAAAACTCTCAATTACGCAACGGTCCCCTTGCGGGAGAAGGTGTCGCGTAGCGCCGGATGACGGGTCCGGTCCGACCAGCAAGCCCCCTCATCCGCCCTTCGGGCACCTTCTCCCGCGAGGGGAGAAGGCGAAAGCCTACCTTGCGGACTCATTGGCGTACGACGGCCCCTACTGCCTCGCCTCTGCAATCGCCACCGCGAGCGTCATGGCCAGCACCATGGTGGCCGACATGGGCCGAAAACCCCGCGCATCGGCCTCCACGATCTCGAACGAAACGCCGCGTTCCGGGATGAGCGGGCTGAACGGGCTGTCGGTGATCACCACAACGGCGGCGCCGCGCGCCGCGATCTGCCTGGCGAGCGCGACCGTGCTCGACGCATAGGGCGTGAAGCTCACGGCGAGCGCGGCATCGCGCGGCGTCGCGAAGGCTGCGGTCTCCGGGTCAATCCCCGCCGCCGACCCGATCAGGACGTTGCGCACCCCGAGCTTGCCGAGCGCGTAGCTCATATAGGATGTGATCGGGAAGGAGCGCCGCTGCCCCACGAGGTAGATGGTCTCGGCAGCCGCCAGAACCGCGACCGCCTTCTCGATGGTGGCGGGATCGATCTGGCTGCGCGCCGCGCGGATCGAGCGCTCGGCCGCCTGCGCGAAGGCCTCGAACAGGGCGGCCGCGCGCGGCGCGTCATGCGGGCCGGCCCGCAAGGCCTCTAGGCGCTCTTCATAGGTCGGAACCCGTTCCCGCAGACGGTTGCGGAACACGGTCTGAAGATCGGAGAAACCCTGATAGCCAAGCGCCTGGGCGAAGCGGATCAAGGCCGAGGGCTGCACCTGGGCCTGCTCGGCGATACTGGCCGCCGTGCCGAACGCGACCTCGTCGGGGTTGGCGAGCGTGAAGGCCGCGACCTGGGCCAGGCGCTTGGGCAGGTTCTTCTTGCGGGACGCCAGCGCGTCCCGCAGCGCCTCGAAACTGCGCGGCGCCGCGGCTATGGTCTCGATGAGGTCCGGCTCGGACATCTGCATCCTTTTGGACGGAATGGCGCATCGACTTAGCGATGGTCGGGGCCGCGGATCAAGCGGGCCGTTTCGGCCGAGGCGCCTGGGCGGGCAGAACGTCACGGGGTCCCAGGGTCCCTTTGCCAAAACTTCACGTGCGGCGCACCCTCAATTTTGCTTTGATCGGCGGCGAACAGCTAGCCCCGTTGCGCGCGGGATGCTCGCGGGAGTGTTTGGATGCAAAATTTCATCGCCGCCCTGAAAGATATTTGGCGGCTTGCCTATCCCTATTTCCTCCGCCGTACGCCAGGAGAAATCCGGCTCTGGTTCGTCGGCCCAGTCAAATTGCCGGAGAACACCATCGGTCTTGGCATCTTGGCCCTGGTCGTCGTATTGGAGATCGCTTTCTCCTATATGGCAAAGCAATTCAACTCATGGTACGTGGGTTTCGGCAATTCGATCCAGGAAAAGAACTTTCCGGCGTTCCTTAATTCCTTCAAGATCTTTACGTTCCTAGCCATCATCTACATCGTTATCGCGGTTTATAAGGCCTATATAAACCAGGTCCTGCAGATCCGTTGGCGCAAGTCGATGACGGATTTCTTCGTCGATCGCTGGCTCGCTCCGGCCCAGCACTACCGCCTGCGGATGGTCAGCGGCCCGGCCGACAACCCCGATCAGCGAATCGCGGAGGATGTCCATTCATTCGTCGGGCAGACCATGGTGCTTGGCATCGGCTTTTTCGGAAACGTCATGCGGCTCGGCATTTTTCTTGTCGTGCTCTGGGGTTTGTCCGAACGCTTTCCCATGACGAGCTTCGGTCTGTCGTTCAACATTCCAGGCTACCTGATTTGGCTGGCGGTGCTGTACGCGGCCGCGGGAACGCTGATCACCCACGTGATCGGGCGGCCCCTCATCCGCCTGAAATACGATCAGGAGCGTTACGAGGCGAATTTCCGCTTCGGCATGGCTCGCGTGCGTGAGAACAGCGAGCAGATCGCCTTGCTGGGCGGCGAACCGGCCGAGCGCAACGAATTGCGCGAGCGCTATGGATCGATCCTGGCCAACGTCTACGGCGTGATTACACGGCAGAAGAAGCTGAACTGGTTCACCAGTTTTTTTGGCCAATTCTCGGTCATCTTTCCCTACCTGCTGCTCGGCCCGGCTTATTTCTTCGGGACCGCAACTTACGGCATCTTGATGCAAGCCGTTTCGACGTTCGCGAACGTGCAGGAAGGGCTGACCTGGTTCGTCGACACCTACGCGACCCTCGCAGAGTATCGCGCCGTCGTGCAGCGGCTCGTCGGCTTCGAGACAGCCATGCAGGCCGCCACCCTGGCGGTGCAGCAGGACCCTCATATCGAGCGCCGCAAGGCCGCGGGCCCGGCGCTCTCGGCCGACCAGCTCACCGTCATGCTGCCCTCGCGGGCTCCGCTTACGGCGCCCGCCACCCTGCGCCTTGCGCATGGCGACCGCATCCTGCTCACCGGCCGCTCCGGCTCGGGCAAGACGACCCTGCTGCGTGCCCTCTCGGGCATCTGGCCGTTCGGCCAGGGCAGCATCGGGGTGCCGGATATTTCGAAGGTGTTCGTGCTGCCGCAGCGTACATACCTGCCGCTCGGCACCCTGCGGCAAGCCATCGTCTATCCGCAAACCATGGAGGCCTATTCGGATGCCGACGTGCGGGCGGCCTTGCAGGCCGTCGGCCTCGGTAAACTCGAACGGGAGCTCGACGAGGCGGGCAATTGGTCGATGCGCCTGTCGGGTGGCGAACAGCAGCGCCTCGCCGTCGCGCGCGCCTTGCTGGTCAAACCCGAATGGCTGCTGCTCGACGAGGCGACCTCCGCGCTCGACGAGGCGGGCGAGGCCGAGATCTACAAGACCATCGTCGAGGCGTTGCCGCAGGCCGGCATCATCTCGGTCGGGCACCGGAGCACCTTGGCGGCCTTCCACAATCGGCAAATGGAGATGCGGGCCGCCGCCGATGGCCTGTTCGGCCCAGGCGAGACGGTCGCGGTCGCGGCCGAGTAGAACCCGCGGCATCTAACGGCCCGGTCCGGGCAGCCTCGCAAGCCGCCCGGACCGACCGGCGTCGTGGTCGGGCCAACGACGCCGATCCGCGCTGGCTTGCCGGTTGCATCGAAGACGATCGACTTTATACCATCGTCAGCCCGCCCGAGCCGAAAGCGCCCTCATGCCTGCCCAAGATCAGCCTGGTACCGAAAAGTCCATCAAACGGGTCGTGCTCGCCTATTCGGGGGGGCTCGACACCTCCATCATCCTGAAATGGCTGCAGACCACCTATGGCTGCGAGGTGGTGACCTTCACGGCCGATCTCGGCCAGGGCGAGGAATTGGAGCCGGCGCGCCAGAAGGCGCTGCTGCTCGGCATCAAGCCCGAGCACATCTTCATCGAGGATCTGCGCGACGAATTCGTGCGCGACTACGTGTTCCCGATGTTTCGCGCCAATGCGCAATATGAGGGGCTCTACCTGCTCGGCACCTCGATCGCCCGGCCGCTGATCGCCAAAAAACAGATCGACATCGCGCGGGCC
This sequence comes from uncultured Lichenihabitans sp., assembly GCA_964245915.1. Taxonomy (GTDB): domain Bacteria; phylum Pseudomonadota; class Alphaproteobacteria; order Rhizobiales; family Beijerinckiaceae; genus Lichenihabitans. The sequence continues at coordinate 7,482 of CAXTOT010000130.1, read as the reverse complement.
GTCGGGGCGGATGCCGTGGCGCATGGCGCGACCGGCAAGGGCAACGACCAGGTCCGCTTCGAACTCAGCTACTACGCGCTGGAACCCGACATCAAGATCATCGCGCCCTGGCGCGAATGGGACCTGACGTCCCGCACGGCGCTGATCGATTTTGCCGAAAAGAACCAGATCCCGATCGCCAAGGACAAGCGCGGCGATGCGCCCTTTTCGGTCGATGCCAACCTGCTGCACGCCTCCTCGGAGGGCAAGGTGCTGGAGGACCCGGCCCTTGAGGTGCCGGACTACGTCTATTCCCGCACCATCGACCCGGAAAAGGCGCCCGACCACGCCACCGTGGTCGAAGTCGAGTTCCAGGGCGGCGACGCGGTGGCGATAGACGGCGAGAAGCTTTCCCCGGCGGCGCTGCTCACGAAGCTGAACGAACTCGGGCGCGCCAACGGCATCGGCCGGCTCGACCTCGTCGAGAACAGATTTGTCGGCATGAAATCGCGCGGCATGTACGAGACGCCCGGCGGCACGATCCTCTACCACGCCCATCGCGGCATCGAGCAGATCACGCTCGATCGGGGCGCGGCTCATCTCAAGGACGAGCTGATGCCCAAATATGCCGAGCTGATCTACAACGGTTTCTGGTTCTCGCCCGAGCGCGAGATGCTGCAGGCCCTGATCGACAAGAGCCAGGCTTATGTGACGGGCGCGGTTCGTTTGAAGCTCTACAAGGGCGGCGTGTGGGTGATCGGGCGCGAAAGCCCCTATTCGCTCTATGACCAGGACCTCGTTACCTTCGAGGAAGGCGCTGTGGCTTATGATCACAGGGACGCGGCGGGCTTCATCAAGCTCAATGCGCTCCGGCTGCGCACGCTGGCCAAGCGCGATCGTAAAATCAAGGCACGTGACTAGTGATCTATCGACGATTTCGATAGGACCCCTCGAAAGATTGGTGATTTATTTCGTCGGTAACCGGACTATTACGAGCGTAACGCGTCGGCTCGCAGTCGCGCGAATCGCAACGGAGACCGTTCATGAAACTTCACCTTCTTTCCACCGCGGCGTTGGCCGTCATGCTTGCCGGCTCGGCGATCGCGCAGAGCGCTCCCAAGACCGAGCCCGCCAAGGTCGAAAGCGGCGCCTATAAGGTCGACCCGAACCACACCCAGGTGGTGTTCGGCGTCAGCCACTTCGGCTTCACGACCTATTATGGCTTGTTCACCGATGCCTCCGGCACGCTCGACCTCGACCCGACGAAGCCAGCCGACAGCAAGCTCGACGTGACGATCAAGACCGGCAGCGTTGCGGTGCCGAACTCCAAGCTGCAGGACGAACTCAAGGGCGACAAGTGGCTCGACGCGTCGAAATTCCCGGACACGACCTTCAAATCCACCAAGGTCACCAAGACCGGCGCCAGCACGGCCACCGTCACGGGTGACCTCACGTTGCACGGCATCACCAAGCCGCTCACCCTGGATGTGACCTATGTGAATGCCGGCCCGAACCCGCTGTCCAAGGCCTACACGGCCGGCTTCGAGGCCAAGGGCAAGATCAAGCGCAGCGATTTCGGCGTGAAGACCTATGTGCCGATGGTGGGCGACGAAGTCGACCTCATGATCAGCGGTGCCTTCGAACATCAGGGCTGATCCCGCGATGGCGACGCGCGCATCGTCGGATCGGGCCGCACGCTACACCAACGTGGCGATCGCGCTCCATTGGCTGATCGCGCTCGCCATCCTGGCCATGCTGGGAATTGGGCTCGTCATGGTCCAACTGATTCACGTCAAGGCCTATCAGGCCACGGGATTCAGGCTTTTCCAGCTGCATAAATCGATCGGGATCACGATCCTGATCCTGGCGCTTCTGCGTCTCGTGTGGCGGCTGACCCATCGGCCGCCACCCCTGCCGGACGACATGCCGGCTTGGGAGCATCGGGCTGCCGACGCGACCCACGTTCTGCTCTACGCCTTCATGATCGGCATGCCCTTGCTGGGCTGGGCCTATGTTTCGGCCTCGCCCTTCACGGTGCCGACCGTGCTCTACGGTCTCGTGCCGTGGCCGCACGTGCCGTTCCTGGCCGATCTGTCGGGCGCCAGCAAGACCGCCGTGGCGCCCGTGCTCCGGCTGCTGCATGACTACGGCGCCTATGCGCTGATGGTCTTCCTGGCGCTGCACGCCGGGGCGGCGCTGCGGCACTATTTCGTCCTGCACGACAGCGTCCTGCAGCGCATGATCCCCGGCCTGCCGCGCTTCGGCGCCAAGCCGACCCAAGGAAACCCTCGATGATCCGCACCCTTTGCTGCGCCGGCCTGCTGGCGATCACCACCATGGCGGGGGCTTCGGCCGCGACCTGGACGGTGGATCGGGCCAAGAGCAAGATCGAATTCACCGGGACCCAGACCGGCCAGCCCTTCTCGGGCCATTTCAAGACCTTCGCGGCCACCATCGATTTCGATCCGGCCAAGCCGGAGACGGGCCATGCCCTGGTCACGATCGACACCGGCAGCGCCACCACGGGCGACCAGCAACGTGACCAAGCTCTGCCGGGCGAGGACTGGTTCAGCGCCAAGGCGTTTCCGAAAGCCAAGTTCGACGTGGCCGGCTTCAAGGCGCTAGGCGGCGACAAATACGCCGCCGATGGCACCCTCACTATCCGCGACATGAGCAAGCCCGTGGTGCTGCCGTTCACGCTGACCACCAGCGGCGACACCGCGCATGCGGTCGGGAGCGTGCAACTGCTGCGCTCCGCCTTCGGGGTCGGGCAGGGCGACTGGGCGAGCGACGAATATGTCGCCTTCGAGGTCAACGTCTCGATCGACCTCACGGCCAGCAAGGCGCCTTAGCGGCCTTGGCGCTCAGCCAGACGGCCCTCGGGCGCAAGGTCGGGATTCTCCCGCCGATAGTGGTATCGGTAGAGTTCCGTCTTGAAGCCGAGTTTGTCGTAGAGGATGCGCGCCGACGTATTGGCCGCCACGACCTGAAGGCAGGCCGCCTCGGCGCCCTGCGCCGCGGCCCATCGCATCAGTCCAGCGATCGTGCGCCTGGCGAAGCCGCGCTGGCGCAGGGCCTCGGCGGTCGCAACCGACTCGATCACGAGGAGCCGGCGATCGATCGCGCCATAAGCGATCGAGGCGACCGCTCCCTCGTGCCGCACGGCCGAAAAAGCTTTGGGCAGGGCGATGCACCCGGTCATCTCGCGAAAGATCCGGTCGGCCGCGATGTTGCTGCCATTGAGCGCCGAACGGAATTCGTGCCAGTCTTCGGTCGGCCGCTCCGACACCTCGACTGAGGCGTCGAAACCCATCGTCGCGGAACCGACATCCTCATCGAAGAGGGTGATGGTTTCACCCTCGACCGCGAAAAATGCCAGGGACTCGAGCGCCTGTCCCATGCCCGTCGCCATGGTCGGGACACGGAAGAGGAGAGGCTGTCCGGCCGTTGCGTAGACGCGTGCGCAATCACCCATCACCTCGCCAGGATCGTACCGCAGCGACCGCAGCGGATTGATCGAGTTGGTTCGCCGTGTCGGGCCGCCCGCGAGCCTCAGCAACCATCCATCGAGAAGGACTTGCCGGGGGGAGGGCCAGGCGTTCATGCAGGCCTGCTCGGCTCTCCAGCAAAGCTCTTCTGAGTTCAATGCGATTGCTCCTCGGCCGGCGACTACGCTCCACGCTTTTACGAGCCGACCGGCGAGCCAACAACATCTGGCGGCCGCTGGCTTGAACAATCGGGCATAGCCCATGCCGGTCGCCAGCCACTTCACAAAGAGAACATGCAACTGCTGCGCTCGGCCTTCGCGGGCAGCGCACCCGGGCTACCGACCACGATGTTGTGTGCGAGGCCGCGCCGAACCGCGATCCGGCGCGCCGGTTTGGGCTATCCTAAGCCCATGATGGCGAATCAACCCCTCCACATGCTGCGGACCGTCTTCGGGCATCGAGAGTTCCGTGGACTACAGGCCGAGGTCGTGGATGAGCTCATGGCCGGGCGCGATGCCGTGGTCCTGTTCCCGACCGGGGCCGGCAAGTCCGTCTGCTTCCAGGTCCCAGCCCTCTGCCGGCCTGGCACGGGGGTCGTGGTGTCGCCGCTCATTGCGCTCATGCGGGATCAGGTCGAGGCGTTGCGGCAGGCGGGCGTCAATGCCGGGGCATTGAATTCGTCGACGGCCTCGGAGGAGGCGGCGCGTATCCGCCGGGATTTTCTGGCGGGCGAGCTCAAGCTGCTCTACGTGGCGCCCGAGCGGCTGCTCACGGACGGCATTCTCGACTTTCTGGCCAAGGGCACCCTCGCGCTCTTCGCGATCGACGAAGCCCATTGCGTGTCCGCCTGGGGCCATGATTTCCGGCCCGAATACCTGAAACTCGCCGTGCTGAAGGATCGGTTTCCCGGCGTGCCGCGCATCGCCCTTACCGCCACCGCGGATCCGCAGACCCGCGCGGATCTGCGCCATCGACTGAACATGACCGAGGCCCAGGTCTTCACAACCAGTTTCGATCGGCCGAATATCCGCTACTCGATCGTGGAGAAGGACGCGCCGCGCCGGCAACTGCTGCAGTTTCTCAAAGGGCACCGCGGGGCGAGCGGCATCGTGTACTGCCTCAGCCGCAAGAGGGTCGAGGAGACCGCGATCTTCCTGTCGGAGAACGGCATTCGGGCGCTGCCCTACCACGCCGGCCTCGATCGCGCGGTCCGGGATGCCAACCAGGACGCCTTTCTCACACAGGACGATCTTTGCCTTGTCGCCACCGTTGCGTTCGGGATGGGGATCGACAAACCCGACGTGCGCTACGTGGCGCATCTCGACCTGCCCGGATCGGTGGAGGCCTATTACCAGGAGACCGGCCGGGCCGGGCGGGACGGTCTGCCGTCGGACGCCTGGATGACCTACGGCATGAGCGATCTCGTCTGGCGCCGCAAGATGATCGAGGAGGGCGAGGCCGCCGAGGCGGTCAAACGGGTCGAGCGCGCCAAGCTGAACGCGCTGCTGGGAATCTGCGAAACCGCCGGGTGCCGCCGGCAAGCCATCCTGGCCCATTTCGGCGAAGACCATCCCGGCCGCTGCGGCACATGCGACACCTGCCTCAACCCGGTCGAGACGATCGACGGCACCGAGGTGGCTCAAAAGCTGCTCTCCGCCATCTATCGCACCGGGCAGCGTTTCGGTGCCGGCCACGTGGTGGACGTGCTGCGCGGCAAGCCAACCGAGAAGGTGACCCAGGCGCACCACGACGCCCTGCCCACCTTCGGGGTCGGCAAGGATCGCGACGAGAAATTCTGGCAGTCGGTAATCCGGCAGGTGGCGACGGCCGGGCTGGTGGTGGTGGATCACACGGCTTACGGGGCATTGACGCTCGGGCAGGGAGCGCGGGCAGTGCTCAAGGGCGAGCGTCGCCTGCAGCTCCGGCGCGACCCGGTGAAGTTGCCGTCAGTGGGCCGTCAAACCAAAGGTCAGGCTCCCGGGGACGCTAATCCGCTGTTCCAGGCCTTGCGGGCGGAGCGCGCCCGGCTGGCGCGCCAGCAGGGCGTGCCGCCCTATGTGGTTTTCCATGACTCGACCTTGCTCGACATGGCGGCGCTGCGGCCCAAAAGCCTGCGGGCCTTGCGCGACGTGCAGGGCATGGGAGACAAGAAGCTCGAGCGTTACGGCGAGGCGTTCCTGGCCGTTCTGCTCTCGGCGTAGGCGTTCGAGCCGTGGCTCGACCCTCAAGCGTGAGTCCTTCGATCGATGCTCCTCGACCGCACCATCACCACCGTCGAGATGCACACCGGAGGTGAGCCCTTCCGCATCGTGACCAGCGGTTTTCCGCATGCGCCCGGCGCCCGCATCGTCAATCGTCGGGCCTGGCTGAAAGCCAACGCCGACCACCTGCGCCGAGCCCTCATCTTCGAGCCGCGTGGCCATGCCGACATGTATGCCGGAATCCTCACCGATCCCGTGAGCCCCGGGGCGGATTTCGGCGTGATCTTTGCCCATAACGAGGGTTATAGCGACCATTGCGGCCATGGCACCATCGCGCTCGCGACCGCGGCCGTGCAATTGGGCTGGGTCGAGCGGCGGTCGCCGGAAACCCGCGTCGGCATCGACGCGCCCTGCGGTTTCATCGAGGCCCACGTGGCCTGGGACGGGACCCGGGCCGGCACCGTCCGCTTCACCAACGTGCCCTCCTTCCTGCTGCACCGCGACGTCACGGTGGAGACCCCGAGTTTTGGGCGCGTCACGGGCGATATCGCATTTGGAGGCGCGTTCTACTTTTACACGCCTGGCGCGCCGCACGGTCTTGCCATCCTCGAGGCCGAGGTCGAGCGCCTGATCCGCTTCGGGGCCGAGGTAAAGGCCGCCGCCAACGCGGCCTATCCGGTGTGCCATCCCGACATCCCCGAGATCAACCACATCTACGGCACCATCGTGGACGGGCCGCCGCGCCATCCGGGCTCGACCCAGGCCAATTGCTGCATCTTTGCCGACCGCGAGGTCGACCGCTCGCCCACGGGCTCGGGCACCGCGGGCCGCGCGGCCCAGCTTTTTGCCCGCGGGCTTCTGGCCGAGGGCGAGATGCTGGTCAACGACTCCATCATCGGCTCGACGTTCACCGGGCGGGTGATCGGCCACGGCACCGTGGGGCCGCACGCGGCCGTGATCCCCGAGATCACCGGCGCCGCCCACCTGATCGGTTTTGCCACCTGGCTGCTCGATCCGCACGATCCGCTGGTGAACGGCTTCCTGGTGCGGTGAGCGATCGACACCCATATTGGCCGTCTGGCACTGAATGAGGAACCCAACGATGTCGGCTCAAGACAAGCAGGACGACAAGAAGACCGAGACCCATCCGGGGATGATGGGCGACGGGACCGAGGAACAGAACCTCAATCAGAAGGGCGACCCGAAAGCCCGGATCACCGAGGAAGAGGTCAAGGAGGCTTTTGCCGAGAAAGCCAAGACCGAGAAGCCTGCCTCCAAGTAGACTCGACACGGTCATGGTCGCGCAACGCGGCCATGACCTCGGCAAGGGGACGCTATGGGGCAGCCGCGTTGACTTCGCACTGCACAACGCGCATATGAGCCGTGGGTCAGAAGACGTGCTCACCGCACGAAGCCGCGTGAACGGAGTTCAGACACTCCGCGCTTGATGACCGAAGCACCCTGACGACGGCCCGGCTCACGCAAGGGCAAGTGCACGGCTCGCGGCATCTTTGGCTCGCGGGCGGTTCGGCGTCATCGCTGCGAACCCTGCATCCCTACGAGAGAACCACACATCTTGACGACATTTACAGACCTCGGCCTCCCCGCGCCGATCATGAAGGCGCTTGCCGCCGAGGGCTACGACATCCCGACGCCCATCCAGGCGCAATCCATTCCCCATCTCCTCAAAGGCACCGACCTGCTCGGCGTCGCGCAAACCGGAACCGGCAAGACGGCCGCTTTCGCGCTGCCCATGCTGACCCATCTCAACAAGATCAACCGCCAGGCCGGCCCGCGCGCCTGCCGCGCCCTCG
>CAXTOT010000129.1:0-11109 GCA_964245915.1 uncultured Lichenihabitans sp. | reverse complement strand
CTCACTCTTATCCAAGAGCGGGGACCTGTCAGGTCATTTAGGGGGCCACCTCACGCAGCGTGTTCGACAAATCGCCCCACTTTATCGTCGTGAACAACGGGCCTCCGACGATCCATTGGCGCGCATTGGCGCCAACGCCGGCCGGCGGTAGCGAAGCGGGCGCCCCTATCGGGTTTGTTCCTTCAGCTAGCAAAGCCATTCTGGCCGCTTCGGAATCGACTGCGGTTACACCGTTACACCGCCGCGCCGGGAGACCTTCTTGTTGCCGGGATGCGGCTCTGTAGGCTATCCGTCAATCATCAACCTTGTGAATCGGGTTAGAACATATTAGGAACATGGCAGCCAAAAATGGTTGTCAACGCACAAGGTGGAGCGATGCGTGGAGCGTGAAATTGATCAGCTTGGAGCAGAGTTAGCCAAGCTCGATCGCGATGACCTTGAACGTATTGTACGTGGGCTTCTGTCGCATGGCGTGGCGCTTAGCTTTCATGGCAAACGTACCGCGCTCGAAATATATCGCCGAGTTCGCCCGCGCGTTACGCGCCGCGAGCCCCGGCTTCACGTTGGTCCTGCGGCGGATCAAGCTCGAAATCTGCTTGTCGAAGGTGAGAACCTTCAAGCGATGGTCACCCTTCATAAATACCGTGGTGAGGTCGATTTGATCCTCACCGATCCGCCGTACAACACAGGGCAATATTTCCGGTACAATGACCGCTGGGACAGCGATCCAAATGACCCAGAGCTTGGCACTTTGGTTGGTCGTGAGGATGGTTCGCGCCATACCAAATGGATCAAGGCAATGATGCCGCGCCTTCAGGTCATGAAGGCGATGCTCAAGCCGTCCGGGGTCCTCGCCATCTGCATCGACGACAACGAACTTTATCATCTCGGCATGATGCTCGACGAGGTTTTTGGGGAAGATAATCGGCTGGGTATCATCAACTGGCAGAAGGCATATTCACCCAAAAATGACGCGAAAACGGTGTCCAAGACGACGGAGTACGTCTTGGTGTACGCGAAAGATCGAGCGCGTGCTAAGACCGGGCGCGTCGGCCTCGATCGAGGCGTCGTCCGAAACCTCGATGACGATCCGGATGGCGACTGGATCCCGAGCGATCCAACGGCACGGCAGCACCGCGACAAAACCGCGTATGCAATACAATCTCCCGTAACAGGAAACCTACATTATCCGAACGGGGAATACCGGTTCGATGGCGCGCTTCCAGAAGCCCGAGCGCACTGGGTAAACTTCACAAAGGCAGAGGCCCGGCGAATGCTCTGTGAATGGGGCACCGAGTATGTCGAGAAGGATATCGGCGACGGCCGCGGCAAGGCGCTGGTCTTGAAGGGATCGAGCGTATCCCTCCGAGACTATAATCCGGTCGGAGATCCAGTAGTGAAGGCTGCGGGTGTCCGGGCAGAAGCGCGCCGTGATGCCGGCAATTGGCCAACTTTGTATTTCCGCGACGACAAGTCTCGCAAGCCGGGACGCGGACGCCCGCGTCTCAAAAACCACCTGCACCGGATCAAAGAGGGCAAGGTTCCCACGACATTCTGGGATGAAGATCAGTACGCCGATCCGCTCGAAATCGGTTCGGTTTCGTGGTCGCATGCGGAGTCCGGGCACACCGATCTCGCTAAGCGAGAGCTCGACTCTGTCGTCGGAAAAGATCACGGTTTCGATACCGTCAAGCCGCTTCGGTTACTCCGGAAAATCATACAGATTTGGTGCCCGCCGGGAGGCCTCGTGCTTGATCCATATGCGGGGTCCGGATCGACCGGGCATGCAGTTCTCGAATTAAACTACGAAGACGATGCGGACCGCCGATTCATCTTGATCGAGCAGGGTGCGCCGGAGAACGGAGACAAGTACGCGCGAACGCTGACGTGGAAACGTCTAGCGAATGCGATTTCGGGTGAAAGACCCGACGGAAGCGAAGCGCAAGCTCTTGGCGGAGGGTTCGAGTATCGCCTTTTGACCAAGACGATCGATGCCCGCACCGTCCTATCCATGCAACGGAACGAGTTGATCGATATTGTTCTTACGTCACACTGGGAAACGCAGCGAAGAAGTGCCCCTAGCCTCAGCTTCTTTGGGGACGCGGGTTATCAGTATCTGATCGGCACAGACGACGCTGGCGAAGGGTACTTTCTCATCTGGGACAATGGAGGTCCCGTGGGATCGCTCGATTTGGACACCTATAAGACCGTCGTCACGGAAGGTCGCCGGGCAGGCGTTAAGCCACCCTATCATGTCTATGCTCGGTACGAGACTTTTCAGTCGCCCAACGTCCGCTTCTGGAAGATCCCAGACCGGATTCTGGCGCACCTCGGGCTTGATGAAAACGATGAGTATAACTCCGCTGAGCAGGACGCCTGATGGACGCGTTCGGTTTTCAGCAGGATGCTGCGACCAAGATAGCTGACCGGTTTGCCGACTATGCGGCAAACCCGCTTATGGTCGACCGGCAGACTACCGTTCCGTTCTTGCAGACGCTCGTTTCGATCACGGGCAGTGGCAAGACATTGATCCTAGCGGACACCATCGCGCAGATACGTGACCGCCTCCCGATTCAACCAATCGTCCTTTGGATTTCGAAAGGGAAGATTGTTGTCTCACAGGCCTATGCCAATTTGTCATCCGGCAAGTACGCCGACAATCTTCCTGGCTTCACCGTCAAACCACTGCTTCAGCTAGCGCCCAGTGATCTTGAGGACAGCGCCGTACCGCTGCTGCTGGTCGCGACAGTAGGTAAGTTCGCGGTAGAGGACAGTGACGGCGGCGATCGAAAGGTGTTTCAAGCCCAGCTTGATCTCGCGTCCGATTCTTTGTGGACGCTGCTGGCAAAGCGGAGGTCAAGCGCAGGCATACGAAGGCCCCTTATCGTCGTGTACGACGAAGGTCACAATCTGTCCGATCTGCAAACGCGGCGCTTGCTAGAGCTATCGCCGGACGCGCTAATCTCAGCCAGCGCAACGATGGCACTTCCGTCGCGGCTGGACAGCACCATCACTCGGTTGAAAACGGATCGCGGTTGGCAGGACAGCCACTTCACGACCGCCGTGTCGAGCAAAAGCGTCGTAAATTCCGGCCTCGTCAAAGAGCGGATCGCCATCGGTGGGTACGTCACTCCGATGGAAACCGCTGTCGATGCACTTCTCGCCGATATGGCGGACGCCAAAGACGCCGCTAGGGACCTACCTGTCCCATTCAGCCCTAAAGCAATCTATGTTTGCAGTACAAACACGGTTGATGGCGTTCCAATCAGTGAAGACGTGAAGCGCCCATTTGCCGACCGTCAGGCGCGCCCAATACAGATATGGCGACATCTAGTGGAGAACGCTGGGGTCGATCCGTCTAAGATCGTGATCTACAGCCAGCTGAAATTCGCTCCCGGCTTTCCGCCACCCCCCACGCTTCGCCTTCTATCCGGCGGCGACAACGATTATACATCGTTCCTTCAAGGTGATTACGAGCACATAATTTTCAATCTTGGCTTGCAAGAGGGTTGGGACGATCCCGCTTGCGGCTTTGCGTACATTGACAAAGAAATGTCGTCAGCTCGGCAAATCACGCAGGTGATCGGCAGAGTCTTGCGTCAACCCGGCGCTGAGCATTATCAAAACCCTGTATTGAATACGGCACATTTCTATATTCGATCCGACGAACGCGGTGTTTTCGATGACATCTTGGAAGACATTCGTAAGCAGTTGCTCACCGATTATCCGGCGATCGGTCTGACGATCAAAAAGAGCACGACAGGGCGTGTGCTCGAAAAGGTGATGCCGGACCCACCCCGTACTGTTCCAACAATCGGCATCCTTTCGTCTGACGCGAAGCAGCCGATCGGCAAAATCATCACAAGCATGATCGATTTCTCGTCCGACGCGGCCAATACGGTTGGCCAGGGAAGTCGCATGCTGGTGCTACAGGAGATTGGTTCTGGCCAAGAGGCAACATACGAGTGGATCGAGGTCGAACATAGCAACCGAGTGACAGCCCGCGCAATTTTCAGACGCGAATTGCAACGGCTCTACTCAGGCGCCCTTCGGCGAGCAGGCGGCCCGGTAAACCTGGTCGATATAGAACTTCCAAAGTTCGACGCGATGGTCGAGCTTACGAGTCCGGCAGCCGACCATATTCGGCAGATCGCCCGACAAGTTGTCGATACTTACATCTCGCACTCTCGAATTTTCCAAAACGACTTTGACGCGCCTTATTCGGTCGGGCCAGTCATGGTCGACCCGACGGAGGCGGTCAGTTTTTCGAAGGCCCTGCACAGCAAATACTCTGGACTTAATCCATTGGAGCTAAGGTTTGCTCGCGCTTTGGATAAGTCACAGAGGGTGTGGGCGCGGAATCCCGTGCATAGTGGATTCTATATACCGTTACTCGATCTCGCATCGTCTTCCACCTACTGGCCAGACTTTCTGGTATGGGTAGATAAGACGATTGTTGCGATCGACACAAAGGGCGATCATCTTCTGACAGATGCAACGCTTGGTAAATTGTTCGAGATCGATACTCTCGGCGAGCCCGCCAAGCTCGCCCTGCGCTTGGTTTCCGAAGGAGAAGCACAGGTGACCGCTGCCGGACAGATCACCAAGCTTAGCGGCCGTGGCTTTACAATCTGGAGCTGGAAGGCAGGAAAGCTTCATGCCCAACATGCGGAAGATGAACGGAGCACGATCAGGGCAGCTCTTATGATTTAGCGCCTCGCTAGACGTTGTCGATGGCCCAAGCTGTCATTGCAGAGCTGTCATTGCAGGCCGCACATAACTTTCTCCAGCCCAGTGAGGCCTTGACGGTCCTCCCCGATAGGCGACCGCTTTTTCATGGGAAGGCTCGTCAGCGGCGAGGCGCTTTTTCTTTTGCAATACGGTTGGCGCCGCTAGGGTACGGTTGGAGGCATGCGAGTGGACATGGAAGAGGCTAAGACAGTCGAGCAAGTGGATGCGCGCGGGCACACCACCGGTGTTGAACAGGAGCAGCCAGCCCAAGAAGGCGAGAGAATCGCTGAGCCTTTTGATCCGGACAACATCGACGTAGTAACGCGGCCGATGACCGTAGACCTGCTGCTTTCGCGCACCGAAAACGGGATGATAAACCTTCAGCCCGATTTCCAGCGACGATGGGGAGTATGGGATCAACGTCGACAGAGCAGGTTGATCGAGTCCCTGCTGCTGCGCATCCCGCTCCCAGTTCTCTACGCTGCCGAGGATGAAGACGAACGCTGGGAGATCGTCGATGGCATCCAAAGGCTATCGACAATCGCTCGGTTCATCAAACCGCAGGTAATCGAAGAACGGTCACTCATCCTCTCGGGACTGGAGTATCTTCACGATTACGAAGGGAAGACCTTTGATGGCTTAAGTCCGCGCCTTCAGATGCGCCTCCGCGAGGCGGAACTCATAATTCATCTCATCCGCAAGGGCACGCCGCCCGAAGTGAAATTTAACATTTTTGCCCGAATCAATACGGGTGGAATCGCCCTGTCGGCGCAGGAGCTTCGGCATGCGATTACGCCGGGCAAGGCTAGAGAGTTATTGGAAAGCTGGGCCGGCCTGCCATCGTTTCTGGAGGCGACCGACGGCAGCGTGCAACCAATTCGAATGGACGACCGCGAACTCGTGCTCCGCTTTCTCGCGTTTTATTTTCTGGGTCTAGAGTCTTACAGACAGCCTGACATGGACGGCTTCCTCATCACCGCCATGAAGGCTATAAACATCACTAGCAACGAGAGCCTTATTTCGGCCAAGCTTCATTTTGAGAGCGCAATGCGCGCTGCGGCGGCGATCTTCGGAAGGGATGCTTTTCGAAAGCGATACGCCTTGGACGCGGGCCGACTGCCGATCAATAAGGCTGTCTTCGAAGCGTTATCCGTCAATCTCGCCAAACTTTCTCACGAAAATCTCGCAAAGCTAGTTCGGTCGGATGAAGCCGTCAGAACTGCATTCGTCGAGCTCTGTCACGATCGTTCATTCGAGAACGCGATCTCGCAAGGCACCGGCGACATCCGGAAGGTCAATCGGCGCTTCTCCGCGATCCGAGAAATGATCGAAAAGGTCCTTCTCGATGCTTGATTTCATCGGTCTAGAAAACTTCAAGGCGTTCGAGGACATCGAACTTAGCCTTGGCAACCTGACGCTTCTATCCGGCCTAAATGGCAGCGGAAAGAGCACGGTCCTGCAGGCCATCGGAGTTCTGCGCCAGTCGTTCGACGGCCGGTTTCTGCTTGAAGGAGAACTTGCCCTGAACGGCGAACTTGTAGAAATCGGCACTGGGCGGGACGCTCTTTACCAAGGCTTCGCGAAAGCTGAGATCGCGCTCTCGCTCGGTGAATCCCGGCAAGGCGAAGATCACGTCTATCGCTGGCTAGTTCCTGCAGAACTAGAGGCCGACGTTCTTACATGTACGTCCAAGCCGGAGCGAGGCGAACTTCCGTTACTCGACTTATTTGATCGAGGGTTCCAATTCCTGCGCGCGGACCGGATCACTCCCTCCGTCACTTTCCCAAAATCGCAAGATGCCGTGCGTCAAAAGCGCTTCTTAGGCGCGCGGGGCGAATATACGGCACACTTCTTACTGGAATTCGGGGAGCAGATCACAACCGCGGAGATCGTTCGCTCTCCGCACGAGGAGAAAGCCTTTAGCCTCATTGCGCAGGTGAATGCGTGGATGCAGGAATTTAGCCCAGGCGTTCGGGTGGGTGCTCAACCTGTTCCGATGACCGACCTAGTCCGGCTTGTTTTCACTTACAAGGGCGAGGGTGCAGCTCACGGAGATCCACTTCGACCGACTAATGTGGGCTTCGGTCTCACGCACGCCCTTCCTGTGATAACCGCCTGTCTGGCAGCTGAGCCGGGGACGATGCTGGTTGTTGAAAATCCCGAGGCACAACTCCATCCGCGCGGCCAAGTTTCGATTGGGAGATTGCTAGCTTTGACGGCGGCTAACGGCGTGCAGGTGATCATCGAAAGCCATAGTGACCACGTGCTCAATGGAATTCGTCTCGCCGTGAAAGACGGTCTCCTCGCGCCGAAGCAGGCCAAACTACACTTCTTTACGCGAGGGCCCGGACAACCGAGTGATTATCAGACGCCCACGCTGACGGACGAAGGTCGGCTCTCATATTGGCCTCAAGGCTTTTTCGATCAGTGGGAGAAGAGCCTGGACAAGTTGCTCGACTGAGACCGATGCCGCTCCAACTCTTCCTTAATGGGCTTTCCACGCCCACAGGTGCAGTCCACCGCGAGCAGGCGATTGAATACCTGATCGGACTTGTGCGAACGGCTCGGGCCGCAAAGGCCATCGACGATCAAGTCATACTGAACTGTGAAGAACCTTTAAATGGAGTCACCCTTGGAGGCAGCTTCAACATCTCGGAGTTGCGCAACACGGGCGAATTCGCCGAGGAGAGCCAGTATCTGAAGGCGCTCAACAATCGCGCGCCATTCAATCAGGTCCTAGAGGCGGCCCCAGACGTCGATCCGAACGCGTTTGAATATAGGGTGTCAGCCGGGACCGCGACTTGGGGGGGCGCGTTAGCAAACGCCTTAGGTCTCGCACACCGTCTGAAAGGATTAGGTCTAAGCTTGCCTTCTCACGAAGTCTGGCAATCAAGGAACATTTCGCTCGATCTAGTCGAGCTCGCGGAAGATGGCGAAACCGTACAAAGCGAAGTTGAGGCCCGGAATGCCTCCGTACCCGCGGATCTAAATTTCCATGATGCCAGCATTAGAGCAGACCTTCGCCCGCCCTTCGCCAATGGCGCGGACATCTGGGCTCATCGGGCCGAACTCTTTCCCTCGCTAACCTTCATACCGCGAACCCGGCATCAGATCGAGGGGATTTTGCCGGGTGACCCGATGCTTGAGCAACTTTGGATCAAGCTATCGGGTATGAATCAGGCGGTTGCGGACTGGGCCTCGGGCGGCGTGCCGCATCCGGTGTTTCCTTTCAATGTCCGACCCGAAAGCACGAGACGTAAGAAGTATGTGAAATTCAATGATGCAGACGACGTGGAGCGGACATTCAGTGACCACGCCGATCTGGCTCCAACTGAGGGCCGCATACATTACCTGCTCATTACCGAGCCCAAAAAATACGCTCTTGTCGGGCATGTTGGACGCAAGCTAGGAATCGGCTGACCTCCTCCGCCTCGCGGCTCATGTAAACGGCGAACCGCGCTTCACACTACCCCCGTGTCTCAGGTATTTTGGGCTGCAAGGGCGAGCACCTTCCCTGATCGCATCGATCGTCACTTAGGCATGGGTTCTCGGTCGGCTGACATCAGTGCGCGTCGCGAAGCTTGCGGCAGCCGATATCGAGCGTAAGCTTCGATCCATGGGGCCGATCGCTCTTCTCGATGAGATATTCGACGTCCAGACGTTTAACCGGCGGAGACGTGTCGAAAGCGCAAGCAGCACGGCGCCGAACTTCACGCCGCTCGAATTCCTCGACACTAGAGAAAGGGGAATGTCACGAATCTTGGCATGGCTTTTAAACCCGCGTGGGTCGCACGAGCAGGGGGCGGCCTTCCTCGAGGAGTTCACGCGCTGGCTCGAGCTCGACGATGAATGGCGCCGCGACCTCGACGACGCGCGGGTGATCCTTGAGGCGCCGACGATCGCGATCACGAGAGTCGGTTACTTGGACGTGCTCGTGCGGCTTAAGGGCCGCATGCTCGCCATCGAGAACAAGCCGACGGCGATTGATCAGCCCGAGCAGGTCCGCCGCTACCTCGCCGATCTATCATCGCGGCGTCTCGACGCGCACTGTCTCGTCTACCTCTCTGGCACGGGCAGCGCGCCCTCGGACCAGAGCGTCGGCACGGACGAGTTCGGGGCGGCGGTGGCCGCAGGGACGCTCCGCGTCCGCGGCTATGCGGCAATTGCTCACTGGATGGACGCCTGCGTATCGCGCTGCGTCGCCCCGACCGTGACGGCGATGCTGGCCGGCATTAAGAGTTACGTGCTGAAGGAGTTTTCGGGAGTGACGGACTTACGCGAGGTGGAGGAGATCGGGAACGCGGTGCTGTCCTCGCGGGAGCGACTGGAGGCCGGTTTGGCGCTGCTGGAGGCTGAAGCCTCTATCAAGGATAGGCTGCTCGCAACACTCGTGTCAGACGTAGAGGAATTCGTCCGTGGAAGGCGGGGATGGCGGGTCCGACGGTCGGACATCGGGTCATCGAACAACAGCGGCTTAGTAGTCGGCCTGACGCCCGGCGCCACCGTCGGGTTCGGATTCCAGTTCGACAAGTCCGGGCACCGAATGCTATTCTACGGGGTGAACAGCATGAACGACCGACCGCTGCCCCGTGGAGCGAAAAAAGTCATGCAAGAGCTCATTGGGGTGAAGACCGGGACGGCAGCTTGGCCGGTTTGGAAGCAGGTCGGGCCCAACGACAAATTCTTTCCGATGGCGAAGGCGACGGGACGGGAGTTCTGGCTAGGCCTCAGCGATGGCTCGGTCGCGCACATGCTCGTCGACTACGTTGAGGAGGTTGAGCGGACGCTCAAGCGCGAGAAGCTGCTCGTGGCGGTTAAGGAGCGCGTCCTCTCCGAATGAGAGTGGGCCCGCCGTGGTCGTCAAGGGCCGATCACGGGCATCCTGCGCGCGCTGGCGCGAGGAGCCTTTGGGTAACGCAGGTCCTTTCACCGCTGCCTATGACCTAAGCATTTGCCGGAAGTTTCGCCAGGCCTCAGCGTCGCTCGAAGCGATAACGCACAGAGCCGCTGCGCACAACGCGGAAGCGATTGCGGGTATCGAGCGCCGCAGGATTGCTGAGCGGCAGCACCCGCCACCGCAAGGGGTCGAAGACGAACGGCACATAAAGAATGCGATAGCGCCGCTTGCGCTCGAGACTCGCGCTGCCCGCGACCTCGAGCTCTCGGGCGCTCAGTTCGAACTCACCACCCTCATCGAGCGCGGACTTCACCTCGTACAGATATTCGTGGCGCGCGGTCTCGACCCGGAAATCATAACCAAGGCCATCGCTGCCAAGGTCGCCCGTGCAGAAGGCCGCCCGGTTCGACGAGACCCAGCAATCATCGCTCATCTCGCGCGGGTGGCGCAGCCTCAGATATTCCCGCGCCAGCCATTCGCTGGCGATGCCCATGGCTGTCCGGACGGCATCGGGCGGCTGCTTGCGCCACTCCTGGCCCTTGCCCGGCCCGGAACCCGTCCGCCGGCGTTCGGTGCCGGTCTGGTCCTGCACCACCAGCCGGGGAGCCCGGCTGCGATCATACCATTGGGGCTGCTGCACGAGCGCCGCGTCTGCCAAGCGCTCGAACAAGGTCGTGAAGTCATCACCGCCGGTGTCGAGCCGCGTGCCACCGAACGAGATCGTACGCTTCTCCTCCTCGGCCTTGCGCCGCGCCTCGCGCGCCTCGCGTTCCTCGTGCTGCAGATCGGCCTCGGTGAGTTCCAAGTCGTCGAGATTGTCGGTCGTGGGCATCGCCGCCGGCCATGCGCCGACCCTGTGCAGCAGCGCCGGAAGCGATGCGGCCTTGATCGCTTCGAAGTCGATCAGCCCGCGCTCGTCGAATGCCCGGACAAGCAGCTGCGGGTCCGCCGTGCCCATCAGCGCGGGCCGGGCGACGCTTCGCTTGCGGCACCAGGCGCGGATGATGCTTGCGAGCCGGGCATGGTTCGCGGTGATCAGCTTGCGATTGGTCATGACGACCGCCTCGAAGGCCGGGAGCGTGACTGTCGGATCGTCGGGGTCGAGCGCCACGTCGGCGGCCTTGGACGCAATCTCGCTTACGAAGTCGCGATCGATGGTTTCATGCTCGATTGGCCAACCTGGATCGAACGCGACGAAGTCGAGCTTCCTCAGCTCGACATAGGCACCGAGATCGCGCGCCTCGCGCCAGTCGGCGGCAAACCGGCGGCGCACCCGATCGACCAACGCGGGCTTGAGCTCCGCCATGAACACGCCGAACAGGCGTCGGAAGTCCGCCTCGCTGTTGAGCGGGGGGTAGCCAAGCTCGGCCAGGACGCGGCCGTAACCCTGGAACTCGAAGCCCATGTGCCGGCGGATCACCGCCTGATCATCGGTGTCGTCGACCGCTGCCAAAGCCCGCTCGGCGATCTCGCCCACAAGT
>CAXTOT010000128.1:0-11319 GCA_964245915.1 uncultured Lichenihabitans sp. | reverse complement strand
CACCGCGTCATGCCAAAACTCTCAATTACGCAACGGTCCCCTTGCGGGAGAAGGGCATCACGGGACCTATTGTTATCCGTGTCGTTGGATCGAAACTCGGTTAAACCCCGTGGCCTCACTCGCGAGCCGATAGCGCCTCGGCCGCACGGCGAATCGTCAACCAGAACCGCAACTCCCGCCGCGCATCGGCGAGCGCCCGGTGCTCGACTGGTCCCTCGGCTTCTCGCTCACGTTTAGCGACGGCCAGCGCCGCATCGTGAATGCGCCCATATTCGCCGCTCGGTACTTCTGCGGCCCGGGCCGTTTCGATCACGACCCGCCGGTGCGCTTCGTCGGTGTCCTCGAGGCGGAGCGCGTGGCGGGGCAAACCCGCGCCGCGCAAGAGCTTGCTGAGCCATTTGCCGTCCCAGGAGGGTGCGCTGGCATAGAGGTCGAGGCCGTCCAACGTCGCGATCATGCGGCGCGCCACCACGTCATGGGGCGTGCCTTCCGTGAGGAGTCGCGCGTAAGGAATCTGGTGAATGGCCTGCGCCTCGGTCGACCAGTCGGTCCAGCCTGGCGCCGGCTTGATCAGATGGCTCTCTTCTCGCCCGTCTCGACCACCCAGGCTACCTCGATCGGAAAGCTCTTCTTGCCGAGCGAGGAGGCTTCGAAATCGATGAAGGCGATGCGCGCCAAATTGTCCGAGCTCTCGGTTGATCCGCCAGGACGATGCGTGGCGCCCTGATCGTCGCCCGGCTTAGAGGCTTTGAGCGAATGCGACGCAAGCGGCATCTCGGCGGCTTGTCGCCCGTGGCCTATTCCGCATAATTGCATTCACATGACCGAAAGCGCCGGCCGAAGAACCCGGCGCGTGGTGGGAGGCTGCGATGGTGGACCAGATTCATCCGATTTTCGAGGATTTCGCCCGCACCGCTTCCATAAAGGCGGACGACCACGCGGCCATGTATGAGCGCTCGGTCCATGACCCGGAAGCCTTTTGGGGCGAGCACGGCCGGCGCATCGACTGGATCAAGCCTTATACCCGGGTGAAGAACACCTCGTTCGCGCCCAACAACGTCTCGATCGAGTGGTTCGGCGACGGCGAGACCAATGTCGCCATGAATTGTATCGACCGCCATCTCGAGCGGCGCGGCGACAAGATCGCGATCATCTGGGAGGGCGATGATCCCACGCAATCCAAAACGGTCACCTATCGGCAATTGCATGCCGAGGTGTGCCGCTTCGCCAACGTTTTGAAAGCCCAGGGCGTCAAACGGGGCGATGCCGTCACGATCTACATGCCGATGATCCTGGAGGCCGCCTACGCCATGTTGGCCTGCGCCCGGATCGGGGCCGTGCATTCGGTGGTATTCGGCGGTTTTTCGCCCGATTCGCTCGCGGGACGCATCGAGGATTGCGGCTCCAAAATCCTCATCACGGCCGACGAGGGCTTACGCGGCGGCAAGACGATCCCGCTGAAAGCCAATGCGGACGCCGCGGCGGCGCGCTCGGGACTGCAGACCATGATCGTGGTGCGGCGCACGGGCGGCACGGTCACCATGCAGGCCGGCCGGGACGTCTGGTACCACGAGGCCGCCGAGACGGTGGGCACCGATTGCCCTTACGAGGCCATGAACGCCGAAGACCCGCTGTTCCTGCTCTACACCTCAGGCTCGACGGGCAAACCCAAGGGCGTGCTCCACACCACGGGTGGCTATCTGGTCTACGCCTCCATGACGCACGAATGCGTGTTCGACCTCAAGGAGGACGACGTCTTCTGGTGCACCGCCGACGTCGGCTGGGTGACGGGGCATTCCTATACGGTCTATGGACCGCTCGCCAACGGCGGCACCACGGTTATGTTCGAGGGCGTGCCCAATTATCCGGCCGTGTCGCGCTGCTGGGAGGTGGTCGACAAGCACAAGATCACGATCTTCTACACCGCCCCGACCGCCATCCGGGCCCTGATGGGGGCCGGCGAGGCGCCGGTGAAGACGACCAGCCGGGCCTCGCTGCGGCTGCTCGGCAGCGTGGGCGAACCCATCAACCCGGAAGCCTGGGAATGGTATTTTCGGGTCGTGGGCGACAGCCGGCTGCCGATCGTCGACACCTGGTGGCAGACCGAGACCGGCGGCATCATGATCACGCCGCTTCCCGGCGCCATGGCGCTGAAACCCGGTTCGGCGTCAAAGCCGTTTTTCGGCATCCGGCCCGAAATCATGGACGCCGATGGCCTGGTGTCCGTGGGCGCCACTCAAGGCAATCTCGTCATCGCGGACAGCTGGCCGGGCCAGATGCGCACCGTCTACGGCGACCATCAGCGGTTTCAGGAGACCTATTTTTCGGCCTATCCGGGCAAATATTTCACCGGCGACGGCTGCCGCAGGGATGCCGACGGTTATTACTGGATCACCGGCCGCGTCGACGACGTCATCAACGTGTCGGGCCACCGGATGGGCACCGCCGAGGTCGAGAGCGCGCTGGTGGCACATGCGGCCGTGTCGGAGGCCGCCGTGGTGGGCTTTCCGCACGACATCAAGGGCCAGGGCATCTACGCCTATGTGACTCTGATGCAGGGCACCGAGGGAACCGATCCCCTGCGCAAGGAACTGCTGGCCCATGTGCGGAAGGAGATCGGCGCCATAGCGGCGCCCGACGTGATCCAGTTCGCGCCCGGCCTGCCGAAGACGCGCTCCGGAAAAATCATGCGCCGCATCCTGCGCAAGATCGCGGAAAACGAACTCCACGCGCTCGGCGACACCTCGACCCTGGCCGACCCCGCCGTGGTGGACGATCTCGTGGCCAACCGGCACGGCGCGAAGGAGAAGGGGTGAGGGTTAGTCCACTCTGGAGGCGGAGGGCGCATCTTGGGCGGGCGCGCAACGCGTGCTCTCAACCCCCTTCAGGGTCGGGGACGGCTCGCCTGGGCCAACCGGCGCGTTCGATCTAACTCAGACATGTCGCGAGACGATCACTGGCGAGGCGAAAGCCGCCTCCGCTTTCGTGTAGAAACTAAGATTTATGGAACACGCAAGAACGCATTGTTTCATCCGTGTGTCTTGCCGTTTTGGACCCCTTTTGCCCTGAGAGTGGCAGTTTTCCGAAATTAGGGTCGCGAATGGTCGCGATACCAGCGTTTGGCTCAAAGTTGAGCAGTCATACGCCTGCCTATTGACATGCAGGCTTTAAACTGCGTAACGTTGGCAAATGGAGGGCGTGGTGGAAGGCTCTGAGAAAGTGTTCAAGGCTCTCGCTGACCCCAATCGCCGAGAACTCATCGACCGCCTGCACGCCAAGAACGGGCAGACTCTGAATGAATTGTGCAAGGGGCTCGACATGGTGCGGCAATCGGTGACGCAGCACCTTGGATTACTTGAAGAGGCCAATCTCGTCTCTGTCCAATGGCGGGGGCGGGAGAAGCTGCATTACTTTAACCCAGTTCCAATTCACGAGATCTACGAGCGCTGGATTCGAAAATTTGAACAGCCTCGCCTCGAAGCTCTGCACAATCTAAAAACTCGGCTCGAAGGAAACGATCATGAGTAAATCCGAATTTGTTTACGTGAGTTACATCCGCACCACGCCGGAGCAGTTGTGGGCAGCGCTGACCGACGCAAAGTTCATGAAGCAGTATTGGTTTGGCATGCATTGCGAAAGTCAGTGGACGGCGGGTTCTTCGTGGAAGTTGGTGTCCGGCGACGGTCAGGTCTTGGACGCCGGCGAGATCGCCGAGGCAGAGCCGCCACGGCGTTTAGTGATCCGCTGGCGGCATCAGAGCAAGCCAGAGCTCAATGCCGAAGGTGAGTCGCTCTGCACGATGGAGCTGGAACCCAGCGGAATGGCGGTCAAGCTCTCCGTCACACACACCATCAATCGCGAACCTTCGAAACTCATCGCGGCGGTGTCCGGCGGTTGGCCGAAAATCATTTCCAACCTCAAATCGTTACTTGAGAACGGCGTAGTTGCTCTGTAATGGCCGCACCCCACGTGCGGACGATAGGGTCGCGAACAGAGCGTTGCGGAGGACATATGGAATGGCTCTGAAATGCATGGTCGGTAGTTCTCTTGCAGCTCTGCTGGCGGCGGCCAATCTGGCTGTTGCCGCGGAGCCGGCGGCCAGCGCTACCGTGAAGAACATCGTTCTCGTACATGGCGCCAACACCGATGGCGCAGGATGGCGCGGCGTCTACGACATCCTGACAAGCGACGGATACCGGGTGAGTGTCGTCCAGCAGCCTCTTACGGGCCTAGCCGCTGATGTCATGGCCGCAAAACGCGTCATCGACCAGCAAGATGGCCCCGTGATCCTGGTCGGTCACAGCTATGGTGGCACCATAATCACGGTTGCCGGCGCTGATCCGAAAGTACGAGCACTGGTCTACGTTGCGGCTTTGCAGCCCGACGTCGGTGAAACGAGCAACCAACTCGCCGCGTCGATGCCCGGAGCAACGCCAAGCAGCGACTTGAAGGTGACCAGCGACGGTTTCATCTTCGTCGATCCTGCCAAATTCGTGGTAGACGTCGCGGCCGATCTGCCCTCCGCGAAGGCAAAATACATGGCGATCGCGCAGATGCCGGTCGCAGCCGCCGCATTCGATGCGCCGGTGACGGTCGCGGCGTGGCATGACAAGCCCAGCTACGGGATCGTTGCCATGACGGATCGTGCGCTCAATCCCCAGCTTGCACGCTGGATGTACAAACGCTCAGGCGCACAGGCGACAGAGATCAAGGGCAGTCATTTGGTCTATATCTCCCAGCCAAGAGCGGTCGCGCGCGTCATCGAGAAGGCGGCACGTTTCAACGGTGAGAAGACGACGAAGCCGCGATGATGATTGCGGCCTGCGGTCTCGTTACCCCTGCTTCTTCGATCCGATACGCAACGAGTAATGCCATCCTCGCGCTGATGAAAACCGGTGCGGCCGTCATTCCGGTCGGCCCATCGGGCCGGGCCGGAATCCACGACGGCATCTCGGTCTGGATTCCGGGCTCGGCTGCGCCGCCCCGGGATGACGACGCCTGGTATGAGTCCTCGATCGCGCAATTTGGTATAAACGGCATCACGGGGGACAAACCCCGATCACAGAAGCTCAGAAAACGCCAAACGGATGTGGGCGATGGGACCCCGGACCTTCGCCCGCAAGGGGAGGGGACTGCGGGACGTACCCTCGCGGCGGACACAGCCCCGCCGATGGAATTGGCAAAGAGCTTACGTGCGGACGCGGTGCGATCTCGCCGCGCCTGATACCCTGTGCATTGCCCCCCAACTTCCGATATCGCACCGGACATGACAGATGCAGTGAACGAGGCAGTGTACGGGCTCCCGCCGGAAAATCTCGCGCCGATCCACCCCGGCGCCCTCCAGTTCTCGCCCTTGATCCCCGGCTCGGCCGCTCTGGAAACGATGGAGCCGGCCTCGCTCGCCGGCCTCACCATGCTGGCGCCGCCCGGCACGCTCGAGCGCCGCTACGCGCTGGCGCTGGCGCTCGAAGCCTTGGCGCCGGGCGCTCCCTTCACGATCCTCGCCCCGAAGGATCGCGGGGGATCGCGGCTGGCGGGCGAACTCGCGGCTTTCGGCTGCACGGTCGAGGACCGGCCCAAGCGTCATCATCGGATCTGTTCGGGAACCCGACCGCCCATCATCGAAGGCCTGGAGGCGGCGCTCGCCGAGGGCGGCCCGCGCCGGATCGATCCGCCGGGCCTGTGGACGCAGCCCGGCGTGTTCAGCTGGGATCGTCTCGATCCGGGCAGCGCCTTGCTGATGCAGCACCTGCCCGCGCTCTCTGGCGCTGGCGCCGATTTCGGCTGCGGCATCGGCACGCTGGCGCTTGCGGTGCTGACTTCGCCCGCCGTCACGCACCTCACCCTCATCGACCTCGATCGTCGTGCCGTCGAGGCCGCGCGACGCAATGTCGAAGACCCGCGCGCCGCCTTCCGCTGGGCCGACCTGCGCCAGCCCGATCCCACGCTCGCCAAGCTCGATTTCGTGGTCATGAACCCGCCCTTCCATGATGGCGGCGCCGAGGATCGCTCCCTCGGCCAAATCTTTGTCCGCCGCGCCGCCGAAAGCTTGCGCACGGGGGGACGCCTGTGGCTGACCGCCAACCGTCATCTGCCCTACGAGGCGGTCCTAAAACCCTCGTTCAAGACGGTGACACCGGTCGTCGAGGCGAACGGCTACAAGATTTACCAGGCCGTCAAATGAGTGCGTCCAGCGCCACCCGGCTCGACAAGCTCTTGGCCAACCTCGGCTATGGCTCGCGTCGCGACGCGCAGGGCCTGGTGCGCGCCGGTCGGGTCCGACTCGATGGACGCGATGCGGTGCGCGATGCCGAGCAGCGCATCACCCCGGACGTCGCGTTGCGCTTGCGGGTGGACGGCGAGCCGCTCGATCCCCTGCCCGGCGTCGTGGTGATGCTGAACAAGCCGCTCGGCATGACGTGCTCGCACCAGGAGGCAGGGCCGCTCGTTTACGACCTGCTGCCGTCGCGATGGCGGCACAGAGATCCACCGATATCGAGCGTCGGTAGGCTCGATAAGGAAACGTCCGGCCTGCTGCTGCTCACCGACGACGGCGCGCTGCTGCATAGGATCATCGCGCCCAAAACGCATCTGCCGAAGCGTTATCGCGCCGAACTGGCGCGGCCTTTGCGCGGCGACGAAGCGGGCATTTTCGCGGCCGGCACCCTGATGCTGGACCGCGAGAGCAAGCCCTTGCTTCCGGCCGTCCTCGATGTGCTGACCCCGACCTGTGCGGCCCTGACCATCACCGAGGGGCGCTACCACCAGGTCCGCCGCATGTTCGCGGCCGTGGGCAACCATGTCGTGGCGCTGCACCGCGACCAGGTGGGCGGCGTGACCCTGCCGGACGATCTCGAGCCCGGCGCCTTCCGCATCCTCCACCCAGACACCGTGGGCGCCATCACGGCGGGATAAGAACCTGCGATGACGCGGAACTGTTGCAAGCCAGGAGCCGTCATTGCGAGCCGCAGGCGAAGCAATCCAGCCGCCGTGCGCTCACCCCTGGATTGCTTCGTCTCTGCGCTCCTCGCAATGACAGGCGGACAGGCGAATGAGTCGAAGACCTTTCAGCTCAGGATGAGGTCCGTCCTCCAGCGTTAATCATTTACCGTTCGCGCCGACTTGTCCCCGACATCCCCCGCCGGACCCCTCGGCCGTAACACGGATTTCACCACCTTGGCCGACCTTGCTCCTCGTAAGCTGGCAAGACCGGGCGAGGCGTGTTCATGAGTTTCTCGGTGCGGGCGAAGGCCAAGGGACACCCCAGCGGCGTGGACCTTCTGGTTGCCGTCATGGTTGCCGTCGCGGCACTGATCGTCGCCCTGGTGTCGGCGCGAGCCGCGGAGCTCGTTCCTTTACCGGGGGTCCCGGCCGGCACGATCGTGATCCGCCAGAGCCAACGCAGCCTCTATCTTGCGCTGCAGGATGGCGAGGCGATCCGCTATCCCGTGGCGGTCGGCATGCCGGGCCGGGAATGGCGCGGCGCGGTCCGCATCGACGGCAAGTATGTCGATCCGGCCTGGGCGCCGCCTTCCGAGGTCAAGCGGGCCGAACCCTGGCTGCCCAATTACATCGCGGGCGGAGCGCCCAACAACCCGATGGGACACCGGGCCCTGACCCTGACGGGCGGCCAATATGCGATCCATGGCACCAACCGGCCCTGGACGGTCGGCACGGCGGCTTCCTTCGGCTGCATCCGCATGCGCGAACGCGACATCGACGATCTGTTCGAGCGCGTCTTCGTCGGCACGCCCGTGGTCATGCTGCGGTAAAGATGGTGTCGTGAGAGACTGACATAGTTTGTGGCGGCCCCCAGGCAGGTATGCAACATGCACGCATGACCGACGACCGCAAAACACCGCGTCAGCTCGAAGTCCTGGTCCTGCGCGCAGAAAAGCCGCAGGTCGGCTTCAAGTGGGAACTGCGTGTCTATGGTAAAGGCGTGCCGCTGCAAGCCGGGGAGGAGGTCTACCCTTCCCAGGCCGAAGCACGACGCGCGGGCGATGCCGCCCTGCTTGAGCTTCACGCCGCCAATGCGCCCTGATACCGGGGGCCAGCACTGCAGCGAGCAACTTTTAGCGCGGTCAAGGCCGCGCCCGAGCATTCGCGACGAGCCCGGGTCAGAGCACGCATAAAAGACCCGCAGAGATGGCTGGACCACGATGGCCAGCCATCCGCTCTGATCGTAACTCGACAGTGACTTACTGCGCCGGGACGAAGATCATCCCGTGCGGTGCCTGCATGCTGGCCACCACCGGCAAAAGAGCGCCGCTCTTCAAGTCGAGCAGGCCGACGTAACCTGGAACGGCGGCCTCGGTTTTGGTTGCGTCGACGCCGCTCATCGCCGAATAGGCCGCGCCCACCCCCCAGTTTGCGGACTCGATCTTGTAGACCGCATTGGCGGCGGTATCGGCGACGAGGAGGAAGCCGTGCTTGGCGCTCGCAAAGGTCGTATCGTCGACTTTGACTCCCCCGAGGAGGTGAAGCACGTGGCCCTCGCCACCCGTCGTCGACGTCTTCTGGACGAAAAGAAGTTCGCCGTCGTCCTGGCTGGTCATCACGAGGTCACCGGAGGGCGCCTCCGTGATCGAATCCGGATCGGTGAGGTTCAGTGTTTCGGTCTTGCCCGTGACCATGTCGATGACAGTCGGGGTGCCCGCGAAGGCCGTCTCAACCTTCACCTTATGATCCGCGCCCAGTTTGACTGTCACGATCGAAGGACCCGGATTCTTCTTACCGCCGTCAACGCTCGGCGCGGAAGCGGTGACGAAGGCCTGCCCGTTCTTGAAGACCACGTCGTCATAGCCGCCGCCATGCTTGCCGGCATCGAACGCGTAGGTATCCATGGTTCCGGTCTGCGGATCGATGACAACAATGTTGGCGTCACCGTCCTCGTTCTGCAATGCCCAGACTTTATTCGTCACCGGGTCGAGCTTCAGGCCGTCGTTGTGGCCTTTGATGGTCAGGGTTTTGAGCGCTTTGCCGTCGCGCGAATATTCCACGATCTGGCTCACCGCACCGCCCGATCCATCGGGCTTGCCGCCGTTGCCATAGCCAATCCAGACATTGCCTTTGATCAGCGCCAGCGAATCGGGTTTCGACAGGCCGGCGGGCGGAGTGGCAAAGGTGGACAACACGAAGCCGGCAGACGCGAGCGGCGGCGTGTCGGCCAGTGCCGAAAGGGTGCAGGCCGGAACGAGAGCCGCTCCTATGAGGCTGACGGCAAGGCTAGAACGGCGCCCGATGGATGTCTGGCAGAGCATAGAAAATCTCCTCTTGTGAAGACCTTGGCGTGCTCCCCCAAGACAACAGCGCTATGACGGTCCCGGCGAGCCGGCACCCACGTCAACCCGGGGCCCGATCTGCCGTGACATCCGAGCCGTACGAGCTGGGCGGCCTGCAGTCCTGTCCACCGCCCCTTTTCAACAATGAGTTCCAATCGGTTGGAGGATAAGGTCTGAAATCATCAGCAATCCGCTTGCGTTTTTCTGTATTATCAATATCTCTCCGGTTTGGACGGAGCACAAATGACCAACATGACCGAACCACTCGATCTTCTCGACCTCACCGCCGACATCGTTTCGGCCTTCGTGAGCAACAATGCCGTTCATGCCGGCGATCTGCCTGAGCTGATCAGGACCGTGCATGTATCTCTGATGGGGATCACGGCTCCGAAGCCGGAAGCTGTTCCAGCCCAAGCGCTGACGCCGGCGGTTCCGATCAAAAAGTCGATCAGCGACGAATATCTGATCTGCCTGGAAGACGGGAAAAAGTTCAAATCGCTGAAGCGGCACCTGCAGAGCGCCTACGGCATGTCGCCCGAGGACTATCGCGGCAAGTGGGGCCTACCACGCGACTATCCGATGGTGGCGCCCGGCTATGCGGCGAAGCGGTCGGAGTTGGCCAAGGCCACGGGGCTTGGCAGCAGCCGGCGAAAGGTGGACGCGCCCGCGCCAGCTCCTGCCAATGACGCTGTGCCAGCCGCTCAGCTCGACGCGAAGGCCCCGGCCAAAAAGCGTGGCCGCCCCGCCAAAAAGGCCGCCTGACGATCGCGCTTGGTGATGGTCAGCTTGGGGTCGTCCCAAGCTGACCGCCGAGAGAATATGCTTTGTTAGGCGGCTTTCGCCTGCGGGGCCGCTTCGCTTTCCATCGCGCGCATGTAGAGATCGAGCAGAGTGTCGTGCTCGTCACGCTCATCTTGGTCTTGTTTTCTCAAGCGTAGGATTTCCTTGAGCACCTTGACGTCGAAGCCCTCGCCCTTGGCTTCGGCAAAGACCTCCTTCTTGCCCTCGTTGAGGGCTTTAAGCTCGTCTTCGATCTGCTCGACACGCTCGATGAAGGAGCGGATCCGGTCGCCTGGCAGTCCTACCGTTTCGATCATGGTTTCCTCGTTCTGAACACGACGGGGACGTTATGCGGGTCGGAGTAACCACGTCGTTAACCGACCTCACGGTCCCTGCGGACGCTTACGATCGGAAAACGCGCACGACGGGGCGCGCCGTCCTGTACGAGGCTCGAGGCAGCGCCGCTACAGACAAGCCTTGCCAAGCGGCGGGCAGTCGTCCTAGAAGCGCAGCCGGACGATACGCGTGCGCCGCGACGGCTAATGCGAAGAGCTCCCGAGACCCTGGCCCAGGGGGTTTACGGTGGGGGATAGTTCAACGGTAGAACAGCGGACTCTGACTCCGTCAATCTTGGTTCGAATCCAGGTCCCCCAGCCAACGTTGATTCCCCTAGGCTATTTCGACTTTGTGCCCCGGTTTGTGCCCATGCACGTGCCTGTGGATAACCAGGCTGTGCTGGCAGGGCGGGCACGAGTCAGATGAATCAGGCGTCGTCGCGCCCCCATCAATCGACCTTCAAGCCAATCGCGGGTTCCCCTCAGCCAGGGCGGGCCGCGATGGCAGGCCGCATTAAAATTTTGATCCCCTGAATGAGTCCGATCGGCGGCATCGCGAGCAGGCCATTGATCCCGGTCACAGAACGATCAATCGACCGGGCGGAAAGTTTATTCACAACCGAGCACCCTCTCGATCCCTTAGCGGTCCAGGACCTTGCCATAGGACCTCGAGGCACCCATGCTGACCGCAACCAAGCGCCCTGGCGTAATCAGGCTGGCCGAAGCAGACTACCTGGAACTGCCGGCAGTTTCCGTGTCAGGCCTGGTCACTCAACGTCACGTTGTCGCCTTGAGGCCGAGAACGGTCCAACTCCGAGCCCAACGCGGAGGTTGCTGTAGATCTTACAACCGGCCGAAACTGACCTATTCCGTTGAAAAACTCTGGCCTTGAATGGAAGTACCGGGGCTGATTCACTCCT
>CAXTOT010000127.1:0-11439 GCA_964245915.1 uncultured Lichenihabitans sp. | reverse complement strand
CCAACTACTTCGAGGCAGCCGGATACGATGCAACGTGAGCGGATTCCGCTCTAGCCGCGGTGGGATAGACGTGCTGCTGGACAGAACGGCATCGAAATAGTCCAACTCGCGAGAAATATGCTTGAATTCTTTTACTTCGTCCTCATTCATCGAGCGAGCCAGTTGGGCGACGTCAGGGACGATCCGCGCCACGGGTGTCGACGAGACCGGGACTGGTCCGGCCAGAGTCTGCCGTCCCATGCTGTCCGCCTCCCGCTCCAGCCGGGTGTCATCGTTGATCGGCACGCCCTTCATCTGCAGCGTCGGCTTCACTCGGCCCTGCTTCTGCTGCACCACGTGCCAGGCCTCGTGGGGAAGGTGCTTTTCCTGCCCAGGCCCGAGGTGGATATCGGTCCCCCGGGTATAGGCATGGGCCTGGAGTGCGGCCGGCTGGGCCGAATCGTAGTGCACGCGGACGTCGTCCAACGAGAACCCGGACATGGCCTCGATGCCGGCCTTCAGGTGGTCCGGCAAGCCGGTGCGGTTCGGTTGTGGCGAAGCGCCTGCCAACAGCCGGCCGACCGAGGCGTTGCCGATGGTGCGCTGCAACTGCACGACGTCACCGCGCGTGAGCGCGCGGGGGTCGCGTTCCGCGCGGTGCTTCACCGCCGACAGCCGCACCTGCGGAGCCGACTGTGCGTTTGATGGATCGGCGGCGGCCGCGACCGGCCGGAGGGGCGATGTTCGGTCTTGATCGGGGGCTTTGTTCTGCATCACGACCTCACGTCTTTGTCGCGGCCGCGGCACTACTGGGCGGCTGCCTGCCCGGAGTCTCAGCGGTCGCAGCAAATTCCGCCGTCACCGCCCATCCCGCTTCGCTTGGCCGTGCGTACGACAGGGACGCGGCCAGCTCCGCGGCGCCCTGGTGGCCCGGTTCATGCGCCAGCACGATCTGCAACAGAGCCGCAGCGGGTTCATCCTGTCCGATCATGTGGTGGCAGGCCGCCATATTGCAGAGGGTGCCGGTGTCGCGGCCGTAAATCTCGATCGACCGCGCGAAATAGTCGAGCGAAAGTGCGAATTCGTCCATGGCATAGAGCAGGCCCGCGATGCCATTGGCCAGATCGAGCTCCTCGCCGAGTGGAAAATAGCCGTCCCAGACCTTCTCGATCGCTTCGAGCACCTCCGCGCGCGTCGCATCGTCGAATTCGCGGGCGAGTTCGTGAAGACGCGGCAGATAGCGGCCGAACTGATGGCTGTCGTGACGGCTGAGCCTCAGATAGGTGAGGATGTCTTCGGCCGACATCCACGGGATGGTTTTTCGCACGTGCTTGGTGACGCTGTAGAAACTGTCCGGCCCGAAATCCCGCACGTGGCGCTGGTAGCATTGAGGGTTTCTCGCTGACGGTCCGCTTCGGCAACCATAAGCAGGCCCAGAATGTCGATGCTGTTGTGACGGATGTCCGGGACGAGCGCGACACCGACACGTTGCACGCAGAACTGAGTGAACGCGTGATAATTGACTGGCAGCGATATGCTGCCATGGCGCGCCAGACCGGGCGGTGCCTTTCCCTCCAGGGCGGCCAGACTGTGTTCCCCTTTGTCGGCGGACAGAACCAGCAGCCCCTCGCGCGAAAGGCCAGCGAGATGGTCGAGGCAGCGCAAGGCTTCTGCGGGAAACAGCAGATGCGTGTCGCCCAGCGCGCGTCGATAGAAATCGAGCAAGTGTCGCAGCCATGGCTCCTCGTATGGCGCTTCGGCGCTCTCCGCGACCTCGTAATCGATCTTCATCCGGGCGAGCGTTTCCGCCGCATCGAGTGTCGCCGGGTCCGTGTCGAGTGAGACCGAGACGAGACATTGGCGCGCCTCCCCGTCTCGAATGTGGAACAAGTCCTGCGGAATGCTGTCGAACACGTAGTTTGCGATCACCACGAGCGGGTGGTGCAGCGTTGCGGGTGCGATCGTGTCTCCGCTGACGTGCAGGGCCAGGGACTCCGGCCGTGTGACGTCGAATTGGGCCAGATCGAGAACCCCGCTCGCGAAGAAGGGCTGTAACGCTGGATGCCGCCGCCAGAAGGCGAGGTTGGCGTCCGCCATATCGGTCAGCACGTAACGAAACGCGCTGGGCGCGATGCCGCTCTCCGCGCAGAGGGCGGCGAGCCGCTTCAGGAAGTGGAATGCGAAGCGTCCCGAACCAGCACCGAGTTCGCAGATCGTCAGCGGCTCGTGGTTTTGCCCGGAAGGCGTCAATCGCTCGCGATCGCGCCAAAACGCCAGCACGATTTCCGCGTAGGCGTTGGCGATGGTCAGATTGCTGGTCACGTAATGCGGCACCTCGCCCTGCTGCCAGGCCGCGACGCCGCGCTCGGCGAAATAGCGGCGCACCAGCCGCCAGATGAGGGAGCTGCCGAACGGCTGGCTGTGCTCAAGCAGGGAACGGGTCGCTTTTTGTTCCATCCTCAGCCGCAACCTGTTCTTGGGACGGGCGGCCAAGTCCAAGGCCCTGCAACCGGTTTGACGCAAGGTGGGGCGGACCTCACGACGTGACCCCGGCAATGGGTGATCACGGTTTTGTCGCACTCAGACCAGCGGCTGTGTTCGCCGCAGTCGATTGTTGCTGCTGTTGGTTGACAGGTTTTCCCCACCCAGCTGGCTTAGAGGGGAGTTTGGCCAGCGCAGCGCCGGTCTTCTGTTTTTCGTCAGCCTTCTTAGCTTGTTCTTTCTGGGCCTGCATCGTCGCGATTTTGGCGTCCTCCGTAGAGCCGGGCCCAAAATTTGTAGTCGGGTAGCCCGTGATGATACGGCCCCCTTTTAGGACAACCTTCGTATTAACTTTTATCCCACGCTTGGTGTGATCGCTGCTCGTTTCTAGATCTCCTGAATAGTATTTGCCTACGTATAGATCCGCAACATCATCTATGCACGCTTTAATATCTGGCTTACCCCATAATCGCGGGAATTTGCTTTTGTTAACCGCAATCGACCAATAAGCATGGTTATCAATGACGTGCTCAAGTCCAGATTTTGCGTCACCATCAAGAATGTGGATCAGTGGGCCATTTAAGCCGTTTCGGACGAACTGCATAGGCATCTCGCCCCTTAGTCCCAGACTAACGTAGGCGTTAGTCTGGACGATCGAATGGTCGCTGAGGCTGTCGGTCGACGGATTGTTTTGGAAACGCTCCGCTTCCCGCTCCAGCGCGTCCTCGTCGTTGATGGCCACGCCCTTCATCTGCAACGTCGGCTTAACGCGGCCCTGCTTCTGCTGCACCACGTGCCAGGCCTCGTGCGGCAGGTGCTTTTCCTGCCCAGGGCCGAGGTGGATATCTGTCCCCCGCGCATAGGCGAGCGCCTGCACGTCGGCCGGCTTCGCCGAATTGTAATGCACCCGCACGTCGTCCATCGCGAGGCCGGAAAACGTCTCGATGCCGGCTTTCAGCCTGTCTGGCAGGCCGGTTTGGTTGGCGCGCGGCGCGGCTCGCGACAGCAATTGCGCCACCGCGGCATTGCCGATCGTGCGTTGCAATTGAGCGACCTCGGCATTCCCGAGCGACCGCGGATCGGCGACCGCCCGCTGCACGATGGCCGAGAGCGGCGCCCGGGGCGCAGGCGCCGCAAGGTCACGCGCGGCGGCGGGAACCGCCGGTGCCCCGCCGTCGAGATGCTCGGTCTTGCTCCGCATCGCTGTCTCCCGCCTGGCGTGGGCCGACCACGACACGGCGGCCCACCGCGCCGAGCGATCTGCATCCGCCCCCGTCCATAAAACTTCGCCCTCAGCATAGCCGATCCAAATTTAATCCGTTCGACGCCGCGGCCGCCACCCCCGCTTTCGTCTGGCCCCGGCGGCCGGCGGCTATTCGCGCAGCATTCCCAGGACGGCGACGAACAGTTCCGGATCCCGCAGCGCGATCTGATATAGACGCTCGGGTTGATTGAAGACTTCCAATGTCGTGGCCACGACTTCGGTGCCACCGGACGAGTAGTATTTCGCGCTGTAGCCGAACCAGCCGCCGGCGTACCACCAGGCGGGCATGGTGGCGGAATATTGTTGCTCCTCGCTGCTGATCACCTTGGGAATGGTAACCGGGAAGATCGAGCTGATCTCCCCGTTCGATCGCTCGTAAAGTATTTGGTGCAATCGCACCCAGCGCGGCGCGTTGCCCATGTCCTCCAAATGATGGCCGAACTCGTGGAGGATCACCGAAACGGAATTTCTCCCGGAGCCGATTTCGATGTTGTGGTTGCTGTATTGCTGTCGAAAGAAGCGGCTGGGATAGACTCGGATGCCGCACGGACCGACTCTCCTCAAGATCTCGGGCGAGACGGCCTTCTCGATGATGGTCCAGGCTTCGCGGATCGTCGTGAGCAAAGGATCCTCCTTTGCGAGAGGTGTGGGGTTTTGCCCGCCCTGGTCGACATTCTGGACATCCCCGAACAGAGACCAGGTGACGCCGCTCTGGTCGCCGGCCGCATGTGGGAACGCGATGGCCGACACCTGATTTCGCAGATACCCCGACAGCATGTCCAGAGCGTCTTCAGCGTCGGAGACCTCAAGGGGCCGGTCATCGAGGTCGCGAATCCCGCGCGCCAAGATGTAGAGGCGCTGCTCGCGTGAGTCCGTCTCGCGAGCCTGCGCCAGCAGTCGCGCCACAATCGCCATGACACCGCGGCTCGTGCCCCGTCGGTTTTCCAAACCCGACAGGCTTTCGTCGGAGAGGAACGCGCCATAATCGACAGATTTGTCGATGCCGCGTTTCAAATATTCACCGGCCAAGGCGTGTCCGAACTTTTTTTTCACCACGTCGTTCTTGAAGGTGGCAATAATAGTGGAAGCCTTGCGCTTGGCCTCGTCTGGATCTCTCTTCAAGTCTCGGATTACACGATCGAGATAGGTCTCGAACCATTCGGACCTTTCGAGCTCTGTCGCATCGGGTTTGTCTTTCATGACCTGCAGCAGGGTCATCGCGACTTGCGCCCGCGCCTCATCCGCATAAGCTTTGTAGGGCCCTGGCAGAGCAGCTTCGTTGATGCCCAGGCGATAGCTCATGGCCGCGTTGTACAGCGCGACGGCTGTGATCTGCTCATCCGACCAGAGCAGGGCCGCCGACCCGCCCTGCGGCAAGGACGCGAGAACATCGCCGCTGGCCTCCTGCGAAGAGGTGATCCTCGCCGCCAACAGCTCTTGCGGCGACTTGGCCTGTTCACGCTGGACGACGGTGGACGAGCGCGCGGGGAGCGGGCTGGCGACGGGGGCGTCGATAGCGGATCGGCTTGGCGCGCTCAGCTGCGGCGCGCGAGTTCCCGCGACATCCGCTTCCCGTTCCAGCCCAAGGTCGTCATTGATCGCAACCCCGTGCATCCGCAGCGTCTGCTTCACGCGCCCCTGTTTCTGCTGCACGACGTGCCAGGCCTCGTGCGGCAGGTGCTTTTCCTGCCCGGGCGCGAGGTGGATTTCGGCGCCCTGCGCATAGGCGAGCGCCTGCACCTCGGCCGGCTTCGGCGAATTGTAATGGACACGAACGTCGTCCATCGCGTGGCCGGACAGGCTCTCGACGCCCGACTTGAGCCCGTCCGGCAGGCCGGTTTGGTTGGCGCGCCGCTCCGTTCGCGACAGCAATTGCGCCACCGCGGCATTGCCGATCGTGCGTTGCAATTGAGCGACCTCGGCATTTCCGAGCGACCGCGGATCGGCGATCGCACGCTGCACAATGGTCGAGAGCGGCGCCCGGGGCACAGACGCCGCAAGGTCACGCGCGGCCGCCGGAACCGCCGGTGCCCTGCCGTCGAGTTGCTCGGTCTTGCTCCGCATCGCTTTCTCCTGCTTGGAGTGCGCCTACCATGATGGCACGGCCAATCGCCCCGAACGATCCGCCCCAGCCCGTCAATAAAGCTTCGCCTTCAGCATCGCCTGCGCCAAGACGAAGATCTGGTAGGCGAGCATCGGCCAATCGGCGAGCGGAATGTTCTTGGGAATCCGGCGCAGTTCCAGCGGCACTAGGCCTTGCGGTGCGAGCGGGTCCTTCTCGTCGAGCGTCACCTGCTCGCCCATGCTGGGAGAGCCAAACTGCTTGTCGGTCACGACGTCTTGTCCTCCGACCGCCGACATCCAATCCTTGTTCTCGATGACACTCTTGACCCATTGCTCGATGGTCGGGCCCTTGAGATTCCTTCCGAAACCTTTTGCCCCGAACACCAGGGTGTCGGCGGGATAGTCGGCCGCCGCGGC
The DNA here is from genome assembly GCA_964245915.1 of uncultured Lichenihabitans sp. GTDB lineage: Bacteria > Pseudomonadota > Alphaproteobacteria > Rhizobiales > Beijerinckiaceae > Lichenihabitans. The sequence goes on along the minus strand of CAXTOT010000127.1, from coordinate 5,234 downwards.
GATCAGCGCTGTCCCGAACCGCGCCTTCAAATCCGGAGCGAGCGCGCTGAACAGGACGCTGAAGTTCACCCGCGACATCAGGGGGGCGATCTGCTTGGCGTTTTCGAAAGCATGGTCGCGTGGCGCGTTGCCCTTGCGGATATAGCTGACCATCAGGGCCGCCACACCCTCCAATTCCCGCCATTGCTTTTCCGTCGCCGCGATCTGGCTCCGTAGCGGCTTGACTGCCCGAATTGCGCGCTGCCGCGCATCGATCAGGATTGCGCCATCTTGCGGCGACATGTCGGAAAGGGTGCGGGTCGCCTCGTGGGGGGTGTTGATGCCCGTCAGAACGGTCTCTTTCGGGATCAAATGCATCGCGCTGATCAGATTGTCGAGCGTCACGCCGACCGTGGCCTGCGGCGCCGCCGTCACCTCCTGCACGTCGCCCATCGCCTGCACACCCTTCACGTCGGGGTGGCGCTTCATCTTCTCCAAGGGGCGGTAGGCATCCCGCAAGATCAAGTTATCCCTATCCTCCTGAAAGGCTGCCGGTTGCTTAACTTTCACCTGGTTCCTATGCCAATCCAGAAGAGCGTTGATGAGGGACTTGTCCTTGGCCAGCGCTTCCTTGATTCCGCTTACTTCGACGATTTTGCCCAACGTCAATAAACCATACTGCAAAAGCCACTCGAGAACGGCTTCCTCCGCGAAGCCCCAGGAGACGATCGTCTCAATGACGTCCATTGGGTTAAGCTGATTCTCGAAGTCAAGATTGCTTTGTTCTTTTGCCTTTTCCTCGAGAGCGCGAGAATTTATCCTGTTCAACTCTTCGAACGGCATCACGACGGGAACCGCGAGCAGGTCCTTGACCCAGGCGACGATGTCGTCCGTGACCGCGAACACCTCAGCGCTCGTCGTCAACTTCGTGGTCACGAATTCCATGTGATCGCTGTCCGGCTCGACGTGCCATCGCTTCTCCTCAAAAAAGGGGGTCTTCGGCTTGAGCGGCTCGCCGGTCGAGCGGACCCCGATATTGCTTTCGAATTCGAAACCCACGCGGCGCTGAATCGGCGCGTTCGACGCCGTGGCCGATCCGAGGCGGGGGATCGAGGCCCCCTCTGGGGTCGGCCGGAGGGCCTCCGCCCCCATCGCATCCGCCTCGCGCTCCAGCGCGTCATCATCGTTGATGGCCACGCCCTTCATCTGCAGCGTCGGCTTCACCCGGCCCTGCTTCTGCTGGACGACGTGCCAGGCCTCGTGCGGCAGGTGCTTTTCCTTCCCTGGGCCGACATGGATGTCCGTTCCTTGTGTGTAGGCCAGCGCCTGCACCTCGGCGGGTTGCGGCGAGTTGTAGTGTACGCGAACGTCGTCCATCGCGAGGCCGGAGAGATGCTCTACACCGGCCTTCAGGCTGTCCGGCAGGCCCGTCGCGTTGGGGCGTGGCGCGGCTTCCGTCAGCAACCGGCCGACCGCGGCATTGCCGATCGTGCGCTGCAGTTGCGTGACATCGGTGCGCGAAAGCGACGGCGATCCGGTCGCGGCACGCAGCGTCGCGGCTGCAAGCGAGGGGCTGACGTAAAAGGCGTTCGCCTTGGGTTCGAGCGGTCTTGCGGGCCCCGGCGTTGGCGAGCCCGCAACGCGATTTTCCTTCGCTTTGATGCCGCCCATGAGGCTGCCCCGCCTTCGCTACAATTCATACTTGGTCTTCGTCCCGGCGTAAATGTCGCTCACCGTATTCAAAGCCGCCCCGTCGTTTCCGAGTAACGCCTTGAGCGCATTGATCTTTCCATCTGCATCGGTCAGCACGTCGTCACTCGGTTTCGTCGACGCAACGGCGGACTTCCTGATATTCTTCACCGCCTCTTCGGCCTGCGTCGCGGCGGTCGACACATTGGCGCCGCGACCGCTGCTCTCGATCATTTTCAAGTTACTTTGCAGCATCAGTAGATTCGTATGAAGGAAGTCTCCCGCTCGCGCGAGACGGACCTTGTTCAGCGCGTCCGCATCCTTCGGGTCCAGCTTGACGGCCGTGTAGGTGCTGAAATTGATACTGGGATAGGTACACTCGGCCAGATAAGCGAACGCGGCTTTGGAAAACCGCTTGTCGAGGATATGGCCCTCCTCGCCGGATGAGGTGATGTCGACCAGGCCGCCGAGCTTTTCGTCCTTGATGAAGAAGTCGGGTCTCGCGGAGTCCGTCACATATTGCGTCTGATAGCCGGTCGCCGATCCGACGGCGGCCGTAACGGCATCTTCGATGATGTATCCAGTGGCCGCCGCCTTGAGCGCAGCATTCCCTTTTGCCAGCGTCGTCACCCAATGGCCAAACCGCTCCGCGGTGCTGCTGAAGTCTGTCATGGACAGCGTGAAGTTGCTCTTGGCGTCAGCCGATTTTTGCAGCGATCCCTACACGTGATTGTAGGCCTTGGCGGTAACGTCGTGAAGTTTCACCGCCATTGCGTGCAACTTCGGATAAGTCTTCTCGCCGTCCACTTTGGGTTTGTAGACGTCGAGTCGACGCTGTAATGGCGCCCTCCGTGCGTCGACGCCATTGTCACGCGTGGGCGCTTGCGGGTTTTCTCGCGGACCCGCAATCATTTGTCCCATCGCGTCCGCCTCACGCTCGAGCGCGCTGTCGTCATTGATGGCCACGCCCTTCATCTGCAAGGTCGGCTTCACCCGGCCCTGCTTCTGCTGGACGACGTGCCAGGCCTCGTGCGGCAAGTGGCGTTCCTGTCCGGGAGACACGTAAATGTCCGGGCCTTGCGTATAGGCCAGTGCCTGGACCTCGGCGGGTTTCGGCGAGTTGTAATGCACCCGCACGTCGTCCATCGCGAGGCTGGAGAGATTTTCCACACCGGCCTTCAGGCTGTCGGGTAAACCGGCAAGGTTCGCACGCGACGCGGCTTCCGTCAGCACGCTCGCGACCGCGGCATTGCCGACCGTGCGCTGCAACTGCATGACATCGTCGCGCGTGAGCGAGCGCGGGTCGGCCGCGGCGCGCTGGATGGCGCCAGACAGCGGCGCGCGTTGGTTTGGCGCGGCGACTTCAGACGCGCGTTCCACGGGCCCCCGCCGGGGCGATGTCGCGCGGATCGGATTACATTGCTTGGGTTGGCGCATCGCGATCTCCCGTCGGCGAGCGTAGTGGTATTCTTCGCGCCTGCCCGAGCGGGTCGAACGACAGGTTGGCGAATTGGCGGAAACCATCGTGCGATGCTTGGCCAAGGCGCGACCGAACCAACCGATGCGTAGCGGCAGGAACACGATCCAGCCACGCGCCGCGCCGGCCGCTCAGGTCGGGTCGGGCACCCTACAGCCGGTTCTCGGCCTCATTGCATGTTGTATTCAAATTCGATTTCCTCGTTTGCCCCCATCGCAGTGTCGTCTTCGGCGCCGACGACAATAGCGTCATCTTGGTCGTCGTCCTGGATGCTTGAGGTTTCGTGCGTCGATTTGGGATACTTGGCCGCATTGGCCAGCAGGTCCTCCGCCTTCCGCTTCGGCACGATCTTGACGTTGCGGTCACCCTCGGTCGTTGGCGCCCGCTTGCCCTCTTTCGGGAAATTATTGAAGATGATCTTATTCGGCAGCCAACTCGCCCACTCCAAGGGCGGCGCCGCCAACAGCCGTTCAACCTCGGCCTGAATGACGTTGGCCGTGTCGACCGGATTTCCGCCGAAGATCGCACTGCTGATATTGGCCATGATGATCACCTCCAGCTTTCGCTCGCTGGCCTGGTCCAGCACGCTGCGCACCGTCGCTCGCAGCACGTCGTCGAAGCCTTTGTCTCCCTTGCGCGGTCCCACCGCGTGAATGATCGCGCTCACATTCTGAGCCAGCAAGTTGCCGCTGCTGTCGGCCGCGATGGCCTCGCCGCTCGCGATCGCGCTCTTCCCGAGGCGTTTGAGGGCCTTCCCGACACTGACGGCGCGCTGACCGAGGCCTTCCTCGCTGAGGATCGCGGCGTCGATGCCGCCCCCACCCAATAATTTCTCGTTGGCGGCATTGACGATGCCGATCGCCTCTCTGCCGGACAATCGTCCATCGAGGGCGGCCAAAGAGAATGCGTGCCGAGAGCTTCCGAACCGGTGATCGGCGTAATGCGTCTCGACGCCCGTCACCGCGAGCGGGCGGCGCGCGAAGGCGGCCTGCGAGCCCGTCCCGGACTGAACCGCCTCGTCATCGACCTGCATCGCGTTCGACGTCACCGGGGGCGCGGTCTGCCGGTTTTCGGGATCGGTCAAGTCGAAGGCGCCGAGACCTGTCGAGACCGCGCTCCAATGCGCGTGGCGGTGGCGGAACATGCCGATTTCCGGCGGCAAACCTTGCCTGAAGCGGAAGTTCGCATCGTAGAGTTTCAAGAACTTTTCGGCGAGATCGCGGTGTCCTTCGAGCCGGTTCTCGACGTCTGCGCGGGACAGCCGCTTGAAATAGATCTGGCGGGCTTCGCCGACCACGCGGCCCTCAATCACCTCCAGCTTGCGCAGCGTCTCGACATCGATAGGCGTCAGCGGCGCACCGCTGCTGGCCGACCCCGCATCCGCGATGCCTTCGTCGCGCCGGATCCCGGCACCGACGTCCCGGAAAATCGCCAAGGTGACGCCGAGATGGGCCGCGAGCGCCTGCAGTTCCGGGGCGCCGGCCCAAACCTTGTCCTTGGCCATCTGTTCGATATAGAGCTTGATGCCTTCGCGGCCGAACCAGTCACGGTAGGCTGCCAGGTTCTTTGCGATTTCGGCGTCGATCAACCGCTCTTTGGCCACGGCGCCCAGGCCTTTGCAAGGGTCCTGCAAGCTCCTGGTCAACTCGCCGGCGATTTCTAGCAGATGCGGCGCCACGGGATTGCCGAACTCGAAGAGGTCGCTCACTCGCACCCAGGGCACCGCGAAGGCGTTGTAGACGTGGCCGCGAAGCTCGTCGATGAACTCCTCCGCCATCTGCGCGATGATGTCGGGGCGGCCGGCCAGGGCGGTGACCGCGAGTTGGCGCAGTGGCCCGGCCAGCGCCTGTTCGATCCGTCGCGCCGCGCCCCGGTCATGGGCCGCCTCCGCGGCATCGGCCAGCACGCGCTCGAGGCCGACGGCATGTTCGCCCAGCCGCTCGGTCAGGCGTTCCGCCGTCATCCGGCCTTGCTGCACCAGGCTTGCGACCGCCTGCGCCATGCCGTTGAACGCGCAATTGTTATCGCCGGTGGTGACCCTGGCTGTGTGAAAACGATCAGATCGGGTATGATCATTCCGCAAGTTGCG
>CAXTOT010000126.1:0-11848 GCA_964245915.1 uncultured Lichenihabitans sp. | reverse complement strand
CGCCCTCGTTCTGGCCCCGACACGCGAACTCGCGAGCCAGATCCAGGCGAGCTTTGCCACCTACGGCAAGTTCCTGCGCAACACCTCCACTGTGATTTTCGGCGGCGTGCCGATCGGCAAGCAGATCCGCGCCGTGGCCAACGGCATCGATGTCGTGGTGGCGACCCCGGGTCGCCTGCTCGATCTCATGGACCAGCGCGCCATCACCTTGAGCGAGGTCGAGCTTTTCGTCCTCGACGAGGCCGACCGCATGCTCGACATGGGTTTCGTGCGCGACATCAAGAAGATCGTGGCCAAGCTTCCGGCCCGTCGGCAGACCATGTTCTTCTCGGCCACCATGCCCAACGAGATCGCCGATCTCGCCGCCTCCATGCTGACCAAGCCGGTCCAGGTCGCGGTGACGCCGGCGGCGTCCACGGTCGAGCGGATCACGCAGACCATCATCTTCTGCCCGACCCGGCAGAAACAGGCGGTGCTGCATAAGCTGCTCGACAACAAGGCGATCGAGCGCGCGGTCGTGTTCACGCGCACCAAGCACGGCGCCGACCGGGTGGTGAAACACCTCAATGCGGCCGGCATCCCGGCGGACGCCATTCACGGCAACAAATCGCAAGGCCAGCGCGAACGCGCCATGGCGACGTTCCGCGCCGGACGATCGCGGCTTCTCGTCGCAACCGACATCGCGGCGCGCGGGATCGACGTCGATGGCATCACCCACGTGATCAATTTCGACCTTCCGAACATTGCCGAAAGCTATGTGCACCGGATCGGCCGAACCGCGCGAGCGGGCGCCGACGGGTCGGCGATTTCGCTCGTGGCTGACGACGAACGCAGCGATCTGCGCGACATCGAGCGGCTGATCCGCCGCAAGATCGACGTTCTGCCGCTGCCGGAAGGGCTCGCGGCGCTGCCCGCGCTCGCCGAACCGGAACGGCCCGCCCAGGCGCCCCGTGGACAGCGCCCGCAGCGCCGCTCCTCTCAGGCTCCGCAGGGCCAGGGGGAACGGGTCTCGAACGGACGCTTCGGTCAGCCCGCAGGACGCTCCGGCCAGAACGCCGGCGGCCGCCCTTCGCAGGGCAATGGGGGTCGCCGTACCGACGACCGTCGGCCAAGCGCCGCCGACCATCGCCCGATCGCCGACACCAGTCCGGTTCGCCCGCACCGGGCCGGCACGGGCAGCGGCTCGGATGGCGCCTCGCGAAGCCGCTTCCAGGGCAACTGAGCCGCAACCATTCTGCCTAAATTTTGTCGCGCGAGGCCTTGCCTCGCGCGGCTCGCCAGACCTAACATCGACCCCATGGTCGAGACGGTCGTTACCATCAGGGGTGCGCGAACGAGCGACGCGCAGGATATTGCCGACGTCCATGACGCCGCCTGGCGGGACGCGTATCGGGGCATCATTCCTGGGCGCGAACTGGAGCGGATGGTGGCGCGGCGCGGCCCGAAATGGTGGCACACCGCCATCGTGCACGGCACCCGGCTCACGGTGATCGACTTCGATGAGACGATCGTGGGCTACGCCAGCTACGGACGCAATCGTGTGCCGTCGCTGCCCTACGGCGGCGAGCTTTTCGAACTCTATCTGTCGCCTGAGTTTCAGGGCCTGGGATTCGGGCGCCGCCTGTTCGAAGCGGCGCGCCGCGATCTTGCCAACCATGGCTATTCGTCGACGCTGGTCTGGGCCTTGGCCGACAACGAGCGCGCGCTCGGCTTCTACCGGCGGCTGGGCGGGAAGGTCGTGCGCCGCGCCGAGGAGCGATTCGGCAGCGAGGTGCGGGGCCGCGTTGCCTTCGGCTTCGACTGAGCCGGAATGGTCTTTTTAACGCGGCCGCTCTATCTTCCCGATGTGGGCAAAAGCCTGCGTGTTCGCACCATGCGTGCCGGAGAGTGGTCTGATGAATCTCGAAGCCGTCTCGATCGGCAAGAATCCGCCCGATGAGGTGAATGTCATCATCGAGGTGCCGATCGGGGGCGAGCCGATCAAATACGAGATGGACAAGGAGGCCGGTGCGCTCGTGGTCGACCGCTTCCTCTACACCGCCATGCGCTATCCCGGGAATTACGGCTTCATCCCGCACACGTTGTCCGACGATGGGGATCCCTGCGACGTGATCGTGGCCAACACCCGCGCCATCATCCCGGGGGCCGTCATGGCATGCCGCGTGGTGGGCGCCTTGTTGATGGAAGACGAGTCCGGCGGTGACGAAAAGATCATCGCGGTTCCGGCCAACAAGCTCACCCGCCGTTACGAAAAGGTGCTGACCTATACCGATCTGCCCGCCATCACATTGGAGCAGATCGAGCATTTCTTTCAGCACTACAAGGATCTCGAGCCCAATAAATGGGTCAAGATCGTGCGTTGGGTGGGGGCCGACGAGGCACGCGCCCTCATCGTGGCGGGGATCGAACGCTATAAGACCGCAAAGGCCAAGAGCGCCTGACCGGCTGACCTCATCGGCCGCGGTTTGCCCGATCAACCGAGCTCGAACATCGAGCCAATTCGCCAGGGCAACCGCAGCTCAGCGTTTGATCATGTCGCGGATCTTCGCGGCTAGCGCATCGATCGCGAAGGGCTTGGTGATCATCTGCATCGACTTGTCGAGAACGCCCTCGCCGAAGGCGGCATTCTCGGCATAGCCCGTGATGAAGAGCACTTTGAGGTCTGGACGGCTCGCCCGCCCCATCTCGGCCAACTGCCGCCCGTTCAGTCCAGGCAAGCCGACGTCGGTGACGACGAGATCGATCCGGCCTCGTCCCTGCAGAGCCGCCAATCCCGAAAGCCCGTCATGCGCCTCGAGGGTTTCGTAACCAAGCTCGCGCAGCACATCGAGCACGAGGCCGCGCACCACCGGGTCGTCCTCCACCACCAGCACCGTCTCCCCATCGGCGGGGTCGAGCACCTGCGGCAACCGCTCCGCCTCGCTGCCGTCCTCTTGTCCTTGGAACCGGGGCAGCAGCAGTGTGAAGACGGTGCCCTGGCCTTCGGTCGACCGAACCGAAATTTGCCCGTGCGATTGTCTGGCAAAGCCGTAGATCATGGATAGGCCGAGGCCGGTGCCCTGCCCGATCGGCTTGGTGGTGTAGAAGGGCTCGAAGACGCGTGCGAGAACGTCGGCGCTCATCCCGACCCCCGTGTCGCTCACCTGCAGCGTGATGTATTCGCCGGGCCGATGATCGGCCTCGGTCTGCATGTCCGCCTCCGTCATCTGCAGGTTGCCGGTCTCAATCGTCAAATGGCCGCCGTCCGGCATGGCGTCGCGCGCGTTGATGACGAGGTTCAGCAGCGCGTTTTCGAGCTGGTGGGGGTCGCACAGCGTGGACCAAAGGTCGTGCGCAAGCCGCAATTCGATCTCGATCGTCTCGCCGAGCGTGCGATGGAACAGGTCCTCCATCGAGGCCACCAGCGCGTTGGCGTCGACCTGGCGCGCGTCGAGCGGCTGTCGTCGCGCAAAGGCCAGCAGCCGGTGGGTCAGCGCCGCGGCGCGACTAGCCGAAGTGGCGGCAGCCGTCATGTAGCGGTCGAGTTCGCCGACGCGGCCCTGGCTGATGCGCTTACGCATGAGGTCCAGGCTCCCCGTAATCCCGGTCAGCAGGTTGTTGAAGTCGTGCGCGATGCCGCCCGTGAGCTGCCCCACGGCTTCCATCTTCTGCGATTGCAGCAGGGCTTCCTCGGCCCGCCGCCGATCCGCCATTTCAGCCACGAGCCGAGCATTGATCTCGCTCAATTCGGCGGTGCGTGCCGCGACCTGCCGCTCCATGTCCTCCCCGAAGCGGGCTTGCGCATCGCGAGCCCGGATCTGATCGTCGATATCGGTGTGGGTGCCGAACCAGCGGAGAATTGCGCCGCTGTCGTCCCGCATCGGCAAGGCCCGCGACAGGAACCAACGGAAGCGGCCGTCGCGGCCGCGCAGCAGCAGCGTATCGTCCCACGGGATGCCGTCCTTGAAGGCCGCCTGCATGCGCTCGACCACGGCTTCGAGGGTGTCGGGATGATGCACGACCTGCCAGCCTTGCCCGCGCAGATCCGCGAAACTGGTGCCGGTATAGTCGAACCAGCGCTCGTTGAACCAGAAGATGTCGCCCGAAGGAGAGGCCATCCAGGCCAGCTGCGGAATGCTCTCCGCCATGGTGCGGAAGCGCTGCTCATCCTCGCGAAGCGCGGCCTCGAGCCGTTTGCGCTCCGTGATGTCTCCGATGGTTCCGATGATGCGGTTGCAGCGGTCCTCGGCGAAGAAGGCCTGTGCCGACACCTCGACCCAACGCGCCTCGCCGTCATCGCAACGGACGATCTCGAATTCATGGGCCTGGTCGACGAGGCGCCCCGAGGCGGTCGCGGCCTGAACCGTGGCCCGCAGCGCGTCGCGGCTGCGCGGATGAACCCCGTTCATGACGATGTCGAGGGTCGGAATCGCCTCGGATGCCAGCCCGAAAATGGCCCTGCATCGTTCGTCCCAGATCATCCGGTCGGCCACGGGATCGTAGTCCCACAGGCCGAGGCCCGCCGCCCTCACGGCCAGACGCGCATTGGTTTCAGCATTGTGGAGCGAGGCTTCCACGCGCTTGCGCTCGGTGATGTCCACGACCGCGCCGGGAAAGCGCTGCGGGCGGCCGTCGGCACCATTGTAGCTGCGGCCGCGGGCCGATACCCAGCGGATCGACCCGTCCGCGAGCCGGACGCGGTGCTCCATCGCGTAATCGCCGGCTTCGGCCATCGCGTGCCGCGCAGCCGTCGCGACCCAGACGCGGTCATCAGGATGAATGCCCGCCGCAAAATCGGCCATCGGCAGGCCATCGGCGGCTTCGACCGGATCCACCCCGAACAGCCGGGCAAACCGGGAATCCGCATAGCAGACGTCGTTCTCGACGTCCCAGTCCCAGATCCCGATGGTTTCCGACGCGTGCAGCGCAAGCTGCAAACGCTCCTCGCTCTGCTTCATGTTGCGAAGGGCGCGACGTTCGTCGTTCTGGGCGAACCCCGTGGCGATATGCCCAACCAAGACCTGTGCGACCACTACGTCGCGGGGTCCGAAGGCCGACGGGACGGGGGCGGTGAGCTTGAGAACACCCACGAACAGCCCGTGACGCGGGATCGGCACGACCAGCATCGAGCGCACGCCGTAAAGTCGCGACCGCTCGCGATTCAGGCGGTCGTCGGTTTCGGTATCGTCGCAGATCAGGGGCAGGCCGAGTGCGAGACTGGCGCCCGAAAAGGAATTGGCGAGATCCACCCGCCACCCGACTTCCCCTGCGGCGGGGTCGGACACCGCCCGGTACACGCAGGCGTCGCCATCTACCATCTCGACCCCGGCGCTTTTTGTCTGCGGCAGCACCCGGGCGGCACCGACCACGACCGCCGCGAGCACCGCGTCAAGATCGCCCGCCGAGGCTTCCACGGCCCTGCGGATATCCTCGATGGCCTCATACCGGCGGACCTCACCCCTGATGGCCTCCTCGGCCTGCTTCCGCTTGGAGATGTCGTGCACCGCCATGACGGCGCCCACCACAATTCCATCGACGAGGATCGGTGAATTGGAGCAGCTGACATCGACTGGGCCGCCGTCCCGCTTGAAAAATACCGTCTCGAAATCGCGGATCGTTTCGCCGGTTTCGAGCACGGCAAACAGCGGGCAATCCTGCTTGGCATAGGGGCAGCCATCGGGGCCGTGGTGGTGCAGGGTTTCGTGCAAGGGACGGCCGTGGATTTCGGCGGGCGACCAGCCGAACAGGCGCTCGACGGAAGGGTTGATGAAGATGACTTCGTTGTCGCGGTCGACTTGCAGGATCGCGGCGTCGATGTGATCCGTGACGGTGCGCAGGACGTTTTTCTGCGCCAAGACGAGACGTTCGGACTTCATCTGTCCGGTCTTGTCGCGCAGGATCTTGAGGTAACCGCAGATTTGCCCGGCATGGCTCTTGAGCGGCATCATCCGCCCATCGGCAAAGAACCGGCTGCCGTCGCGCCGGAGGTGCCATCGCTCGTCGATGGCATGTCCGGTTTCGAGTGCATTGCGCATTTCCCGGTCGGGAACGCCGTTCTCCCGGTCCTCCGGGGTAAAGATGATGTGGATGCTCTGCCCGATGATGTCGTCTTGCGACCAGCCCAGAAGATCCCGTGCACCGACGTTCCATTCGACGATGCTGCCCTCGAGGTCGGCCGCGATGATGGCGTAGTCGGTCGCGCTGCGGAGGATCGCGCCGTACAGCGCCGTGTCGTCGAACGTGCTGGACGTGCCCTCCGGGTCCTGAGCGACAGCCGGTTCCGTAGCCGCCATCGCGGCGCGGACTTGCGCGATCTCCTGAGCGAGTTCCCGTTCCTTGCGGCGCAACTGCTCCACGCTTTGGTCCAAACCCTCGCTCCGCGTGCTGACTGCCCGAAGTTGATATCCGGGCGATACGCTCTTGGCTAGCAAGCCCTCGCCCACCGCAGCGACGCTCGCACAGGTCGCGCCCAACTACTGCCGCGAAGCGATCCAGAGCCGTGGACCACCAACCTCGGGCCGGGTTCTCGCGGGGCGTCGATGGGTCTCAGCCAACATGCTGCCACGATGGCCTGCGATGAGCCCACGGATTCGTCAGTGGAGGCGCTCGGGGCCAGTGGGACCGGGGCGGCCAACTGACAGCCAATTGGTTTTGATGCGCACCTGCGGTAGAGAACGCGCGGATCAGTCTTATGCGTTCATGCCGCGCCAGTTTCGGGAGCATTCAGTGAGACTGCAATTTAGCTCTGCCACCCTTGGGCTCGTGCTTCTGAGCGTACCAACCTTGGTGCAGGCCGCGGGCCCCAGTCCTGTCGGGACATGGCTGACCGAAGACGGCCGTGCCAAGATCCGGATGGAGAAATGCGGCGAGGGTAACGCCAATCTGTGCGGCTATGTCGTCTGGTTGAAGGACCCGCTGACCGACAAGGGCCAACCAAGGACGGACATCAAGAATCCGGATCCGGCCAAGCGCACGCGACCGAGCATCGGCCTCGAGTTGATGGAACAACTCAAGCCGGACGACGACAACAACGACGGCGCCCATTTCGTCGGGGACGTCTACAACGCCGACAACGGCAAGAGTTACGGTGTGACGGTCGGCGTCGAAAAGGCGGAGGAACTGCAGGTAAAGGGCTGCATGCTGAAGTTCCTGTGTGGCTCGCAGACCTGGACCAAGGTGGCGGACGTTCCGCTGCCGGCGTCGGCCACGAAAGTTGTCCAGAACGCGCCCAAGAAGGCCGCCGTGCCCGTGGTGCCGGCGGTTGGGCAGCATCCCCACGACACACAGACGGGGCATTAGCGCGGCTCGAGGGTCGCGGCTCTGGTTTTTTCCGCCTGGCCGTGCTTGAGCACCCATGCCCGGCCTCGAAAGCCTCACGGCATCAAGGCGGATGACTCATGGTCGAGCGGTCACAAATCTATCAACGCTACGCGCCCCTCAGGCGTGCCCTCGGCCCCTTCGGGGGCCGGCCACGCCTCACGGTCGGGATCGCGGCTGGCCTGCTTTTGTTTGGCGGACTCACCTTGGGGGCGCCGGCCCTGTCATGGAGCACCAGGGCCATCGTGTCCTGGGACCTCACCTGCCTCGTGTTCATCGTCTCGGTGCTGGCCATGATGCGGGGTAGCGAAAGCCGCCACATTCAGGCCAGGGCGGCGGAGCAGGACGAGGCGGCGGGCTTCATCCTGACCGTGGTGCTGATCGCGGCGGCAGCCAGCCTTGGCGCGGTCGGCCTCGAACTCTCGCAGGCCAAGGACGCGCACGGCCTGGGCAAAGGCCTGAGGGTCGGGGCCGCGCTTTGCACGGTGGCGCTGTCCTGGTTCACGGTGCACGTGATCTTCGCGCTTCACTACGCTCACGAATATTACGCGCCGGACGATGCCACGCCGGAGGACGACGTGATCGGCGGGCTGCTGTTTCCAGGCAATCAGCCGCCCGACTATTGGGACTTCCTGCATTTCGCCGTGGTGATCGGGGTCGCGAGCCAGACCGCCGACATCGCGTTCACGTCGAAGAGCCTGCGCCGGATCGGAACGGTGCAAGGCTTGGTGTCGTTCGTGTTCAACACCATGGTGCTCGCTTTGACCATCAATCTGGCGGCCGGACTGTTCTGATCCGGCGTTGCGAAGCTCAATGGGCGTCGCCGCCGCCTTGGCGCGCCGGCCTCTGCATCAGGGGGGTCACGAAGACCAGAAGGACGAACAAGGCCGTCATGGCGAGAAACACATCGGCGAGCGACATGACCAGCGCCTGCTGGCGCACGATGCGGCCGAGTTGTTTGGTGGCCGCAAGCGCGGCGTCCGACCCCATCGATGCCATGCTGGACGTCAGGCCCGCCAAGGTGTCCTCGGCGGCCTGATGGCCCCAGGCCACGCTCTCGTGAAGCCGCTGAAGGTGCAGGTCCCAGCGGTTGTTGATGAGCGTATTGATCATCGCGAGACCAACGGCGCCGCCAAGGTTGCGGGTGAGGTTGAACAGGCCCGAGGCATTCTTGAGCTTTTGCGGCGGCACGGTGCCGAGCGCCACGTTGTTGATCGGCACCATGGCGGTCATCAGCGAGAAGCCGCGCAGCATCTGAGGCACGAGCAATTCCCAAAAATCCCAGTCCTTGGTGATTTGGGAGGCCTGCCAGGTGCCGATGGCAAAGCCCATGAACCCCACCGCGATCATGATGCGCGGATCGATCTTGCCCATGAGCCTGCCCACGATGGGGGCGGCCACGAACATGCACAAGCCCGACACGAACATGGTCTCGCCGATCTGCAGCGAGGAATAACCGCGCACGTTGGCGAGATAGACCGGGTATATATAGGTCAGGCCATAGAGCCCGATCCCCATGACGAAGGAGAAGATCGACCCCATCGCGAGGTTGCGGTTGGAAAAGACGGTGAGATCGACGATCGGCTGGGGCGCGGTAAAGGCCCGCCAGAAGAAGAAGAGGCCGCCCACCACCGAAGCTAGGGCGCAGACCACGATGATGTTCTCGTCGAACCAGTTCTTCTGCGGCCCTTCCTCCAGCACATATTCCATGGCGCCGAGGAAGACGGCCATGCCGGCGAGGCCCGTCCAATCGAACTTCTCCAGTAGTTTCAAATCGGGCTTGTCGAAATCGATCATGAAATAAGCCGCAATCGTCACGACGATGCCGGGCGCCACATTGACCAGAAACAGCCAGTGCCAGGAGAACAGGTCCGTGAGATAGCCCCCGATCGTCGGTCCGATGGTGGGCGCGAGCGTCGCCACGAGCCCGATCAGCGGCGCGATGATGGGCTGCTTCTCCTTGGGGAAGATCATGTAGGAGGAGGCGAACACGGTCGGGATCATGGCGCCGCCGATGAACCCCTGCAGCGCGCGATAGACGATCATCTGGTTGATGTCGGTCGCGGTCGAGCACATGAAGCTCATTACCGTGAACCCCGCGCAGGAAAACGCGAACAGGTAGCGGGTCGAAAAGGCACGCGAGAGGATGCCCGACAGCGGGATCATGATGACTTCGGCGATGAGATAGCTGGTCTGCACCCAGGCCACCTCCTCGGAACTCGCCGACAGACCCGCCTGAATCTCCGCCAGCGAGGCGGACACGATCTGGATGTCCAGGATCGCCATGAACATGCCGAACACCATGAAGATGAAGGTGATCAGCTTGCGGGTGTTGAAGCTCGGCGCGGCCGCCGTCGCGGTTGGGTAAGCGACGGCGGCCGTCCCCGAATTGGCCACGATGGCGGCCATGGCTCAGTCCTGTTTGGTGGCGTGGCGCGGCAGAATGGCCGACGCCAGAGCGTCGAGCCCGAGCGCGCCCACGAGCGTGGGCTGCGGTTGGTTCTCGTCGCGCGTGTGAACCTCGACCCCGACCGACAGGCCGGGGCGCAAGATGCCCTCCTGCGCGACATCCGCCGGAATGCGGATGCGCACGGGGATGCGCTGCACGATCTTGGTGAAGTTGCCGGTCGCGTTCTCGGGCGGCAGCATGGAAAATTCCGCCCCGGAGGCGGGCGCCACGCTCTCGACGCTGCCCTCGATGCTGCGACTCGAGAAGGCATCCGGCCTAATGGTGACCCTTTGGCCGGGCTTCAGGCGATCGAGCTGGGTCTCCTTGAAATTGGCCTCCACATAGGCGCTGTCGAGCGGCACCAGCGCCAAAAGCCGCGTGCCCGTCTGAACATATTGCCCCGGCTGCACCGCCTTGTTGCCGACCACGCCATCAAAAGGCGCCCGGATGACCGTGAAGGACAGGTCGCGCTGCGCCCGCGCCAGAACGGTATCGAGCTCGGCGCGGCTCTTCTGCGCCTCGAGCTTTTGGGCTTCGAGCACCCCGATTGCGGCTTGCGCCGAGGCGAGTGCCGCGTTCGCACTGGCCACCGCGGCAGCGGCCCGGTCGCGATCGGTGAGCGCCTGGTCGAGCCGCTGCTGCGTGCCATAGCTGCTTTGCATCAGCTTTTGCGCCCGGTCGAATTCGGTGGCGGTGCGGCTCGCCTCGGCTTTGACGGAGAGGACCTGTGCCTTGGCCTGATCGATCATGGCCTGCTGGGCTTCGACTTGGCGGCCGAACCGGGCAATGGTGGCGTCCTGCGTGTCGATCCGGGCCTGCGCGCCATCCACCGCGTTGCGGTAGTCGCCGTCGTCGATGGTGGCGAGCACCTGGCCTTTGGCGACGTGAACGTTCTCGACGATCGGCACGGCCGTAACGTAACCCGCCACCTTGGCCGCGATCGTGGACATGTCGGCCTTCACATAGGCATCGTCCGTCGAAACCAGGAACCGCCCCTCGACGAACCACCGGTAGCCCTCGTAGCCGCCCCCGCCCACGGCGGCGAGAAGCACCAGCGGCAGGATCACCCGGCGCCGCTTCTTCTTGGGCGGTAGAACATCCCCGCTCATGACGGCGGCCGAAGGTGTGCCGCGGGCCTGCTGAACCGCCAGGCTCCCGGGCGCAGGCGCCGCCGGAGCAAGCGCCTCCGTGCCTCGTTCGATTACGACCTGATCGGCCATCCCAAGCTCCAAAGCGCTCCGACGCGGTGACTGAACCGTTCGGTCATTCGGTTGACATATCGCGTTCCCGTCCGTAGATCAAGGTGACCGAACCGTTCGGTCACGAAATTTCGGAGTCGTCGTGAGCCTGGCAGTGAGCACAGCCGAGGATGGTGGCCGGTCGCGCGAGGACGGCGCGAAACGCCGACAGATCATCGACGGCGCGCGCGCCGTGTTCCTCAAGGATGGCTTCGACGCCGCCAGCATGAACGAGATCGCCCGTGTGGCGGGCGTGTCCAAAGGCACCCTCTACGTCTATTTCGACAGCAAGGAGAGCTTGTTCGCGGCGCTGATCCGGGAGGAGAAGCGGGAACAGGCGGAGCAGACCTGCCGCTTCGACCATGCCGACCACGATGTCGAAGCCGTGCTGCGGGATTTCGGCGAACGCCTGATGGACCGCATGCTGCGGCCCACCTCGATCGCTCACTTCCGCATCGTGGCCGCGGTGGCGCAAAAATTCCCCTCGATCGGCCGCGCCTTTTGGGAAGCCGGTCCGTGCATCGGATACGGGCGCCTTTCGGACTACCTTCGCGCCCAAGTGGCGGCGGGGGTGATTGCGATCGACGATTGCGGACTGGCGGCGCAGTTCTTTCTCGACATGAGCAAGTCCTCGCACCTGCTCCCGGTGCTGCTCTGCGTCGCGCCGCCGCCCTCGGCCGAGATGATCGCCAATCACGTGAAGGCCGCCACCGCGGTGTTCCTGCGGGCCTATCCGTTGAAACGGCAGCCTGCAGGCTGATCTTAGTCCTCGAAATCTGACGTTTGGTCCCCGCCGTCAGGGGCTGCTCGCGACCCTGGCTGTGTGAAAACGATCAGATCGGGTATGATCATTCCGCAAGTTGCG
>CAXTOT010000125.1:0-11858 GCA_964245915.1 uncultured Lichenihabitans sp. | reverse complement strand
TCAAGCCGAACGACCGCCGCTCAAATCGAGCGATTGATAGCTGACAGGCCCTAAGCGACGCCGGCCAGCGTCTTGTCGGCCTCGGCGTAGAGCACGTGCAGGATGGCGCCGACCAGCAGGGCGTGGCTGGTCTTCTCCCAGTGATTTCGTTTCTCCAGCGCGCCTTCGGGGTCCACCAGGATGTCGGCCACGTTCTGGAGGTCGCGAACCTCGTTCGGGCCGCGGCGCACCTCCAGCAGCGGGTTGTAAGCGTCGCTGTCGGGGTTGGTGGGATCGAACAGGACGACGCGGCAATACCTCGCCCGCCATCCGGCCGTCAGCCCGTAGTTCTCGCCCTTGATGTCGTGCACGACGACCGAACCGGCCCAGGTGAGCAGCGTGGGCACCACGAGGCCGACGCCCTTGCCTGAGCGGGTCGGAGCGAAGCACAGCACGTGCTCGGGACCGTCGTGGCGGACGTAGGCTTTCCCGAGTTGCCCCAATACCGTGCCGTCGGGTCCGAGCAAGCCGGCGGTGCGCACCTCCTTCTCGGTCGCCCAACGGGCGGAGCCGTAGGTGTCGGCGGTCTTGGCTTCCCGCGCCCGCCATACCGACATGGCGATCGCCATGACCACAGAGGCAAACCCGCCTGCGGCGGCGATGTATGCGCCGTGCTCGAACACGTTCGGCGCGTAGGCACCGTAGGCGAACCACCACCAGAAGAAGGCCGGTGGGTGATAGACGGGATAGTGCCCGGCCATGAACCAGGGCTGGCCGAGCTGGGCCTGGTAGCCGAGCTGCGCCGCCGTCCACTGGGTGGCAGCCCAAATGAAGGCGAGCGCGATGAAGCAGATCGTAAGGACCTGGCCCCAAAGAATGTTAGTGGCGTTCACGGTAACCCCGTTGAATAACGGGGCGTGACCAGAACACTTCTCACAAGCGATGCAACGGCGAAACCGAGGTGGTCGCACGCTGGCGAACAGCGGCGTGCAATGACAGGCGGTGGTTTCCCCAAAATCCGATCCCGTGAACGTCTCGGTCGCGCCCAAGACAGTCGTCGAATTTAGCCGGATACCTGCTTCGAAGCGGACACATGTCTAATCCGGCGAGGGTCGCAGGAGTGTGGAAATGCGTGCTCTGGTCTCCCACATCGTTGCCGAGGAGAGGCCGACCAGCGTTGACGCTGATGAAAGATGCGCCTCGGGCCGTCTGGCTTTGCCGTCGGAAGCCTAAGGCCCGGGCGATGGCGACTACCAGCTCGGAGCCCCGGGTGCGAAGCTCCGACGGCGAAAATCGTACGGCGGTCGGCTTGTGAGCAGGCGTACTCAACATATCTGGCGAAATCTGGCCGGCCCTCCTTCGCGATGGTCCCCCGCGATACGGCCGGGCGGTCCAGGCCGCCGCGACTACGACGGCTTCATCAAGCTGCGATTAGGACATAGTGAGGGCCGAAGCTTCCTGATCCCGGATCTATTGATTGGCGTGGGCGGCTTCCGATACTTTGTGCCAAGCTTCTTCTCGCCGCCCATCATCGCCTTCGACATGGAGGCCGGGAAGCACTCGGCGCAGTTGAGCCTGGATGTGGGCGCCTCCCGGACGACGCAGCTTGCGCGTCTCCTTGTCCGGATCGGGTCGGAAGACCGGGTCCGGGCTTATGAGGACGGCGCGCAACTCTACCGATGCACGTTTGAGGGGCCTCGCGGGATCGCTGCGTTCGCCAAGGGGCAGTGCCGGGGCACGCCGGCGGCCGATTTCAAGATTCGGGTGTACCACCACACGGTCCCGGCCAACGTTAGCAGCATCCGCACGAGCGGCGAACTCTGGTCGACACCGTGGAATCTGGCGGGCACGCGTCGGCTGACCAACGTGGCCTACTGTTATTTCACGACACTGCCCGCGATCCGATCCGAAGATGATCTTCGCTTGATCGCGATGGCTTCGGACGAGGTGATCCATTTTCAGACCACGTCGGACAGACCTCTGGAAGAGGTCGTCTCGCTACGTGTTTATAGAGGCAGTACGCGCGACCGCACGGCATCGATGCCGTTCGACGTCGCCTGCGCCTTGATCGCGCCCGCACATCTCTTCTTGCATCCGTGCGTTGGGACGGAGCCCGCGTATTTCGAGGTGGTGAGCCCTGAGATCATCCGTGTCGGCCTCCTGCCCTCCGCGACGCTGTCCGTCTCGCGCACGGAGGTCTCCATGCAAGTGTCAGATATGAAACGGTTCGATTACGTCGTGATCGGGGATGCCGGTACCACGGCAGGTCTCACAGCTCCGTACAACGAAGAGGAAACGAGGGAGATCACGCATCTGGAGCCGCTCGATGGCACGGACCTGTTTACGTTCTGGTCCGAACACGGGAACACCGATCAGGTGACCGGACGAGTGATCGAGCCTCGCTTGCTTGAGCCGTAGTTCCAGGGCTGAAGGCGCTGCGGCAGGCGAGGGCCGTTTGACTGTCGAGGAACGTCCTCCCCGTTCGGGTCACAGGCAAGTATCCGGACACGGGTTCTGGCCGGCGGTCAGCCGAGGCCGTTCTCCGGGATCGTGAGGATGGTGATCACCTCGTCGGGCGTGGTGGAGAACGACTGCTCCTTGATCTCGTATCGATCGCATCCGCGGAAGTCGAACCATGCGTCGGCGCCGATGGCCCGAGGCCGGGTCTCCTCGGACGATCCGCGGTGGAGGAGCCCGTAGGCGAAGGTTTCCGGGTCGAGATCGCCGCGCAGCCTCCACCATCCTGGCAGCACGGGCGACGGGATCGACCATCGCGCGCCCGCAATTCCGTCCCTCACAACGACGATCGGGAACCGGCCCGACTTCGCCATCTTCAGCACGGTCGCCGTCTGACTGGCTTGGAACTCGCCGGCGATCTCGCGCACGTTCGTCAACAGCACGCGTGGCAGCTTCGCGACCAGTGGCCTGAAGAGATAATCCGGCAGGATCAGGTCCGAGGCGAAATCGTCCGCCTGCCGCTCCGGATCGAGCCTGCCAAGGCGCGAGTTGCCGATCTCCTTGGAGGTGCAAAGCAGGAGGCGGTTCCGGTGCAGGTGCCAGTGACCGATCTCGTGCCCGATGGAGAAACGCCGCCGCACGGCGATGCTCGTGCTGTTGACCGCGATGATGGCGCGGCGGCCGTTGCCTACGATGGTTGCCTCGCACCGGTCCATGGGCCTGAACTTGACGATCGCGCCCAACGAGTAGGCGACCGCCTCCAGGTCGATCTCAGAGGGCTTGCTGATCCCCAGTTCGAGCAGCACGCGCTCGGCCGCGCTCGGGCCGGTCACGAGGTCGGGTCCTCGCCGTCCTCCCGCTCCAGGCGTTCCAGGTGGGCCAGGTCGTCGAGAAGGCCGTCCTCATCCCGGTGCGACAGGCCCTCGGACTTCCGGGCCGCCATCATCATGCCGGCGGCGCCCGCCGCCTGGCGCCTCATCTCCTCTAGCCTCGACCTTTGTCTCTGGCGGTCATCCAGCGGAACCACCTCGGCCTGTTTCTCCCGCAAGGCCGCGACTCCCTGCCGGGCGGCCGCCAGCCTGCGCCGGCCGCATTGCGCCTCCGCCTCGGCGACCGCCCGCCGGAAATTGGCGACCGTGTCGTCGGGCGTCATCCCCGCCTGCTGCAATTCGATCGCGATATCCTCCGCGGACAAGGCCAACATGTCGTCCAGGATCGCGTCCTCAATGAGGTCGGCGGGCGGAGGTATCAGCCGTTTCGACGCGCTCATTTCAGCCACCCCTCGGGATCAGAGCCCAATCTGTTTCTGATCTTCCTCAACGCATAGTGCACCCGGTTGGAGGAGAGCCCGGTCGCGGCCTGAAGGGGCGCTCCCTTGAGGCCGTCCACGATCCCGAGGATGACGTACTGGACGTCCTCTTCCTCGACGAAGAGCTCCAGTGCCGCCGCCACAACATCGGGCCCTTCCTTCTCCATGACGGCCGCCTCGGGGTCGAGATCGGCCGACCGCAGGGTGTCGGCCGGCGCGAGCACCCTGCCGTCCTTCGCGGTGATGGCCGGCGCATCGAACGGGACCTGCCGTTTGAGGGTCTCGCGCCGATGGCCGCCGGTGCTTCTCATCATCGCCGCGATCGTCGGTACGAAGCCGATGTCGCGGGGACACCGGCGCTCCCGTAGGAAGGCTTGGCATAGGGCCGCCTGCAACAGGTCTCCCGGCGCGAAATCCGTACCCGCTCGGTAACGCTGCTCGACGAGCAGCAGTCTCTGCCGATCCAGGTCGGACAGGGCCTCGATGGCGGCCCGCACCTCCTCGCCCGTGAGATCGTCGTCGTCCCGCCGGGCGTCGTCCCCGCCATCCATACCCGCTCCTCGATCAGGAATGCCGCCTTCCGCCCCGTTCTCGGAAAAGTTCTTCCGGACTTATCCGAAAGCGCCTCCCTGGCCGGCACCTCCTTTCAGGATGACAGGCCGTCCGGCGAACGCAACCGAGACGCGTAGCGGGACCACAGGTAACACGGGGTGTGACGTGGACGAGGAACGAGGGAGAGGACCGGTCCCGGCCGGTCGGGACACGAAGCCTTACCGGGTGCTGAGCCTGGACGGTGGAGGCATGCGCGGCACCTATACGGCCACTTATCTCGCCAAGCTGTGCGAGTCGTACGCGACGAGGCGCGGAACGGGTCCGCTCGACTTGGGCGCGGCGTTCGACCTGATCACCGGGACCAGCACGGGTGCGATCATCGCGTGCGCCCTGGCCAAGGGAGTGCCCTTGAGCAAGGTCGTCGAGCTCTATCGCAAGCACGGGAAGGGGATCTTCTCGCGGCCGGTTCCGTCCGGCCTTCTGGGTGTTCCCGGCGATCTGCTGCACCGCCCGTCGGCCTTGTCTGGCGGAGCCGCGGTACTGCGACGGGCGCTTCAAGACAGCCTCGAAGGTACGACGATCGGCGAAATCTGGTCCGGTCGCAGGATCGCGCTCGCCGTGCCGGCGGTGGAGATTAGCCAGCATCGCGCCTGGGTCTTCAAGACCCCGCACCTGCCGGGTTCGAACCATCGGGACGACGGAACGTCCCTCGTCGACGTCTGCATGGCGACGACGGCGGCGCCCATCTTCAGGTCAATGTCGGAGCTGTCCTACGAGGACGAGGCCGGAAAGGGGCGCCGCGTCTTCGTGGACGGTGGCCTCTGGGCGAACAATCCGGTGCTTGTCGGCCTGATCGACGCCCTGGACAAGACTGAGACCGGTCAGGGGATCGAGATCTTCTGTCTTGGCACGTGCCCGATGCCGGCCGGGGAACGGATCGAGTCGAACGAACTCGACCGTGGGCTGGGCCAGTGGAAGTTCGGCAGCAAGGCGGCCGAGCTCGCCATCGACGCGCAGCAGTTCGCCTACGATCACATGGCGGCGAAGATCGCCCGCCACGTGGGGCGTCGCTGCTCGGTGGTGAGGTTCCCCAGCCAGAAAGTGCCGGCGACCCTCCTGCCCTTCCTGTCGCTGGACGACACCCGCGACGAAGCGATGGACGCCCTGATCGATCAGGCGCGGACGGACGCCGACATGATCAACAGCAAGTGCGCCTACCGGACGACCGATCCGGAAGCCGAGCTCATCTGCCGCTTGTTCGAGACCGCTCCCGTCCGCGCGGACGCGAGCGCCCACGCCATCCGCTGAGCCGAGGAAGGACTGCCATGTACGATTGCTCCGACGACGTCCTGGGCTACCACGACGACGAGGTCACCTTGCCTGAGGCCGAGCGCAAGACGATGCGCGAGCGGCGGGACACGAATCGCCAGCGGCTGCGGGATGGCCTGAAGCGGGACGGGAAGCCGGCCGTGCAGGAGTTCAAGGCGCAGGGCAGCTACGCCATGAGGACGATGCTGCGCCACCCGTCCAAGGATTACGATATCGATGACGGGGTTTATTTCCTCGAGGAGGACCTTGTCGGTCCGCGGGGCGGCGAGATGAGCCCCCGCGAGGCCAAGGAGATGGTTCGCGACGCGGTCGACCATGGCTTCTTCGCCACGCCCCCGGAGATCCGGAAGAACTGCGTCCGGATCATCTACGCTGCCGGGTACCACGTTGACATGCCGGTCTACCGCCGCGTCGCGACGAAGGACGCTGCTGGCAACGAGACGGTCCACTACGAACTCGCGGCCAGTTCTGGCTGGAAGTGCTCGGACGCCCGCGACGTGACCCAGTGGCTCGAGGGCGAGCGGGCGAAGTCCGGCAACGCAAGCCAGTTCAGGCACACGGTCCGGCTGATGAAGAAGTTCGCCAGGAGCCGTGAGTCGTGGAGCTCGCAGATCCTGAGCGGCTTCGGCATCACGAAGTTGGTGGCGGAGAAGTACCAGCGCCACTCGGACCGCCACGACAAGGCCTTGTACGAAACGATGAAGGCGATCCGGGACCGGCTCAACGGCTCGGAGCGAATCGAGCATCCGGTCACCCCGAACGAGACGATCACGTCGCATCCGGAAGGGTCCTACTGGAAAGACCCGAAAGCAGCCTTCCTCCGTGACAAGCTCACGGAGGCGCTGGGCAAAATGGACCGCCTGTTCGCCGCCGACTGCACCCGCAAGGAGGCTCTGCAGTGCTGGGATCGGGTGTTCGGCACGACCTACTTCGTCGATGGTTACGAGGAGGAGAAGGCAGACGAGGCGGGCGCCTCGGCGAGCCCCGCCGCGCCCGCCGTCCTGTCCTCGGGCTTGCTGATCGGCCAGGGATCCTCGGCCATGGGCGCCGTGCGCAAGGAGGGTGGAGGCCGCCATGCCTGAGCCGGCCTCACGGCGCTGGCGGTCCGCCGTCGGTATGGTGCGATCCCGGCTCCGCGCCCTGCACGGCGCGGAGCCGGTCGCGCTCGGACGGAAAGACTTGGCAGGGTACCATCACCAGTGGCGCATCGTGGCCGGCTGGCGCGTCACCGTCGATTTCGGCGAGGCCGCGCCACGGCGCATGGACATCCTCATCCCAGAGGCGTTTCCGCTTGCGTGGCCGCGGTTCGCACTGGTGGACCGGCCCCCGTTCCTCGAATGGCCGCACGTCGAAAGGGACGGCATCCTGTGCCTGCTGCCGAACATGACGGAGGTCGATCCGGACGATCCGGCGGGGGTCGTGGTCGACCTGCTGGCGCGCGCGACGCGGGTCGTCCGCGAGATGATCGACGGGGCGATCGTGGAGCAGGATTTCCGTGACGAGTTTCTCACCTACTGGCGCTACGACGCGAACGGGTCCGACCGGCGCCTGACCAGCATCGTTCGGGTCGAGCGTCCCTCCCGCGAGATCTGCGTCTGGCAGGCACCGGACATCAAGCTGCTCGGCGAGAACGAGACCGAGGTGACCGCTTGGCTGCGCAATCGCTTCGGCGACCGCGCGTTGCGCCGCCACCGGGCGGAGCGCGGCATGCTGATCTGGCTCGAACGGCCGCTGCTGCCGTCGGAATATCCGAGGACGGCGCGTGATCTCCTCCTGCTCGCCGAGCGGGCGGGAGGCGGGGCGGCCGAGCGGCTCGAGGCGGTTGCCGCATTGCGCCAGGACAACATCGTCGTGGTTTTGGCGGCGGATGCGAGGTTCGGTCCGGGAATGGTGGTGGTGACAGTATCGGCTCCGGGCCTCGCCCGGTTGGCCCCTGGCGGCGCGACCGAGCCGCTCAACCGCGGGTTTCGGCCGTCCAGGCTTCCGGCAGATGTCCTCGTCGACAGGTATTTCGGCGCCGAGCCGGTCCGCCGCGACGAGCCCGCCCGCGCCGATGCTCCGTGGATCCACGGGCGCGGCCAGGACAGGCGGTCGGCACGGCTGATCGGAAGCACGGTCACTGTGTTCGGCTGCGGGTCAGTTGGGGCCCCGGTAGCGGTGGCGCTCGCCCAGGCCGGCGTCGGCCGCTTGAATCTCGTCGATCACGACACGCTTGCCTGGGCCAATGTCGGCCGGCATCCGCTCGGGGCCTCGTCGGTCGGGTTGAACAAGGCTGAGGCCCTTGTTGGGAGGTTGAGGGCCGATTTCCCGCATGCCGAGTTCGCCCCGTTCCCGGCCATCGCATCGGCGCTGATGCGCGCGGACCAGCGCGTCTTGTTAGAAAGCGATTTGATCGTGTCGGCAATGGGCTCCTGGCTTGCCGAAGGGCAGCTGAACGACTGGCACTGCCGGCAGGACCGGCCGATGCCGGTCGTCTACGGTTGGACCGAAGCCAACGCCGCCGCGGGCCATGCCGTTGCGATTGGCGCGAAGGGTGGATGCCTCCGTTGCGGGGTCGACCGCACGGGCGTGCCTTCCTTCCGGGTCACGACTTGGCCGGACGGCGGCTCCGGCGCCCTGGAGGAGCCTGCCTGCGGCGCTCATTATCAGGCCTACGGGCCTATCGAGCTGGGTTTCGTGACGGCGCTCGTCTCGGAAGCGGCGCTAGACGCGCTTCTCGGGCGGGCAGACCGGTCGTTTCATCGCATCTACGCGGCTCGGCGGTTCTTGCTGGAGGATACGGGCGGTTGCTGGAGTTCCGACTTCGTCGACGCCTACCCGGGCGGCTTGGCCGGCGGCTTCGTCGCGGAACGGGACTGGCCGGCCTCGGCCTGCCTCAAGTGCTCACGGGCAATCGCGGCTTAGTCATCTACGGCATCATCGGTCAGTCCGGCCAGGTACTGTCGGTCTGCGGCGATGTCTAATTTCGATCGGCAAGGCTTCGCAGCGTTCTCACACTGTCTCAGTCAGAAGTTGAACCAAGGCTTAAGTCGACTTCTCCGTCCCATGTGCCCGTAACCGGAACTGCAGCTTTCGTGAAGGGTTTCGGGCGCCGTTAGGCGTACGAAAGTCGCCGAAGAACGAACCCGCGAGGTCGAGGGCGGACTATGGGGTTTTTGGGCTGCAGCCGGCGTCGAGGCGGGCTTGGGCACCTTTGCTGGGCGCCGCAATCGGGCCGGCTGGGACCAATGCCGGCCTGATCGAGTGGTGTTCCGGGGCCTGGAGAGCGGCCTGCGGTTCCGCGAGGCGCCCGCCATGATGATCGGCGCGAGCATGGACCTTGGCCGCGGCGTCGGAGCTGCGGCATGAGATGGGTGCAGTGCGTGCCGGGTCACGCGCACCTCCTTCCGGCTCGGGCTGATGACGGGGGCGGTCCGCGAGGCTGCCATCGGTGAGCGAATGTCTCGATGACGATCATGATCCCGCCGCAGCACGGGCATGGTGGAAGCGGAGCGAACGGCTCCTCCGGCGCGACGTCGTCGGGCGGCGCGGCGACCTGCAACAGGTCACGGGCCGTTGCGAGGCTGGTCTTGCGTGCCGAAGCGGCGAGCAGGCCGTAGTGGCGGATACGGTGGAAACCGCGCGGCAGGACGTGGATCAGGAAACGGCGGATGAACTCGTCGGTCGCGAGCGTCATGACCTGCTGCCGGTCCGCTCCACTGCGGCGGTAATCTGTCAAACGGCCTGGAAAAGGGACCCCGGATCGGCTCCGAATAGGGACCCCCCGGAGTGCCACTGCGCGAGCGACCGCCCGGCGGAGCTGGTCGGGGTTGCGCAGTCGGGCGGTCGCGGTGAGGGTCAGGCGCGGTTCTTGAAGCGCCAGCTCTCGTTGCCGGTCTCGACGATCTCGCAGTGATGGGTGAGGCGGTCGAGCAGCGCGGTGGTCATCTTGGCGTCGCCGAAGACGTTCGGCCATTCGCCAAAGGCCAAGTTGGTCGTGACGATGACGGAGGTCTGTTCGTAGAGCCGGCTGATCAGGTGGAACAGGAGCTGTCCGCCAGATTGTGCGAAGGGCAGATATCCGAGTTCGTCGAGCACGATGAAGTCCATGCGCGACAGGTAGTCGGCCATGCGACCTTGGCGGCCGGCGCGGGTCTCGGCCTCGAGCCGGTTGACGAGGTCGACAACGTTGAAGAAGCGACCACGAGCGCCGTTGCGGATGCAGGCGCGGGCGATCGCGATGGCGAGATGGGTCTTGCCGGTCCCGGTGCCGCCCACCAACACGACGTTGCGCTCGTGCGCCAGGAACTCGCCGCTGGCGAGATCGCGCACGAGGGTCTCGTTGATCGGCGTGCCGGTGAAGCGGAAGTCTTCGATGTCCTTGGCCAGCGGCAGCTTGGCGATGGTGATCTGGTACTTGATCGAGCGTGCCTGCTTCTCGGCAATCTCGGCCTGCAGAAGATCGCCGACGATGCGCTGCGGCTCGTGCTGGCGCTTCACTGCAGTGGTGATGATCTCGTCGAAGGCGGCCTTCATGCCATAGAGCTTCAGGTCCACCATGGTGGCCAGGATCTCGGAACGCTCCATCACACGGCTCTCCTCAGACTGTCGTAGCGGGCGCAATCGGCCACGGGCTCATGCTGGAGCCGCAAGGCGTCCGGGGTCATGATCGTGATCGGCACGACGGTCTCGCGCCGCCGCGCCAGGATGTTGAGGATGACGTCGGCCGAGTGGACGTTCTCCAGCAGGGCTTCATTGCAGGCGGCCTCGACTGCCGGCAGACCGTCGCTCAGCACGGTGGTCAAGATGGCGACCATCTGCCGATCGCCATCATCGGCACTGGCGAGCTTGCGCCGAACTCGTTCAAGGCCCGAAGGCAGAACCCAGTCCTTGAACGGCGCCCCATTCCGCAACGCGCCAGGTTTACGCGCCAGGACCGGGACGTAGTGCCAGGGGTCAAACACGGCTTTGTCGCGCCCGAACGAGCGGCAATGCTCGCCGACGATCCGGCCATCCTGGCGCAACTCGATCCTCTCGGCATAAGCCCGGACTTCGACCGGCCGTCCGACGGCGCTGGCCTGGACCGAGTATTTGTTGTTGTCGAAGCGAACCTGGCAGGTCTTCGACACCGAGGCCGGCACGGCATGGAAGCCATCGAACCGGCCGCCGTACGGCACCAGGCTCGGCCTCTCCGCCTCGAACACCTGCCAGACCGTGCGATCCTTGAACTCGGGATGGGGGTGCGCCTTGGCATAGGTGACGCACTGGTCGAGCAGCCACCCATTCAGATCGTCGTAGCTCTTCACTCTCAGCCGCGGCGTGAAGAAGCGCTCGCGCACGACGCCGACCTGGTTCTCGACCTGGCCTTTCTCCCATCCCGATGCTGGCGTGCAGGCGACGGGATCGACGAGATAGTGCCCGCACATCTGCACGAAACGCCGATTGTAGGCCCGCTCCTTGCCGACGAAGATGGTCTCGACGGCTGTCTTCACGTTGTCGTAGATGCCGCGCCGACACGCGCCCTTGAAGAACGCGAACGCTCGGTCGTGGGCGTCGAACACCATCTCCTGGCTCTCACGCGGATAGGCCCGCACGAACAGCATGCGGCTGTGGCACAGGCGGACGTGCGCGACCTTCACGGTCACGGTCGTGCCGTTGATCAGCACGACCTCGTGGCTCCAGTCGAACTGGTAGGCCTCACCAGGATCAAAGGTCAGCGGCACATAGGCCTGTGCCGTCGAAGCGCTGCGCTCCTCGGCCCAACTGTGAGCATACCGCCTAACGGCATCGTAGCCGCCCTCGTAGCCCAAGCTCCGGATCTCTTCGTAGATGCGGATCAGGGTGAGCCGCTCGCGAGCCGCCTTGCCGGCATTGGCTGAAAGCAGATCATCAAGCCGCTCCCGAACCGGGCCAATCTTCGGAAACGGTTGGATCTCACGCGTATACTGGAACTCGGTCGAATTTGACCGGATCACCTTGCGGACAACCTTCCGCGAAACTCGGAACTCCCGGCAGATCGCCTTGATCGACTTGCCCTGAACCAAGAAGGCCCGGCGGATCTTCGCAATCGTCTCCACGATAAGCATCCCGAACGCGGCTCCCATGATCCCATGGAAGCCAGTGTGGACCCGTGTCCCGGGGTCCCGTTTGGACGCCTATACCCCCGAAAACAGGGGCCTTATTCCACGCCTATCCACAATCGGGCGGCAAGAGCGACAAGCGATAGCTTGCTGACGTGGATCGGCCCATTGTC
>CAXTOT010000124.1:0-11936 GCA_964245915.1 uncultured Lichenihabitans sp. | reverse complement strand
TCTAGGGAATTTTACATGCCCACAATCGCGGAAACTTCGGTGCCCGTTGACACAAGGCGTTCGCATATTTTGCTCAGGCGGAGCTCGACCGCCCGTTCAAGCGATGATCACGTTTATCGATGATAACAGTGGCACCTACGGGGTCGAGCCGATCTGCCGCGTCCTGCCGATAGCCCCGTCGACCTACCACGAGCACGTCGCGCAGCGACAGGATCCGACACGCCTGTCGGCGCGAGTACGGCAGGATGTGGCCTTCAAGCCGGAGATCGCGCGCGTGTTCGCCGAGAACTTCGCGGTCTACGGCGTGCGCAAGGTGTGGCGGCAGATGATGCGGGAGGGCTTTCCGATCGCCCGCTGCACCGTCGAGCGGCTGATGCGCGAGTTGGACTTGGCAGGAGTGATCCGGGGAAAGCCGGTGCGCACGACGATCAGCGACAAGGCGGCGCCATGCCCGCTCGATTAGGTCAACCGCCAGTTCCATGCGCCGGCGCCGAACCGGCTCTGGGTGTCAGACTTCACCTATGTGGCCACCTGGGCGGGGTTCGTCTACGTCGCCTACGTGATCGACGTGTACGCCCGTTATATCGTGGGCTGGTGCGTCAGCCGAACGGCGCATGCCAGCTTCGTGCTGGATGCACTCGAGCAGGCGCTTCAAGATCGCCGGCCGGTGCATCGCGGCGGCCTGGTCCACCATAGCGCTCGTGGATCGCAATACGTGTCTATCAAACACACCGAACGTCTCGCCGAAGCCGGGATCGAGCCCTCGGTCGGCAGCGTCGGAAACAGCTACGACAACGCTTTGGCCGAGACGATCAATGGCCTTTACAAGACCGAGGTCATCCGTCGGCGCGGACCATGGCGATCCCTCGAAGGCGTGGAATACGCGACACTCGAATGGGTCGACTGGTTCAACAATCGACGACTGCACGAGCCTATCGGCAATATCCCGCCAGCCGAGGCCGAAGAACGCTATTACGCCATGCTCGACGAGGAGCGCAGGGCCGCGTAACTTAAATCCAACGGCCTCCGATAGACCCGGGGCGGTTCAATCCTCCGTCGGTGCCACTGCATTAGCATAAACGGCTTCACTCGATCGTCTCTGAATTCTCCAATGTGATAGCTCCGCGCTCGCCTTCCAAAGCTGCCGGTCCTGGGAGTACCACCCGCAACGTGTCGCCCGGCGAGATCTCATCATTCTCCTTGAGTTCAAGTGAAGCTGTGACATCCCCCACCTGCCGTGTAACGATGAACGTCGGAGGCTTGGCATCGTTCTGCGCGCGCATCAGATAGTCCTGTGGCATCGTAACCTCCGCGTCATAGAGCAGTTTTCGAACGGTTTTGATGCGCTCCCGGTTTGATGCGATTTTGGACCTGATGTCATGTAGGTCGAGTAGTACCGCGGCTCTTCTCTGATCTTGAAGGTCGTGAATCGAACGTTCGGCGGCAGCCATGTCCTGCTTTGCGCGGAGCATTGCGATGTCGAGGTCCAGCCTGGCGCTCGCAAACTGTGCCGCACTCTGTTCGAGGTCGATCTGTCGAGACGCAACGACGTAGCCTTTGCTGACAAGACCCTTCACGTTCGTTAGCTCGGTCTGGGCTAGATCGGCCTGATGCGACAGGGTGACGTCCTTGGCGGACATCGAGGTGACTTCCTGCTCGAGCAAGGTTCGACTCTCCTGAAATGATGTAATTTGTGACCGCAAGGCGCTCTGCCTAGTGTCCCACAAAGCCTGTTCATCCCGCATAAACTTAGAGATGTCTGGATCCCCACGTCGTGCGATAATTTCGGGAGGGAATGTCAACGTTGCGGCCTGTTGCGACTCGGCCTCGAGACGCGACCGGCGGACAACAAGGCTGTCGCGCTCAGCGAGGAGCGCACCTAACTCCCCCTTATTCGAAAGAGCTTCGCGCTCGAAATGTGCGGAGAAATCATCTGCGCGACGCAAAAGTCCGCCCGCCACACTGACCGCCTTCATAACGGTCAACGAAGGGCTGTACGCGTAATCTCCTGGTTTGTTTACGCCACCGAGAATGAAGAAAGGGCGATATTGCGCCACCTCGACCGTAGCATCAGGGCGCATCGTAAGCCCAATTTTCTTCCACAGACGATCTGAAATCGCCGCAGCCAACTGACCCGAGGTAAGCCCGACCGCCTGCATCTCGCCGATTAAAGGGATAGAGACCGTTCCGGAGCCGCCGATCTTGAATTCTCCCCCCAGCGCTGACCATTCGTGGACCTCATTGGACCCAGGTCGCCATTCATCGACGCGAAGCCTAACCTTGTCTTCGGGCCCGAGGAGATAATCCGCAGCCCGCGCCAAGCTTGGCTCAAATGCGGAGATCGCAACGGCGAGCAGTACGGCAAAGCGTGGGATGCCCTTGAATTTTAAACGCAATGTCAACCTCGCTATGGCACTGGTGAAGGTAGTGATATGTTAACCATTTTCGCAAATGATGAAGCCGGTTCAAATTACGCGATGGGGTTCCGATGCGCGGTTTTCTCGTCGCGTTGCCGATCGGCTGCATGCTCTGGGTGCTGATGCTGCTCGCGTCCTGTTTGATGTGGCATTAGAGCATGGCAGCAAGTTTGACGTTCGATCTACCAGTTAACCAGCCTGCGCGAACAAACGCGGTCGCGCTTTAGGTTCTGTCTATCAGCGATAGATTCTGTCGATCAGCGATGACCGACCGAATTATCGAGAGCCATCCACCTCCCAAAGAGATTTTCTCGCGAATGCCCAGACCATGACCGGGTAGTCCTTTTCGTTCGCGACTGAGCCGAAGAACCCGCGTTTCCGCCAGGCCTTTAAGTTGCGCTTGAGGCAGGCCCTATTGCCCCACGAGTCAGTCACGATGTTCTTCGCCTCGAATCCACATTCCTGGAGAAAATAATTTAGTCCATCTTCGGTCCAGCGCGAGCAATCGATCGGAGCGCGATGTATTCGTAACAGGAATGGGGTCGCGATGACAAAATGCCCGCCGGGCTTAAGCATGGACCAAACATTGCGGCCGGCTCGGTACGGCCATTTTAGGTGCTCGAAGACTTGATCAGCGATAATCAAGTCGAATTGCCTAGGCAAGGTCTCCGAGCAAACGTCGAAACCAGGGTACTCCGTCGCCTCATAGCTTCCAAACTCCAGGTCCCGCTTCCATTGCGGTCCGGCCGAGATCTCTAATGCGCTGAGTTTAGCCGGATCCAGAGAGCGGATGAAGTCGAAGCATCGCTGATACATAACGGTTCTGACCCAATCAACGGGGTCGTAACCAACTGCGATCAAGCGCTTTCGGAGATTTTCCTTGAGACCAGGGCGAGACCGAATGGCGGTAAGAGCTGCCGCACTCAACATCGCAGTACTCCTGAGTTGCGCGCCATGAACGCGTTTAGCCGCAGTCCTCTTCACTTTAGCGGGCTCATCCGACTTAGCAAAATTAATACGTACATTAATATTTACGCTGGAGTTGAGCGACGTGTAGATTGCCTGAGTGATCGGAATACGGGCGGCCTTTGGCAACATGCTGTCATCGCATTCCTGTATTTAGTCGCCGGATCGATCGTGGGTCATAGAGAGTGTTGTCGTATGCAACAGAGGCGGTCAGATGGGGTCCTAGAGAGTAATCTCGGGACCGAAGACGTAGCAAATTCTCACGATCAGTTTTTACCGCAGAGCGAACTGGAGTACATGGGTCGATGTCCAATTTGCAGCTCCGGAGATCGCGAGACCGCATATTCCGGTCTCACGGATGGAACGTTCGGTGTTGCGCCTGGCAAGTGGCAACTGTGGAAATGCGGAGGATGCAGCAACGCGTATCTTGATCCGCGCTTCAGTCAGCAGTCAATCGCCCGAGCCTATGGGCGTTATTACACTCACGATGTCATAGGCGACGGCAAGCGGGGCCAAACCAGCTTCGTGGGTCTGTGGATTGAGCGCCTGCGTCGTGGTTTGCGGAACGGCTTCGTGAATGCGAGGTTCGGTCATCGTCTGCCGAACGCGAATCCGATCGGCCGCTTTCTCCCTGTGATCATGCCAGAGAGGGCCCGACATATCGAACATGGTATTAGACATCTACCCAAGCCCGCTGGCCACGATAGCGCATTGCTGGATGTAGGCTGCGGAAATGGCGAATGGCTGTTCATAGCCAGGGAGCTCGGCTTTCAGGCTTTCGGGTTAGATCCAGATCCCAAGGCCGTCGTCGCTGCGCGCAGCCATGGATTCGATGTCGAGATTGGCGCGTTGCCCGGATGCTCCTATAAACCTGAGAGCTTCGACCACATTACATTGAGTCACGTATTCGAGCATCTTCACTGGCATGTGGCGGCCCTCCAAGAGCTTTATGCCTTGCTCAAACCGGGCGGCCGTCTGTGGATGAGCATGCCCAATTTGGGTGCTCAAGGCCTGACTCAATTTGGGCGATTTTGGCGGGGATTGGAGCCGCCGAGGCATCTCGCACTCTTCTCTACAGAATCGTTGAGAGACCTCGTCGAAGCCCACGGATTTGTCGACGTCAGTGTCTTGCCGTCCGAGGACAGTGCCGATTTCTTCTTTCGTCAGAGCCTCGCGATCAGCAGCGGGATTTTGCCTTCAGAACCCGCTGCGTCGGTTCTCTGGACCGTTGATTGGGCCGGCAGGGCTCGCGCCGCCGACAGGAGAGCACGAGACGATCCATCGCTGGCCGAGATCGTCACCGTAGTTGGGTTTAAAGCTGCATGAACAGATCAGGGCTAGGTAGGGGAGTCATTTGTTCCACTCGGCTGCGACGGCGACCAGGGCCAAGCCTGACAGGAAGTTGCGGGCGAGGCGGTCGTAGCGGGTCGCGATCCGGCGCCAGTTTTTTTTAGCCTGCAGAACAGCCGCTCGATGACGTTGCGCTTCTTGTAGACCTTGCGGTCGAGCTTGTAGGGCACGGTCCGGCTGGCGATCGATGAATAATCGCCTTCGTCGTCCGCGCCTTCAGCCAGTTGCGAAGGCGTTCAGCATCGTAAGCTTTGTCGGCGATCAGGCGTTTGGAAGCCGGCACAGCTTCCAGGAGCGGTACCGCCATGCTGATGTCAGCGATGTTGCCAGGGGTCAGCGCGAATGCGACCGGTCGGCCGCAATGATCGGCCAAGCAATGGACCTTCGAGGTGCGGCCGCCCCGCGAGCGCCCGACCGCCTGACTTCACTCCCCCCTTTTCCGCCCGATGCCGAGCGGTGAGCCTTTACGTGCGTGCTGTCCAGGCTCAACTCTGTCGGAACCTTGCCAGCGGCGGCGACTTGCTCGAATAGGTGCTGCCACAGGCCCCGGCGCGACCATCGATTATACCGATTGTAGATCGTCGTCGCCGGACCATACTCGGACGGCACATCCCGCTACCGCCCTCCAGTTTTCAAGATATGCAGGATGCCACTGATCACCCGGCGATCATCCACACGTGGCTTGCCGGGTTTGCCGCAGGGCAGATGCGGCTCGATCGCAGCCCAAGCCGCGTCCGACAGCCAAAACAGACGAGCCATGCCGACCTCCTGATCCGAGAAAACCCAATCAGCAGGTTAAAACGTTAGTCAGCGCAAAAGGTTGTATGGGTTCTCTACCTAGGCCCTCACGGGCGGTGACCCACTATGAAATTCGTGGACAACCTGCCCTATGCATAAGCCACGAGTGGTATTGCCTTGTTGCTCTTGCCACGTTGTTGCTGCTGGAAGATGTGATCGATATGCCGCTTCATATTGATCTCGAAGCGTTCGGTCGAGAACCGCGCGGCTCGCACCGCTATAACTGCGGGGTCGAAGTGCATTGATCTTGATGTTTTAACCGCTGCAATAATGGCCTCAACCGTTTGCTGGTGAAAAAACAGACCTGATATTCCGTTTTCGACTGTTTCCGTGGCGCCCCCAGAGCCGTAGGCTATGACAGGCCGGCCGCTAGCCATCGCTTCTACGGGAACGATGCCGAAATCCTCCTCCCCAGGAAAGACCAAGGCTTGGCAGCGGGAGTAATGATGCCTCAAACTCTCAAACGGCTGGGGTCCAAGCACACGAACGGTCGGCCCCGCCAGTGCGCGGATCTCGTTGAGCATCTCGCCGCCGCCGATCACAATTAGCTGCAACCCCATTCGGTTGAAAGCCTCGACGGCCAGTTCAGGGCGCTTGTAACGAACAAGCTCCCCGACCATCAGGTAGCTGTCGTAGACTTCTGAGTGACGGGCGATTTCGAAGGCGTTCACGTCGACCGGCGGTGGGACGACCAGGGACTCCCGTCCATAATAACGTTGTATGCGCGCCTGCACCGTGGCCGAGTTGGCAATAAAACTGTCAACGCGCATCGCCGAAATAGCGTCCCAATTACGCAGGTAGTGCGCCAGCGGTGGCATCACAATTCGGGTCACAAGTCCGCTACGTTCACGGTATTCGTGAAACATGTTCCAGATATAGCGCATCGGGGAGTGACAGTAACAGAGATGGAGCGAATGGGGTGGCGGAATTATACCTTTAGCTGGACCAGACTCGCTGCTGATGATTAGATCATAACCGCGCAGGTCGAGTTGTTCCAGGGCGAGGGGCATCAGTGGAAGGTATGATTTGTAGAGCCGATCAGATCGCGGTAGCTTATCAATGAAGCTCGTTCGGACGTCACGTCCTCGAATAAGGTCAGATACAGCGGCAGGCCGGTAGACATGCGTAAAAATCGTCGCCTCGGGAAACATTCTGCATAGTGCCTCGACGACCTTCTCGCCGCCTCGCATTCCCACCAGCCAGTAGTGCACAATGGCGACCTTCACAATCGAACTCCACAAATAGCTACAGCTAGAGCGCTTGAATTTCCAGGTTCACAGATGCATAAAAAATAATCCCCGGCAAATTATTGTATCATTTAATTTGTTGAATGAGCCCGATGATGCTTGTTTGCGCGGCATCGGAAAGGACAGGGTCATGCCGGCTTTACAGAAGGTCTGGTCGGTCAACGGACGCTTCACGTCACAGAGGGTTACGGGTGTCCAGCGCTACGCGCGCGAAATCCTGGGCTCGATGGATGCGATCCTCGATGATGACCTAAGCTTGCGTGAACGGTTAAGGCTCAAGCTGATCGTCCCGCCGGAGGCACGAGATGTTCCACCTTTGAAGCGCATCGAGGTGCAGACTACTCGATTCGGCTCAGGGCATTTGTGGGATCAGGTGCTGCTCCCGTACGCGAGTTCGGGACGTCGCGTTCTGAGCTTGTGCAACACCGGTCCGCTCATCGCGGCCAATCACGTCATCTGCATCCACGACATGAATACGTTTGTCGTTCCCAAGAGCTATAGCCGTCCGTTTCGCGCGTTATACCGGGTCATGTTGCCGGCACTGGCTCGAAGGGCGAGGCAGGTTGTGACAGTGTCGAATTTTTCTGCGCGGATGATCGAGCAATATGGGCTCGGTATGAAAGAAAGGATTCTTATCGCACCGAACGGCCACGAACATGCCCTCAAATGGGGCCACGCAGCTCCCGCGGCCGGCCAAAAGGCAGGGCGGCGGCCCTACGTGTTTCTGCTCGGCAGCCGAGCCGCACACAAGAACGTAGAGATTGTCCTTCAAAACGCAGCACAGCTCGATCACCTCGGCCTTGATATCGTGACGGTTGGAGCCGCCGGATCCGTGTTCCAGGCGCAAGCCGTGGCACCCGTGCATAACAACGTCATTATACTCGGCTACGTCGACGATGCTGCGCTCGCGGGTTATCTCGCGAACGCCTTGTGCTTCGTGTTCCCGTCGCTCACGGAAGGGTTTGGCTTACCAGTCCTAGAAGCGATGGCCCAGAACTGCCCAGTTGTCTGCTCCAACGTCGCCAGCCTTCCGGAGGTCGCGGGGGACGCCGCACTGTATGCCGATCCCCGCAATCCCGGCGAGTGGCTCGATCGGATCGCTCAGCTCGCGGGTTCGCCTCAGCTGCAGGAAGAACTTCGCGCGAAGGGGCGTGTGCAGGCGCAATCCTTTTCCTGGCGCACCAGCGCGCGCTCCTACCTCGACCTCCTATCTAAGCTGAACTGAGCGATGATCAATTTGGACCGTTTGTCTCGACCGGCGCAGTCTAAGTCGGTGAGTTCCTCAGTCGCACTCTATGTAAAAGCGAGCACCTCTGTGATCGTTTTGTCACTCATGCTATTCGGAGGTCCTTCGTTGAAGGCCGGGCCGGAAGAAAGCCGCGTAATCGACCTCAGCGGATACGTGGTGAGCTTCGACGAAACCTTTCGCGCCTTGAGCGTTTCGGCATGGGGGCCAGGCACGCGTTGGATAGCGCATACGCCGTGGAACGGGGACTTCGGCGACGCGCAGTTCGCCGATCCAACGCCGGAATTTCCCTTCAAGATCACTGATCGTGGACTTCAAATCGAAGCCAGTAAAGGCCCGGATGGCAAATGGCGGAGCGGGCTGCTTGCTTCAAACGGCCCCCAAAACGAGGGCTTCTCGCAGCAATTTGGTTATTTCGAGATGAGAGCGAAGCTGCCAGCCGGTCCTGGGCTATGGCCGGCCTTTTGGCTAGTCGGCAATCAGGGGCAGGACACGTCGGCTGAGATCGATGTGATGGAGCATTACGGAGTGTCGCCGGGGAATTTTCAATACGCGATCCACACCTGGCCAAAGGTCGCCGGTGCGCAAAACTTTCAAGCCATCTTTACACAGCCGGTGCCGACCGGGTCACTCTACACTGAGTTCCACAACTTCGGTGTCTCAGTCGAGCCAGATTGGACGATCTTCTACTACGATCGACACGAAATTGGGCGTTCCCAGACACGCGAAGAGCACAGGAGGTCAATGTTCCTGATCCTCGATCTTGGATTAGGATCGGGATGGCCCATCGACAAGGCGCCAAGCCCGTCGTTCATGGAGGTTGCCTATGTGAGGGCCTACCAAAAACGCGAGCGCTGATCGAGCCGGGGGTCTGTGTTAGGGCGGGCGGATTGGTCAGCATCTCAAGCGCGGTGCAGTGGACGGCGCGGTCGCGCACGGCGGCTAACCTAGTTCGGTATCGGCGGGGATCTCCGGTCGGCGACAGCGCATGATGGCCGGACTCTGCCCAACGCGTTTTTTTGCTCTGGACTTGATAAGAGCTTGGACGCCTCGAGGAACCGCTGCCTTTTGGCCTGTCGGGCTGATTCACTCCCTTTGACTTTCGGGGGATGCGGTGATGACGCAACCGAAATTTTTCGATGTTGACGATCGGCTGGCTGCCCTGTCGGCGGCAGGTGATCCGCTGACCGCGGTGGTTGATTTCGCACTGTTCCGGCCGGTCCTGGGTGGGGCCCTTGTGCGGTCCGACCGCGGCCGTGGTGGTCTTTCGCCGTATGACGGGGTTTTGATGTTCAGGGTCTTGGTGCTTCAGGCGCTGTACAGCCTGTGACGATGCCGCCGAATTCCAGATCCGCGACCGCCTGTCGTTCATGCGGTTCCTCGTTCTGAGCCCTTGGCGACGGGCGCCCGATGCCAAGACGATCCGGTTGTTCCGCGAACAACTGGTTCGGGCCGGCGCGATGGACAAGCTGTTCGAGAGCTTCGATGCGGCGCTGCACGGCGCCGGTTATCTCGCCATGGGGGGACAGGTCATCGACGCCACGGTGATCGCGGCGCCCCGCCAGAAGCTGACGGATGACGAAAAGATGGTCATCCGGACCGGCGACACGCCGTCCGGCTGGTCGACGGCCAAGCGGCGGCAGAAAGACCTCGACGCTCGCTTGACGATCAAGCGCAGTCGCTCCAGGCGCAGCGATGCCAGCGCG
The DNA here is from genome assembly GCA_964245915.1 of uncultured Lichenihabitans sp. Classification (GTDB taxonomy): domain Bacteria; phylum Pseudomonadota; class Alphaproteobacteria; order Rhizobiales; family Beijerinckiaceae; genus Lichenihabitans. Next base: position 2,206 of record CAXTOT010000124.1, on the reverse strand, counting down.
ATGGAAGCCGCCGGTGTCGAAATCGCGGTGCCGGTGTTCGGCTACAAGAACCACGCCGGCATCGACCGCCATCACGGTTTCATCTGGCGCTGGACCGTCACTAGCGCGGCCGCCCATGACAGCGGGCCTTTCGAGGACCTGCTCAATCCGACGAATACAGCCTCTACTGTGTGGGCTGACACCGCTGCCGCTCCGGCCGGAACGAGGCCGCCATAGCCCATCGCTGGCTCGTCTCGAAAGTCCATTTCAGGATGCCGAAGGGTAAGACACTACCCGCCCGCCATGCGCTCGCCACGCGGACCGGTCCACCGTGCGGGCCGCGATCGAGCATGTGTTCGCCGGTGAGAAGCACCGCATGAAGCTGTTCGTCCGCACCGTCGGCCTGGCCCGTGCCAAGGTGAAGATCGGCATGGCCAATCTCGCCTACAACTTCACCCGCCTGGATTGGATAACCCGCCGAACCATGACCGCCTGAGCGCGAACATCGGCAAAAGCCCCGTTGTACGACCGCCCGTCAACCGGCCGAGATCAAAAATTCGCCGACTTCAATCCTTATCGCTGCCAAAAAGCACGACGCCACCTAAAAAGGTCGCGTTCTTCGAGGCGTCCGCTTGTCTATCTATGCAAAAAATCAATTTCATCCGGGTCGAACGCTGAGCCGGCGACGACCTCGGCGGAGTTCTTCGCCTCCGGTTGCCTGAAAGTAACTCGTCTGCGCACCCAATCGTTAACGTTTGTGTTGACTGCTTGGATGCACGGCAATACAGTTGGACATGGCTCAGTCCGGAATTGATACACAGGATAATTTTTACAGGAGCGAACCACTTAGCCACCGTTTTGCCTTTCTCAATTCATTTTGTGCCCCTGGTGATGTACATCAAGTATCACCCATTCTAATTGCTCACTTTTAGTGACAACGTTGCAGTGTTGCGCTGATGCTACTATATTAAACATGGACGCGCTATGTGTATCGGCTTAACGCACGCAGAGTTGGACAAGCTTCGTTACCCCGCTCTTGATGCCCTTCGTGGCGTGGCTGCCTTGGCGGTCGTCGCATTCCATTGCTCGCAGGCCTGGATGCCGCACGGCTACCTCGCCGTTGACTTCTTTTTTGTCCTAAGTGGCTTCGTTGTGTCCCATGCGTACGGCGCAGCACTCGCGTGCGGGACGATGTCGTGGCATTCCTTTGCCGTGCGACGGGCGATTCGGCTCTATCCGATGTCGTTGCTTGGCGTAGCTCTGGGGGTCGTTGTCCTTGCGCTGAAATGGTGGTCGATTGCGAGCAGCGTTGATGATTTGCCCCGAATGGCCATTTCAGTTGGCCTCAATGCGCTTGTTCTGCCCACACCGTTGGGTGGCCAAGCCTCACATCATCTTCTTTTTCCGGGAAATGCGGCATTGTGGACCCTGTCCTTTGAGCTGATCGCAAATCTAGTTTGGGCAGCATTCTGCGCTAATCTGAGTACGCGCGGGTTGGTCTTTGCAACCGCGGCATCGGCCGCCTGCTTCGTTGCATTGTCAATTTATTTCCGAACCACGAATCTCGGATTCGACGTTCAAACCTTCGTGGGTGGCCTGGCCCGGGTGGCGTTTGGGTTCTCGCTGGGAGCCCTGCTCCAACATATTTCGCCCGTGTTGAAGGCTGGGCGCTCGATCGGAGCAGCTCCGCTTGGCATCGCTTTACTCGCGGTCCTCGCGGCACCGGTTGCCCCTTGGCCGGGCGATTTGATTCTAGTCTTGGGTGCAGTCCTTGTCATTTTGCCGTTAATAATGACGCTTGGGATGACGCAGGGAGAAGCCGGACATGTTGGCGCTTGGCTCGGCCGATTGTCGTATCCCGTCTACGCGATTCACCTGCCAATTGTTGGCATTCTCCTCGCCGCCAGTCGCAAGTACTATCCTGGGGTTGCCGAATATAAAGTCGCGTTCGCGACTCTCACAATATCGCTGGCCGCCGCTGCCTTAGCGCTGCGAATATATGACGAGCCGGTCAGACGCATAATGGGAAGAGCTGCCCGACGTCGCGGGTGGATCGGAGGCTCGGTCCGGAGCGAAAGCGAAGGGGCCCCGCCGCCTATTCCCACGGAACCAAACCTCAGGAGGCGGCCAGCCTTGACGGGGTGATCTTCACCTCGATGGGTCGACCAAACTCGGTCTGAAGCTAGGGTCCGTCGACGAGGAGACGGACGATGAAGAAGAGCCGGTT
>CAXTOT010000123.1:0-12020 GCA_964245915.1 uncultured Lichenihabitans sp. | reverse complement strand
GCCCCTCCAGCCGGGAAGGCTCCGCAACGAGCGATGTCGGGAGGATATTCTTGACAGTGACGTGCACGGCCGACCCACTCCAAACCGCTCCGTCCGCTTCGTCGAGTTCGGCCAGCAAGCTGACGAGCGCGTCATACTCTGGCGCACGGTCGGTCCAAACAGCCGGCATCCCATTCACGAGACCTTCGGCAAGTAGCCGCAGGCGGCTAGATCGTAGCGCGCCTGCCATCTGCGCTACGACGAGCAGCCGCGATTCCGGTTTCGCGTCGATGGTTTGCGTGACCGGGTTTCCCCGGGGCCCGATGATGGTGCGCGTGCCCGGCGCGTGCAGGACCCGTTCGACCGCTTCGCACAACGGTCGCGGATCTTCCGAGAGCCTCCGTCTTAGCTCGGCTCCCTTCTCGGAAGCTGCAAATGTCCAAAGTCCGCTGACGGTTTGAAAACGTTCAGAAGAAGCAAGAAGATCGATCGCGTGATCGGGATGAGCGCAAAAGGTCTCGTCGAGGAAGTCCTTGACCGACGGGTTGACGAAGACAGCCTTGCCCCCGTCCAGCGTCAGGAAGCCCCCTTCGAGTTCCTGGAGGGCAGCACGCCAATCCTCCGCTGCTGACGGGAGCGAGTAACGCGCCACCCTATGCCGGTGCAGCGCGGTCCAGGCTGGCTTCAGGATATGGTCTACGGCGGCTTCTCCGCCGAGGGCGTAAAGCGCTAGCAGCAGGCTCCGTGCCGCTTCGGAGACCTGTTGCTCGAAGGCAATGCGCCAGAGTTGAGTGGGTTGTTCCAAGAGGGCGGCAATGGTCTCACGGTAAGTTTCCGGAGGCGTGTGCCGCAGATTCTGAAACCTGGACAGCCATTCGATCAGTCGCGGGTTGAAGTTACGGTGGCGGAGTATCTTGAGGTAAAAATCGTCAACCAACAGCTGCTTGCGGTGTGGCGATGGAAGATCGCTGAAGTAGATGTGATTGTAGAGGATGCGTGCCCGCTCCAGCATCCCGTAGTGTCCCATCTCGAGGACGCAGCTCCGGCCGGCAAATGTCGCCCGTTCCCGTTCGAAACGCTCGGAGATCGCGAATGCGCGCCGCAGCAGGTGCTCGCGGGTTGTTAGGATGAATTTGGCCGATTTCGACCTTACGACCAAGTCGGCGAAATCCAGTATAGCGGCGTCTTCCCGCCGTCCAAGGAACTCTGATCGGGCGCCGAGAAAAGTCTGGCCTAGGAAATCGTCGTAATAGAAGACCTGCTTGCGCTCCCTGTTGAAGAGGCGCTTGGCCTCAGTGATCTCGGATTTGATGACGATCGGCTCGTAGCCCTGTTCCAAGTGCGCGAAAAGGAGTAGGTCTGCGAGGGTCGTTTTGCCGATCCCGGGTACGCCGGAGATCACTACGACATGCTCGCGCGCCAGGATTTCTACCGCCTTCGGATAAGCCGCGCTCTGGACATACAGCGGCAGCTTGCGTCGCACCCGCTCCACCTCGAACTCTGCCTGGAGTTTCTCGGCATTGTGTAGGACACGTTGCAGGATGGCCGAGCTGCTGAGCCAAAGCTTAAAGTTTGATTGCTCGATGCCTGGGTGCCTGGTCAGCAGGTTGTTCAGGTCGTCTGCACCCAGCACGTCGCCGTCCGCGAGTACGTAAGGATGTAAGGCTGCCCGAATGTCCGCCTTGTTCTTTGGGCTGAGCGGCACCGACGTCACCAGGACGTACCGTGCGGGCGCCAGCCTGGCCACCTTCGGAGATTCGTCTCGTTCCAGCTGACCGAGTAGTTTGGCTAGGCCCGAGGTCGCATAGTGCTTACATTGAACGATGGTCCCGCCGGCCACTCCAGAGAACCGGAGATCTATCCCGCCATCTCGGCCGGTTTTGAACGCTTCGAGCCGAACGCCCCACTCCTGCTGGAGGAGATCGCGTGTCAGGTCCTCGAAGTCGGCAGGCGAAAGCTGTTTGAAATCATACATGGGCTGTATCAGTCCCGGTCATTACAGCCGCATGAGCAGCTGCGGCGGCTCACGCCGGGATGCCTGTACGCGCTGCGGTGATCGTGGTATACGCACAATAGTGCGGTGATCGGGCCGTTGGTGGCGTGGAGCATGCCGGTGCGGCGAGCGCCCAGGCAGTCGTGCGCCGCACAGATGAGGATGTAACGGCGCGAAGCTCGTTCTTTCGCTACTGAAGGACCGTGGATCACACTCAGGAAGTCTCGTCCAATATGGAGGCGCTTCAACCGAAGCGTTTGGGAACCGCAACACCACCCTTACGCAAAATTTCCGCCTCCACTCGGAAGATGTCGGGAACGTTGATCTTGCCATTCGCCCGCTCTTCCATGACGCCGACATCGCGCATTGAGGACAGCAATGCGGAAAGCTCGTCTCCCGCGAGGAATCTCACGGGCGTAAATCTGGGTTCGGTAGAAGCAGTTTCTCGGATGGTTTTAATCACGCTGTGGCTTTCCCAGATGTTAAGCAGCTGCTCCCGCTCCATCGGCACGAATTGCCGGCGCAACGCCTCGAGCGCTGGTTGGATCCAGGGATAATCCTCGTAAAGCTCGAGCAGCCGACTCGTCGACGCTGAACGCACACCATCGAGTAGGCCCAGATGATCGACCGCCCTTCCATCGGGTGCGGGAGGATGCTCTGCCGCCTTCTTCCAGGCGATAATGAAACTTCGCGGTGAGCAGGTCTGCGCCGCGTCGCTCAGGTGCAACGGCACCCAAGTATAGACTTGGCCGCGCTTCTTGTTGCTTCCCATAAACTCGCCGGCGATCCCGTTGATCAGTGGTGCTTGCGCCTCGACATGTGTCCCGCCGTCGACGCCTGCCCGAGGAAGCGCCTCGCTCACCCCCTCACGCGCCGCCAGCATTTCAAGTGGCTTTCTCGAAAGATCGTTGCGCAGCAGCTCGAACAGCAGAAGCCCATAAAGCTCGGTCGGCCGCCAGATCAAGTTGACGTGGTCGTTTTTGATCTTGGAGCTATCCGGGAAGTGGAAAAGATTCTGATCCGAGAACAGGTCCACCCGCATAAAAATTTTGGAGCGGATCGATCTGAACGACTGCAGGCCGACCGCTAGCGACAAAAGCGCCCGCGTCAGTCTCCGGATGCTGTCCCAGTCACGACCCAGACGGTCGAGCGCGTCGAAGACGACTATAAGTGTTGATCCCGTCCGTGCGAGCTCATCGTCCGCCGCCGAAAGCATGACCGAGTAGCGATTTGGATCGTCTTGGAGACACGCGATCACATCAGGCAATGTTTTGCCGGCGCTATCCGGCAGGTACTTAGATGCAATCCGGATGAACACGGCGCGCCAGATCAGGTCCGGATGAATACCGCTCGCAAGCAGGTTTGTGACCTCGTCGATCGTCGGCGCCGTCGGGCTGACCTTGTCCGAGCCGTTGTAACCGACGACCACGTCCGCGTTTGTGAGCAGTCGGTGGCCATAGACCCCGGCAAGCCGGCCGCGTAGATCTGGACTGAGCAGCGCGTGGGTCCAGAAGCTCTTGCCCATGCCGCGGTTGCCCACCACTAGCTGGCGCCGCAAGTCGAGGACGCCGCGATGCCCTTCTGGTAGAAAGGCGCGCTCGACCGAGATCGTTTCGTTGGGCTCAACCCGGGGCGAGGGTTCGAACGATGCAATAGCTGCCCGGATCGCCGAAAAATCCGGTTCAGATGCACTCATGCCTCGGATCCGTTGGCTATCTTGCCAGACGACATCTCAGCGTCAATCCCGGTAAGAAAGGTTCGATATGTCTGTTCGTAGAATGATTGGGTAAGCTGGTCCGGAATCCGCCCCGGATCGAAATCCACGAAATTTTGGCTAAACGGCACGATCAGCGGCCAGTGCGGCGCGAACGCATCATCCCGCGCAAACCGCAGCGCATCAGGCGCGTCCTTGTCGCTGTCCTCCGCATCGTAGATATGCGCCGAGTAAAGCTCGTACATGTCGTCGATAAACCGCTTGGATACGGCCGTATCGAGACTTGCCTTGGCATAGACCGGCCGAAGCATCGTACGCCATTCGGTGTCACGCTTCTGTACTGCATCCCGCTGCGCGAGTAGCTGCAAGGCGGCGAACAGTGCCCGATACCCCTCGATCGTCTGCTTCTGGGCGGTTCCGAACAACAGCACGGTAGCACCAAGACCAAGAACCGCCGGAGCGGCGAGCTCGGATAGCCCGGCGCGACTGTCGATGAACACCGCATCGTATTGCTCGCGCTCCGTGATCCGCGAGATCATCGACGAGATCTGTTCGGCGACCGACACCGCGCGATCGTCGACAACGTCCTCGATCATCGCTCGCGACAGCTTTGGCAGAACATTCTCGGGATAGGTCAGCGAGCGGCGGCCAAGGGCTGGCAGTACATCAACGCGCCCACCGCCGGCAGCCGTTAGTCCGCTCGACCCGATATAGGCATGAAGGCTCGAGTCCGGCACGCCCCCGATGCCGTTCTCGACCAGATAGTCGATAACGCCGAACTCAGGCATCCGATCCGCGTCGAGGAGCAGGTCTCCCAACCCTGGCGCTTCGAGATCGAGATCGACGACGAGGACATTACGGTTGCGGCGCGCGAGATCGGCTGCTGCGACCGCGAGCGCGGTGGAGCGGCCGACGCCGCCTTTCAGCGTGGCAAACACGACCCTGGGCGGCTCGATCTGGCCGGCTATTGGCGCGTCGAGCCATCCAGCACCTACAATCCTGCGATCGAGCAGACGGCAAAATCCATCGCCGACTTGGACCGGCAGTTGCTCGGGCGCTGCGAGTATCGGTTCGGTCCCGCCATCGCCGCGAAAACTGATAGGTCTGTCGGTCCGCGCGTAAGATCCTAGGTTCTGGATCAGCGCTTGGCTCAGCGTCTCACGCTCGTCGTCATCTCTCGGTGCCCGATTAGCAACGAAGCTGAGCCGGCCCGATGCATCGCGCAGCGCTGTTCCCGCCTCAACGAAATCGCAACCGACGAGACTGGTTAGCGTCGCCACCAATTGCGGCAGTGAGTCATCAAACAGAAGAGGAACCATCAGAGTGAATCCATCCGGTTGACCAAATCGTGCGCGGAGATCTTCCAAGAATCGACCCATGCATCCTCGATGTCTTCGGTCGGTGCATAGCGCATGTCGGTATTCCAGTTCTGGAATAGTGCTGATGTCTCGGCGATTTTCCTGAGCTCACCCGATCGCCGGCCCTTCGCGGCATCCCGGAGCCGGGACTTGAGTTCGGGGAAATGCACGTAAAAGGGATCGTCGCGGCGGCGATCCACAGCCAACGGCATCATGCCGCTGTCCCGCATCATCGCTTTGACTGCCAGCTCCCCAGATAAGCCGAACAGATATCCTGCCACCGCCCTACACCCGGGCTGAGATCCGCCCGACGTCAGCCCACGTAATTCGTCGGCCGCACGCAAATGCCGCTTCGCCGAGTTCGAAAGATCTTGCCGATACGACATTGGTCACCTCCCAGTCCATGTGACTGGCGCGACCGGAACCCGTCAAATCCACAATCGACTAAATCGGTTGGGTGCCGCCGTCCGGCCTATGACAACGAAGGTCTGCTTACCTAACCTCGGGCGCTCCAAAGCTGCCATTCCGCTGCCGGCCATCTCCGGGCTTCGAGTAGGCTGCTGACGAAGGCATACCAGTCGACGCACCGTCGTTTTCCGGGACTTGACTGGGTTCCAGTATCGTCCTTTGACGCCGTGCCCGGGGTGGGCATAGTGCTATGATGCAGATTTCTACCCTGACCGAAGAGGGGTTCGCGTCCTTTGGCGAAGTCCTCACCATTCCTACCGCCAATGGTCGGTATGACGCCGGTGCTGCCCTATCGTCTAGCCGCCCCGGCGCCCGGCCGAGCCTCACCCTCAGTCTGCGTGACCCCGTCACCCTGCCACTCCGGGTCCACCGTATGGAGCGGCACGCCTTCTCCTCGCAAAGCTTCGTCCCGCTTGCCCCCGTCCGCTTCCTCGTCTTGGTCGCGCCCCACGCGGCGGCTGACGGTCCCGACATGGCGCAGGCTCAAGCCTTCCTCGCCGGCCCCGGCCAGGGCGTGACATACCGTGCCGACACCTGGCACCATCCGATGGCCGCGTTGGATGGACCGGCCCACTTCGCGGTCCTGATGTGGTTGGACGGCGGCGCAGGGGACGAGGAGTTCGTGGACGTGGCACCCTTCACCATCCACCTGCCTTGAGGAGCGCGCCCGATGGCCTATGAGGTCCGCCGAGACTTCCGCGGCTATGGTGCCACGCCGCCCGATCCCAAATGGCCCGGCGCGGCCCGCCTCGCCGTCAACTTCGTCCTGAACTACGAGGAGGGTTCGGAGCTGTCCTATCCCGAAGGCGACGGTGCCTCCGAATGGGGCGTTTCCGACTCCGCGGGACAGGGAGCCGGGGCCGGGCGGGACCTGGCTGCGGAGAGCATGTTCGAATACGGCTCGCGCGTCGGGTTCTGGCGGCTGACGCGGCTGTTCCAAGAGCGTGGGCTGCCGCTCACCGTGTTCGGCTGCGCCCTGGCGCTCGAACGCAACCTGGAGGCCGCCGCCTCCATCCGGGCTGCCGGGTATGACGTCTGCTGCCATGGCTGGCGCTGGGTGAAGCACTTCCAGCTCTCGGAGGCGGAGGAGCGCGAGCACATCGACCGGGCAGTCACCTCCTTGGAGAGGACGGTGGGGCATCGGCCGGAAGGCTGGTATTGCCGCTACGGCCCGAGCGTGAACACCCGCCGACTGCTCGCGGAGGCAGGAGGCTTTCTTTACGACAGCGACAGCTACGCGGACGAGCTTCCCTGGTGGGTCACCGTTGAGGGCAGGGAACACCTAGTCGTCCCTTATTCGCTCACCCACAACGACGGCAAGTTCATCGGCAGCGTCGGCACGGCGGATGACTGGTTCGCCTTCATCCGCGACGGCTTCGACATGCTCTACGCCGAAGGGGCCGACACGCCCAAGATGATGTCGGTCGGCCTGCACATGCGGATGATCGGCCACCCGGCCCGGGCGATCGGCCTGGTGCGCTTGCTGGACCACATTGCCCGGCATGACAGGGTCTGGGTGACCCGGCGGATCGACATCGCTCGGCACTGGGCCTCGACCCACCCCTATGCCGGGTCTGGGCTGAACGAATGACCGCAGCCTCGTCCGTTCCTTCCGCCTCGATCCGGAGCCCGCGCCCATGATTCCCACCATCGCCATCCACCGCGCCTGCTGCGCCCCCCTGCTGCTTCTCGGCCTGCATGCGGGCGCAGGAGCTCAGGAAGCGGACCATCCGTCCGGCGCCCCTATGGTGGTGGGCTCCGATTTCGGCGTCGCACCCTGGATGGTGCGTAGCGCCGGCGGACCGGAGGGCTTCGGCGCGGAATTGATCCGCGAGATCGGCAAGCGCCTGGGCCGCCCTTCCACCGAGATCGTGGACATCAACTTCTCGGGCCTCTTTCCGGCCCTGTTTTCCAAGCGCATCGAGTTCACCGTCAACCCGTTGAACATCACAGCGGAGCGCGCAACGCGGATGCTGTTCACTGAGCCCTTCTTCGCCACCGGCAACGGCTTCATCGTCCGTCAGGCCGACACCATGGCCGGCTTCGAGGACCTGAAGGGCAAGGTGCTGGCGGTCAATCGCGGCACCATCTCTGACACCTGGGCGACGGAGAACGGCCCGAAATACGGCTTCGAGGTGGAGCGCTACGACACCTTCCCGGACACGGTGCAGGCCGTGCTGACCCGCCGGGCTTTTACCGCGCTGAACGAGATCCCGACCACCGTCTACGCCGCCTCCCGCAACCGCGCGATCAAGGTCGGCTTCAAGGACTTCAACGGCCGCAACTTCGGCTACGCCTTTCGGCTGGAGGACGCCGAGTACCGCAACAAGGTCGAGGGCGCGCTGGAATGCATGAAGCGCGATGGCAGCTTGAGCAAACTTTACGAGAAATGGTACGGCGAGGCTCCGGCCGCAGGCTCCTCGCTCGTCACGGTCTATGAAGGCTATGGCGCCCCGGGCTTCAGCGGCTACGCCCCCACGCCACACCCGGCCGCCTGCGGTTAATGACGCCTGATACCGGGCCGCCGTCAGGCGATCCGGTGCCGACGGATCCCGCATGGATCGGCTGATCGACCACTACTTCAATGCCGCCGTGATGGCGGCGGCATTGCCCGCAGTGCTGCGCGGCTTCGGCGTCACCGTGCTGGCCGCACTCTGCCTCATTGGCTTCGGCTTGGTGCTCGGATTGGTGCTGGCCCTTTTGCGATGCACTCGGATTCGCCCGCTGCTCTGGCTGGTCGCGGCCTACGTGGACGTGTTCCGCACCCTGCCGCAACTGGTCATCCTGATCGTGCTGTATTTCGCATTGCCCTATCTTGGGCTCTCGTTGTCCCCCTTCGCCGCCACGGTGCTGGCGTTGGGCGCCGTCCTTTCCGCCTTTGCCGCGGACATCTTCTACGCCGCGATTATGGCCGTGCCGCGCGGCCAGTGGGATGCGGCCCGGGCGCTCGGCCTGCACACCGGCCAGGTCTTTACCCTCGTCATCCTGCGGCAGGCCATCGAGCTCGCGGTCCCGCTGCTGACCAACCGCGCCATCGCCATCGCCAAAGGCACCGCCCTCGGCTCCGCCATCGCCCTTCCGGAAACGCTCAGCAGTGCGCAGAGCATCACAGCCATCACCGCCAATCCCTCGCCGTTGACCCTGGCCGCTGCCTTCTATCTCGCCTTCTTCATCCCCCTCGTGATCCTCAGCCGCGCTCTGGAACGACGCGTTGGCCAGGCCCGGGCCTAGGTCATGCAGGAACTGATCGACAACTTTCTCAACCTCGACAGCCTGAGGGAGATCTATCCCCTGCTGCTGCAGGGCCTACGGCTCACCCTGGCGCTTGCCGCCGTGGCCCTGCCCACGGCGATTGCCGGTGGCCTGGCTGTGGCCCTGCTCTACAGCTTCTCCGGCAAGGCCATGCGCCGGGCCATCATCGTGGCGATCGATTTCCTACGCGCCTTTCCAGTGCTGGTCCTGCTCGTATTGGTCTTTTATGGCCTGCCTTTCCTCGGCATCCGCCTCGGCAGCTTCGCCGCGGTCATTCTGGCGCTGGGGCTGAACAACACCGGCTATTTCGGCGAAATCTTCCGGGCTGGCTTTGCTGCCGTGGCGCCGGGTCAGGCCGAGGCCGCTTCGGCGCTTGGGCTCAGCCGCGTCCAGGTGCTGCTGCTGGTGCTGCTGCCGCAGGCGGTTCGGAAGGTCATCGCGCCTTTGGCCGGCAACGCGCTCGAACTGGTGAAGACCACCTCGATCGGCGCGCTGGTCGCGATGCCCGAACTGCTCCGCTCCGCCCGGGTGGCACAGGAGCAGACCTACAATCCCACGCCGTTGATGGCCGCGGCGATCATCTACTTCATCCTGCTCTGGCCCTTCTCCCGGTGGGTCGCGGTGTTGGAACGGCGGGCACTGGCAAGGAATTGACCCATGGCGAGACTGAGTGGCAGGACGGCGATCGTGACGGGCGGCTCCTCCGGCATTGGTCGCGCCATCGCGCGCCTCTTCACCCAGGAAGGCGCAACCGTCGTCGTTGCCGACATCACGCAGGAGGTAGTAGAAGGCGGCCCGCCCGTGCTCGAGGCGATCCGGGCCGACGGATTTGAGGCGAGCTTCATCCAATGCGACGTGTCCCAGGCATCCGAGGTGGAGGCCCTGTTCGCCGCAACCGTGACCAAGCACGGCACCGTCGACATCCTGGTCAACAACGCTGCCATCCGCGGCGGCCAGCCCCTGGCAGATACGGAGGAGGCGCTGTGGGACAGCGTGATGGCCGTGAACCTCAAGGGCGCCTTCCTTTGCGCCCGCGCCGCCGTCCGGCAGATGCTGCGCCAGCCCATCGTCGACGAGGCCCGTGGCCGCATCGTCAACATCTCATCCCAGCACGGCATGATCGCTGCACCCGAGGACTTCGCCTACGGCGTCAGCAAGTCTGGCCTCGTCTACATGACCCGGCAGATCGCCGCGGATTACGGCCGCCAGCACATCGTCTGCAATGCCGTCGCCCCAGGCAAAATCCTGACGGGCAAGACCGGACGCGCCATCGAGCCACGCTGGATCGAATACTCCGAGGCTCGCACGCCCTCACCCCGCCTCGGTACGCCTCAGGACGTGGCCCGGGCCGCGCTTTTCCTGGCCAGCGGCGAGGCCAGCTTCGTCAACGGGCACAACCTAATGGTGGATGGTGGCTGGATGGCCGCCTGATATCTTGGCCGGCAGGCCCATCGCGGGAGGTCTATGTCCGCTTGCCGCTGCGCTGGCACGAACACCGGACATTCCGCTTCCGGCCAGCGCTGACGTGAGATCCCAAGGTGTCGCAAGCTTAGAATGATCGCATCTGCTGGCGGGACCGGCCGTGATTGGAACGAGCGCTTCAGCCCGCCCCCATCATCTTGCATCCACCCTCCGCAAGCGGCCGCCACACCTCGGCTGGCTGGAGCGTCTGAACCAGCTTGTAAAGATCCCACGGGCCGGTGCTCTCGGCAGGGCGCTTGGCTTCAAACAGGAAGGCGGGGTGGAGGTGCTGGCCGTCGGCGCGAACCTGGCCCGCGCCGAAGCAGTCGTCGTCAGTGGGCAGGCGCTTCATCGCTTCCACGGCGGCACGGCCTGAGGGCTTGCCGAAGCCAAGGGTCGCGCAGGCTTTCAGGAAATGCAGGGTGGCGGCATAGGTGCAGGCGTGCTCGGCGTTCGGGTAGTTGGCCGGGCTTTTGGCCAGCAGCCGCTTGGTGAAGGCGCGGGTTCGGTCATTCAGATCCCAGTAGAAGCCCTCGGTCAGGCGCAGACCCTGGGCAGTCTGCAATTCCAAGGCGTGGATATCGGTGATGAACACGACCAGCCCGGCAAGAGTGATGCCCGAGGCGGGAAGGCCGAACTCGCCGCTCTGCTTGACGCAGTTGACGAAGTCGCCCCCGGCGTTGGCGAAGGCGAGCACGTCGGCCCCGGAGGTCTGCGCCTGCAGCAGGTAGGAGGAAAAGTCGGCGGTCCCGGGGAACGGGTATTTCACGGCACCGATCACCGTGCCGCCGATACGCTGAACGAATGCCGCCAGGTCGCGCTGCATGGCGGCGCCGAAGGCGTAGTCGGCCGCGAGGATGAACCACTTGCCCTTGCCAGCGACAGACAAGGCGGTCGCCATGGTTTTGGAGATCTGCCAGCTGTCCGATCCCCAGTGCACCAGGTTGGGGGAGCAGCGGAGGCCAGCGATGTCGGCCGAGAAGGCGCCGGTGTTGAGCTGCACCGTGTCCCTCTCCTGCGCCAGATCGGTCACGGCGAAGGCGATGGCGCTGTTGTTCACGTCCACGACCGCGTCCACCCCGCCACGGTCAAACCACTCGCGCACGACCGCCACGGCGACGTCCGGCTTCTGCCGGTGGTCGGCGGAGACGATCTCGACCGGCATGGTGTTGCCCGCGGCGGCGAAGTCCTCCATCGCCTGCTGGGCAGCGGCCACGGAGGTGGGTCCGCCGGTGTCGCGATAGGGGCCGGACAGGTCCGTCAGCACGCCGACGCGGATCGGGCGGGACTGCGACCGGACTGGGCGCAACCCGGCGAGCGCCGCGACCGACGTGCCGGCGAACAGCGACCGGCGGCCGATGCCCAGTGATGACATTATTCGCCCCTCCCGGTCGTGTTTGTGCACCATCGCAGGGAGACGGGAGCATGTTCAAGCCCGCCTGGCTCTTGCTGGACCAGCACCGGCTACGACGTCGCGAACACGGGTGCACCGAGGTGCTGATGTCCGCTTCTCGCTCCCAACCGCTCTAAATCTGCCCGGCGGCTGTCGGCCAGACCAAGCCGTAGACAGAAGGTCTGGCTATCGCGTTCGCGGTTCCGGAGCAGGTCAGCAGAGACTCACTCATTCTCGGCAATGAGGCTGACCGCACAAACTTGAGCGCTCGCGTTCCGCACCGGCCGGTGCGGAACGCGAACTTGGCCCCCTGTTCGTCAACGGATTGCACGTTCCGCACGGGCGGGAACGTATCCCCCCGGTCAGGACCGCCTACCCGTGCTGAGACGGGCGGGTGATCTT
>CAXTOT010000122.1:0-12181 GCA_964245915.1 uncultured Lichenihabitans sp. | reverse complement strand
TTTAGGTGCCGATTACCGGGTCAGGTGGTCCCCAATCTCACGCCGAAACACAGCCCGGGCTCCCGCGGCCGTCGCCATGGCTGTCAGCTCAGGCGTGCTCAGGGGTGCGCTCGTTGTCGACGGTGGGGAGGCCCTCGTCCGCCATGACGCGGAGCACCGCGGGGTCGGCCCGCATGCGGCGGCGGTGCGAGGCAAGACCGGGGAAGTTCGACAGCGCCTCAGGCAGCATCGACTGCGCCCAGTTGAGCATGGGCGTGGCGTAGGCGTCCACCAAGGTGCGCTTGCCGCCCACGATCCACTCGCCGTCGCCGAGCTGCCGCTCGAGCAGCGCGAGCTTCGTCCGGACGAGTTCGAGCCCCGCCTCCTTGACGTCGCCGAGCGCCGCCGCGTCCTTGGCCTTCGTGTAACGGCCCGGCGTGAACACCGGCCAGAAGGCGGGATGCAGATCACCCGTGAGGAACGCCATCCACTTCGCCAGTTCAGCGGCGTGTTCCGGCGAGCGGTCGTCGAGCAGGTCGGGATCGGGGTGGGTCCGGGCGAGGTAGGTGAGCACCGCAGAGCACTGCGTGAGCGCGACCGGGCCGCCGTGGTCGAGCGCCGGTACCGCACCGGCGGGGTTGATCCGACGGTAGTCGTCGGGGAGATGGTGGAGGTCGACCTTGACCGCCTCGTATGGCTCGCCGATCCACTCGAGGACGATGTGGGCCGCGAGCGAGCATGCGCCAGGCGAATAGTAGAGTGTGTTCATAGCCAGTGCCTCCGATCACGTCACGAGCGGATCGCTCGTCCGATGCCGTTGCAGCCTACGGGGCTGCGGATCGGCGAATAAGCCGCTCCGTCTGGACCCTTCGTCCTGGAATGCGGACGCCTCTCCAGAACAGAGTTCGAAACTCCGTCGGCGTTGTGCCGGTGACGGTCGCCGTCCGTCCCTATGTCCGAGGCCGCGTGATAGGCCGGCCTCTGTTCGAGGATCCGCTTGCCCGGACCGACGCACTCGATCCAGAGGGGCTGCGGGTGGAGCGGAGCCGATGCTCCAGGCCGGCAATCCCGTAGCGTTGCAGCTTCATCGCCGGCTCGGGTTCGTCGAGGTGGGTCGGCTCCGGGAACGGGTGCGGTCGTTGGACGGCGAACTGCTGTACGACACCTACATGGGTCGGCTTCGCTCCCCGGACGCTTAGCCGGACGGTCCGTTCAGACCCGTGGGCGTGATGCTGTGGCCGGCAGCGCGTAGGATCTTTTCCAATCCCGTCTGACTGCACTCGCTTACGGACGGTTGGCCAACGCTTGGCGGCGCGCAACGGAGGAACAGCCATGGATCCCATAGACGTCGTGCGGTCGGTCCTGTCCGATCCCACCAACCTTGAGCATGTCGCGCCGCTGGTGGCCGACGACTTCGTCTACGTGTCATTGAACTACGACAATCCCGACCTGAAGAAACTCATGCCGTGGTGCGGGACGAACCGCGGCGTCGAGAGCTTCGTCGAGAACTTCAGGCGCGTGCAGCACTTCTGGCAGGTCGAGGAGTTCGACCTCGGCGACGTCTTCGCCTCGGGTGAGCGTGTCGCGGTATTCGGCCGCTTCGTCTATCGCTCGACCAAGCTCGGCAAGCGCGTCGTGACGCCGATGGCCATCTTCGCCAAGGTCGTCGACGGCAAGCTGACCTTTTTCCAGTTCATGGAGGACACGTTCGCCACCTCGGCCTCGTTCCGGAGCGGCGGTCAGTGGACGTTCGCCAGCGACCCGGAGGGTGGCGAGGTGATCGTCCCCGAAGGCGGCTGATGCCGAGCGGCGGGTCCGGCTGGCCGCCCGCGCTGTCGGCACCGAGCCTCGACGACCGTCGTCCGGCAGCGCGGCGCACAATGGCGGTTATCGGCACGCTTCGGCTTCGACTGGCCGCCCTGCTATCGATGTCAGATGCGGACTGGCAGCAGTCACCGGACCGGTGCCTACAGGACGCACTTCGTGCTCTTGCCCAACGACGGCCGCGACTGGGAGGCTACCTCCGCTCCGGCCCTCGCCACCTCGAGGAGTGGCGGGCGGCTGATGGTGACGGGGCCCAGGGACGACCTTCCCTACGGCTGAGAACTCATCACCGGCCGGCGGCTCTGTGCAGACTGCCGTCACACCGCGGCGCGCAGCTTCCCGCGATGCTCTCGGGTCCGGCTCGTCGGAGGAATGCGCCTTAAATTCAGACCGTGCGCGTAATTCGATCCGCGATTGCGGGAGGGGCGTGGCGCCGTCCGTCAGGCGTCGGTGCTCGATCATGGCGACGCCGCCCTCTCAGCCTAGCGGGACGTCGGGCGGAGGCCGTGTGTGCGGCCTCCGCCTTCCGATCCTTATCGTCCCGAAAGACTGCCTTAGCCGGCGTAGACCGGCACAGGCCCGGACCCTTGGCCGATCCCGCGCTCGCGCATCAGCCGGGCCAGCTCGTCGATACGCGCCTCGCCCCGCGTCAGGGCGTCCGGGGTGGTGTGCACCGAGTAGTAGCCGAGCACGAGATCGTGCGGGTGGGGAACGGCGGACCCGAGCACGAACGTGGCACCGGCGTCGCCGGCCGTGAACGCCACGGTGCCGGCACCACCTCCGAGGAGTGCCATCTCGCCCGCATCGACGGTGTCGCCGTTCGCGTCGAGCGAACCTTCGGCCGCCGCGATCCAGAACTGCCCATGGCCCTCGGGTGCTGCGTAGCTCCACTCTTCACCCGGCGCGAGGGCGACCAGCAGATAGTTGAGGCCGGCGGGCGACCGGACGGGGCTCGTCACACCGTCGTGGCTGCCGAGGATCACACGTGCCGGTCCGACGGTCGGGATCGCCGACGCCTCGAGATACTGCGAATCCACCGATGCGTTCTCGAGTTCGGGTGGCAGCGCCAGCCACAGTTGGAAGCCTTTGATGCGAGGCTCCGAGCCGTTGCTCATCTCCTTTCCATGCCAGACGCCGCCGCCGGCGCGCATCCACTCGACGCCGCCGGGGCGGATCGAGCCCTTCCCGCTGGTGGCGTCGTCGAAGAGGAATTCGCCTTCCGCGAGGACGGTCACGGTGGCGATGCCCGAGTGCGGATGGAGCGGCATGCCGCCGGTGCCCGTCGCGACGAAGTCGAACAGGTCGAGGAACACGAACGGCTTGAGCTCCTCGCCGAGATCCGACGGGCTCATCAGGCGGACGATCGGGCCGTGGCGGCGGCCCCGGGTGCGGTGGACGACGCGGGTGGCGGCCGGGCGTTCTGCGATGTCGGTGCTCATTTCGGTTCTCCTGAGGCGTCCATCGTCGACGCCGACGAGAACGAAATAGGCGTTTGCGCGGTCTGCAGGTATGCATGAAAGATCGCGCGGAGTGTTCGAGGAGATGGAACATTGGAACCCGCGCAGCCGACACTGGACCAGCTCCGGGTGTTCGTCGCCGTGGTGGAAAGCGGCGGCTTCACCGCTGCCGCGAGGAGCCTGCGCCGTGCCACGTCGGTCATCAGCTACACGGTCACGAACCTCGAGGCGCAACTCGGGCTCCAGCTGTTCGAGCGCGGCCATGCACGGCGACCGACGCTGACCACGGCGGGTCGGGTGATGTTCGCGGAGGCACGTGCCGTCGCAGACGGCGTCGACGCGTTGCGGGCGAAGGCGCGCGGGATCATCCAGGGGCTGGAGCCCGAGCTGCATCTCGCGCTGGACGTGATGTTCCCGGAGCGGCGCGTTGTCGACGCGCTGTCCGCCTTCGCGGCCGAGTTCCCGACGGTGGTGCTGGAACTCGAGGTCGAGGCCCTGGGTGCCGTCACGCGCTCGGTGCTAGACCGCCGCGCGAATATCGGAGTGAGCGGACCGCTCGCCGCGGGGACTGACGGCATCGACCGGATCGGGATCGGCGAGGTCATGATGGTTCCGGTTGCCGCGCCGGATCACGCGCTGGCGGAGCCCGGCGTCGGCCCGGGCGCGGTTCGCCGACACGTGCAGCTCGTGCTGGGCGACCGCTCGGACTACACCCGCGGACGCGACTTCGGCGTGCTCAGCCCGCGCACCTGGCGTCTGGGCGATCTCGGCGCCAAGCACATGCTGCTGAAGGCGGGTGTCGGTTGGGGCAACATGCCCCGGCCGATGATCGAGAGCGATCTCGCGGCTGGTCGCCTGGTCCTGCTTAACCTGCCGGACGCGCGCGGCGCTCCCTACCCGTTCGACGCGATTCACAGGGTCGACGCGCAGCCGGGCCCCGCGGCGCGATGGCTCATCGAGCGGCTGGCGGGTCAGCCGGACTGAAGAACGGAATGGCGCCGGCCGTGCAGCGTCTCCGTCCACCGGCGCCCGATCGCCCGGTGCCGTGACGAGGACCACCCTGCAGCGGACGACCTGACGGACGATGTCGATCGCCGGACCGGATCGCTCAGCCTCGGGAGGCCCCGTCGGATGAAGTTGCGCTTCCCGGTCCGGAGCATCGCGCCCTTCGAGCCGCTCGCGGCAGGGTAGGCGCCATGCGGGACCTCCCTTCGGCCGCGCTGCTCTCGACCTGCCGACGCGTGCTTGAGCCGTGACCACTCGAACGGGGTCACGGCTCCGAGACTCGGAAGACCGAGCGGTTCAGCATCTCGTCGAGCGCGTCACCGCGGGGTCGGATCAGGAAACGACGGCACGCCGCGCGACTGGTGCGCCTGTTCCATTTCGACGCTCAGCGGCGGTCGAGCGCGAAGGCGCCGCCTCCGAAAGCGGCGATCTGGAGCAGTCCGCCTGCGATGGCGATGTTCTTCATGAAATGGATCATCTGGTTCTGATCGGCCAGCGCCCTGTGGAACGCCAGCGCGGTCACGACGGCGAACGCCGCCAGGATGATCGCGACCGGTCGGACGCGGTACCCGGCCATCAGCGCCAAGCCTCCAACCACCTCAACCAGCGTGGCGAGGGCGTATCCGACAGCCGGGAGCGGCAGGCCGACCGAGCCGATGTACCCGATGGTCGCGGCCGGGGCGGCGATCTTACCCAGCCCGGACAGCACGAAGATGGCCGCCATCATCAACCGGCCGGCGAAGGGAAGGTATGTGGAGAGCTCGCGCGTGCTGCGGATCTGGCCGCTGCGGTCTGCGGTTACGTCGGTCATCGATCTTTCCTTTTGATTGCACCAAGGACGGCGCTTGGACGGTGCAGATGGTCCCGCCTGCGGTTCGATCAAATCCTTAAATGATGGCGACGGATGTTCGACGATCTCGAACGATCCACATCAGCGCTTGCGCGGATCTACTGGAGCACATCCTGAAGATCGGCTCGACGACCGGAAGGGCCATCGACCGCCTGGCCGGGGCGGCGCACGACCCCAAGTGCCTTCGGGCACCCGCCGGGCTGATCGACGAATTTGAGACACGGGGGAGGGCATCCACGGAAGATCGAGGCGTTGCTCCATAGGTTTTCCGCTGCCGCCTGCATCGACGTCCGGATCCCGAACCAGGTTGGCGGATCAGTCGACCCTTGGGAGTAATTCTTCGGTTCGGCCATCGCGGTCGAACAGGCCGTTCGACTTATCGCAACGAGTAGTCTGCATCTGTATGCCTACGACGTCGGCAATGACGAAATCGCCCTTCGCGCCCCGTCGGTCGACCCCGCCGGAATTGTTGCGGGCAGCTGAAATGCCGAAGCCTCATTCGGCACCTTCCTACCCATCTCCCAGTTCGTGATCGCGATTAGGCCGTCCTTTCGAAGCGAAGCCCCGATCTGGCCCACGACCGACTTCCTGATGACGTGCGCCGACAGGACCTTCGGCCACACGAGAAGGGGATCGTGATCACCAGCTGCGACGGCGTGGTCCGACGGTCCGCCAAGTCGTCCGACCGGGACGACCGGATTCAACTGGTCAGCGAACCAAGCATGTTTTCACGACTGCATTCCAGGCCGTCCGACGACGGTCTGGTTCTCTTGCGCCATGATATCGCCGGCGCCCCGCCCGCCAGACCATAGTCGAATGCTGACCGACTATAACCTTCGGCTAAGCAGCAGCTCATACCGCCGCGGCGCGTTCGAGATCGAAGACGTCGATCTGCATCTGTTGAAACAGTTCGGCGAGAGCCGACGCGCCTCGGTCCGCGCCGTAGACCCGTTCGCTTTCGGATATCGGCAATGCAAGCAACCACGCAACGGTGCGATCCGACAGACGCTGCGTCTCCAAATCCCACAGGAACGGATCGTATAGCAGCACGTGCCGCATCGCCGTATTCTTCAGATACATGCCGACTGCATCGATGTGCACGGAGTCCGGCAGCAAGGGCGCGCCTGAGTTCATGGCATTGAATGCGCATGTGGAGAGGATGTTCGCCGCATCGGCGAACTCGTCCCGCGCCGCGAGCAGCAGCTCGACCCGGAGAGGCGCATCGCCCACCGACGCCCCGGTGTCGACGTCGGACAAGCCGACCGTGGCATGGCTCGTAACCCCGGTCGTCGGGCTATCCGATGCGGAGAGTATCCCGATCGACGACTTCTCCGCCTCGTCCCAGTAGGTGACGACCTTCACGCCGTCGCCGCCCAATGCCGATTTGAGGTATCTGGCGAGCGTCTTGTGACTGATGGGGACTTCCATCGCTCAATCTCCAAGGTAGGTGTCGGTGTCGTCCTCGCCGCTGTGCCCGCGATTGGAGGACGGCAGTTCCGGCCGGTAGTGGTCGGGGTTGTTGTATTCGTCGAGGAATTGCTGTCGCGAGATGCCGCGATCGGCGGCCGAGGCCTGATGCTTGCGGAACTCGTAGCCTGGCTTGTGACCCATGTCCCAGGGGTCGTCGGGGTTCATGGGCTTGCTGCTCACCGGGTCGACGACGGTCCCATCCGTCGTCTTCGCACTATTCCAGACCTCGTCCCTCACGCCGGCGCGGAAGCCCGATGGTCGTGCGTAGTTGCCCATGTATTGGAGACGGGCGTTGCCCCCGTTCATCCCCAACGCGTTGGGATCGACCTTGACGCGGTAGTTGAAGGGGTCCAGCCGGCCTCCGGCGGCGCCCGATGACAGAGCTCCGCCGAGCAGACCGCTCCCCAGGGCGAACTGACGCTGACCGCGCGAGCCCTCGCCGAAGAGCCTGCCGCCGACCTTGTTGCCCTCGTAGCCGAAGCCGGCGCCACCGGCGAGCCCGGCCGCCAGGCGGGCGGCCATGAGCAGTTTGAGCCCCTTCGCCGCCATGGCGATGGCGCCGACGCCGCCGATCAGACCGAGAGCGCCGACGATCAGCTCGGCGGCCAGCGGAACCTCCGGGTCGATGGCGAGGAGCTGCTCCTTCGGTCCGCCGATGTTGGTGTCGTCGGACGCGGTCGAGATCTCCGCCCCGCAGGTCGTCCGGTCGCCGATGCGGGCTGCCGGCAGGCCGTCGATGTGGACGAGCTTGCTCCCCTCCGCGATCTTCTGGTTTCCGTGGTCGTCGCAGGCGACGTCGTCGGTCGCCCGCGCCGCACCGACGTGGTTCGTGTCCGCATCCTCGCTCGCCTTGACGATCGAGCCGGCGTCGTATGTCGAGAAGCCCCCGACGAATTCACCGAGGACGCCGCCGAGCCCGGCCCCGCCGGCGGCGGCGATGGCCACCGCGGCGAGGCCGCCGGTCGCGCATACGGCCGCGATCGCCGCGCCGGCCAGCGCGCCCATGATCAGCCCGGAATAGGCGTTGGTATGGCTGATGCGGTCGCCGAGGCGGGCGGCTTTGGGCAATGCCGGGTCCTAGCCGGCGAACCGGAACGTTTCGACGAGGCGGTCGAGGATCGCCAGCTGCTCGGCGGTGAAGACACCATTGGCGCTGGCCGTGATGGTCAGCGACCGATCGCCGAGGAGCATGAACACCTGCCGCTGATCCAGCGGGCCGGCACCTCCGGCGAGGCGCGCGCCGGTCACCTCGGCCGGTCGACCGTCGATCTCGTATTCGCGCCGCCACAACAGCTCAAAGCCGTTCAACGTCTGCGCGAGTGTGTCGAGCTCGTGCCCGACGTGATCCTTCAACGAAGTCCCCGCCTCCACCGTCGCCCGCGTGACGACGATGTTGAACGGGCTCGGTCCGGACGGCGTCAGCGTGAACAGCCCGACGGTCTGATCGTGAAGCTCGTCGGCGATCTCGAAAGTGGCCTCGTGCATGCGGTAGAGCATCGGCGACCCCTCGGACCGCGGCCAGCCGGCCGACTTGACGCGTCTACGGATTGGCGGCGATGCCCGCAAGGCCGGGATCGTCTGCTGCTGCCGTTGTCGGGTGGCGATCGGCCGGACCGATCGCCCGGTCTTAAGACGGTTGCGCATGTTCTGCCCCACGGTCGCCGGCACCGCCGTGGCCATCGCATGGCGGTCGCATCCGTGGCCAAAGGGCACGAACAGGATGATCCGCATGAGGCTGTTTTCGGTCGGACATCGGACCGTTATCCCCTTCCCGGTAGTTGAGCCGACCGATCGGTAGCAGGGAACGGCATCATGGCGTTTTGGCCAACTCGACTCTCAACGTGGTTCTTCGGTTCGACCTCGGGTGGAAGCCTCAGCATCCCTGTGAGGAAGATGGCGTCGGCATCGGCAGGGCGTCTCGTTCTGCCGATGACGAGGAGCGATCGGCTGGATCCCGACAAATACGCGGACGAGAGGATCTCGTTGACCGGCCTGGGTGTCGGGGTGAGCGTCGGTAAGACGCTGGAGGCAGTTCAGCTCCCCAACCGCAGAAGCCCGCCAAGTCTCGCGGGAAGCACGAGTGGAACGCCCGGAGGCGGAACGCGGGTATTGGTCAACGCCGACGTGCCCGACCCGGTCCCTGCATCCTATTTCGATGGGCCATGCGTTATCGGAACGGCGGATCTTCTCTTCGGTCACATGGATAAGAACACCGCCGTCGTGATCATCTTCGATAGCTACGTTCTCTAACGGCCCTATGCGGTGCCGGGCTTGCCGAAGGCGGTCGGTTTCATCCAGGGCCTCGGGTTCGCCAGCACGCTCGCGGGAGCGCAGCTGGGTGCACAGCTGTTTCTCCTTTCACGGGATGAGGGTCCGCCCGTTCCATTGCCTTATGTGGATGGCGAACAGGCACCATACCAGAATGCGTTGGGCAACCTGCT
Source organism: uncultured Lichenihabitans sp. (assembly GCA_964245915.1). Taxonomy (GTDB): domain Bacteria; phylum Pseudomonadota; class Alphaproteobacteria; order Rhizobiales; family Beijerinckiaceae; genus Lichenihabitans. Next base: position 3,155 of record CAXTOT010000122.1, on the reverse strand, counting down.
TCACTAGGGAATTCCGGCAGGATCGACTCACTATCTCTGTCTCAAGCCTTAGGCGGGCAATCTGAAACGGCGCTTGAGGACAATGCGGGAGCCGCCAGCGATCGAGTCTCCGACACAGCTTCCGCTTCACGTCGACCGAGGGACGTGCGACTGGGGGAGCGTGTATATCCAGTCATCCACGCTCCGCATCACCGGACGACCGATGCGCCCAAGCATTTCGATCGAGGCGCCGATCCTGGCCCGCTTCGCGATCGACCGCGACATCCAGGCCGTCGGAACGGTCACATTCGGCGGCAGGCACGAGGAGCAATCGGCTGCCGGTTGGACGGTCGGATTCGTCCAGGCTGAATGGAGCGACAACAGCTGGGCGGTCTATCGCGGCACCAGGCAGGAGCACGGCAGCACCTTCGTGCAGCGCTCGCGTCCGCCGGCGCGGCCATTCCAGGCCTGTGCCGATTCAACGGGTCCGAACCAGCCTTTCTACGCGAGCCCCGCCGACGGCAAGGGCCAGCCGAGCACTGGCGGCCCCGGCATCCCCTACGTGGCGTCCGTTCCGACGGGCAAGCCGTTGCCGCTTTCAGTCGATGCGTTCCACAGCGACCAACCGAGAAACGTGTTCATGTGGGAGCATTACAACGACACCACCAAGCACTTCAATCATCTCCGCGAGGCACAGCTGGAGTTCATGTTCTGCACGGTGCTGGTCGCCCAGGACCCCCAGGGCACGCTCAACATGCTTCGCGGCTTCTACTGGAACGTGGCCTGGCAGGCGGACTTCGGCGCCTTCCCCGAGAATACCCAACACGCCAAGGCGATCCCGCGCGGCACCTACGTCCACGTCGGCCATGTCTTCGCCGGTCCGCCCACCGACCCGCGCTTCCTGCACGTGCTGAGCCGACCTCAGGCGATGAGCTGCAACGATCTGCTGCACAACTCCAGCCTCAATCCCAATGTGCAGGAGGTGGCAGGGTGGCCCATGTTCGACGTGCGGCGGTGATCCTGCTCGCCACCACGATGATCGCGGCGGCGGCGCCGCCGACTAGCCTGACGCTCGCAGGCGGAGCACGACCCGGCAGTCTGACCATCGCCAACCGAGGAACTGCTCCAGTGACGATCGCGCGGGCGATAGGCGTCGAGCGTCGGGACCGTGACGGCTGGACGGCGGTGCACACCGAGTTCAACGCCGTATCGTCCTGCCCGATCCCGGGCCGGCCGGTCCTCGCCCCCAAGGCTGTCGTGTCCATTCCGGCAGGCGGCAGCCTGAAGGTGGTGCCGTGGCAGGGCTATACCTGCTCAGGCCAGTGTGAGAACGCCTGCATGGCCGACGTCTATCTCGGCCCGGGCACGTTCCGCTTCGTAGCCACGGCGCTTCCCATGCGCGAACGCGTTCCCGGATCGAACTTCGCCATGCCACCGAAGCACTGATCGTCCGACCTTCAGCCGGGGGGAGATCCAGGCGATGGACGACAACCCCACGGTCTCCCGTCACCGCCGGACACCGGGCAACAACTACATCCTCGCGCACGGCGCTGTTCCCCTCGGATTCGACTAGAATGACCTGCGCCCGCCCACCAACAATGCTGAAACCAGAGTCTCAGGTCGCCGATGATCCCGCTGTTTGCGCGCCACGATTTTATCCGTCGCGAGATGAGCGCATCAGCCCCAACGTGTCGATCCCGGCACGTCACCTTGAACTCCGACATACCCTGCAGCCCCCTTGCGGAAGGGATTGAAGGGAACGTCGACGTCGCCGAGTTGCTGGACGAGACGCGGCATCCTGTCGCGAAACGAGCGCAGAAGACGGACGTAGCCAGCATCAGGCACCATCCGGTCAGTTTTCAAAACATCGGTGAGGTTCCTGTGCGATCGCCGGATCGGATACCCCTTCTCCGACCGATACATGTTCTCGACGAGGATGGCGTCGAACTCGGCCACCGTGTCGAAGGACCAGCCCAGCGGGTTCGCGAACAGCTTGCCGGCGACCTCCTCGGAGGCATGCTGCAATTCGTGCAGCAACGTCGCCGCATGGTGCTGCCGAGATGTGAAGCGCCAGGGAGTGTATTGGAGTATCACATCCGACCCGAGACCGGTCGAAACCTGAGCCGGCACGGCCTTGCTGCCGTCCCCATACCGGACCGGATGAGCCGGATATTCGGCGTTCGCGAAGCTCGTCGGGAGCGCCCCCGCGTTCTTGTCCGTCGAAGGATAAGGAACGATCCGGACGAATTGGGCATGGCAATGCAGCTCATGGAGGACACACAGCCCGGTGTTCGACCGCGCGATCTCGCGCAGATTATACATCACGGCGGCTTCCCAACCGCTGCGATCGCCTGGCTTCAGCGATGCTCCATCTACGAGGAGGCGCCGCTGGAACGTAACGGTCATAAGCGCGATTCCGTGATGTTCGTCCGCCGCAAACAGATCGGCGGTGTGGTGGGCGGATCAACGTTCGCCACACGGAAAGGGCGCCTCCACGCTCGGCGCAGACGAAGTGCGATCCGACCTCGCATTTGCTCGCCAATCAGCGGACGCGGTCGCCGACACGTTCTTCATCGGCCACGTGAGTTCGGTCCGAATTCGAACCGCATCCCCCGACCACGGTCACTCTCGTCCGTCGTCATCCCGGGCGTTACCGGGATCGACGGCATTCGCGACCCCGGCAAGCGCACGATCAGATCTTCTTGGCCGTCGTGAAGTCGTAACCACCGCGGACCGCACGTTCCGCGTTCGTATCGTCCCGCAGGAACTGATTGAAGCTGACCTGACTGAAGTTGAGCGCGATGTTCTCCATCGGCTCACCGCCGGAGCTCTGACCGGAAGTCGTGAAGGACGTGCAGATCACGTTCTTCATGACGTATTCGATGTATTTGGCTTGGGCGCCGTCCGAAGCCTGGATGGTGACCGCGAGTTGCGCCTCCGGCGTATTCTTGCCTTCGAGCGACTGCAGCATGAACTGCGTGGTCGTATCGTCCTGACGCTTCACCAGGTGGACGTCGCCCGGGGTCACCTTGCCTGAAGACGCGCGGTTGCCTGCCGCACCTGCCGTCGTCTGCACCGCGACCGAAAAGCCCCAGCTGTAGGAATCGATCTCGATCCAACCCTTATACGGGCCCGCCGTGACGGCCCCCTGCAACGAACCAAGTTTCAGATAAACC
>CAXTOT010000121.1:0-12257 GCA_964245915.1 uncultured Lichenihabitans sp. | reverse complement strand
ACTAACCCTCCAATCCACCGCGTCATGCCAAAACTCTCAATTACGCAACGGTCCCGCAAGGGGAGAAGGGTAGACCGGGCCCGCAGCCGAATACGCCAAGCCTACGCGTCCTCCAGCACGATCACATCCAGCGTGCGCGGGCCGTGGACGCCCTCCACACGGTTGAGTTCGATGTCGGAGGTGGCCGAGGGGCCGGAGATGAAGGTGAGGGGGCGGCCGGCGCTGACCGAGGGGGTCATGCGGGCGACGGCTTCGGGAACCAGGCCCAGGATCGCATCCGCGTCGACGAAGCAGAGATAATAGTCGGGTAGCAGGGTCAGAACGCGCCGCCCCTGTCCGGGGCCGTGGTCGAGCACGATCGTGCCGGTTTGCGCGATCGCGCACGCGCAGGTGGTGAGCACGGCCTCGCGGGCCGCGATCACGCCGGGCTCGAGGTCGTCGTCGCGCAAAAGGTCGAAGCCCTCGGGCGTGAGATCCTCGGGAAAATCGACCGGGACCACGAGATGGCTGTGTCCTCGCTCTGCCAGGATGCGGGCCGCTGTGGCGCGGGCTTGGCTCCGCGCCACACGCTCGACGCGCACCTTGTAGCGGCTCGCCCGGTCGACGAAGTCCGCCACGAGCGTCTCACGGTCGGCATCGCTCCGGGTGCGGAAGCGACGGGGCGCGACGGGCTCGCTGGACGCGTCGACCACATCGGCGAGGGCATGGCGGATGCGGCCCAAAATGGCCTCGCGGGCCTCGCTCACTTGCCGCGCTCCGCCCACCAGGCCCGGAACGATTGTTTGGGGACCGGCGCGAGATCCCGCATGGCGGTCCATCCGGCGAGCGGGCCGGGAAGGGAGCGGATCATGCCGTCGCGCACGAAGGGCGCCTGCCCGATCGCGGCCGCCTTCTGCGCGAAGGCATAGAGCCGTTCTTTGCCGAACACGCGCGCCATGGCGGCCATGACGACACCCTCGCCGCTGAGCCCGGCGTTTTTCACGGCGCGCGCCCGCAGATGAACCAGGATGCGCGGGATGTCGATCTTGACCGGGCAGACCTCGTAGCAGGCGCCGCACAGCGAGGATGCGAAGGGCAGGGTCTCGGCCTGCGGCGAATGCGTCAGTTGCGGGGTCAAAATGGCGCCGATCGGCCCCGGATAGGTGGACCCGTAGGCACGCCCGCCGGTGCGCTCATAGACCGGGCAGATGTTGAGGCAAGCCGAGCAGCGGATGCAATTCAGCGTGTCGCGCGCCGGCGGGTCGGCCAGCACGTCGCTGCGGCCATTGTCGAGCAGGACCAGGTGGAATTCCGACGGGCCCTCGCCGGCCCGGGTGCCGGACCACACCGAATTATAGGGGTTCATGGGCTCTGCCGTGGAGGAGCGCGGCAGCAGTTGCAGGAAGGCCGCCATGTCGTCCCAGCGCGGCACCACTTTTTCGATGCCCATCACGGAGATCAGGACGCGGGGCAGGGTCAGGCACATGCGCCCATTGCCCTCGGATTCAAAGATCGCCACCGAGCCGGTCTCGGCCACGGCGAAATTGGCGCCGCTGATGGCGAACGGCACCGACAAAAACTTCTCCCGCAGATATTTGCGCGCCGCGGCCGTGAGCGCCTTCGGGTCGTCGCTGAGGTCCTCGTTGCCGGGCAATTCGCGCATGAAAATCTCGCGAATTTCGGCGCGGTTGCGGTGGATGGCGGGCACGAGAATATGGGACGAGCGGTCGTGGCCGAGCTGGACGATGACCTCGGCGAGGTCGGTCTCGATGGCCCGGATGCCGCGCGCCGCCAGCGCCGAATTCAGCCCGATCTCGTCCGTGGTCAGCGACTTGATCTTGAGAACTTCCTCAGCGCCATGCCCCGCCAAGATGTCGCCCATGATCCTGTTGGCTTCGGCGCCGTCACGGGCCCAATGCACGACCCCACCGGCCGCCGTGACGCTTTCCTCCAATTTTAGAAGATGGGTGTCGAGCGCCCGCAGCGTCTCGCGCTTGATGGCATAGCCGGCGTCGCGGAGTTCCTCCCAGTCGGGCAGTTCGGCCACCACGGCCTGGCGTTTGGCCCTTATCGTGTTGGTGGCCTTGCCGATGTTGCGGCGGAGCTGGCTGTTTTTCAGCGCGTCGCGGGCGGCGTCCGGAAACGCGCGTTCGACCAGGATACCGGGTCCATCCTCGCTCATGCGCGCGCGCCTTCCACGCAGGCCAGGATTTCCGCGAGATGCAGGGCCTGGCGCCCCGAACGCTCGCGCGACAGCCCGCCCGCGATATGCATGAGGCAGGAATTGTCGACCGCGGTGCAGACCTCCGCCTGAGTGCCGCGGATGGCGCTCAATTTGTCGGTCAGCATGGCGATCGAGGTCTCGGCATTCTTGATCGCGAACGTGCCCCCAAAACCGCAGCATTCGGCGGCGCGCGGCAATTCCACGAGGTCGAGCCCGCGGACCCGCGAGAGCAGCCGGATCGCAGCGTCACCGAGCTCCAGGCCGCGCAGGCTGTTGCAGGTGGGATGGTAGGTGACCCGATGCGGGTAGTAGGCCCCGACGTCCTCGATGCCGAGCTTCTTCACCAGAAATTCCGCGAATTCGAACGTCTTCTCCGCCAGCGCCGTGGCCTTGGCGATCAGCTTGGGTTCCCCGGTCGCGGCCGCGAGCCGCGGATAGGCGGTGCGGATCGTGACCACGCAGGAGGAAGACGGGCACACCACCACCTCGGCCTCTTCGAAAATGTCGAGCTGGCGGCGCATGAGCAGGGTCGCCTCGTCCGCATAGCCGCTGTTGTTGTGGATCTGGCCGCAGCAGGTCTGGGCCATAGGGAAGTCGACCGTGTGGCCGAGCCGCTCCAGCACCTCCACCACGGCGCGCCCGGTCTGCGGGAAAAGCGTGTCGTTGAAACAGCCGATGAACAGCGAAACGCGCAAACAAACCTCATTCAGTCGATGACTGCGATTCTGGGCCGGGGTCGTTAGTAGGTGGCCCGGCCGCCCGAAACGTCGAACACGGCACCCGTCGAGAAGGAGCATTCGCGGCTGGCCAGCCAGCAGACGAGCGAGGCCACCTCGTCCACGGCGCCGAACCGCCCGATCGGGATTTTAGAGAGCATGAAATCGATGTGGCTCTGGCTCATCTGGTCGAAAATGCCGGTGCGCACGGCCGCCGGGGTCACGCAGTTCACGGTCACGCCGCTGGTGGCGAGCTCCTTGCCGAGCGATTTGGTCAGCCCGATCACGGCCGCCTTGGAGGCACTATAGGCGGGCGCATTGGGATTGCCCTCCTTGCCCGCGATCGAAGCGATGTTGACGATGCGGCCATAGCCCGCCTCGCGCATGCCGGGCACCACCGCCTTGTTGCAGTAGAACAGGCCGTTGAGGTTGACGTCCATCACCTTGAGCCAGGCCTCGACCGGGTAGTCCCAGGTGGCGGTGTTCGGGCCCGTGATGCCGGCGCTGCAGACCAAAACATCGATGCCGCCGAGGCTGGCGCGAGCCTCGGTGGCCGCGCCCTCTACCTCGGCCCAGACCGAAACATCGATGGCGCTGCCAGTCGCCCGCTCGCCGAGGCTTGCTGTTGCGGTGTCGATGGCGGCCTGATCGCGATCCCACAGGCAGACGCGCCCGCCCTCCTCGACGATGCGGGTCGCGACCGCAAGGCCGATCCCGGCCGCGCCGCCCGTGATTATGGCCCGCTGACCGTCGAAACGCTGGGAAAAGACCATCAAGCACTCCAGATCACTCGGCCCGGGCCGGTCACACGAGACGCATTGTGGCGCATTTTGCACCAAAGCCGAGGACTTCGCATCCCTCGTCTTGGATCCTGGCTGTCCAGGTTTTCGGGTTTGAAACGATGGACCGCTGCGGCCTTTGAAAGGCTGGCTGCTGGCCAGCCAGTATTACAAGGCGGAGGAAGGACATCTCCATCCAAGCCGAGCTAGTCTCAATGCCCGCCGGTCCTGCCGAACCAGACCCCGAATAGCGCGAAGACCGCCACCAGCCCGAGAAAGGCGTTCACGGCGATCAACAGCGCGCGGGGGAGAAGACGGACGTCTGGATTGGGCGGTGAGTCCCCCGTGTCGACCCCGCGCCAGACCGCTGCCCCGAAGCAGAAGATGGAGAACAGGACCAGCACGGTGCCAGCCGAGATCACCACCCAATCGGGCACGACATTGCCCAGCGTCGCCTTGGCGCCGACGCCGCTCGCCAGGGACACGAGGGCGGTCCTGACCCAGGCCGCATAGGTTCGTTCGGCGGCAAAGACGGTGCGGTTGGCGGCCAGAACGGTGCGGCGGTCGGCGCTGTCCTCGACCCTGGCGGCGCTGACCTCGATCTTCTTTTCGTGTTCCATTCCGTCTCGCTCCAAGGCTGTCGCGCTAGGCTCACCGCCATTGGCCGGGGGCGTCCGACCTGCCGCAGCCGAACGGCGGCAGCGTCTTCGTCCCGAAGGTCGCCTTGAGTCGAGCGCAGCCCCAATCTCGGGCCGGCGCCGGAGCGCGGTTGTTGAGCGCGATCCCGACCTCATCGAATGGATCATTGATGTTGCTGACGTAAGCATACCAGCGCACCGGGAACGTCATGAGCACCACGACGAGCAAGACCGGGCCGATCCGGGCGAAGCTCAAACGGCGACGACGCGGCGCCGGGCTCGCCGTCGCCCCAGAGTGGCGGGGCGGGGCCAGGCCTGCCGCGAGCAGCCAAGCGGTCAGAAGCAACATCGTGGCAAAAACGATCGCGCCCCCGCCAAGAAGCGTCAGGATCGGGACGATCCGCGCCGCGACCCAACTTCCGGGACTGCCGGGCACGAGATAGACCACCTCCCCTGTCCGTTCGGCCGAGGTCCAGCCCGCCATATGGAAGGCGCACGACAAGGCCATGATGCCAGCCGCGAGCAGTATCCCGACCGTGAGCCAGACCGGCCCCATTCGACCCCGCCGCATGGTCGGCGAGGTCCCGGCCAGGACCGGCCCCTCAGTCACGCAGATGCGCTAAGTCGGCGCCAGATGAGCACGGCGGCCGCCAGGTCCTCCAGGGCGGCACCGACGGATTTGAACAGGGTGATCTCGTCGGACGTGGTCCGTCCCGCCACCGCGCCGCCGCAGAGATCCGCGAGCGTGCCCACGACATCGTGGGCCAGGATGGCGCCGCTCTGGATCGCCAGTGCGACGTCGCCGCCCTCGGTCAGGGCCGCGGGCGTGTCGATGAACACGCGGGCGCGGCGGACCGCCTCGTCGTCGGCTTCGCGCATGCCCATCGTGAAGGCACCCACGAGGTCGACATGCGTGCCGGGCCGCAGCCAGGCGCCCTGAATCAGGCGGGTGGTCGAGAGCGTCGCGCAGGAAACGATATCGGCCGCCTCCACTGCGGAGGCGAGCTCGTTCGCGACCGTCACGGTCCAGCGCGGATCGGCGAGCGCCTCGGCCAAGCGTTCGGCCCCGGCCGGGTTGCGGTTCCAGATCGTGATCTCGTCCAAGGGCCGCACGGCCGCATGCGCCCGCACCAGGAAGGGCGCGAGCGCGCCCGATCCCACCATCAACAGATGGCGCGCGTCGGATCTTGCGAGGAACCGTGCCGCGAGGCCCGAGGCCGCGGCCGTCCGCCAATGGGTCAGTCGCGTTCCGTCCACGGCGGCAAGCGGCTCACCCGTCTCGCCGGAGAACAGCAGATAGGTCCCCATGACGGCCGGCAGACCCTTGGCGCCATTGTCCGGAAACACATTGACGATCTTGGTGCCGAGAAAACTCCCTGGCGCGGGTGCGTCCGGCGTCCAGCATGGCATCAGAAGATGGATCGGGCCGCCATGGTCCCGGCCGATGGCGTGGTGATGACGCTGGGGCGAGGGACCAGAGCTTGCGAAAGCCTGATGCAAACCATCGATCAAGGCTGGAAAGGTGAGAAGGTCGTCGATTTCGCCCGCCGTCACGACCCGCATGCATCAGCCTTCCGCTTGCAGCAGTTTGGATCTCATGCGGCGTTCTGGCCGGGCAGCGAGGTATAAGACCCGGCGCGATCGTTCTGACGCGACGCGACCTCGAGATCGGTCTTGAGGCGCCCCACCTCGGCCCGGAGTTCATCGGCTTCGCGTCTGCTGGTGCGGGCGAGGCGGCGATGGCGGCCCTGGCCGATCCAGGTCGCGGCGCCCCCGATCACCACACCGGTGACTACCACGAGAATGATCACCACGAACAAAGGTCCACTCAACGCGAACGCCGGAACGTCGCTCGAAAACGGATCGAACGACACCGTCACGGCCTGACGATTGGCCACCGCGAACGCCACCGCGATGATCGCGAGCGGCACCAGGATCAGCCATTTCAGGATGGATTTCATGCGCTTCAACACTTTGCTGAGGGCGAGAGGCGATCACGCCCCCTCGTTGAGGCGTTCGCGCATCTCCTTGCCGGTCTTGAAGAAGGGCACCGCCTTCTGGTTCACGTCAACGTGAGCCCCGGTACGCGGGTTGCGGCCGAGCCTCGCGTCGCGCCGTTTGATCGAGAAAGCCCCGAACCCGCGCAGCTCGACCCGATCGCCGCGCGCGAGCGCATTGGTGATCTCGTCCAAAATGGCGTTGACGATCCGCTCGACGTCTCGCTGATAGAGGTGAGGGTTCTTCTCAGCGATCCGCTGGACAAGTTCCGACTTGATCACCCGATGCCCCAGATCCGCCATGACAACGGCTTGATCGTCGCGTCAGCGAGCCGTCTAGTCAGCCGAGCTACCCTGCCAAAGCGAGACCAGACCGTCAAGCATCGGCGCCTGTTCCGCTTGTGAGATTTGGCGCAACGACCGCGCCGCCATGGGCCAGCCGAGCGCGTCGGCGACCGTCGCCGCAGCACCGAAAAGCCCTAGTCGCTCCAGGCTGCGACCAGCCTTCCAGTCACGAATCGGTAGTCCTTTTGCCACGTGTTTGTCACTTTCGAGCCACGCGACCGCGTCCTCTTGGGTGCCGATCTGGTCGATCAGTTTGAGCGGCAAACCCTGGCGACCCGTGAACACCCGACCATCGTCGACCGCCGCGAGTTCGGCATCCGTCATGGCGCGCCGGTCCTTCACGAGGGCCTTGAACCAGTCGAAACTGTCCGACACCAGGGCCGCGAGCGCGGCGCGGGCCGCCTCGCTAGTGGGTTCGAAGCCGTTGGGCGAGGCTTTCAACGGCGCCGATTTCACGGTTTCGACCTTGACACCGATCTTGTCGAGCAGGCCCGAGACGTTGGGGAACTCGAACAGCACCCCGATGGAGCCGACCAGCGAATTGCCCCGTGCCACGATGCGGTCCGCCCCAAGGGCCGCAATGTAGGCTCCGGAGGCCGCCATATCGTCGACCATGGCGACGACGGGCTTCTTGGCCGCGACTCTGCGGATGGCGTCGTACAGGCGTTCGGAGCCGACCGTGGTGCCGCCGGGGCTTTGAAGCGACAAGATCAACGCCGCGGCCGGCGATTTCTCGATGTCGGACAGCAGCTTGATGGTGTCTTCATCGCCCGTGATGACGCCCTGAATCTTGAGCCGGGCGATATGGGGGACGAGCGTGCCGGCCCCGTGACGCGACGCCACCTCGATGGCGAAAGCGAGGATCGCCAAGCCGACGACCACGAAGGCCGCGGCGCGCCAGAAAAGGAGTTTTCGTCGCATGCGGCGACGATCGACGAGATAGTCGGCGGTTGATCCGGCGGACATCGACATGAAGCGGCTTTCTAGGGACAGGTCGGTCAGGACCCTAGAGCAGGACCGCTTCAGATGAAATCGCGGAGTGAGGATCCGAGGAGGTTCGGCCCGGGCAAGATACCGAACGCCTCCTTTATCGCGCTCGATCTCGCCTACCAGGTCCAGCCATGGAGCCCGGCTCAGACCCGCCGCGCGGTCCCGGCCGACCTACTTGATGATGAACTTGGCCACCTGCCAAGCCGACCGAGCATAGTAGGTCTGGCTCTTGAGGTCGGGATTGCTGTCGTAGGGGTAAATGACGAACAGGGGGCCTTTGTCGCGCACCGGCATGTACTCGCCGTTTCGCTTCAGCGCCAAGATCGTGTGGTATTTGGCGAAGTCGTCGATCGGGATCTCGGTCGAATAATCATTGAGCGCCAGAGCTTGGACGGTATGACCCTTGGCGCCGACTACAGCCATGAGCTTGTCGAGCGGCACACCTTCGAACGACATCACGCCGTCATACCAGGGTGTCTTAGTTTCCACTTTGACCATGCCGAGCTTCTCGAGCATGTCGCGGTCGAACTTTGCGGCTCCATTATCGTTGGACTCTGTAATTGCTCCAGAAACGGTCAGAATGGTTTTCCCCGTCGGGGTTGCCAGCGTGGCTGCGCCGAGTGGAACAGCCGTCAACGCCCCAAGGCAAAGCGCTCCCAGGCGGGCCAACCAGGTCAAAGTAGTCGATTTCATGGCTTTACTCCCGAACTTGTTCGGGCGGCAGTGAAGCATGTCTTTCTATAACATCGCCTTTAAAAGCCGCTGGGCAGGCCGCAAAACGGCCGGCGCTGCGGTTAACGTTAACAGTGGGTTCGGTTACATTTTATTAAGATTTGACGTAAGGTCAGCCCAGAACGGTTGCGGAGGCGGGGAATGAACGGGTTAGTCAGGCCGATCAGAATTGCAAGTCTGGGCAACGAGCCGGTGCACGGACTGGTCAACGAGATCGACCGCGAGAGCATGAAACTCGCGGCAGCGCGGAAGATCGAAGAGCTCTTCGATATCCTGTTCATCGATCATGAGCGCGACCATAACACCCGCGACACGCCGATGCGGGTGGCCAAGATGTTTGTCGAGGAAACGCTGCGCGGTCGCTATTCGTCGCCGCCGCGGATCACCGACTTCGACAATGTCGAGCAATACGAACAGCTGATCGTGACCGGTCCGATCGAGCTACGCTCGACCTGCGCGCATCATCTGATGCCGATCTTCGGCCATGTGATCATCGGTATCCTGCCATCGGCCGATGGCAAGATCATTGGTCTGTCCAAATATGACCGGATCGTCGAGCATTTCGCGGCGCGCCTGCAGATCCAGGAAGAGCTGGTCAAGCAGATCGAGCGCTATATCGTGGAGGCCACCAAGCCGCGCGGACTCGCGGTGCGGATTAGCGCCGTCCACATGTGCAAAACGCACCGCGGCGTGAAGGCGTCACGCTCCTCTCGCATGATCAACAGCAGCTTTTACGGCGACATGGGATCCCAGCCGCAACTGCGGGCGGAGTTCCTGCAGGAATGTGCCTCGCTCGAGCGCAACCTCGCTTGATCGGGAGCAGGACGATGCACCAGCGGGGCGAGGGCGAGCCGTTCAGCATGGATCGCCCCGATGCGGTTTTCCGTTCGACGAAGACCTACGATCACAACGAAGGCCTGTCGTGCTGTTTCCGTCAGTGGAGGGCCGACCACTCGCACTGCCGCTTCGTCCACGGTTATGCCCTGGCGTTCAAGTTCACCTTCGGAGCCTCGCGGCTCGACGAGCGCAATTGGTGTGTCGATTTCGGCGACTTGAAGAAGGTGAAAGCCTGGCTGCACGACATGTACGACCATACCGTGCTGGTGGCGGCGGACGATCCTGAATTGTCCAAATTCCAAGCCCTGGAACGCGATGGGCTCGCGGTGCTTCGTGTGCTGCCCGCGGTGGGCTGCGAGGCCACTGCACAGCAAACCTTCGACACAGTGGACGCCATCATCCGCGAGCAAACGGGCGGCCGGGCCTGGGTCGAGTCCGTAGAGGTAAGCGAGCACGGAGGAAATTCGGCAAGCTATTCGCGGAAACTAACTCTTTCCTGACATTTGGTTGCGATGCTGAGGCCGCGCCTCGCAACCTGAAGGAAAGGAGAAGGGCCGCTTTGTCTCTTCGTGCCTTCAAGATTGTGCTGTTTACAGCCATGTGCGGGATGATCATCGCCGCCCTTTACACATCCGCCCTGGTGGTGGAACGCCAGAAGGCGTTGAAGCAGCTATCGCGCTACAACCTGATGTGGATCGCGAGCCAGGCCGTAAACGAATATATGCGGCTGGAAGAAACCGTGGCCATGGCGAGCGTCGCCGGGGCGCCGGTCGATGCCGACGAGGTGCAACTCAGACTGGACATCGTGAACAGTCGATTGGGCACCATGGACAACGGCGAATTCGGCGACTTCGTCCGATCAGCGCCGGAACGAAGGGCGCTGATCGATCGGCTCGGCAAGGTCGTCGGCGAAGCCCAGCCCCTGATCGAGCACTACAAGGAGCCGGGCGTCCCGCTGAAGGTGATCGCGCTGCTGTCGCCGCTCGACACCCCCCTTCTGGAACTTGCTGCCGCAGCCAATCGCCTCGGCGGCGACCGCGTGGTGGCGGACCAGCACGAGCTGATCGGGCTGCACTGGGTCTTCTCGTCCATCGCGGCAGGCCTCTTCCTTCTCGGCATGCTGCTTCTCGGCCTGCTCGGATGGCACAATCAAATGCTGGCGCGCGCGCATGGCAAGCTGGCGCTGTTGGCCGACAGCCTTCGGCTCACCTCCTCGGATCTGGAGGTGGCGAACCGCGACATTTCGGTGATCAACGCCGAACTTCAGGGCCGCAATGAAATCCTGCAGCGCCGGGACCGGGAACTCGGCGTGCAGAACCGCCGCTTCGATGCCGCCCTCAACAACATGTCGCACGCGCTCTGCATGGTGGATTCGTCGGAACGCCTCGTCGTGTTCAACCAGCGGTTCGCGGAGTTGTTTTCGATCGAGATAACGCCGCTTCCCGGCATGCCGTTCGCCGACCTCATCGGGTCGGCCAACCGGACCCTACGGGAGATCGTGGCGCGCCAAGAGGCGGCTTTGCCGGCCAAGAGCCAGGTCACCTTCGTGCACGAGGTGGAGGAGCAGGCGATTTCGGTTTCGTTGCAGCCCATGCCCGAGGGCGGATGGGTGGCGACCTACGAGGACATCTCCAACCGGCGTCGCGCGGAAGCCCAGATCGCCTTCATGGCCCATCACGACGGGCTGACGGGGCTCGCCAACCGGGCCTTCTTCCACTCGCGCCTAGAGGCGGCCCTGGCCCGCATCGAGGACACCGACGGCAAGGTGGTGATCTACTATGTGGACCTGGACGGGTTCAAATACATCAACGACACCTTGGGGCATCCCGTGGGCGACGCGCTGCTCCGCAAGGTGGCGCTGCGGCTGAAGGAGCATGTTCGCGACTCGGACACCGTGGCTCGGCTTGGCGGCGACGAGTTTGCGATCCTCCAGGTCGACGAGCATGCGGCCGACCAGGTTGCCGACATGGCGACTCGGGTCATCGAGCTACTGGCCGCTCCCTTCCAGATCGACGGCGTCGAAGTGGTGGTCGGCGCCAGCATCGGGATCTCGATCGCGCCCGATCACTCGTCGGAGATCAACGACCTGATGAAACAAGCCGATTTGGCGCTGTATCGGGCAAAGTCCGACGGGCGTAAAACCTTCCGCGTCTTCCAGGCCGACATGGACAGCGAGCTGAAGGCGCGCCGAGCGCTCGAAGCCGACCTCAGGCAGGCGCTCGTCAAAGGAGAGTTCGAGGTCTACTTCCAGCCCATCGTCAGCATGCATCCAATCGCGATCACCGGCTTCGAGGCGCTCGCGCGTTGGCGCCATCCCGTAAGGGGCATGGTCTCTCCCGGAGAGTTCATTCCGGTCGCCGAGGACATTGGCGTGATCGGGCAATTGGGCGATTGGGTCATGCGCGAGGCCTGCGCGAAAGCCATGACCTGGCCCGACGGCCTCTCGGTTTCGGTGAACCTTTCGCCCGCGCAGTTCAAGAACCGCGACATCGTGGACACCGTGCTTCAGGCGCTGGTCCGCTCGGGGCTGCCGGCGCGCCGTCTCGAACTCGAAATCACCGAATCCGTGCTGTTGAACGACAACGAGGCCACGTTGTCGGTCCTGCACGAATTCCGCACGCTCGGGATCCGCATCGCGATGGACGATTTTGGCACCGGCTATTCGTCGCTGAGTTATCTGCGGAGCTTCCCCTTCGACAAGATCAAGATCGACCAGAGTTTCGTGCGCGAACTCTCGACGCGGCCTGATTGCGTGAAGATCGTGCGGTCCATCGCGGCCCTGGGCTCGAGCCTCGGCATGACCACCACGGCCGAGGGCGTGGAAACGCTGGAGCAGGTGGAGCAGCTTCAATCGGCCGGATGTGATCAGGCGCAAGGCTATTACTTCGGACGGCCGCAACCCGCCAACGTTCTGCAGTTCCAGCTGTCGTCCAAAGACCCGGCCACCAAGGCCGCTTGATCCAAGCTAGAGCGGGATGAGATTAGCGGGAATCGTGGGGATTGAACGAACCCGCTGGCGC
>CAXTOT010000120.1:0-12881 GCA_964245915.1 uncultured Lichenihabitans sp. | reverse complement strand
AACCACACCATGACGACGCCATGGATGGTGAACAGCTTGTTGTAGGTGTCGTTGGAGAAGATCTGCCCGTCCGGCACCACCAGGGCGAGGCGGACCAGACCGGCCGCGATCGCGCCCACAATGAAGAAAGCCGTGATGCTGATCAGATACAGCACGCCGATCCGTTTATGGTCCGTGGTGAACAACCAGGACCGCAGCGTATGGGCCTCGTGCAGATAGTCGTTCGGCCGATCGAGGGTCGCCTGAGGGGGCAGCTGATCACGGAGCGTTGCGGACGTCATCGGCTTTCCCCCGTCGTTTCACCCATGGACTTGATGTAGGCGACCAGGCGGATGAGGTCGTCTTCCGCGATCACGCCCTTAAAACTCGGCATGACCTGTTTGTAACCCGCGACCTTGTTGCGGTCGGGCATCAGGATCTTGTCGCGGATGTAGCTGTCGTCCGCGATGAGGGTACCGCCTGCCTCGAGCGGTACCGGCTTGCCGGCAAGGCCCGCCAATGAGGGGGCCCGGACGGTCGAGGTGCCCTTGTGGCATCCCGCGCAGCCATAGGAGCTGAACAGGGCTTCGCCGGCCGCGGCGAGCGATTGGTCGGACCCCGAATGGCTCAACCAATCCTGGTAGTCGGCGGGCGTCATGATGGTCAACATGCCGTCCATCACGGAATGATCGGTTCCGCAATATTCCGAGCAGAACAGATGATAGCTGCCCGGCCGGTCGGCCTTGAACCACAGTTCGGTATAGCGATCCGGCAGCACCTCGTTCTGGATGCGCAGCGCCGGAATGTAGAGCGCGTGGATGACATCCTGCGAGATCATGCGGATCACCACGGGCTGGCCGGTGGGGACATGCAGGTTGTCGATCTCGGACTGGCCGCCGGGATATTGGAATTTCCACATCCATTGCCGGCCGATGGCATTGATGGTCATGGCGCCCGGTGGGGCGTGGCGATGCTCGTCGAAGAGGCGCGCTCCCCAGAAGAAGAACACCAGCGTGACCAGGAACGGGATGATCATCCACGACAGTTCGATGAGGTTGCTGCGGCTCTCGTCATTGCCGCGATCGACTTTCCGGCCTTGCTGGTAGCGGAAGGCGAAATAGGTGATGGCCACGAAGATCGGCACCGTCAGGAACAGGATGACGAGCGTGAAGATCCAGATCAGATGATCGCTCTCCACCGCGCTGGCCGAGGCAGCCGCGGGCCAGATATCGAGCGGGTTGCCGCCGCCGTTCATCGGTTTTGCTCCGAGCGGGTCACGGCGCGGGATCCAAGGGTTTGCCCACCGTGAGCGCCATGGCGCGCTCGATCGGGATCTGCGCGGTGGCATGGTCGGGCGAGAGCCAACGATAGCCTTGCAGCAAGCCGTTCTCGCGGTTTCGCAAGCTGGCGATGTCGTATAGGGGACTGCTTTGCAGCGGTGGCCCTGGTGGCGCGATCTGTGCGCCCTGCTGGGCCGTCAGAGGTGGCGTCCTCGCATCGCGCGCGTGAAACACCCCGAGTAGAAGGAAGAGCCCGGCGATCGAAGCCGCAATGGCGGCGGCGCCGACCGCCATCACCGTGCCGATCGAGCGGGCGTTGGCGTCCTGGGGTTCGAAGCCGTCATGCAGCGCCTGGGGGCTGGGGGGCGCTTCGGCCCGGTGGTCGACCTCCTCGCGTCCGACGGGGCGCGATTGCGCGGCCAGCAGAAACGCGATGCCCCCCATGACAATCGAGAATCCCGCCATCAGACGAAGCCGGCCGCCGCGGCCGTGCGGCGTGCGATCAGGTCGAGCCATGGAGCCCTCCCGCCGTCCGCGTCGATTTCGATAGGAACAGCCAAGCCCCCGTCGCGACGCCCAAAAGCCCGATGCTGGCCAAGAGATCGGCCAAGGTCAGGCTGAAGGTTCCGCGATGCGCGGGAACGATCAGCCAGAACATTTCGACGAAATGGACAAAGAGGATCAGCCCCGCCGCCACCGCGCAGGCGCGTACGCCCGGACGCCACAGCAGGATGATGGTCACGAGCAGAAACACGACGAACGCCAGGATCGCGACGGCCTCGCCGAACGGATTGCTGCGATGGATGTACCAAAGGATCTCGGCCGGCAGGTTGGCGGACCAGACCACGAGATATTGCGTGAATTGCAGAAACAGCCAGGCCCCCAGTAGGATCAGCATGATGGGCGCAAGATCGTGTGGAAGCGGGACGGGCAGGCGCGACATGATCAGCCCGGCCACCGACAGCGCGATCCCGCTCTGCGCCGCGAGCACGAGAAGCCCGAGCGCCGAGGAATTCAAACCAGGATCGATGAGCCCGACCCAGTCGGAGGCGGCCAGCGTGCCCAGCACGAGATGCAGCCCCAGGCCGAGGCCGGCCAGCTTCTGCCGTCCCGGGGAGGCGGAGACGCTCGGGCTTTGGCGGAACGCCAGCGCGAGCGCGAGCCAAATCGCCAGAACCACGATGCTGCGTCCCAGCACCATGGCGGGAGCATTCCATAAGCCACCAAACCCCTCGGCGGGCGGGCTGGGGTCGAGCCCGCTGAGATCGGCGAGCAGCGGGATCGCCAAAACGGCCGCGACCGGCATGACGACGAGAAGCCGCCGCAGCGTGGCCGACAGAGGCGTCTGCGGACGCGCGAACAAATCGTGCAGCATCGCGAGCGGCAGCGCCCCCACGGGCACTGCGAGCACGAAGAGCCAGGCCGCCCGATAGGAGGGCAGCGCGTCGACGCCTCCCCATGCGGCGGCCCCGAGCCCAAGCAGGCCCGCGACCCCGACCAGGAGAATGAGCATGGGCGAGCGTATCACCGCAGACGCTCCAGGGCCGTGCGATCCTCTGCGGGCAGAGCCGCGACGGTGGCATGCTGGCTGAGCTGCAAGGCCCGGATATAGGCGATGATGGCCCAGCGATCGGCGGGCGGGACGCGATCCGCGTAGCTGTACATCACGCCATGGCCGTTAGTGATGACATCGTAGAAGAAGCCGGCCTTCGACTTGACCAAGGCTTCGTTGTCCAGGCGCGGGGGTGGCGGGAAGCCACGCTGCACGATCATGCCCTGGCCGTCGCCCGAAGCGCCATGGCAGGGCGAGCAGAAGATGTCGAAGCGCTCCCGGCCGCGGGCCAGCAAAGCGGGCGTGACCGAAGCCGGTTGCGCAACCGGCAGGTTGGGTTCGCGGCGCGGCTGGGTTCCGGACACCGGTGGACGCATGGTCGATTGATCGGCGAAGAACGGGTTGCGATCCCACACCTGGGACTTGGGCTGCTGCACCATGTTGGCCCGATCGCAACCTGCGACCGCCAAGAATGCCATCGCGCAAGCAATCGCGAGCCCCTTTCTCATCGCGGCACGCGCGCGATGATGGGCCGCTCGGCCAGGGTTCCCAGGGCCCGTTCGATGGCGCCCATGTCGAGCGGCTGCTCGTCTGGCGCGATGGTCAGAAAAAACCGGTCCTGGCTGACCCGCGTGAAATTGGGAATGTTGAAGGCCGGATGGTTGAGCCGGGGCAAACGGTTCGTGACCAGCATGGCGAGATAGACCGCGAGCGCGCCGGCCAGCATAGCGAAGGAGACGCTCGGCACCACGAAAGCGGGCCAGCTCACGAGCGGGCGGCCGCCGATATCGAACACATAATCATAGGCCGTGGCGTAGATGCACATTCCCATCATGGCCGCAAAGCCGAGAACGACACCCGCGACCGCCATCGGGGCGAGCGAGCCCCGGCCACCGAGTAACCGGCTCAGGCCAGGCACGGGGACCGGAGAATAGGCCTCGAGCGTTCCGAACGCCGCCGGCCGCAGCAGGCGCACGCCGTCGAGCAGGCCTTGCGCGGAGCGGAATTCGGCGCTGATGCCAAACAGCGGCGCATCCGCCAGTTTGCCGTGCTCAGAGGCCATTTGGACGCTCCTCGCGCGAGGCGGCCAAGCGCTTGAGATCGACCGCCGACACGAGCGGAACATAGCGGAGCGCCAGCAAGGCCAGGGTGAAGAACAGGCCGACGGATCCCGAAAGGGTCAGGATCTCCCAAATGTCGACGCTGTAATCGTGGGCCGCGGAAGGGAGGAAATCCTGCTGCAGCGTCACCACGATCACCATGAAGTGATCGGCGTACTGGCCGACCGAGACGAGCAGGCCCACGAGCACGAGGGCCAGGGCCGAGCGCCGAGCCGCCGGAAACCAGAAGATCTGAACTGGCAGCAGGGCGCAGATCACGATCGTCCACAGCGCCCAGGCGTGCGGGCCGACGAAACGACGCGCCAGCACGGCCGCGTCGTAGCTGGTGCCGCCCGTCAGGGTCGCGAAGAATTCGGCCGCGTAACAGTAGAGGTTGATGAGCCCGAGGCCGAGCATCAGCACGGCGATAACCTCGAAATGCCGGGTCGTCACGAGCGCCCGCAGGCCAAACGCGAAGCGAAGCACGACCGCCGCCACCGCCATGAAGGCGACGCCCGCGTAGAGGGCGCCCGCCAGGAAGGCGACCGGCAGCAAGGTGTCGTGCCAGCCAGGTTCGATCGAGCCCGCGAACATCACGGCGGCGCCGGTCTGCAACGAAACGACGAGCACGATGCCGAGCAGGGCGACGATGCGGTAGGCCTGCAGCCAGCGATGCCAGTGGAACGCGGACCCGCGCCAGCCAAGCGCCAGGACGCCATAGATCTGCGCCCGCAATCGGCCGCGGCCGTCGTTGGCCCGCATCGACTCGATCGCGCGGTCCCGAAGGGTTGCGAGGTCCGGCAGCAGCCCGATCGACCACAGGCTGAACGCGACCCCGAGGAAACTCACGATGTCGACAGCGTCCCAGAACAAGGGCGAGCGAACTTGCGGCCACAGCAGGAAGGTGTTGGGATAGGGCAGGTTCCAGTAGAAATACCAGGGCCGGCCGAGATGGATGATCGGATAGAGGCCGGCCGCCGCCGCGGCGAGCAGCGCACCGGTTTCGGTCATTCGATTGATGGCGCCGCGCCACTCCGCGCCCATCAGCAGGAAGGTCGCGGAAATCAGCAAAGCCCCGCTGGCGATGCCGATCCACCAGTCGTAACTGACGATGTCGAGCGCCCAGGTCACGGGCACGTTGTTGCCCCACAGGCCGACTCCTTCGACGAGCAGCAGCAGGATCGCGAGCGCGAACACGCCCGTGAGACTGAGCGCGACCGCAAAGGCGATCCACCAGGGCCAGCCGAGGGGATGCCGGAACGCGACATCGGCAACCGTCCGGCTGATCGTGGTCGGGGTTTGCTCGAGCCCGATGAACGGGCTCACGGGCCGGACGAGGTCACTCGCCATGCGATCCCTCCGGATTGACGGGATCGGGGCGCCCCGCCGCCGGGCCGCGCTCTGCGAGATAGGTGGTGCGGGGCTTGAGGTTCAGTTCGCCCAGCAGCGCATAGTTCCGCGGGTCCTGGCGCGCCGCCGCCACGGCACTGGCCCCATCGTGGAGATCGCCGAACGTGATGGCACGGGTCGGGCAGGCGCCCTGGCAAGCCGTCTGCACCGCGCCGTCCGGGATCGGCGCATTGGTCTCGTCGGAAACGATGCGGGCCTGAGCGATCCGCTGCACGCAATAAGTGCATTTTTCCATCACGCCCTTGGAGCGGACCGTGACGTCCGGATTGCGTTGCTGCTGCAGAGCGGGGGCTGGGTCCGTGTAATCCAGGTAGTTGAAGTGCCGCACTTTGTAGGGGCAGTAGCCCGAACACGCGCGCGTACCGACGCAGCGGTTGTAGACCATGAGGTTCAGGCCCTCGTGGTCGTGTAAGGTGGCCTCCACCGGACAGCCGACCTCGCAGGGCGCATCCTCGCAATGCATGCAGGGGACGGGCTGGAAATGCGTGTCCGGATCGTCGAGGCCCGGGCTCCCCTTGAGCCCCGAATAGTAGCGGTCGATGCGCAGCCAGTGCATTTCGCGGCCGACCGCCACCTGGTCGCGCCCCACGATCGGGATATTGTTCTCGGACTGGCAGGCCACCACGCAGGCATTGCAGCCGATGCAGGAATCCTCGTCGATCACCATGCCCCAGGCACGGCCGTCATCGTCCTTGGGTTTTGCTCCCTGCGGTGGATAGAGGGTCGGCATCGACTCGTTGCGTCCCGCGAATCCTGGAGCCCCGACCGCCTGGACTCGGATGAGATCGTGGCCTTCCAGGGTGGAATGGTCCTGGGTCGTGGCGAACCGGACCGCGCGGCCGAGCTTGGTCAACGTGGCGCCTCCGGCTTGCGACACGCCATCCTTTCCGATCAGTGCGAAGGCATCATAGCCGAGGCCTGCCGACAGGGCGTCGGGCACACGGCGCCCATAACCGAGCGACAAGGTGACGGTGTCGGGCGCCTGCCCGGGCAAAATCCAGACCGGCCCTTCGAGCGAACGTTGGTCGAGCGTGATGCGGACGAGGTCGCCCTGCGCCAGCTTCTCGCGTTCGGCCAGCGCGGGACCGACCGCGATCGGATTGTCCCAGACGATCTTGGTCAGGGGCTTTGGCAGTTCCTGCAGCCAGCCATTGTCGGCGAAGCGGCCGTCCCAAACGGTTGGATCGGGCCGGAACAGAAGGGTGAGACCGGTTGGTGACGATGCCGGGTCGGGCGATGATGCCGGAGCCTCAAACGAAGGCTGCACGGTCTCGAGAGCGAACGAACTATCGCGGACATAGCCGTCGATCAGGGCCTGCCGCCAGACAGAATCGGAAAGCTTACCGTCTCCCTCCCCCAGCCATTGGGCCTTCAAAAGCGCGAGGCCGTCACGCGGTTCGGCCTCGGTCAGCATGGCCATGATCTCGGGGCCGCTGCGCCCATTGTAGAGGGGCGCGATCATGGGCTGGATCAGGCTCACCGTGCCGTCGAACGCCCGCGCATCGCCCCAGGACTCGAGGGGATGGGCCAACGGAACGTGCCAGTCGGCGTGGGCCGCGGTCTCATCGACCATCGAGCCCGCATGGAGCTTGAGCTTCACCCGGCTCAACGCGTCCACAAAGCCGAGTTCGGCAGGGGTCGAGTAGGCGGGATTGGTGTCGATCATGACGAGCGCCGACACCTGGCCCTGCGCCATGGCCTCGACGAGGGCCTCGATGGTCTCGGCCTGCCGCAACAAGGGCTGCGTGAAGGTGACGGTCTGCCCGATGTTGCCGAGCGCCGCGTTCAAACGGTGCACCGCCTCCTGCACCGCGACCGGCTGGTTGGCGCTGGTGACGATGATGCTTTGACCCTTGGCGGCGCGCAGTGCCGTTCCAGCGCTTTTCAGCCAAGCCGCACGCGGATCGCCGGCCACGGCAGTGGGCGTATCGACTTCGGCCCGCAAGGCCGCGACGAGCGCTTCGAGCTCGGCCGGAGCCACGACGATATGCCGGTCCGCCTTGGCACTGGTGAGGTTCGGGGTGGCGGCGGCCGAATGAAGTTCGAGCAGGCGCCCCTGCCCGGCTTCGGCGCGTCGTGCGTCCATGAAGGCCCGCGAGAAGCCGATCTGCTGGGGCCCGGGATCGAGGAAATCGCCGCCGATCGACACCACGACGCGCGCCTTGTCGAAGGCCCAGCGCGTCTCGAGCGGCCGGCCGAACATACGGCGCGTGGCCTCGTAGGTGCACGACCGGCCTACCGGGGCATGCACATGCCAATGCAGGTTCGGGAAATCCTGCCGGACCCGGTCCATCTGGGCCAGGAAAGAGGGTGACGTCAGGGGGCCGGTCAGCACGCGCAGGCCCTGGCCCTGGTCGGCCCGCAGGGCCGCGAACTGGCCCGTCATGGCGCCACGAAAAGCCTGCCAGGTGCTGACCCGGTTCAGATACCGTACGGTTTGCGAGCGCGCGGGGTCGTAAAGGTCGAGGATGGAGGCTTGGCCGAAGGCGTCCGTCCCGCCCCGGCTCCAGGGGTGGTCGGCATTGCCCTCGATCTTCAGCGGGCGGCCGTTGCGGGTGGTGACCAGAATGCCGTTGGCGATTCCATCGAGCACCGCCGAGGAGGCGTAGACCAGGGGCACGCCGGGCTCGATGCGCTCGGGATTGCGGACATAGGGCACTTCCTTGCCGCGCCCGTCCGGTGCGTCGCAGGCCGCAAGCCCCGCCATGGCGAAGGAGGCCGCCATCAGGCGGAGGAAATGCCGGCGGTCCGGTCCATCGGCCAACCGCGATGCGGCGGGAAACTCGGCTTCCACGAAATGCCGGAAGGCGGGCGTGTCCGCCACAGCGTCCAGACTGCGCCACAGCACGGGACCCTCGCCACCCTGAAGGCGCGCCCGAAGCTCGGCGATGTCATGCGGAGGGGCGCTCATCAGCGATGGCAGATCGAACAATCGGTCAGCCGCGCGGCCGTCCCGATGTGGTAGTCGGCCACGAGTCTCGGCCCGAGCGTCGCTTGGTCGGCGGGCGGAGTCCAATCCATGTTCCAGACCTGTTGTTGCGAGCGCAAAAAATCTTCCGGGTGGCGATGGCAATTCACGCAGAATTGCATCTCAAACGCATTGGCCTTGTAGGTGAGTTGCATGGCGTCGACCGCGCCGTGACAGGTCGAGCAGCCCACCCCTTTGGTGATGTGGATCGAATGGTTGAAGTAGACATAGCTCGGAAGCCGATTGAGCCGCACCCATTGCAGCGGCACGTTTTTGGCTAGGCTGTCGCGCACCGGTGCCAGCATCGGCGACCCCGTCCAGATCTGCGAATGGCAGGTCATACAGGTCCAGGTCGGAGGGATGCCGGCCGTGGCGAGGGTCTCGACCTGCTGGTGACAGTAGCGGCAGTCGAGTCCAAGTTCGCCCGCGTGATGCTTGTGGCTGAACGGCACGGGCTGTTCGAGCGCCACGCCGACCCGGGTCACGTAATTCGATCGCGACACACCCGAGGTAACGAGCAAGAGCCCCGCCAGCCCGCCGACCAGGATCAAAAGCGCCAGACGGAAGACGGCGTCGGCCCCCGGCGCAAAAAGCTGCGGCGTGGGCCGGTCAACCAAAGTCCGGCCCCAGCGGCGAGCGCTCCGCTTGGACAGGGCACGCGCGACCTCGGTGGGGCCAAATCGTCGAGGTCCGGGTTTCGCTCACACCTCGCCCCCTTGCACACGCAGGTCCTGTTCTCACGACGGCCGCCCCTCGCCTGCCCTTCGACGCAGCAGCAACACGGTGCCGCCGATCACCATGATCGTCACAATCCCGGCAAGTCTCAACACCTTCATGACGGCAAGGGAATACCGGCCGGTTGCTTCATCATAATGAAAACACAGGAGAAGAATCGGCATAGCGGCCCTGGCAAGTCCCCCGGACGAGGCCAGCGTCACGGCGGCACGCAGGTCGCCCGCGCCATAGCCGACGCCCAGGACGTAACCGGAGACCCGCCCTTGTGGGGTCGCGATCACGATCCCGGCCGGGTGCAGGAATTGACGCAGGTGAACGTCGTACCGACTTCTGAAACCGACCGCCTGCGAGACCGCCGCGATCGTGGCGGCATCCCCGGTTACAAAATGCCAGCCAACCTCCGAGCCCGTCAGGGGATAACGCGCTTTGTCGTCCGCGAAAGCCGCAACCGCATCGGCGGTGGTTTCGGTCGGATCGATGCTCATGACGACAAGGGTGTAGTCGGTCGCGGCCTGCAGCCCGCTGCGACTCAGCGCCTCGAACAGATCGTCGCGCACGACGGTGCACAGGTTCGGGCAATGGAAGTATCCGAGCGCCAGGATGGACGGGCGTCCCTTGAGCAGATCGCCGATGCGGGCCGAATGCCCGTCCTGGTCCATCACCACTGCGTCGAGCGGCAGGCTCGAACCGGGTTTCTGCACGAAAGCGTAATCGGCGGCGTCCTCGTCCGCGATCCCGAGCCCCGGACCGCCGAGAAGCGCAAACCCGAACGCCACGACGGCAAGTAAGCGGCGAATGACCTCGACAACGTTGAGCAGCATGTCCACCCGGCTCGATGCATTTGAACCCCGCACGAGGTCCATGGTCGATACGCTAAAACTCGGCAAAAGGCTCCGTGACAAACCGGCAGCGTCGAATCGCGCCAGGCCGCCTCGGCATCGCGCGTCCCCCGTGGAACGACTCCGGGCCATCGAACTTGCGAGCACTCTTGCCCTTGCTCGTGGCGCCCGATCGTCCTATGCGCCACGGACGGACCGAGAGTTCGCATCGTTTCGCGTTCTGCTAACGTCCAAAGCGTCAGAACAGGCTCGCTTCGGCGGGCCCGTCTGTCTTAAAGTGGCGACAGCAGTGCGGCAGCAAACGAACCGCGTTGGCTTCGCCGGTCACGACTGTTTGAAACCCCGAGGATTACAAGTATGGCCCGTAAGCCGAACTATGATTTCGAACGCAAGGAGCGAGAGCGCGCCAAGGCCGCCAAAGCGGCGGAACGAACCAAGGCCAAGGCTGAAAAGCTGGAATCCGCAGCGGCCGAGCCTGGCCAGCCCTCGAGCAGCAAGCCCGCCGAGCAGGAGTGATTGGACCCGGCTCTCGATCGCCGTGACCGAGACCCGATCAGGCACCGCTCTGCGGATGCGAGGGCTGGCACCGATCCCGAACCGTCAGGTACGGCTGGGCGGCGCGGATCAGGCGGGCGCACGCGCCCGATCGGCCGCGAGCAAGGCCAGGCCCGATGCCACCGACTGGAAGGCATTGCCGGTGTGCAATCGCTCGACGCCGAACCTGTCGGCGAACAGCCGCCGCACGGCCGGCACATAGGAGGTGCCGCCGGTCATGAACACGGCATCGATGTCGGCGGCCGCGAGCCCGGATTCCGTCAGTGCCGTGTCGGTCGCGGCCGCGATACGGGCGAGGTCATCGGCGATGAAACCCTCGAAGTCGGCTCTGGTCACCTTTGCACGCAACGTGATGCCGCCGCTGGAAAAATCCAGCTCTGCCTCGTGGGCCTTGGACAGCCGCATCTTGACGGCCCCGATGGCGCGGTAGAGCTCGAAACCAAGATCCATCTCCAGGAAAGTGATGAGGTCTGCGATCTTGTCGGGCGCGTCGCTGGCGCCCACCAGGCTGCGGAGCTCCGCCATGATCTTTGGGGTTTTGAGCCAAGACAGCTGATGCCACTGCGCGAAGGCCGCGTGGACATAGGCCGGGAAAGGCAGCAGCTTGTCGAAGGAACGATAGTGGGAACCCTTGCCGAGCTTTGGCGAGACGAGGTGGTCGACGAGGCGGTAGTCGAAGGTGTCGCCCGCCACGCCGACACCCGAATGGGCCAGCGGCGTGCCGAGCGGACGGCCCGTCGGGTCGCGGGTGAAGCGGATCACCGAAAAGTCGCTGGTGCCGCCGCCGAAATCCGCCACTAGAACGGTCTCGTCCCGTTTGAGATTGCGCGCATACCAATACTCGGCGCCGAGCGGCTCATAGGCAAGATCGACCTGCGGCAGGCCGGCCTGTCCATAGGCCGTTTTGAGGCGCTCCACCGCGAGCGCCTCGTCGGGCCTGCTTCCCGCGAAGACCACCGGCCGTCCGCCCACGACGGGCAGGTCCGGGGCCAGGATCCGGTCGCGATCGCGATCCAGCAAATGATTCAGGAACGTCGCGATCAGCGCCTCGATGGTGTAGCGCTGGCCGTAGAGCCGGGTCTCCGCGAAGGAGGCAGTGGCCACATAGGTCTTGATGGACTGCACGAAGCGGTGATGGCCATCGGGCGCCAGCGCGCGTTCGATAGCGGCCGGCCCACCCACATGGTGGATCGTGGCGCGCGGCATGCGGCCTTCGCTCCAGAAGGTGAGCGCGGTACGGAACACCTCGGTGGGACCCGCGGCGGACGGCCACGAGAGCGATTCCACATGGCCGGTTTCGTCGACGATCGCCACCGTGGAATTGGTGGTGCCGAAATCGATGCCGATCGCATGAGAGGTCATGATCGTCCGTCGCTGGCCAAGAGAACAGAAAGCCCGCGCGGACGACCCGCGCGGGCTTGGAATTTGACGTCCAGGGGCGTGCCCGCCCCCGGTGCGGGCTTTAGTCGCCCTGGGTCTCGCGCTGACGCTTGAGCGCCGCGCCCAGGATGTCGCCGAGCGAGGCACCGGAATCCGTCGACCCATAGGTCGCGATGGCTTCCTTCTCCTCGGCCATTTCGAGTGCCTTGACCGAAACCTGCACCTTGTGGGCCTTGCGGTCGAACAGGGTGATGCGGGCGTCCACCTTTTCGCCGACCGCGAAGCGGTCGGGACGCTGGTCGTTGCGGTCGCGCGCGAGCTCCGAGCGCTTGACGAAGCAGGTGAGGTCGGTCCCCGCGATCTTCACCTCGACGCCGCCGTCCTTGACGTCGATGATTTCGCAGGTGACGACCGAGCCCTTGCGAAGTTCACCAGCGCCGCCCGTGGCGCCCGGCTCGTCGGCCGCCTTCGAAACGAAGGGATCGCCCGCGAGCTGCTTGATGCCGAGCGAGATGCGCTCCTTCTCGACGTCGACGTCAAGCACCTGGGCCTTGACCATGTCGCCCTTCTTGAAGTCGTCGATGACCTGCTCTCCAGGGCGGTTCCAGTCGAGGTCGGAGAGATGGACCATGCCGTCCACATCGCCGTCCAGCCCGATGAACAGACCGAATTCGGTCTTGTTCTTGACCTCGCCCTCGACGATCGTTCCCACCGGGAATTTTTCGGCGAAGCTTTCCCACGGATTGGCGAGGGTCTGCTTGAGGCCGAGCGAGATGCGGCGCTTGACGGGATCGACTTCCAGCACCTGGACGTCGACTTCCTGGCTGGTCGCCACGATCTTGCCGGGGTGGACGTTCTTCTTGGTCCACGACATTTCGGAGACGTGGATGAGGCCCTCGATCCCCGGCTCCAGCTCCACGAAGGCGCCGTAATCGGTGATGTTCGTGACGCGACCCGACAGCCGCGCATCGATCGGGTATTTGGCCTCGATGCCCTGCCACGGATCATCCAGCAACTGCTTCATGCCAAGCGAGATGCGGTGCGTCTCGTGGTTGATCTTGATGATCTTGACCTTGACGGTCT
>CAXTOT010000119.1:0-12988 GCA_964245915.1 uncultured Lichenihabitans sp. | reverse complement strand
CCACGCACACGGCCGCCTCCGGCCGCCAGCGGGGCGGCGCCAGGGTGGCGAGCGCGGCGCCATGGATATCCGCCATGCGCCGCGGCCCGAGCAGGCCCACGGCCTCAATGAAGGTCCGGGTCTGTTCCGGCGCCACGGCAAAGCCGTGCGCCCGCAGCAGGGTGGCGAAATCCACGAAGGGTCGCGCGGCGCGCGGCAGCGCCTCCAAGGCCGGGATCATGCCGCCATTCCCGTGATCAGCGCGTCGAGGCGGGGCCCGACGAAGTCGAGATCGTCCTGATCCTTGAGCACGACCCCGATGGCGCGCCGGAAAGCGGCCGGCCAGGGGGCGCCCTGGGAGGCCAGCAGGGTCGCGGCTTCCGCCCATTCCACCGTCTCGGCGACGCCGGGCGGCTTGGCGAGCGGCTCCTGCCTGAGCCGCCCCACGGCCGCCACGACGGCCTCGGCGGTCTCCCGCGCCACCGAGGAGGCGCGCATCATCACGATCTGGGCCTCGCGGATCGCGTCCGGATAGGCGATCCAGTGATAGACGCAACGGCGGCGCAGAGCCTCGTGGAGCTCGCGCGTACGATTGGAGGTCAGCACCACCACGGGCCGGTTCATCGCCCGAACGGTGCCGCGCTCTGGGATGGAGATCTGGAAATCTGACAGGAATTCGAGCAGGAAGGCCTCGAATTCATGGTCCGAGCGGTCGATCTCGTCGATCAGCAGCGTCGAGCTTTCGGGGCGCTGGAGGGCTTCGAGCATGGGCCGGGCGATGAGGAAATCGTCGCCATAGATGTTGACGTATTGGTCGCCCGCCTGGCGGATCGCCAGCATCTGGCGCGGATAGTTCCACTCGTAGAGCGCGGCCGCGGCATCGATCCCCTCATAGCATTGCAGCCGGATGAGGTCGCGGCCGAGGACGGCCGAGATCGCCTTGGCGGCTTCGGTCTTGCCGACCCCCGGGGCCCCTTCCAGCAGCAGCGGCTTGCCCAGCGCCAGTGCCAGATAGGCTGCGGTGGCAAGGCCGTCGTCAGCAAGGTATTGCGCGGCACGGAGCGCCCGCTCCAGCGCGTCCGGACTGTCGATGCCGACGATACTGCGCTGGACGGGCACGTCAGCCTCGCTCCAGTTCTGGGCGCGATCCGGCCGATGCCTTCTCCCCTCGCGGGAGAAGGGGTCGCGCTGCGACGGATGAGGGGTCCGGTTCGACAAGCGTACCCCTCATCCGCCCCGCGGGCACCTTCTCCCGCAAGGGGAGAAGGGAGCATTCTGCATGGCTCATCGGCGCACCACGGCGGCGCGGGCGCCGCCATTCGCCTTGATGCCGCGCAGCACCTTTTCGGGCGTAATGGGGAGTTCCGTCACCCGAACCCCCACCGCGTTGAACACCGCATTGGCGACCGCCGGGAGCACCGGGTTGGCGCACATCTCCCCCGGGCCCTTGCCGCCATAGGGGCCGTCCGGCGCCGGCCGCTCCAGGATCGAGATGTGATGGGGCGCGATGTCGCCCGGGCCGGGCATCAGATATTCGTTGAAATCGACGGGGCCGTGCGAGCGGTCCGGGTAGTAGGGCTCCGTGGTTTCCCAGAGCGCGTGGCTCATGCCCATCCAGGCGCCGCCGATCAATTGCTGCTCGACCAGCCGGGGATTTAGGGCGCGGCCGAGCTCATAGGCGCTGTTGATCTGGGTCACCGCGACATCGCCCGTTTCGTCGTCGACCTCGACATCCACCACCAAGGCCGCATGGGCGAAGCAGGAGACGGGCGTCATCTCGCCGGTATCGGCATCGACATCCGACAGCGGAATGAGAAAAATGCCACGACCCGAGACCGTGCGGCCCTGCTTGAACTGAGCGGCCCCGCAGGCCGCCGCCGTGGTGATCGAGCGCGAGGGGGCGCCCCGCACGTGGATGTTGCCCTTGCCGTCGGTGACCAGATCGTCCGGATTGACCTCGAGTTCCTGGGCGGCGGCCTCCAGCATCACGGCGCGCGCCTCCTTGGAGGCCGCGATCACGGCATTGCCGACCCGGTGGGTGCCGCGCGACGCGAAGGAGCCCATGCAATGCGGGCCGGTGTCGGAATCGGCGGTGTCGACGTAGACGTCCGCGACCGGAACCCCAAGCGTTTCGGCCGCGATCTGCCGGGTGACCGACTTCATGCCCTGGCCGAGGTCGATGGAGGACAGCGCCACCATGAACTTGCCATCAGGATTGGAATGGACCAGCGCCTGGCTCGGGTCGCCCCCGAGATTCATGCCGATGGGATAGTTGATGCAGGCGAAGCCGCGTCCCTTATGCCTGGTCATGGGTCACCTGTAATTTCAGAAATGGTCCGAGGCTCTGCCCTTCTCCCCTTGCGGGAGAAGGTGGCGCGCAGCGCCGGATGAGGGGTATCGCTCGACTGGAAAACCCCTCATCCCCCTCCGCTGGCCACTCCAACAAGCTTCGCTTGCCGGAGCCTCTGGCCAGCTCCGCCCTTCGGGCACCTTCTCCCGCAAGGGGAGAAGGGCGACAGCGAGCGCTTGTCGGGGTTTCGAAGAACGGCCCTGCCATCAGCGTCGCCTCAAGCCGGAAAGCGAGGAGGAGAACCGGTTCGGGGCGGGTCGCGGCGGCTCGGTGGACGGCGCAGGCGGCGCAGGCGGTGCGGCCCGTTGTGGCGCGACGGCGGCGGGCTGCTGCGGCTGCTGGCTCGTGCTCCATTGCGCGGGCGCAAAGCCGGGAAGGGTTCCGGGGGAGTCCGCATAGGGGCGCGCCGCGAAAGCGGGTTCGGGGCTATGGGACGGCGCCGGGCGTGGGCCTGGGACCGGCACCGGACCGGTCGATCGGTTGGCGGGTGCTGAGGATCCGCTTGGCCGCGACGGTGCCACGGCACCCTTGCTGTCGGTCGCGGTGTGGTTGGGAATGCGTCCGCGTTCCCCGCCGCCGCCTTCGAGCGACGACATCGACTTATATTCGGCCCCGATCGGCCAATGGGTTTTCTCGGCCACCACCTGGCAGCATTCGATCAGGGCGCAATTCTTGGCGACGCGCCGATGCGCCTTCATGTCGCCGTCGCGATAGGCATTGCGCAGCCGGAACTCGATCGGGTCCATGCCGATCTCGTGCGCCACCTGGTCCATGTGGGATTCGATGGCGAAATCGACGCCCGTGACCCCAAACCCCCGCATGGCAGTGGCCGGGGTGCGATTGGTGAACACGCAATAGACGTCGGCATAGACGTTGGGGATCGTGTAGGGGCCGGGCAGATGCCCCGCGCCCTTGATGATGGCGTAGCTCGACAGCCGCGTGTAGGCGCCCGAATCGAAATAGCCGATCAGCTTGCGGGCCATTAGCCGCCCGTCCCGCATGACGCCGTCCTGGACGGTCCAGCGTTCGGCGCCGCGTGGCGCCCCCACCTGCATCTCCTCGGCCCGGTCGAAGGTGTATTTGCACGGGCGTCCGGTGAGCACACAACCCAGGACCGCCAGTGGCTCGTGCAGCGAATCCACCTTGCCGCCAAAACCGCCCCCCACCGTGCCGCCGATGAAATGCAGCCGGTTGGTCGGCAGGTTGAGCAGTTTGGCGGCGGTGCCGAGCGAGAAGAACAGCGCCTGGGTGGAGGTATAGACCACATAGCGGTCGTTGGTTTCCGGGGCCGCGATGGCGCCGCAGGTCTCGGTGGGGGCCTGCTCGATCGGCGACATCTGGTAGCGGCCCTCGATCACGTGATCGGCCTGCTTGAACGCCGCTTCCACGTCGCCGAAGCGGACTTTCTGGTGGTCGTATTTCTCGTGGTAGGTGAAGGTGTTTCCCGGATAGGCCTCGTTCACCACCGGGGCGCCGGGCTTTAGCGCGTCTTCCACATCCAGGACATGAGGCAGCACCTCCCAGCTGACGCGGATCTTGGCGATGGCGTCCCAGCAGGCGCGCTCGCTCTCGGCCACCACGGCCGCCACGGGCTCGCCCTTGTAGGCCACCTTGGCGCCGGAGATGAGAGGCTCGTCGTCCCGGCCGAAATTCATCAGACTGAGCAGCGTATTGAGGTTGTTGGGCACATCCTTGGCGAGGATCACGCGGGCCACCCCGGGCGAGCGCTCGGCCTCGCCGATGTCGATCGAGCGGATGCGCGCATGGTGGTGGGGCGAGCGCAGGCATTTGATATGCAGCAGGCCCTCGAACAGATGGTCGTCGAAATAGGGCGACCGGCCCGTGACATGCCCCAGCGCATCCTGACGCTGGGTGGGTTTGCCGATCTCGTTGAGATTGTCGTCGCGCTCGTCGGCGAAGAGGTCCTTGCGGAACTCGATCATGGCGTCCTCCTCAGCCGAGTCGCCGGCCCGCCATGCGGGTCGAGGCGTCCAGAATGGCGTTGATGATCGGCTCGTAGCCGGTACAGCGGCAGATATTGCCCGAAATGGCCTCGACCACCTCGGTCCGCGACGGCGATGGGTTGTGGTCCAGCAGGGTTTTGGCCGCCATCAGCATGCCAGGGGTGCAGAAGCCGCATTGGGCCGCGAAATTGTCCATGAAACTCTGCTGCAGGGGATGCAGGGTCGGACCGTTGGCGAGACCCGACGTTGTCTCGACCTGGCGGCCCTCGACGGTCTCGGCGAGCGTCAGGCAAGACAGATAGGGCTCGCCGTCGATCAGCACGGTGCAAACCCCGCAGGTGCCCTGCCCGCAGCCGTATTTTGGGGCGAGATCCCCGACGCCTCGGCGCAGCAGGTCGAGCAGGTTGGAGCCCTCTTCGACGAAGACCGCCTGCTCGCGGCCATTGTGGCGGAACTGGATGGGTTTCTTGGCCATGGGGCCTCCTAGTGGGCCGGGCCGAGCAGCATCCGCGAAAGGTGCACGGGCGCCACCTCTCTGCGGTACCAGCTCGACGCCAAGGGGTCGGTGGGCGGCTCGAGCCGCTCGGTTACGACCGCCAAGGCCTGGGCGATGCCTTGCGGATCGAGCGCCTTGCCTTCGAGCGCGCGTTCCACCGCGGGCACCCGGATCGGCGTCGGCGCCATGGCGCCATAGGCGACGCGCGCCTGGGTGACCCGGCCAGCCGACATCGGCAGATAGGCGGCGATCGACATGACGGAAACGCCCTTGGGCTTCACGCGGCTTACCTTGAGGAAGCGGAATGCCTGCGGGTCGCGCGGCCGCAGCACGGATACCGAGGTCACGAGGGCGCGCGGCTCACGGTCTCGCCCGCGCAGAAAATCCTCGAGCGGGGTGCCGCGACCGCTGCCCAGCCCGCCCGCCACATGCACGATGGCATCGAGCGCCAGCAGCGCCACGGTGAAATCGCCATAGGGGGTCGCCGCGAACAAATTGCCGCCGACGGTGGCCATGCTGCGCACCGCGGGGCCGCCCACCACGCGCGCCACGGGCGCCAGAAAGGCGAGATCGCGGCTCGTCACCACCTCGCGCATGGTGACCCCGGCCCCGATCGAGATGCGGTCCCCCTCGGCGCGGATCTGTTTTAGAGCCGGATCGTTGGCCCTGATCAGGGTGTCGAAGCTCTGGTCGCCCTCGTTGCACCAGCGCATAACCAGTGTGCCGCCGCCAAAATAGCGCGCCGAGCGGCTGGAGGAGAGCGCGCGCGACGCTTCCTCGACGCCCGCAAAATTCCTGACCGTCACGGGCATCAGTGGGCTCCCTGGCGTGCGGGCAGGCCGAGGTGGCTGCGGACCGCCTCGAACCCTGCCTCGTAGATGTTCTCGCCAACTTGGCGTTCGAGCTCCGCCTCCCGACCGGCCGGCGTGTCGAAGCGCGACGTCCAGTGCCAAAACGTCCAGTCGCCGTCGGTGACGGGCAGCAGCCGGACGTGGGCCACGTAGTTGAGCAGCGGGATCGGGGTGTCGAGCAGGCAATAGGTGAAGGTCATGTCGAGATCCGAGAGGGCGAGCAGCTGTTCGCGGAGTTCCGAGCCGTCCTGCAGATGGAAGCGCCGCACGCACCCGACCTTGTCGACCGGCAGCCCGCGCTCGATGGCGCTGTCGGCCACGGCCGGATGCCAGCTGTCGTGGCCGTTGAAGTCGCGCAGCACCGCCCACACGGGTTCCACCGGCGCCTCGATGATGGTGCTTTTGACGATGGTCACCATGATGAGACCCCCTCATCCGGCCCGCTGGCAAGTAGGCGCAGCCGGCGTAGGCTGGGCTGCGCGCGCCACCTTCTCCCGCAAGTGGAGAAGGGGTAAATTCCTCTCGACGGGGGTAACGCCCTTCTCCCATTGCAGGAAAAGGTGCCCGATGGCGAAGCTGGCCAGAGGCTCCGGCAAGCGCAGCTTGCTGGAGTGACCAGCGGAGGTCGGATGAGGGGTGAGGTGGCCATCATGCCCCTCACTTCGTGTTGAAGTGGCGCTTGAGCGAGTCGAAGCCGCCCTGGAACACGTTCGTGCCGACGCCGCCCACGAGATCGTCCTGCACGTCGGGGTCGCAATCGAACTCTGCCGTCCATTCGGCGAAGCACCGCTCACCGTCGGTCACCGGAGTCAGCCGCAAGGTCGCCACGTAATTGGTCAGCTGCATGGGGCTTTCGAGGATCGCGTAGGTGCAGACCATCTCATAGTCCGAAAGGCCGAGCAGCTTTTCGCGGATGCGGTCGCCGTTCTGCAGCCTGAAATCCCGGACGCAGCCCACCTTGTCGGAGGGCTCGGCATTTTCGATGCGGCTTTCGCGAATGCCGGGATGCCAGCGCGGGAGCGCGTTAAAGTCGCGGACCCGCTCCCAAACTTTGGCGGCCGGGGCGCCGATCACGGTCGAAACATAGACGCGCGCCATGGACGGCTCCTCAATCGGGACGGGCGGGGGTGGGATCGGATTTGGCGGCCTCGCCCTCGCCCTTCGGCGGCCGCGCGTCCTTGGCGATGCGCTGCATGTCGCTTGCCTCGCGGATCAGCCCGCCCATCTTGGATAGGTTGCTGCCCTCGATCCCCATGTCGGCTAGCAGGCTGTCGACGAGCGGCGCCTGGACACGGTAGCGCAGCGCCGAATCGATGACCTCGTCGGTGGCGTTCTTGCGCCCGCCCCCGCCGCCGCCACCCATGCCGTCGAGCTGGATGATCCGGATGTCTTGGATTTTCTCCAGCGGCTTGACGGATGCCGCCACGATGCCCTCGATCCGCTCGAGCATGCGACGCTTGAACAGCGAGGCGCGCGCCGGCTCGGTGAGCACGTTTTCGGCCTCGTTGGTGAGCCGTTGCGCCTCGGCTTCGACGGCGCGTCTCACCCGCTCGGCATCCGCCGCGATCTTCTGCTCCTCGGCATTCTTCTCGGCCATCACGACGTCGACGGAGCGGCGGCGGTTGGCCCCTTCGGTCTCGCGTGCCGTGATGACCCGCTCTTCGGCCTCCGCGGCCCGCGCCTTTCCGACCTCGGCTTCCGCCTTGGCGGCCGATTCTTCGAGCGAGACCTTGTGGAGCGTGATGGATTTTTCCATCATGGCCTGCTCGACATCCCGCTCGCGCGCCACTTCCAGCTTACGGCGGTCGCGCTCATGCGCGATACGGGCTTCGTCGAGGCCGCGCTCGGACACGATGCGGGCCCGTTCGATATCCTCCCGCGAGGCGATTTCGGCTTCGCGCAGGGCTTGGACTCGGGCGATCTCGAGCTGTTCCTGCGCCCGTCGGCGTTCGAGCCTTGCGGCATCGAGCGCCCGTTCGCGCGACACATCGGTGGTCTCGATGTCGCGCTGGGCGGTGATCTCGGCCTGCCGCACGCGAGCGTCGGCCTCCGCGCGCTCGGCTTTTCCGGCCGCAAGCTCGATCACACGCCGCTCATCGGCCGCCTCCACGGCCTGCTTGCGCCCGATCTCGACGATCTCGCGCTCCTGCTGCGAGCCGAGCCGCTCTTTTTCCAGCGCCAATTCGGTGCCGATCCGCTCGCGTTCGACGGCGTCGCGGCGCTTGATCTCAGCCGTCTCGACCGCCTGGTTGCGTTCGATCTCGCGGTGACGCACGTCCTGTTCCGAAGCGATCCGCGCCGCCTCGAGGGCCTCGCGGGCCGCGATATCGGCTTCCTGCACGACGCGGGTCCGGCGGATTTCGCGTCTTTGGGTTTCCTCCTCCGATTCGATGCGGGTCACCGTGATCGACCGCTCGGTTGCGATTCGTGCGCCCTCGACCGCCTCACGGGCCGTCATTTCGGCCTCGTCCAGCGCCTTCTGACGCTCGATTTCGAGTTCGCGGATGCGGCGGTCGGACTGGATGCGTTCCTGATCCACCCCGGCAGCCTGAACGATGCGCAGTTTCTCGGTGGTTTCGCGCGCCGCGATCTCGGCCCCCTCGACGGCCTGGTTGCGGGCGATCTCACGCAGGCGCGTCGTCTCCTCGCTCGTAATCCGGGCGTCGCTGAGGTTGTGGTCCAACTCGATGCGGGCGCGCTCGGTCCCCTCCCGGGCCGCGATCTCGGCCCGGTCGACCGTCCGCTGCCGCTCGATCTCGCGGGACTGGGTTTCGAGGTCCTTGGCGATGCGCGCCTCCAGCACGGCCCGCTCCTGGGCGATGCGGGCCCGCTCGGTGGTCTCCAGCGCCGCGATCTCGGCTTCCTGGAGCATGCGATGGCGCTCGATCTCGAGGCTCTGGGTCTCGCGCTCGTTGTTGATCCGCGCTTCCAGAACGGCGCGCTCCTGCAGGATGCGCGCCTTTTCGATATGTTCGCGCAAGCCGATCTCGGCCGCCTCGATGACTTGCTGGCGGTCGAGTTCGCGATGACGGATGTTCCGCTCGGACTCGATGCGGGCCTCCGCGATGGCGTGGTCGTTGGAGATTCGCGAGCGCTCGACGGTCTCGCGCGCCTGCAACTGCGCCTGCTCGGCTTCAGTGTCGCGTTCGGCGCGCTCGCGCGCCAGCAGCGAGCGCTGATGGGCCCTGCGGAAGCCGATGTCGCGTTCCTGTTCGAGCCGGGCGTTTTCGCTTTCCCGCTCGATGTCGAGGGCCTGCTTCTCGGCTTCGAGGTTGCGGGTCCGGATTCTGATCATCGAATCCTGTTCGATGTCGTTGCGCAGCGTGCGACGGGATTCGATGTCCTGGATGAGCTGGGTCAGACCCTCGGCGTCGAAGCGGTTGGACGGATTGAAGAATTCCAGCCCCGCCTGATCGAGGTCGAGGATGGCGACGGATTCGAGTTCCAGACCGTTCTGCGACAGCCCGAGTTGCGCCACCTCCTTGACGCGATCCACGAACGCCACCGGGAACTGGTGCATCTCGTCCATGGCCATTTCGGCCGCGACCGCGCGGAGGGCGGATTCGAACTTGCCGATCAGCAGGCCCTTGAGACTGTCCGCATCGAGCGTGCGCCGGCCCAACGTCGAGGCGGCCAGCGACACGGCCTCGCGGGTCGAGCGCACCCGAACGTAAAACTCGGTCTGCACGTCGACGCGCATCCGGTCTTTGGTGATGAGGGCCTGGTCGCGGCTGCGCACCACTTCGAGCGGCAGCGTGTTCATGTTGACCGGCGTGATGTCGTGGACGATGGGCCATACGAAAGCGCCACCGTCGATCACCACCTTCTCGCCCAACAACCCCGTGCGGACGAAAGCGATCTCCTTGGTGGACCGGCGGTAGAGCCAGGTCATGACCCAGTAGATGATCGCGATGACGATGACGGCCAGGATCAACCAGAGGATCAGATCGCCGATCAGCTGCCCCGTCATGGCTGTTCTCCAATATTGCTTGTCATCATCAAGGACCCCTCATCCGGTCCTCCGGACCACCTTCTCCCGCAAGGGGAGAAGGGGCACCAAGACGAGGACCGGTCCCTTCTCCCCTTGCGGGAGAAGGTGGCCCGGCGCAGCCGGGTCGGATGAGGGGTTAGGCGCATCATGGTCGTCCGATCCGCTTGAAGGCCCGAGTCTGTTCGGTGAGGGCGCGTTCGGCGGGGAGCCGCTCCATCGAAGAGGCGCCATAAAAGCCGTGGCAGTTCTTCGTCTCGCGAAGCACGAAAGCGGCATCGTCCGGCATGGCCACCGGGCCGCCATGGACAAGGACCAACACGTCCTTGTTGATCTTGAGCGCTGCCTCCGCCCATGCCTCGACCTTGGCGGGGCAATCGGCGAGCTTGAGTGCCGTCTCGGCCCCGATCGAGCCGCCTGTCGTCAGCCCGAGATGGCACACGATGATGTCGGCACCGGCCTGCGCCATGGCGGCCGCCTCGCCTTCGCCGAACACGTAAGGCGTGGTGAGCAGGTCCTGCCGGCGCGCCTCGGCGATCATGTCGACCTCGAGCCCATAGGACATGCCGGTTTCCTCAAGATTGGCCCGGAATGTGCCGTCGATGAGACCCACGGTCGGGAAATTCTGCACCCCGGCAAAACCGATCCGCTTCAGCTCGGCCAAGAACAAGTCCATCTGGCGGAAAGGATCGGTGCCGTTGACGCCCGCCAGGACCGGCGTGTGCTTGACCACGGGCAGCACCTCGGCCGCCATCTCGACCACGATGGCGTTGGCGTCGCCATAGGCCAGCAGCCCGGCCAACGAGCCGCGCCCCGCCATGCGGTAGCGGCCGGAATTGTAGATCACGATGAGGTCGATGCCGCCGGCCTCCTCGCATTTGGCCGAAAGCCCGGTGCCGGCGCCCCCGCCCACGATCGGCTCGCCACGGGCCTTCATGGCCTGGAAGCGGTCGAGCAGGGTCTTGCGATCGGGACGCGCCATGGGTCTACCTCGCGGCCTGGCGTTGCGGACGCCGAGCGACACCGCCCGCGATTTGCCCGAAAGCCTGCAACAGCGCCGCGACGCAGTCGGAATCGTTAATGTTGCCAGCCACGCGGATGAGCTGGCGGTTGGCGGTCTGCCGCACGGTTCGCTCGAGCGCATCGAACAGCGCGGCATCGGCGGCCGGATCATGGAACGGCTGGCCGGGCCGGTCGAGGGTCGAGACCCCACCCTGGGGCAGGATGAAGCGGACCGGCCCTTCCATGAGGTTCAGCCTGTCGCCGATCCAGCGCCCCATGGCGGCATTCTCGTCCGCCGTGGTGCGCATCAGCGTCACCTGCGGGTTATGCTCGTAGAAGGTGCGGCCGCGGTAGTGCACCGGCACGGTGTCGGGCGCGGCGAAATTGACCATGTCGAGCGCCCCGCACGAGCCGACATAGGGGATCTTCTTGCGGATCACCGCCCCAAACCGATCCTCGATGGCGGGGAAGATGCCGCCCATCATGAGGTCGCAAACCTCGGTGGTCGTGACATCGAGCACATGCCGGATCTGTCCGCCGTCGATGAGCTTTTCCATCGCCTGACCGCCAATGCCGGTGGCGTGGAAGACGAGGCATTCGTAGGTTGCCTGC
This sequence comes from uncultured Lichenihabitans sp., assembly GCA_964245915.1. Taxonomy (GTDB): domain Bacteria; phylum Pseudomonadota; class Alphaproteobacteria; order Rhizobiales; family Beijerinckiaceae; genus Lichenihabitans. Next base: position 1,746 of record CAXTOT010000119.1, on the reverse strand, counting down.
AGGGCGGAGACGAGCTGCTGCACGCAGGGCGTGGTGACGCCGAACATGGTGATGCCGAGGGCCGGCAGCGCGCGGGCGGGCGCGGCCGCCTTGCCGGTTTTGGCCGCGGCCTGGCGACCTCGCACCATCCCGGCCATGGCATGGGCGCCATTGGCCAGCACCGCGCGGGTGATCGAGTTCAGCCCCTGGATGTCGGCCACCGAATGCATCAGGGTGATGTCGGACGGCCCGACATAGCGGCGCACGTCGCTGGACGCGACCGTGGAGACGATCAGCTTGGGCACACCCACCGGCAACGCCCGCATGGCCGGGGCCAGCATGGCGGTGCCACCCGAGCCCGCGGCCCCGATGATGCCGCCGATGCCATGCTGGCTCGTCACCCAACGCTCGAACGCCAGCGTCATGGCGGCCACCGCTTCGCCTCGGTTGCCCGTGAACACGCCCCCTGCCCCGCGCGGGTGAAAGGCCGCAATCTGATGAGCCGGGATGTCGGCGCCCGAATGGGTGCCGGAGGTCGACAGATCCGCGAGACGGACCGGCAGGCCTTCGGCCTTGAGGATGTCGCGGATGAAACGAAGCTCGACCCCCTTGGTGTCGAGCGTGCCGGCCACGAGCACGATCGTCTCGCCAGCCGCTGCCGGTCCGAGCGGCCGGAGTTCCGCCCCCGATACCGGGGCACCGACCGAAGAGAGGGTGCGGGCATTCTGCTCGATGAGGCGGACCGGCACCGGCTGCGACCAACGGGTGGGCGGCTTGGGATTGGAGAGATAGATCTTGGTCGGGCCGGTGGTGGGGGCCGGTTCTGCCGGGTGCGGGGCCTCGCCGGGCTCGGGCGTGTCCTCGTGGGCGTGACGTCCGACCCCCAGCAGGCGCTGCTGCAGGTCGCGGTCGCCCGCGAGTTGGGCCGCATCCGCCACCCGGTTGATGCGCCCGTTGACCATGATGGCGACGGTTTCGGCCACCGTGGTCGCGACCCCGATATTCTGCTCGATCACGAGGACGTCGATCTCGCCCTCCTGCCCGAGCCGCAACAGCATGTCCTCGACCTGGGACACGATCACGGGTGCCAACCCCTCGGTGGGCTCGTCCATGACGAGGAGCTTTGGGTTGAGCAGCAGGGCGCGAGCGATCGCCAGCATCTGCTGCTCGCCGCCCGAAAGCTGGCCGCCGCCATTGCCCTTGCGTTCGGCGAGGCGCGGGAAAGTGGCGTAGATGCGCTCGATCGACCATGCGCCGCTCTTGCCGGCCACGAGGCGCAGATGTTCGTCGACGGTCAGCGAACGCCACAGGCGCCGCCCTTGCGGCACATAGCCGAGGCCAAGCCGGGCGATCTCGGCCGGGCTCTTGCCCCTGAGTTCCTGGCCCGCGAAGCGGATCGAGCCGCTCGATGAGGGAACCAGCCCCATGATGGCCTTGCATAGCGTGGTCTTGCCCATGCCGTTGCGGCCCACGACCGAGAGCACGCCCTTGGCGAGGTAAAGGTCGACCCCCTGCAGCGCGTGCGAGGCGCCGTAATAGACGTTCAGTCCCCTGATCTCGAGCGTCGGGGCGCCGTGCCGGACCGTCTCAGCCATGGTGCCCCCCTCCCAGATAGAGGGCCTGGACCTCCGGATCGGCCTCGATCTCCTGAGGCGTGCCTTCCTTGAAGATGCGGCCGTTGTGCATCATCGTCACGGTCTCGGCGACGCGCAGCGCCACGTCCATGTCGTGTTCGATGATGATGAAGCCGATGTGCTCGGGCAGGTT
>CAXTOT010000118.1:0-13112 GCA_964245915.1 uncultured Lichenihabitans sp. | reverse complement strand
CGTACATCACCCCGATCTTCATGCGGATCTGGTTGATGAAGATCACCATGGTGTTGGATCGCGAGATCGAGGCCGTCAGCTTGCGCAAGGCCTGGCTCATCAGGCGCGCCTGCAGGCCGGGCTGCACGTCGCCCATCTCGCCCTCGATTTCGGCGCGGGGCGTCAGCGCCGCGACCGAATCGATGACCAGCACGTCGACCGCTCCCGACCGCACCAGCGTGTCGGTGATCTCCAGCGCCTGTTCGCCGGTATCGGGCTGCGAGATCAGCAAATCCTCGAGGTTGACGCCGAGCTTTCTGGCGTAAACCGGATCGAGCGCATGTTCGGCATCCACGAAGGCGCAGATGCCGCCGCGCTTCTGGGCCTCGGCGATGACATGGAGCGTGAGCGTCGTCTTGCCGGAGGATTCCGGGCCGTAGATCTCGATGACGCGGCCGCGCGGCAGTCCGCCCACGCCGAGCGCGATGTCGAGGCCGAGCGAGCCGGTCGGGATCGTCTCGATCTCCACGGCTTTCTGATTCTTGCCAAGCCGCATGATCGAGCCCTTGCCGAAGGCCCGTTCGATCTGCGACAGCGCCGCGTCCAGCGCTTTGGTCTTGTCCACGGAGGTTCCTTCCACGAGGCGAAGATTGGCTTGGCTCACGACCACGATCCTTTTGGCACGGGTACGAAGGGGCTGCAACAAGCCCAGTGTACGCGGTTTGTTCTCCTCCGCAAGTTCTTATTTCGTTCTCTTTGCGCCGGCACGTTTGGGCACGGACGGGGGGTGCCGGGCCATAAAAAACCGGGCCGCGATGGCGGCCCGGCTTGACGTCCTCTGACCGCGCACTCGCCCGAAGGCGAGGCGTCAGCGCGAATAAAACTCGATGACGAGATTGGGTTCCATATGGACAGGGTAGGGCACTTCGGTGAGGCCCGGAACGCGGGTCATCTTGGCCGTCATCTTGGTGTGGTCGATCTCGTAATAGTCGGGCACGTCGCGCTCGGCGAGCTGCACGGCTTCGAGCACCACGAGCATCTGCTTGGAGGCTTCCTTGACCTCGATCGCGTCGCCGACCTTGACCTGGTAGGACGGGATGTTGACCCGGCGGCCGTTCACCCGGACGTGGCCATGGTTCACGAACTGCCGCGCCGCGAACACCGTCGGCACGAACTTGCAGCGATACACCACGGCATCGAGACGGCGCTCGAGCAGACCCACGAGGTTCTGGCTGGAATCGCCCTTCTGGCGGATGGCTTCGGCATAATATTTCCGGAACTGTTTTTCCGAGATGTTGCCGTAATAGCCCTTCATCTTCTGCTTGGCCTTGAGCTGGGTGCCGAAATCGGTCGGCTTCCCCTTGCGGCGTTGGCCATGCTGGCCGGGACCGTATTCGCGGCGGTTGACGGGGCTCTTCGGTCGGCCCCAGATGTTCTGGCCGAGACGGCGGTCGATCTTGTATTTGGCTTCTGCGCGCTTTGTCATCGCGGTTCCTCGCGTTGGTCATGGATGAGGAACGCGCCCTCCTCTGCCAAAACCATTCCCCGGGAGAAACGGGCGGCCGACAGGCTCTACACTGCGTCGAGTGGAAAACCGCGGGAGCGTTGCCGGTCCGGGAGAAACCCGAACCACGGCGTTTCCACCGGGAAGGCCATGAGGCACCACCGGCGGAAGCCGCGTCGGTATGGGGTTTTGCGCGCAAAGTCAATCAAAAGCGGGACCGCAAGACGCCATCCGGCTCCGCTTCGCCAAGTCGGGGCGGAACTGGCATAAAGCGGCGTCACGACCCATCGAGGATAGCCGCATGTTTATCGCCATGAATCGCTTCAAGGTGCTCAAGGGTGAGGAAAAGGCCTTCGAAAATATCTGGCTGTCGCGGGATTCCCATCTCGAACAGGTCCCGGGTTTCGTCGAGTTCCACATGCTGCGCGGCCCCGAACGGGAGGACCATGTTCTCTATTCCTCCCATACCATCTGGGCGAACCGCCAGGTTTTCACCGACTGGACCAATTCGGAGGCGTTCCGCGCGTCCCACAGGGGTGCGGGGCAGAACAAGCCGATGTATATCGGCCATCCTGAATTCGAGGGCTTCGAGGTGATTCAGACGCTGAAGAAGGCCGACCGCATGGATGCGGCGTGATCCCGATCGCTCCTGGGGCTCACGCAATGTTCATTCCGGCGTGATGCAACCAAGCGTGACACCGGAGGGCGGAGAATGACGCTGCAAACGGACCCAGCCATGACGGATCACTCCACGGAACGCGCCGTCGGCCGTGATCGCGAGGCGGACGCGCCGGCCGCTCAGCGCCCGGGCCGCATCCTGGTGTTCGATTCGGGACTGGGCGGATTGACGGTCCTTGGCGAGATCACCAAAGCGCTGCCGGGCCGCGAGGTCGTCTTCGCGGCGGACGACGCGGTCTTTCCCTATGGGGGGCTTAGCGAACCCGTGCTGCTCGAGCGGGTGATGCGCGTGATCGAGGCGCTGGTGGCGCGCTTTCAGCCCGGCGTGGTGGTGATTGCCTGCAACACGGCCTCCACGGCCGTGCTGCCGCCATTGCGGGCGCGCTGGCCGGACCTTTTATTCGTGGGCACCGTGCCGGCCATCAAGCCGGCCGCGGCCCTGTCCCGATCCAAGCTCATCAGCGTGCTTGCGACGCCGGGCACGGTCGCGCGCGACTACACGCGTGATCTCGTGCAGCGGTTCGCGGGCGATTGCACGGTCGCCCTCGTGGGCGCGCCGCGCCTTGCCGGTTATGTCGAAGCCGTCATGCGAGGCGAGATCGTCGACGACGCCGCCATCGCGGCCGAGATCGCGCCGGCCTTCGTGCGGTCCGGCTCGGAGCGCACGGACGCCGTGGTGCTGGCCTGCACCCATTTTCCTTTGCTGCTGGATCGCCTCGTGGCGCTGGCGCCATGGCCCGTGACCTGGATCGATTCGGCGCCCGCGATCGCCCGCCGCGTCGGCCAGGTTCTCGAGGCGCGCGATGGACCTTTGTCCATCGAGGGTCCTGGAACCGCCCGGGCCTCGATCCCGGCGATTTTCACCAGCGGCAGAGCGCCGGGGAAGGCCCTGGGGGCCTTTCTGGCGTCGCGCGGCGTCGTGAGCCAGCCGGGCGCGCCTTTCTAAAGGGACCGGCGCGTCCAGCCTGCGCGCCCACGCCGGACTCTGCCCGAAAAACAGCCTTTTTGCTGAAGCGCGAGGCGCTCGCCGGAACCTAGACGAGCGACGATCGTTCCTCCGCGGGGTGGCGCTCGAACGAGATCGCGTCTTGGCGATCCGCATTCAACCTCGAACCCGGGCCGCTTCGGTTCGTGTCGGGGTGCTGGGGCCAAGGCTGCTCTAACCGACAGGACACAAGTGATGGTTACGAAACACAAGATGCTGGTTGCGGTGGCGACGGTCGCGCTCGCCTTGCAGGGCACGGCCGGTTTCGCGCAGCAAGCGGGCGGCGGGGGTGCCAAGGGCGGCGGCGAGACCGGGGGCGGTTCGACCGGCGGCGGCGCCCCCGGCGCGGCGCCCGCGGGTGGTGCTGCGGGTGCAAATTCTGGAGCCGGAGAGGTCTTGCCGAATGGCGGGAAAGCTCCCGGCGGGGCACCGGCCGGTGCCGCCCCGGGCCGCGCGCAACCGGGCGCTCAGCCGGGCGCGCAACCGGGGGCTCAGCCCACCTTCAATCCGGGCGCACCGCGCACCAACCAGCCCGCCGCAGGACAGGCCCCCGGGGCCGCCCCGAACCGGGCCGGTGAAACCAACCGTCCGGGTGAGGCTCAACCCAATCGCGGCAACAACGCAGGACAGCGGCAAGGCCAGCATCAGGGTCGCCCACCGCATATGGGTGGCGAGAACCAGGGCCGTTTCCGCCAGGCCATTCGGGGCCTCGGGGTCGCCGAGGCCGTGGGCATCGGTGCTGCGCTCGCGGTGGGCGCCGTCGTGCCGCGGGCCGTGGAGCTTCATCCGCTGCCCCCGAGCATCATCGAATATTATCCCGACTACGAGGGCTACGATTTCTTCCTGGCGCATGGGGAGATCATCGTGGTCGATCCGGACACGCTCGAGGTCGTCGACGAATTCCCCTATTGAGCGAAGGCCCCTGCAAGCGAAAGGGCGGCTTCGGCCGCCCTTTTTTGTGCGCGCGGTTCGGGCTCATTTTAGGTGGCTTCAGCGCAACTCGGCGATGAGACGGCGTAGGAAGCCGATCCCGGCTTCGAGCTGGCTCACTTCAATAAATTCGTCCGGCTGATGGGCTTGGTCGATACTGCCCGGCCCGCAGATCACGGTGGGCAGACCCGCCTGCTGAAACCTGCCGCCCTCGGTCGCGAAGGAGACGCTGACGGTCCGGTTCGCGCGTGCGGCCCGCAGCGCCAGCGCTTCGGCAACCGAGCCGGGCTCCGCATCGAGACCGGGCACTTCCACCTCGACGTCGGTGGTGATGCGCCCCTCGTGGCCGTAGCGCCTGAGGAAGGGCAGGGCGGCCGTCTCGACGTAGCGCTCGATGTGGCGCTGGGCGGTGTCGAGCGGCACCCAAGGCAGCCCGCGAAATTCCCACAGGAGTTCGCAGCGTTTGGCGAGAATATTGCGCGCCGTGCCACCGTTGATCAGCCCTACATGAACGGTGGAGTAAGCGGGGTCGAAGCGTCCCGTGCGGTCGCCCTCCTGCTCGAACCGGAGGCCCAGCCGCGTCAACTCGCAGACGATTTCGGCCGCGGCCGCGATCGCATGGGCGCCGAGCGCGGGCTTTGCCGAATGCGCCTCCTGGCCCTCGACGGTGGTGCGGTAGGTGCACACGCTCTTGTGCGAATCGGCCACCTGCAGGCTGGTCGGCTCGCCCACGATGACCGCGCGGGGTGTTGGCAGATCGATGCCGAAACGCGCGATGGTGTCCATCGAGCCCAGGCAGGTCACCTCCTCGTCATAGCTCAACACGATGTGGATCGGCACCGGCAGATTGGCGGCCTTGAACTCGGGGATCATGGCGAGCACGAGGGCGTCGAAGCCCTTCATGTCGCAGGTGCCTCGCCCATAAAGGCGTCCTCCGTCCCGCCGCATCGTGAAGGGATCGCTGGTCCAGGCCTGCCCCGCGACTGGCACCACGTCCGTATGGCCCGATAGCACGATGCCGCCGTCCACCATCGGGCCGATCGTGGCCAGGAGGGCCGACTTGGTGCCGTCGCGGTTGGGCGCCAGGACGACGGGCACATCGTGCTCGCGGCAATGCGCCGCGACGAGGTCGATGAGGTCGAGGTTCGATTTCTGGCTTTCGGTGTCGAAGGCGACCAGCCGGGCCAGCAAGGTCATAACATCGTCGAGAAGGGCGGCGTCGGTGGTCATCGTCTTGTCCCGGCGGCTCTTGAAGGGGAGCGGATTGGCAAGGCCGATTATGGCCGCCAGCGAGCCTACCATCTTCGCGCCCACCAAGCGCTGGCGAAAGCGTTACGGGCGCAATGGCGTGCGACCAAACGGCTCCAGGCAATGGTCGGCCGTCCTGGCTGGAACTGGGCTGGTTGCGCGGCGTTCATTCTCGCAAGGGGGAAGTTCAACGCGGGTGCGAGGACATGACAGAGCCACAACAACGGACGCCGACGTCCAATCGGGGCTTCGCCTCGATGGATTTAGAAAAACGCCGGGCGATTGCTAGGAAGGGCGGTGAAAGCGTTCCCAACGAAAAACGCAGTTTTTCGCAAAATCCCGGGCTAGCCAGCGAAGCCGGCCGCAAGGGCGGACGAAGCGTCAATCCGGAAAAGCGGAGTTTTTCGCAAGATCACGGGCTGGCCGCGCAGGCGGGCCGCAAGGGCGGCCATGCATCGCACAACGCTCTGGCGGCGCTGAAAGTCGAGTGAGCGTCAGCCCGACGTCCGGGTCCAGGCCGGGCAGGCGGGCGTGCAGTCCGGGCAACGGCCCAATCCGGGCACGATCGCGGTGATGGCCCGCAGGGTGGAGAGCGCTTCCTCGCGGCGCTTCCACCTCAGGCACATCGAAGGGTCGCCCTTGCCGAGCCAAGCCAATCGTCGGCCCGGCTCGAGCAGGGAAGCGATAACGTCGAGGGCTTGTGGCTCGTCGACGGTCAATTTCGTAGCCTCGCGCCGCGCATATCCCACGATGGTGGCCGGAATGTCCGGGGCGTACAGCACCACATCGGCCGCCTGAAGGGCGCCGACGGCCGCCAGGGTCACGCCATCGGGGTCGCCGGATCCGGCGCCCACCAGGGTGACGACGCAAGCCGCCGGGGCGTCTCGTTCGCCGATCGCCTCGGCCTTGAACGCCAGAAGATCCATGCCCGAAGGCTTTGCCTCGAAGGCCGCCAGCGCGCGCCGGGTGAAGGCCTCCCAGAAGCGGCGGCGCGCCTGGAACCCCAAGCCCAGCGCCTGAATCTCGGGACGCCAATCCTTTGCGGCCTGCGCCCAGGCCGTCACCCCCTGGGGCAGCACGGCTTCGATCCGCGTGCGGATCGCCTGGCCGAACACGGGCGCGGCGCCATCTGTCGAGATGCCGATCACCAGCGGCGAACGGCTGACGATCGTGCCGAACTGAAAGTCGCAAAACTCCGGCTTGTCGATGACGTTCACCGGCACGCCGGCGCGGCGCGCCGCAGCCTGGAACCGCCCGGCCTCGTCCATGTCCTCGATGGCGCCGATCGCGATGGCGGCCCCGGCGAGATCGTGATCGGTCCAATCGCGACGGATCAACGTGACGGCGCCGCCCGGCGGTTTGTCCGCAAGGTCGACCAGCCCGGCGCATGGATCGGACGCCACGACCTCCACCCGGGCGCCCGCGGCGGAGAGGAGTTCGGCCTTCCAGACGGCCGGTTCGGTGCCACCGGCCAGCAGGGCGCGCTTGCCGCCAAGTTTGAAGAAGACCGGCAGGACCGCGATGGGCTCCATGCGGTGTGGTGCGCCGGCCGAGGGGGAGTGCGTGCCCACGCTCAAAAGCCGATCGCGGCGCCGGACTCGCCCCGGTCGTCCTCGGCGCCGTAGAGCTTGTAGTGATGCGGGGGCGCGACGGGATGCCCGTCGGGGCGTGGTGGCGAGAGGGCCGGATCGTCGGTCAGGATGCCGGCCGCCATGCTCCACGGCGTGCTGTCCGTCACGGTATGGCCCGACTGGTTGAGGATGTGCCGCGTGTCGGGCGACAGCGCAAAGGGCTCGGCCAGGATGCCCTCGGGCATGCCTTGGGCGTGAACCCGGGGCGCGTCGATGGCCTCCGAGAGGGACATGTGGTGATCGACCAGATTGACGATCACCTCCAGCACGGTGGTGATGATGCGCGAGCCGCCGGGGCTGCCGATCACCAAAGCGAGATGACCGTCCTTGCTGACGATGGTGGGGCTCATGGAGCTCAGCGGCGTCTTGCCGGGCGCCACGGCGTTGTTCTCGCCCTGGATCAGGCCGAACATGTTGGCCGCGCCGAGTTTCGTCGTGAAGTCATCCATTTCGTTGTTCATCAGGATACCGGTCTCGCCGGCCACCTTCCGCACCCCGAACCAGCCGTTGAGGGTGGTGGTGACCGAGACCGCGTTGCCGGCGGCGTCGGCCACCGAATAATGCGTGGTCTGCTGCCCTTCGGTCGGGCCCGCGCTCGCGGGCGCTTTCAAGGCCTCCCGCTCCGGGATGGCGGCCCTGATCTTGGCCGCATAGGCCTTGTCGAGCAGATGGGCGAGCGGGTTTTGCACGAAATCCGGATCGCCCAGCAGGGTGTTCCGGTCTCGATAGCCGGCCCGCATGGCCTCCGCCATGACATGCACTTCCGCGGCCGAATGAAACCCCATGCCGGTGAGATCGTAGCCTTCGAGGATGTTGAGAATCTCGCACAAGGTCGTGCCGCCCGAACTCGGCGGCGGGGCCGAGTCGATGCGATAGCCGCGATAATTGCAGGTGACGGTCGGGAATTCGCGGACCGCATAGGTCGAAAAATCCCTGAGATCGAACAGGCCGCCGCCCGCGTGGTTCGCGGCCACGATGGCCTGGCCGATCGAGCCGCCATAGATGGCGCCGGGTCCCTCTCGGCTCAGCGTCGCCAATGTGGCGGCGAGTTGCGGCTGCCGAAGCCGGTCGCCCGCCTGGAGCGCGGCCCCGTCTTTGAGGAAGATCGCGGCCGCGGTAGGGTCCTTGGCGAGGTCCTCCTGCTGCAGCCGGAACAGGCCCGTGTCGCTCTCCGCGAGGACAAACCCGTCACGGGCCAGCGCCAGCGCCGGGGCGATGAGTTTCTCGCGGGGTATGGAGCCGTAACGCTGCCGGGCCGCCTCCAGCCCCGCCACGGTGCCGGGAACCCCGACCGCGAGCCAGGTGTCGGTGGTGGCGCCTTTGGCGACCGAGCCGTCTGGACCCTGAAACATGGTTGCGGTGGCGGCCTGCGGGGCCTTTTCGCGAAAATCCAGGAAGGTGGTGCGGCCGTCCGCGAAGCGCAGCGTCATGAACCCGCCGCCGCCGAGATTGCCGGCCGCGGGATAGACCACGGCCAGCGCGTAGCCGACCGCCACCGCGGCGTCCACGACATTGCCGCCTTGTTTGAGGATGTCGGCCCCGACCGCGCTCGCCAGCCGATGCGCCGAAACCACCATGGCGTGGTCGGCCGCAACCGGGACGGGAGCGGCGGCCCGAGCCGGGAGCGCCCCGAACAGCGCCACGACCATGGTCAGAGCCTTGAACCGCATTGCGTTTTCCTGTCCCGCGAAGGCGGCAAGCTAGCACTCGGCCCGGCACTGGGCCAGACAGGTGTTGACGGGTGAGGTGGGTCTATGGATCGCGCCGACGGTCGCCTACCGGGGCGCGCGATCCTTGGCGGCCCAAACCCCGACAGGGGCGGGCCGGCCAAGCAGATAGCCTTGCACCCTCGAACAGCCCATGTCCCGCAGCAGGCGAAGTTGCTCCTCGGTCTCGACGCCCTCCGCCACGACCACGATGTTGCGCCGGTGTCCGAGTTTGCAGAGCAATTCGACGAAGGTTTCGTCCGCCGAGGATCGGCCGAGCTGGGCGATGAAGCTCTTGTCGATTTTCAAGACGTTGAAGGGAAATCGGTCCAAGTAATCGAAGCTGGCGTGGCCGGTGCCGAAATCGTCGATGGCGAGGTAGCATCCGAGATCGCGTAACGCTTGGAGATTGCGGAGTTCGGTGCCATCCCGCAACGGCACGGTTTCGGTGACCTCGATCGTGATCTGGACGGGCTCGACCGCTTCTTCCTCGAAGATCCGCGCGAAGGTCGCTGCCAGATCGGTGCGTTGAAGCTGCACGGCCGACACGTTCACGCCCACGTAGCGGGAGCCGAGCAGCGCAACGTCGCGGCAGGCCCTGCGCAACACCCATTCGCCGAGGTCGTGAATGAGGCCGTTTTGTTCCGCGATCGGGATGAACCGACACGGTGCGATGAGCCCGCGAACCGGGTGCGACCAGTGGATGAGCGATTCATAGGCGACCAAACTGAGGTCGTCGGAATCGACGAGGGGCTGATAGTGCAGGTCGAGCCGACCGTTCGAATGGGCTGCGCGAAGCTCGGCCGCAATCGAAAACCGATCCAGTCTTGGGTCCGACAGCAACCACGCCTTTGACATTGGACGACACTCGATCGGCCAGAGGGTTCTCTGCTGATCAGCGGCAGTTGGCTCGTCCAACCCCTAAGACAATAACAATTGTTGTCGGACCGTTTGCGCTGTTATGAAGATAAGCGGGCGTTGACCTTTTCCGAGCGGTCTCGACGCCCTCGACTTTGTCGCCCTCAGGCTTCATGGCCACGCACCACCATCTGGCCAAATCGAAACCGGCGCGCTATCTTGTTGGGGCATGACTGCGCGCAGCACGGTCATGGAGCGGAAACGCTCGCCAACAGACCCTTTGGGAGAAGATCATGGCTTGGACCACCCCCGTCGTCACAGAAGTTTGCATCGGCATGGAAGTCACCAGCTACGAGTCCGCTTCGCTCTGAAGCGAACTCGCTTCGTGGCTTTGCCGCCATTGGCGGTTTTGCCGCGGGATGACTGAAGTTGCGTGTTCTCGTTCTTGGCTCCGCGGCCGGCGGCGGCTTTCCGCAGTGGAATTGCCGATGTCCGGTTTGTGCGCTGGCCTGGGACGCAAGCCCTAAGGTTTCGGCCCGGACGCAGTCCTCGATTGCGGTTACGGCGAACGAAAGGGATTGGATGCTGTTCAACGCATCCCCCGACTTACGGCAACAAATCATCGACAATACGGCGCTACACCCAACCGGCGCCCAGCGGCACTCTCCGATTGCCGCCGTCTACCTGACCAACGGCGATGTCGACCATATCGCCGGTCTTCTTTCCCTTAGGGAAAGCCAGCCCTTCAAGCTTTATGGGACGGATGCCACGCTGGCGCAGGTCGCCCCCAGCACCGTTTTCGGGGTGCTGAACCCCGCCATCGTGCCGCGACTCGCCGTTGCCTTGGACGCGACACTCGACACGGCGCTCGGCTTCACGGTCACTCCCTTCGCGGTGCCCGGCAAAGTGCCGCTTTATCTCGAAGGCGATAAAGTCGAGGTGGGGGCCGAAACCGAAACCACGATCGGGGTGGACGTGGTCCACGGCGGCAAGCGCCTAACCTACATCCCCGGCTGCGCGCATTTGACGCCCGCCCTCCTCCGCAGGATTTCCGGCGCCGATCTGCTGCTGTTCGACGGCACCACGTTTACGGACGACGAGATGGTGAGCCTCGGGCTGTCGCACAAAACCGCTGAGCGCATGGGCCACGTGGCGATGGCGGGCGAACACGGGTCGTTGCGCGGCCTGACGGCTGTAAAAGTCGGCCGAAAGGTCTACATTCACGTCAACAACACCAACCCGGTGCTGATCGAAGGATCGGCCGAGCGGGTCATGGTCGAGGCGGCCGGATGGGAGGTCGCCCGGGACGGGATGGAGTTCGCCTTATGACGTCGGCCATGGCCCGAGCGGGTGCGCGAGCGGTTTCACCCGAGACGATGCTGGACCCAGCGGCCTTCGAGGCCACGCTGCGGCGCATCGGTGCCGAGCGCTACCACAACCATCATCGCTTTCATAAACGCCTGCACGGCGGCCAGTGCAGCCACGGCGAGGTCCAGGCCTGGGCGCTCAACCGCTACTATTACCAGTCGATGATTCCCATCAAGGACGCCACCGTGCTGACCCGCATGACGGATGCGGCGCTCCGCCGCGAATGGCGCAAGCGCATCGAGGATCACGACGGCGTCGAGGCGGGCGACGGCGGGGTCGAGCGCTGGCTGCGGCTTACCGACAGCCTCGGCCTGTCGCGCCCCGACGTGACCTCGGCGCGGCTGATCCTGCCCGCCACCCGCTTTGCGGTCGAAGCCTATGTGGAGTTCTGCCGCAGCCGCACCCTGCTGGAGGCCATCGGGTCGTCGCTGACCGAACTCTTCTCGCCCCAGATCATCGGCGAGCGCGTCTCCGGCATGCTGGCCCACTACCCCTTCGTGAGCCGCGAAGCCCTGGCCTATTTCACGGCTCGACCCGATCAGGCCAAGCGTGACAGCGATTTCGCGCTGGATTACGTCAAACGCGAGGCGCGCACCGCGGCCGAGCAACGGGCCGTCATGGCGGCGCTCGAATTCAAATGCGATGTGCTCTGGGTTCAGCTCGACGGGCTGTGGACCGCCTATGTGGAGGGCGCGGCGCCGCCCGGCGCCTGGCGGCCGGACGAGCGGGCCGAGAGGGCGGCATGATCACCCTTCTTGCCGACAGCAAGCCTCGCCTGCCGCGTGGCGTTCGCCTGAAGCACGACGCCGTCAGGAACGAATGGACGCTGCTGGCGCCCGAACGCGTGCTCAAGCTCGACCCGATCGCGGTCGAGGTCCTGAAACGCTGTACCGGCGAGGCGACGCTGGACGCCATCGTGGACGATCTCGCCTCGAGTTTTGCGGCCGATCGGACCCGCATCGACACCGATGTGCGCGCCATGCTGGCCGATCTTGCGGCCAAACGCATGGTGGACCCGTGAACGAGATCCTGCCCGTCGCGAGCTTGGCGTCCGCGCCGGTCGTTCCCGCTCCGATCGGCTTGCTGGCGGAACTGACCCACCGCTGCCCGCTCGGCTGCCCCTATTGCTCCAATCCGCTCGAACTCGACGCCCGCGCCGGGGAACTCGACACGGCGACCTGGCGGCGGGTGTTCAGCGAAGCTGCCGCGCTCGGCATCCTGCACGTCCATCTATCGGGGGGCGAGCCTCTGGCCCGGCGTGATCTCGTCGACCTCGTGGCTCATTGCGCCAGTCTGGGACTCTATAGCAACCTGATCACCTCCGGGGTGGGGCTGACACCGGCGCTGATGACGCGGCTCGCCGATGCGGGCCTCGACCACGTGCAACTCTCGATCCAGGATGCCGAGGCGGAATCGGCCGACCGGATCGCGGGCTATTCGGGGGCGTTCAAGCGCAAGCAGGACGCGGCGGCGCTGGTCGCGGCCGCGGGTCTGCCGCTAACCGTAAACGCCGTGATCCACCGCGCCAATGTGGCGCGCGCGGGCGCCATTGTGGCTCTGGCCATCGAGCTCGGGGCGCGCCGGGTCGAGATCGCCCACACGCAATATTACGGCTGGGCCATGATCAACAGGGCGGCCCTGATGCCCTCGCGCGCCGAGGCCGAGCGGGCCATCGCCGAGATCGAGCGGCTGAAAGCCATTCATGCCGGCACCATCGTGATCGATCACGTGGCGCCCGATTATCACGCGCGCTATCCCAAAGCCTGCATGGGCGGCTGGGCGCGGCGCTCGATGAACGTGACGCCGGCCGGCAAGGTGCTGCCGTGCCATGCGGCCGAGACCATTCCCGGGCTCGAATTCTGGACCGTGGCAACCCATTCGCTCGGCGCCATCTGGACCCACTCGCCCGCCTTCAACGCCTATCGTGGCACGGGCTGGATGCAGGAGCCCTGCCGCTCCTGTCCGCGCCAGGAGATCGACTTCGGCGGCTGCCGATGCCAGGCGCTGGCGCTGGCGGGCGACGCCGCCGCCACCGACCCCGTCTGCGTGCTGTCGCCCAAACACGACCTCGTGCAGGCCATCGCGGCCGCGGACGGCGTCGCGCCGGTCGCCGAGGGCCCGGTCGACTATGTGTATCGCGGCCCGACCCGTGGTTCCTCCGGGCCGCCGCGAACCTGAACGCGACCACGGCCTCGGACATGATATCTGAACCTACGAGCGCGCCC
>CAXTOT010000117.1:0-13454 GCA_964245915.1 uncultured Lichenihabitans sp. | reverse complement strand
AAGCCGAACGACCGCCGCTCAAATCGAGCGATTGATAGCTGACAGGCCCTAAGGGCGCCATTGCCGTCGTGGACTGCGATCAGACGTGTGCGCGATGGAGGGCGTCATTGCCGCGCGCGGTTGCTGGTTTTCGTCGGGAGGTTGCCTCGAAGCTTCGTGTGCCGATGGCCAGCAGCGAGCCGGCATGCAATCGGGATGCCAAGCCTGTCGGCGCGGGTCGTCGCAACTGTTCCACCTCGTGGAGGTCTCATCGTGGAGGCCTCACCACCTCCCTTGAAAGCGGGACCGGGGGCCCGGGCCACGTCCCGCGGGCGATGGTGCAGCGTCGGCGAGACAAGCGTCGCGCCCAACGATTGTCGATTGTGCCCAGTTTTCAGCCTTTTCGCGCCGCTGTTCCAAGGCTGGAAACGCATTTTCCGGACCGGGCGACGCGATGCGCGCCGGGAAAGGGACGCTCTACCGATAGAGGAGCTTGGTCTCGACGGTGACGGTGTCCCAGAACCTCTATCCCGGGCGGGATCGCCTGTTCAGTGGCGCGAGAAAGCCGAACATCGGCGCATCGCCGGTACCGTGACGAACCCGTCACGCCCGCGCGGTCTGCCGCAGCGCGAACCGCTGCAGCTTGCCAGAAGGGGTTTTCGGCAACGCTGGCACGAATTCGACCGCGCGCGGATATTTGTAGGGTGCGATTTCGCGCTTCACGTGGTCCTGAAGCGCCTTGACGAGTTCATCCCCCGCCACGGCGTCGGCCCGCAGCACGACATAGGCCTTGACGATGCTCCCGCGCTCCTCGTCCGGCGCCGCGACGACGCCGCATTCCGCCACGGCGGGGTGCGTGAGCAGCGCGCGTTCCACCTCGGGGCCGGCGATGTTGTAGCCCGCCGAGACGATCATGTCGTCGGAACGGGCCTGGTACCAGAAGTAGCCATCGCCATCGACGACAAAGCTGTCGCCGGGCAAGTTCCAGCCGTTCCGCACATAGCTGGCCTGGCGGGGGTCGGCGAGGTAGCGGCAACCCAACGGCCCCCGCACGGCCAGGCGGCCGACCGTGTTGGGCGGCAGGTCGTTGCCATGCTCGTCGATCACCTTGGCCTCATAGCCGAGCAACGGCTTCCCCGTGGAACCGGGGCGCATCGTTTCCTCGGGCGCGCTGATGTAGATGTGCAGCATCTCGGTGCCGCCGATCCCGTCGATCAGCTTGAGGCCCGTCGCGGCGAGCCAACCATCGAACGTCGTTCGGCCCAGCGGCTCGCCCGCCGAGACGCAGCGCCGCAACGACGACAGGTCGGCGCCTGCCGAGCGCGCCAGCATCGCACGGTAGGCCGTCGGCGCCGTGAAGCAGATCGTCGCCCGGAACCGCCCGATTCCGGCGGCCAGGTCATCGGGTCCCGCTTTCTCGAGGACGATCGCGGTGGCACCGACCCGCATGGGGAACAGCAGGATGGCGAGGCCGAAGGTGAAGGCGAAGGGCGCCGAGCCGATGAAACGATCGTCGGGGTCGGGCCGGACGATCTGCGCCGAGAAGCCGTCGCAGATCGTCAGCATGTCGCGGTGGAAATGCATCGTGCCTTTCGGCTCGCCGGTCGTGCCCGACGTGAACGCGATCAGGCAAACGTCGTCTGCAGCCGTGTCGACCGCCTCGAACTCCGGGCTTTCGTCGGCCATCATGGCCTCCAACCCATCCGGCGCGTCGTTTCCCCAATAGACGACGTTGGCGAGGCCCGGCGCCAGCGCACGGGCGCGTTCCATCTCGTCCGCGAGGCTGGCGTCGCAAAGGGCCAGCGCGATCCTGGCCTTCTCGAGCGGGTAGGCGATCTCCCTGGCCCGCAGCAGCGGCATGGTGGCGACCACGATGCCGCCAGCCTTCATGATCGCGAGGTAGGCCGCCGCCATGAGGATGGTGTTGCCCGCGCGGAGCAGCACCCGGTTCCCGGTCTTCAGGCCGAGCCGGTTCACGAGCACGTTGCAGATGCGGTTCACCCGCGCCGAGAACGCGGCGTAGTCGAGGTCCTCGGTCGGGCTCACGATGCAGCGCCGTTCGCCCCGCCCTTCGTCGATCCAGCGGTCGAGAAAGGCCGTCACGCAATTGAGGCGCGACGGATAGCGAAAGGCCGGGTGCCCGAGAACCAGCGTGGGCCAGCTCTCGCGCGGCGGCAGGTTGTCCGCCGCGAAGGTGTCGAGATAGGCGCTCGGCTCGTGCGGATCAGGCTGGGTCGCTGTGATCGAGGCCACGTCGCGCATGTTCGTCCACCGGGGGCGAGAAGAGACCGGCTTGGCGCGGGCGGCGGCCCTGCCGGGTGTTGAACCGTCTGTCTACCACTTCGTCGGCCATACGGCCTCCGCCAGGTCGTCGGCGTGGTCCGGACAGCGGCGCGCTCCTGAAGATGGCTTCACTTCCGGCAAGCCCCTGCCGCGAACATTCCGACCTCGGCGACTTCGCACGGGGTCGAGGCTCGGACCCCGGCCATACCTGTTCCGATGCCTCCTTCGGGTCGGCAACGGCATCGTCACGGGCGCCTGGGTATGTCGAGCCCGCGCTGAACGGCGGGCCGCGCCAGACCTCGCTGCAGCCAAGCCGGAACGTTCTCGAGGCCGTCGAACGCGACAAGCTCGCGAGCGCCGTAGAAGCCTATCAGGTTCCGGACCCAGCCCAGCAAGGAAACATCGGCGATGGAATAGTCGTCATCCATGATCCACTGCCGACCATTCAGGCGGGATTCCAGTACGCCGAGAAGGCGCTTCGATTCGTCGACGTAGCGCCCGAGGGGGCGCTTATCTTCGATCTCCCGGCCGGCGAACTTATTGAAGTAACCAACCTGACCGAACATCGGACCGACCGCCGCCATCTGAAAGAAGACCCACTGGATCGTCTCGTAGCGGCGAACCTGATCGCTCGGGAGGAGCTTTCCCGTCTTTTCGGCGAGATAGAGCAATATCGCCCCCGACTCGAACATCCCGATCGCCCCGCCGCCCGGCCCCGCCGGATCGATGATCGCCGGAATCTTGCCATTGGGGTTCAACGAAAGAAACTCGGGGGTCCAGGTCTCATTCTTGACGATATTGACCGTATGTGGCTCGTAGGGAAGCCCCAGCTCTTCGAGAGCGATCGAGACCTTGACACCGTTCGGTGTCGGAAACGAGTAAAGCTGAATGCGGTCCGGATATTGCGCGGGCCAGCGCGATGTGATCGGATAGGACGAGGACGCAAACATACGACTTCACCTCTCGCGCGATTGCGCCCGAACCGATCCCTCTTCCCCCACGGCAGTGCCGACGCAGGCCGGGAGAAAGCCGCCACCAAAGCTCTTGCGCGCATCACTAGCTCTTGCGCGCATCAGTTTTGTGTATCGGGGACTTCCACCGTCATTCCGTCCAAGTCCTGAGTCATTCGAATCTGGCACGATAGCCTGCTGCTTGGCCGTCTTTCCGCAGCGACGAAGTCCAACATCTCGCTTTCCGCTAGGCTTGGGGCCGGGATCAGGTCCAACCACTTTGGTTCAACATAGATATGACATGTTCCGCACGATAACGATCCGCCGCATTCAGCCTCCACGCCGGAAATCCCGTTACTTTTCGCTATCGACATCAAGCTTGCCCCAGGGTCCCCGTGAGCAACACTTTCGGTCTTGTCAGATAGAATAAAACGTATCCCGACCACGTGTCGCCAACTCCCCGTCCGCGGCGCCATCACTTTTTCGTGTCGACGCGCCGGTTGGAAGGACCGGTCTGACTCTTCTCCTTGAGCCACGCTCCGAACGGACTTGCATGCCCAACCTCGCGCGGCTTCAATCGGGCGACCATTGCCAACGTGCCCACGCCTCCTCCGCGCGGATCGCATTCGTCGACGCGAGTAAGGGCGTTCCGACCTACGAGCGCCTAAAAGAACGATGGTATGAACATCCTACACATAACATGCAGTCCGCGACGGCTGTCTTCCGAAAGCTTTGCACTTTCCGAGGCTATAGTCCGATATATTGTTGCTTCGGAACCTTCGTCGAGGATCGTGACGCGCGCGCTGGGGTCGCGATCCTTGCCTCATGTCGATGAAGGCTATGCGCACGCTCTGGCCGGTAGGCTGCCGGCCGACACTCGGTCATCGGCCACGACGTCTTTGGCCAGCTCAGACGAATTGATCAGCGAGGTCGAACGCGCCGATGTCATCGTCATCGGCACGCCCGTGCATAACTTCACAGTACCGTCGGTTCTGAAGGCGTGGATCGATCACGTCGTCAGGGTCGAGCGAACCTTTGGATATTCCGCCGAAGGAAAAGTGGGCCTGCTCAGGGACAGGCCAGTGTTCGTTGCCGTAGCGGCCGGAGGCGTGCACTTCGGTGAGCAAGCATCGCAACCTGACTTTCTAACACCATACGTCAAGGCCATATTGGGTACGATCGGCTTGAAGAATATCACGTTCTTTCGAATGCAAGGCCTGGCTCGCGGCCAACAGGCCGTCGACGTTGCAAGACGAGAAGCACACCGCGTGCTTCGAGAGTACTTTTCAATCTCCGCCAATTAGCCAAAGATTGAGACTGAAACCGTCATGTTATCGCCATAGAGTGGGTTATTCGCGCAAACTGCGCCGCCCCGACCTCGATCTCTCGCAGAGTCATATTGCCGAACCCAAGTATGATCCCTTGGAACCGTGAGCTCGAATGAAACGCATTCGCCACGCCATGCAGGCCCAAGCCCTGCTTCAGCGCAAGATCAATCAGGTTCGACTCGTCGATCCCTGGTCGCAGTTGGACGCAAATGTGAAGTCCGGTGACGCTTGGAAAGATATCGATATGCGTTCCGTCGACTGTCGCAAGCTCTTTGTGCAATAAGCTATGCCGAGCCGAGTAAATAGCTTGCATTTTGACAATATGGCGAGCAAAGCCGCCGCTTGACATGAAATCCGAGAGGACCGCTTGGGAAATGTTGTCCGAATGGCGGTCGACGAGCCATTTCGACTTCACCAAGACGGATCTTAGGGAGTGTGGGGCTATAAGGTACCCGAGCCGAATTCCAGGCATCAGGTTTTTCGAAAAAGTGCCCACGTAGATGACGCGACCGATCGAATCCGAGCCTTGCAGGGACGGCAAGGAGTTGCGCGTGTAGCGATACTCGCTGTCGTAATCGTCTTCCACGATGACGGCGTCGGATCGATTTGCCCACTCTATCAGATCCCTCCGCCGACGATCCGACATCGTTACCCCAAGGGGGTATTGGTGCGATGGAGTCGTATAGACCATCCGAACATCTTTCGGTATCTGGTCGACATCCAGCCCATCACGATCGACGGGTACCGGACATAAGGTGGCGCCTGCTGCGAGGAAGGTCTGCACGGCGGGCCGGTAACCTGGCTCTTCAACGGCGACTTTCATGCCGGTGTGTATCAAGACGCGCGAAATGAGATCGAAAGCCTGCTGGGCCCCCGACGTAATGATGACATCGTCAGGTTCGCAGTTTACGGCTCTGGACCTCGACACGTGATGCGCGATCTCATACCGCAACTGATAGGTACCTTGCGGCTCCCCGTAAGATCCAATTTGCCCGCGCAGCGTTCGCAGCTTCCTGACCGAACTTCTTCGCCAGTCGTCCAAGGAGAAGTTCTTCAAATCAGGCAGGCCGGGTCGAAAGTCGAGTTTGGCGGATTTTGCTTGAATGACGTCGGTGACGGCGGGCAGGTGTTTGGCCCAGGGCGTCAGGTCGAAGTCGCTATAGGTGCGCTTTGGGTGCAAGCCGCTTGTGATGTGGCGTGAGGTAACGAAAACACCGACACCCTTCCGGGTCTCCACGAGGGCTTCGTCGTTCAATGAATTGATTGCGCTAAGGATGGTGTTGCGTGCGACGCCAAATTGCCTGGCTAAATCCCGCGAGGAGGGCAGCGCATCGCCAGACACGATCTGACCCGCCGTGATGGCGGTCCGAATACCATGGTATAGTTGCACACCGACCGGCTGGGAGCGATCAAGCTTCAGCAGGATCGGGAGACGTTTGACTCGCATTGCCGTGTCCGGAGTGGGTCTGTGTCAAGCCAGCAATGCCCATGCCAATATCCATGGCCGGCCGACCCATGTTTCCAGCGCGCCTGTCGTCCGGGTCTCGAACGAGGACCCGGGGGGTGGGTCCGGGTCGGGTTCCGCGGCGGTGCCCGCGGCGGCGGATCGGTGGACGGCCGCAGCCCGCAACGGGGGTCAGGCGGAAGCTGCGCGTGCGGTGCTCCGGTCCCGATAAGCCGCAAGCGCCGCGCGGATGTCGGGGGGAATGGGGCATGATCGGGCCGTGTCGAGCGACGTCGGGGCGGTGATCAGCCGGCCCCGGGCGACTTCGGTCCCGTCCTTGAGGATCGGCAGGACAAGCGTATAGGAGGCATGGCCGATCCGTTCGATGAGGACCGCAACCTCGAGCAGGTCGCCCATCCGGCTCGGCTTCAGGAACTCGCAGGAGGCCTGGACGTAGCCGAGTCCGATCCGTCGCTGGGTCAGCAGCGCGTAATAGTCGATGCCGAGCGCGGCGAGAAAGAAGCGCTCGACGGCTTCGTTGAGCATGTCGAAATAGCGTGGTGTGAAAACGATCCCGGCGGCATCGCAATGGCCGAATCGGACGGTGATCGCGGCGTGCCAGACGCCGTCCGGAAGGGTCGCGCGCGTCCATGCCTCGATCCGGGTTCGCTCCGCCGCGCGCATGCTCGCATTCCTCGCAGGTTGACGCGCGGATCCGCACGCCGGATATGTTTCAGACCTAAATCAATGGGTCGCAAGTGAAACAGCTCCGAGCCTGTGTGACGGGGGGAAGCCGGGGCATCGGTCGCGCCGTGGCCGCTGCCCTAACGGCCGCCGGGCATCGTGTCACCGTTCTCGGCCGGATCCAGGCGACCCTCGATGCGGCGGTCGCGGCCGGCCACGCCCACGACGCGGCGGCTGTCGACGTTTCCGATCTGGAGCGCCTCGCCGAGGTCGTGGCGTCGGGCGGCTTCGACATTCTGGTCAACAACGCAGGCGGCGCCGAGACGGCGTCCTTTGCCGAATCCAGCACCGAGGCATTTCGGCGCATGTTCACGCTCAACGTGCTCGGCGCCGTCGAAGCCAGCCGCGCGGCCCTGCCCAACATGCTCGAACGCGGCTCCGGACGGATCATCAACATCGCGTCCACGGCCGGCCTGAAGGGCTACGGTTATGTTTCGGCCTATGTCACGGCCAAGCACGCCCTTGTGGGGCTCACCAAGGCGCTCGCGGTGGAACTGGCCAAGACGGGCGTGACCGTCAATGCCATCTGCCCGGGCTATACCGATACGGACCTCGTGGCGGCGGGCGTGGACACCATCATGCGGCGAACGCAGCGGAGCGCGGATGAGGCCCGCGCGCATTTTTGCGCCTCCAATCCGATGGGGCGGCTGATGCGACCCGAGGAGGTGGCCCAGGTCGCCGTCTGGCTGTCCCATCCCCTGTCGGGGGGCGTCACGGGACAATGCGTGGTCGTGGCCGGAGGCGAATTGTGACGCTTGCGCCGAACGCCGGCGGCTGGATCGACGTCGAGACGAAGGTCGCCGAGGCACCGGCCGATCATCGCGGCGAACTCCGATCGTGGCTGCGGCGCCTGACCCGCACGAACCTGACCGAGACGGCAATCCGCCGCGAGCCGCACGCCGCCTTCGGTTTCACGCTCCCTCGCTTCGATCTCTTGGCGCAGCTCGACGAGGCGGACGACGGCCTCGTGCCCGGGGACGTCTCGCGGCGGCCCATGGTTTCAGCCGTCAACGCCACCGCCCTCGCGGACCGCCCGATCGCCAAGGGCCACGTCACCCGGACCCCCGCCCCGCACGACCGCCGCGGGCCGGTCATCCGCACGACGCCCGAGGGGCGGACGGCCCTTCGGGCCATGGCGCGGGAGCGCGGCGACCGGATCGGCGACATGTTCGGCGACCTCGACCCTCGCGACATCGAAGCCTCGATGGGGCTGCTCGCCAAGGTGAAGCCCCACCTGCGCCGTCGGTTGTCCGAAGGAAACGCGCCATGACGCCGATGCGGGCCATCGCTCCGCCGCTGGCCGCCTATCACGCCGAGCACGTGCTGCTGTCCGTCACGGACGGTGTCGCCGCGGTCACGCTGAACCGGCCCGAGCGCAAGAACCCACTGACCTTCGACGCCTACGCGGAACTCGTGGGCCTGTTCCGCGCGGCGAAATCGGATCGGGACGTCAAGGCCTTCGTCGTCTCGGGCGCGGGCGGCAACTTCTCCTCCGGAGGCGACGTCCTCGACATCATCGGGCCGCTCGTCGCGATGAAGACGACCGACCTGCTGCGCTTTACCGAGATGACCGGCGATCTGGTCAAGGCCATGCGGGCGTGCCCGCAGCCGATCATCGCGGCGGTGGAGGGCACCTGTGCCGGCGCGGGGGCCATCATGGTCATGGCCTCCGATTTGCGGATCGCGACGCTCGAGGCCAAGGTGGCCTTCCTGTTCAACCGGGTCGGCCTCGCGGGATGCGACATGGGGGCCTGCGCCATCCTCCCCAGGATCATCGGGCAGGGACGGGCGACCGAACTGCTCTACACCGGCCGCGCGATGACGGGTTCGGAAGGGGAGCGCTGGGGCTTCTTCAACCGTCTCGTCACGAGCGAGGACCTGCTACCGAGCGCGCACGATCTGGCGGCGCGTATCGCCGCCGGTCCGACCTTCGCCACCGGGCTGACCAAGCGCATGCTGCATATGGAATGGTCGATGAGCGTCGACGACGCCGTCGAGGCGGAGGCCGTGGCCCAGGCCCTGTGCATGAAGACCGAGGATTTCGGCCGGGCCTATCGGGCGTTCGCGGCGAAACAGAAGCCGGTGTTCCAGGGCGACTGACCCTGTCCGACCCGACACGCCGGCCTGCGCCATCGGTGGCGCGCGTCGCCACCGATGGCGTCGGGCGCCTCGTCGACCACCACGGTGCGGGACGCGAACCGCCGCCGCCCCGCACAACCGCACGGCTAGGCTGGCGTCGCCGGGCCTGCCGCCACGGCGCCCCGCGGGGGGCGATTGGCTCGACGCGCGTCCGCCGACGGCCCGCTCCGGCGCCGCGCGAGAGCGCGCGAACGCTCGCCTCCGCCATCCACTCCTTCCTTCTTCTGTCCCTCGCTGCACGAGGTCCGCCACCGAGCCCGACCGAGCCACCCGATCCCGACCGAGCCTCACCCCAACCGCTCATCCGACCGCCGGGGGACATCGGGGCGAAACCGGACGCTCGAGTCTTTGTTGGAGACAGCCACGTCTTGCTGGCTCAGTCACGCGTCAGTTTCTGGTCCTTGTTGCCCCAACGCTACTCGACCATCCTGAGACAGGGGCGATCAAAGATAGAGCGGGACCTGGGGCCGGTATGGACGCGACAGAGACAGGCAAACTGGAAGTCACCAAAAGGACGAAATTACGTCGCTTCCCTGTACGAGGTCGGTTCGACAAGGGTACCATCTACAAAATTTTGGATGCCACCCCGCTCGCACATATCGGCTTCCAAGGCGAGACGCCTTCGGTCCTTCCGACTGTTTTTTGGCGCGACGGCGATCATGTATACTTTCATGGCTCCGCAAAAAACAGAATGCTCGGGGCGATGTCGACCGCCACATCGTGCTGCCTTGCTGTGACGATCCTGGACGGGTTCGTGGCCGCGCGGGCGGCGCTCCATCATTCCGTGAATTATAGATCGGTAATAATATACGGAGATGCCGAGGAAGTCGCGGATGACGATCGGAAGCTGACCGCGCTCAAAGGCTTGATAGAACGGTTCTATCCCGGGAGATGGGAGAACATCCGGCTCCCGTCGCCTGACGAGTTCGCAGCGGTCCGCGTTTTCAAGGTTCCGATCGTTGAGGCTTCTGCAAAGGTAAGAAGCGGCTTTCCCACACCTTACCCCGAAGATTTTGGCATTCCGGTTTGGGCAGGCATCATCCCGGTCAAGATGGAGTTGGGGCCGCCTCAGTTGGATCCAAATAGCGATCCGAACACGCAGATGCACGACCCCTCGCATTTACGCAACATGCTCGACGACGCTGGGTCAGCGAAGGCTGAGAGGGATCTTCTCAATCGACCTCTTTCGTGAACGATGGACGATCCGTTGCTTGATTGTAGGCGACTCGGATGTAAAGGCTCGCTCCGGAAAAAGCGGCCTGGCCTCCTATCGCTCGGTGTAAGTGTCCAGAACGCTCGGCTTCTTGTGGCGGCCGTGGGGTTCTGGGGATAACATGACCGTCCCCATCCCAGACAAGACGCCTCGTGCGCTTCAGCCGTCCACCAAACAGCCACTCTTGCGGCTCGACGCCATATACAAGCAGTTCGGGGCCCTGGAAGTCCTACGCGATATCAGCCTGACCGTTGCGGTCGGCGAAGTTGTGGCGGTCATCGGACCAAGCGGCTCGGGCAAGAGCACGTTACTGCGCTGCATCAACCAATTGGCACCCCCCACGTCCGGTCGCGTGGTCCTCGACGGTATCTCCCTTGAAGCTGGCGGCGAGAACTCTCGAAGCGAGCTGATGATGGTGCGCCGTTCCGTGGGTATGGTCTTTCAATCTTTCAACCTCTTTCCCCACCTTACGGTCCTTCGCAACGTGAGCCTTGCCCAAGAACGCGTCATGGGGCGAAGCCGGGCGCTCGCCGACGAGACCTCGCTGAGGCTGCTCTCGAGGGTAGGTCTGGCAGACAAGGCTAACCAATATCCTGGACGATGCTCGGGAGGTCAACAGCAACGGATCGCAATCGCGCGTGCGCTGGCACTCGAGCCCAAGCTTATGTTGTTCGACGAACCTACATCGTCTCTAGATCCCGAGCTCGGCCTGGAGGTCCTCGCGGTCATGCGCGAGCTTGCAGAGAACGGCATGACGATGATCGTCGTCACACATGAGATGCACTTTGCCGAAAGCGTGTCCGACCGGGTCATCATCATGGCAGACGGGCGAATCATAGAGGAGGGAGCGAGCGCGCGCGTGATGCGTAACCCCACGAGCGCGCGCGCGAGAAAGTTCCTGAATGCGGTCAAAGACCGATGACCGGTGCGATCTTCTACGTCATCGCGACCGGGATCCCCTGGACCGTCGCCTTGACCGCCACCGCGTTCATCGTCGGCGCGGCCCTGGGTTTACCGGTTTGCGCCATGAGCCTGTCGCGGTTCGGTTTCCTGCGGACCCTTGCCCGGGGCTTCATCCTCACGTTTCGCTCCATCCCTCCCATCGTGTGGCTGTTCTTCATCTTCTTCGGAATCGGCTCGGACTACATCGCGGTGTCTCCGTTCCAGGCTGCGGCGATCGGGTTGGGCCTGATCACCGCCGCAAACATGGCGGAGATCTATCGCGGTGCCCTCTCGGCCATTCATCCGGGTCAATCGGAAGCAGCCTTTGCCCTGAACTTGTCGGCACGCCACCGCTTCCTTGATGTGACCGGGCCCCAGCTCCTGCGTATTGCGCTTCCCTCGGGTACCACGTACGCCATCGGTCTCTTGAAGGACTCCGCGATATCGTCGACGATCGGGGTGCATGAAATCGCCTTCCAGGCCTACAATACATCGCAGCGAACATTTCATAGCCTGGACGTATACGCGATGTCCGGACTGCTCTACATTCTGATCGGTCTACCCATGGCTGGGTTGGCTCGCTGGACCGACGTGAAATTGAGAGCGCGGGTGGCCCGATGAGCGGGCTCCTCGCATTTTGGTGGGATTGGCTTCCAAACCTTCTGGAAGGGCTCAAGGTCAGCGTTGCCGTAACCGCGGTTTGCCTGGTCATCGGCCTTCCACTCGGGCTGCTTTTCGCGCTTGGGGTGCAAGCCGGTAATGTACTTGTCCGCGGCACGGTTCTCGTTGTCGTGGAAATCGGACGCGGGGCACCCGTTCTCATTTTGCTGCAGCTGATGTATTTCGGCTTGCCCAGTATCGGCATTGCACTGACATCCTTTGTGTCGGCGAGCTTGGCGCTGGCCTGGTGTACGGGCGCTTACACCAGTGAGATCATTCGAGCGGGCCTTGAGGCGGTTCCGCACGGCCAAAAAGAAGCGGCGGTGGCGATCGGACTCACGCGTTGGGACGCGTTGCGCTACGTCATCATCCCTCAGGGCTTGCGCGTCGCGATCCCTCCGCTGTTTGGTTACTCGATCTTGATGCTTCAGGCATCCTCGCTATGCTTCGCCATCGCGCTCCCCGAATTGGTAAGCCAAGCGTACATCGTCGGCACGAACACGTTTCGATACATGCCGATCCTGGTTTTGGCCGGGCTTCTTTACGCAATGATCTGTATCCCGGCGACTGCCGCCGCTTCCGTGCTTGAGCGGCGCCTCAGCCGGCACGCAGATTAGCTCCGGGCGTCTGCCGAGATGAAGACGTCGCAACTCTGGACAGCAAGGAACCAACGAACATGAATATGGTTTTAGGCACGATTGGGATCACCGTCATGGCGGCGACGCTCGCCGCCACATCGGCAAGTGCGCAACCCTGCAAGCCCGCGCATGAGTTCAAGACCATAGCCGCGGGCAAGCTCACGGTTGCCTTGTATGAGTACCCACCGTACGCCTCAGCCGCATCTGATGGGAGCATCAGCGGCATCGACAGCGACATCGTTAAGCGCGTCGCGTCGTTGAACTGTTTGGAAGTCGTCCCCATCGTTGTGGATCCAGCGGCGACGATCCAGTACGTCCTGACCGGTAAGTCCGATGTCGCCATCGGTGACTGGTATAGGACGGCGGAACGGAACAAGGTTATGGGGCTGTCTTATCCGATATACCTCGACCAAATGGGAATGTACTCGAAGGAGGGGTTCAACACGGTCGAAGCCCTGTTGGGGAAGAAGGTCGGCACGATTGCTGGATTTTTATGGGTGCCCGAGCTGCAGAAGCTGCTAGGCGGAAATTTGAGTCTTTATCCCAATCCCGTTGCTCTGGCGCAAGATCTGGCAGCCGGGCGTGTGCAAATAGGTGTCGACGGCTATTCGACGGGCGTTTATGCGCAAAAGCGGGGTGGCTATAAGGATATCCAAATCAAGATAACCGAACCGGATCAGCGTGTGCAGGCCTCGATGCAGGCGGCGCAGGCAGCTATCGTCTATAACAAATCGAAGGTGGAGTTGGGAAAGGTACTCGACGATGCGATCGAGCAGCTACATGCGAATGGGCAAATGGCGGAAATCCTCAAATCCAACGGGCTCGATCCGTCGGGAGCGGAGGTAGGCGCTCCGCGCCTCGTGAAATAGCGCTTCGACAGGTCGGGGGAGAGCAGGGCGGTTCGCCTTTTGTGGAGATCGCATCCGAAGGCTCGGCGGCGCGGTCGCCGGAACGTGGGATCGGAGTCGTAGCTTTGCCGCAAGACGTCCGGCTCGGCGGCGCCAACCGGCGGAGGGCTCGGCCAAAGGTCGCGGATGGCTCGACGGAGTTCGTGCGCGGCGTCGGCTAGTGCAGTGACTCTAGTGCAGTGACTCTAGCACTTTTCGCTCTCGCGCGACTTTTTCGAGGATCTGC
>CAXTOT010000116.1:0-13484 GCA_964245915.1 uncultured Lichenihabitans sp. | reverse complement strand
GGGCGGGCAACGCAAGCTCAAGAACGAATATGTCGCAAGTGGCGTGAAGTACGACGCTTTGTAACAGGCGTCCCCACCGGTGCGAGCAGAGGTCTACCGGTAAACCGGACGCGTCAGGCAGTGGACCCCACCCGCCGCTTTGGCGATCTCGCTGCCATCGAGACAGTTGATTGTGATCCCAGCCTTCAACTCCAGCTCGGTCCGCAGTTCCGGCGGCATCGAAAAGGCAACGTAGTGCCCGTCGCCAAGCGGCAGCATGTTGCAGCGCTCGTGGCGGATCGCGTCATCGCGGTCGCAGCGGACGATCGTAAATCCCAGCTTTTGGGCATGCACGATCGGGTCGATCCGATGAATTCGGCGCTCGCGGTCTATCAGGAAGCCTGAATGGAACATGCCTCCGGCCGCGAACATCACTCGATTCGGCAGAACGGTGAAGCCAGTATCGAGGTGGAGAAGGTCGGGATCGTGCGAAAGTCCGATGATTTGGTCGACATAGGTTGGAATCAGTTCGAGCGCGAGGCGAATTGCGGCCGCCTTCGTGGTGCGCACGCCGAAGCCGACGAGCAGAATGCGCTGTCCCTCGTCCGTGGCGGGGAGCACGTCGCCCCCCTTCGCAATATTCGTCGTCGGTGAAATCGAAGGCGGGGCTGAGGCCGAGGCGCTCGAGCGCGCGGCCGGCAAGAGCCGCTTCGTTAACGCGACCCGGCAGCTTGAGCCGACATGGGATGTACAGGTCGGGCGCCCAGGGAAGGGTGATCGTGCTGTCGCGGGTGAACATCAAGTTCGGGTTGCCCGCTGCTTCCTCGGCGAAATCGTCATCCCCAGCCAAGATGTCGGCAAGCGTGACGACCTCGGCGTGACGGGCGAGCTCGGCACGGAAAGCGTCATGCTGTGAGCAGAACAGTTCTATGTTGGGAAGGTCGAGGAAGTTCTGTTGCTCGAGCTCTGCTGGGGTCACCGCGTCGAGAGCTTGGCCCACGCGCGGATCATGCATGAGAACGCGGGTCGGGCGGGTGTTGAACTCTGATATGTCGATCGGCATGGCTCCCCAACAATAACGGAGACGGGATTAATAAGGGTTACCGAACGATGTCCTCCCGCCTGCTGCACTTCGTCGACTCCATAGAAGCTGCGGTACGTTTCGGTCCGTTGAAGCGGTCATCCCCGCGCCGGTTCTTACCACATCGCCGCTTGCCCCTTTCAGGAAAGATCCTTCCGCTCGGGAGCGCTGTCTACCCACCCAGCTCCCGCCCCCCTACCCCTCCGGAACGTTCCGCCCCAACTCATCCAGCCAGGCCTGCGCATTGCCGTCGCTCGGGGCCCGCCAATCGCCGCGCGGGCTGAGCGAGCCGCCCGCCACGACTTTCGGGCCGTTCGGCATGGCGGAGCGCTTGAACTGGCTGAAGCCGAAGAAGCGCTGCACGAAGACCTTGAGCCAGCGCCGGATATGCGGCAGGTCGTAAGACTTGCGGCGGTCGTCAGGAAAGCCGGGCGGCCAACCCCCGGCCCCGACCGCCTCCCAGGCGCGCAGCGCCAAGAAGGCGATCTTCGAGGGCCGAAACCCGTAGCGCAGCGTGTAGAACAGGTTGAAATCCTGCAGCTCGTAAGGGCCGACCTTGGCCTCGGTGCTTTGCGGCGTGCCGCCAGCCTCGACGGGCACCAGTTCGGGCGAGATTTCGGTCGCCAGGATGGCGTCGAGCGTCTGTTTGACCTCGTCGCCGAATTGGCCCGAGGCCCCCACCCAGCGGATCAGGTGCTGGATCAGCGTCTTGGGGACGCCGCCGTTGACGTTGTAATGGGACATCTGGTCCCCGACCCCATAGGTGCACCAGCCGAGCGCGAGTTCGGAGAGGTCGCCCGTGCCCATCACGATGGCGTCGTGGAAATTGGCGAGCCGGAACAGGTAATCGGTGCGCAGGCCGGCCTGCACATTCTCGAACGTGATGTCGTAGACCGGTTCGCCCTTGGCAAAGGGATGGCCGAGATCGCCCAGCATCTGCCGGGCCGCCGGCTTGATGTCGAGTTCATGCAGGGTGACGCCGAGCGCCCGCATGAGTCGGAACGCATTGCCCTTCGTCTCCTCGCTGGTGGCAAAGCCCGGCATGGTGAAGGCGAGGATGTCGGCGCGCGGCAGACCGAGGAGGTCGAAGGCCTTGGCGGCCACGATCAGCGCCTGGGTGGAATCGAGCCCACCCGACACGCCGATCACCACGCGCTTAACCCCGATGGCCTGCAGCCGCTGGCGCAGGCCCGAAACCTGGATGTTGTAGGCCTCGTAACAATCCTGGCTCAGGCGCACGGGGTCGGCGGGCACGAAGGGGAAGCGCTCGATCGCGCGCTCGAAACCGACGTCCTCGCGCGGCGGGTCGAGCCGGAACGCGATACGGCGAAAGTCGCCGGGCCGCACGTCCTCGGCCTGGGCGTTGTCGTCGAAGGTGCCCTGCCGGGCCCGTTCCTGACGCAGAAGGTCGAGATCGACATCCGTGACCGCAAATTGCGCGCCGATCGGGAAGCGGTCTGTTTCGGCGAGCAGGACACCGTTCTCATAGATCGAGGTCTGCCCGTCCCAGGCAAGATCGGTGGTGGATTCGCCCGCCCCGGCCGCCGCATAGAGATAGGCCGCAAGACAGCGCGCCGATTGCGACGCGCACAGCAACTGCCGCGTGTCGGCCTTGCCGATGGTGATGTTGCTGGCCGAGAGGTTGGCCAGCACGGTGGCGCCCGCCAACGCGCCCCGGCCGCTCGGCGGCGAGGGCACCCAAAGGTCCTCGCAGATCTCGGCATGCAAGACGAGGCCGGGCACATCCTCGGCCGCAAACAAAAGGTCGGTGCCGAATGGCGCGTCGCGGTCGCCGATCCGGATCGCGGCGCCCGCGATGCCGCGTCCCGACGCCATCTGCCGAGGCTCATAAAATTCCCGGTAATTGGGCATGTGGATCTTGGGAACGACACCCAGGATGTTGCCGCGATGGATCGCGACTGCGGTGTTGTAGATGCGGTGGCTATGGCGCAGCGGCGCCCCGACCAGGATCACGGGGAGCAGGTCGCGCGAGGCCTCCGCGATGCGCAGAAGCGCCGTCTCGACCGCATCGAGCAGCGGGTCCTGAAGCAGAAGATCGTCGATCGCATAACCCGACACGCAAAGCTCGGGGAACAAGGCGATTCCCACCGCCCGGTCGTGGCACTGTTTCACGACCCCGAGGATCGCGGTCGCGTTGCGGTCGGGATCGGCCAGCGCGATCGCGGTGGTGCAGGCCGCAACGCGAACGAAGCCGTGGGAATAGATCGAGCGAAAGGTCATGGGCCCATTCACGGAAGGGGGACCGGAACCACGGTCCCACCCATGATAGATAGGGTGTCTTGGCCGGCCTTGTCACGGCCAAGCGTCGATGCGGTGCGGCTGGCGCTGGCCCGTCGCGCCATGTGGGCGCGGAAGAGGCTCAAGAAGGGGACGTGCGGATCGTGGGCGGCTTGACCCTGTTCGGATTGTTCGCGGTGAGCGCCATGTTGATCACCTATGCGTTGGAGGCGCGCAGCCCGTGGTTCACCCTTGCTTTTGCGGCAGCCTGCACGCTCGGGTCGGCCTATGGCTTCCTCCAGGGCGCCTGGCCGTTTGGTCTGGTCGAGGGAATCTGGACCCTGGTGGCGTTGCGAAAATGGTGGCTGCTGTCCTCCCGAAGGAATGCGACAAACCGTTGACGACAGCGCGCGATTGCGCCTATATGCGGCCGACTTCGGTGCCGTGAGGCCCCGTCAACATCCGGCTATTGCGCGCTTTTGGGCGCCAGCGTGGCCAGCGTCCAAGGCAAACAGAATGGCGAATACTTCCTCGGCCAAGAAGGCTGTCCGCAAAATCGAGCGTCGCACGAGGGTGAACCGTGCCCGGCGCAGCGCCATGCGCACCCAGATCCGCAAGGCCGAAGAGGCCATCACGGCCGGTGACGCGGGCGTGGCAAAGACCGTGCTGCGCGAAACCGAGGCTCTGATGATGCGCTCGGCCCAGAAGGGCATCATCCACAAAAACACGGCCTCGCGAAAAGTTTCGCGCATGGCGATGCGCGCCAAGAAGATGGCCCTCGCGGCCTCCTGAGCGCCGGTTCGAGCCGGCCCGCCAGGGTCGGCGGATCAAAGTTCAAGCCGCGCCGGCCCGAGGGTCGCGCGGCTTTTGTTGTCGTGATATCGGCGCCCACATCTCGCGCACCCGTTCGGCTTCCGCTCGGCCCTGCTCGAAGCCAGCCTCGGCCACCGCGCGGCGGCGCGACCCATCCATCAGATTCGGGCCGAAGACCGCGAGGGCACGCCCGTTTGGCACGATTAGCGCCGTTCGGCTTTCGTCGGCTTCCTGTTGGGCCAGTTCGCGTCGGGCCGTCTCGGCCATCTGGCTCGAGAAGGCCGGCAAGGTCACGGCCAGAACCACGATGGCGTCGTAACCGGCCGCGAGGTCCGTGTTGGTCGACGATCGAATGCCGCCATCGATATAGGGCCTGCCCGCGATGGTGATGGGCGGGTAGAGGCCCGGGACCGCGCAACTCGACGCGACCGCACGGGTCAGCTCGACGCCCGAAGCTTGATCCCAGGTCCGGAAAGCCCCGGTCTCGGCATCGACTGCGGTACAGAGGTATCCGCTTGGCCAGGGCTGGCCGGCCGGCACCAGCCGGGCCAGGCTCTCGACGAAATCAGCCTCGGCGATTGTGTTGGCGCTCCGCGCGAAGGCCCCGATCTCGGTGAGCAGCTTGGCATCGGGGTACCGGTCGACCGGGCGACGCATCAGGAAGGCCATCAAAGGCGCCAAACCGGCGACGGGCGCCGTGCTCGGGGCAACTTCGGCATCCCGTTCGGCCATCGCGAGCAGCCCGGCATAGGACTTGTGGATGGAATTAGGGGAGCCGAGCTGGGCTCCCACGATCGCACCGGCCGACGTGCCGACGATGCGGTCCGCCGTGCAGAGGTCCACTCCGGCCTCGGCGAGACCAGCGATCACGCCCATCTCCCACGCGACGCCCACCGGACCACCACCACCCAGAACCAGGGCTCGCGTCATCATGCATCTCCGAACAGGACGGTCCGGCTCAACGCGAGGCGACGGCAAACGATCCCCCGAAGGGTCAGACCTATCCAGGCCGTCTTACCGCGCCCCGATATAATTCTCGACCGGCTCCACGGCCTTGATCAGCCCCTGCGCCTTCATAAAATCGGCGAAGCGCAGATAGCGCTGCGGATCGACGGCGGCCGGGTCGGCGGCAAGCCGCGGGACGGTATCGATCCAGGCCTGCCGATTGAGATCGTCGTCGAGCTTGGGATAGGCCTTGATGAACATGGCCCAGGCGTCCTGGGGATGGTTCAGGATGTAGAGCGTGGCCTGTTCGGTGGCGTCCAGAAAGCGGCGCACCGGCGCGCTCTTGGCCTTGTCGGGCGTGGTCACGTAGATCAGTTCGTCATAGGGAGGATAGCCGTAATCCTCCGGGTAGAAGGCGCGGCCGGGGTGTCCGGCGAGCTTCATTTCGGTCAATTCGAAATTGCGATAGGCCCCGATCACCGCGTCCACCTGGCCGCCGATCAGCGACTGTGTCAGGGCGAAATTGACGTCGACCAGCTTGACGTCCTCGAGCTTGAGACCGGCACTGCCCAGCATGGCGGCCAAAAGTGCCTGCTCATAGCCCGCGATGGAATAGCCGATCGTCTTGCCCCTGAGATCGGCGATCGATTTGATCGGGCTGCTTTCCAGCGTCACCAGCGTGTTGAGCGGGGTCGCGATCGCGGCGCCGACGCGCTGCAGGTTCATGCCGTCGGCCCGTTCGAGGTAGAAGGTCGGCTGATAGGTGAGCGCGATATCGCCCTGCCCGGCCGCCACCAGACGCGGCGGGGCCGCGGGATCGGCAGGCTCGATGAAGGTGACGTCGAGACCCGCCTTCTTGAAATAGCCGCCCTCCTTGGCGATGACGAGCGCGGCATGGTCGGGGTTGACGAACCAGTCGAGCACGACGGTCAGCTTGTCGTCCGCCAGGGCCGGGGCGATGCCCAGCAACAGCGCCAGGGCGAGCAAAAATCCACGGATCACATCAATCTCCTTGACGGTTGAGGGCAGAAAGGGTGTCGGGCGCCCAGAAGGCGAGCCGGCGCGTGAGCGCCCCGACCACGCCCCAGAGCGCGACCGAGAACACCACCAGAACCGTCAGCCCCGCGAAGACGAGGTCGGTCTGCATCCGGGCATTGGCGTGCAGCATGAGCAGGCCGAGACCCGACGAGGAGCCGACCCACTCGCCCACGATGGCCCCGATGGGGGCGCTGGCGGCGGCGACGCGCAGGCCCGCACCCAGGGCCGGCAGGGCGGCCGGGACCCGGATCAGCAGCAGCGTCTTGCGGCGCGTCGCTCCATTGAGGCGCGCGAGGTCAATCAAGCCCTCATCGGTGCGCCGAAGCCCCTCGAAGAAGGTCGTGGTCACGGGAAAGAAAATGATCAGCGCCGCCATGGCGAGCTTGGACGCGAGCCCAAAGCCGAACCACACCACCAGCAGCGGCGCGATGGCGAAGACCGGCAGCGCCTGCGCCACGACCAGCAACGGCCCGACCCCGCGCTCGGCCCAGCGCGAACTGGCCATCAGGAGCGAGGCCGCGATCCCGGCCCCGGCCCCGACCGCCAGCCCGCCCAGCATCTCGCCGAAGGTCACGAGCGCGTCGGGCCAAATGATGGGCCAGCGCTGGACGAGCGTCATAACAACCCGGCTCGGCGCGGGCAGCAGAAAGGCCGGGATCGCGAGCAGGCGCACCGCCAGTTCCCACCCGAACAGGAGACAAAGGCCCGTCGCCACGGCGGCCCAGAGCACGTCCAGACGAAACGGCGCCGTGGCGGCGACGCGATGACGCGAAACGGCTGCAATGACAGGTTCGGTGAGGCCCAGCCTCGGCATTCGCGTTCCCTCCGCCGGCATGACCCGGTTCAGGTTCAACGGGTTTTCTCAGGCTCCCTGAGATGTCTCAGCCCGGCTCAACGCCCGGGCACCCCGACGACTTAAGGATTCACGCTTAGACTACCCGGAAGCGGGCCGCAAGCCGCGTCGAACCGACACGCCACATTTTGGCCCGCCCGTTTGGCCTGACGCTTATGCTAGGTTTCAACGGGTTTGCGGCCAAGCCGATCCCGATCGGTCCCGTCCCAGCGGAACAGGAGGATGCAGCCCTGTCGATGACGTCGCTTACGCCTGACATGCGCGCGCATTCGCGCTTGGCCGCGCCGCGCGCCCCTGGGCCTCGGCCTCTCGACAAGCCGCTGGGCTCGCTGGCCCTGCTGCGCGCGCTGCGCAACAACCCCGTCACCACCTGGACGAGGTATCATTTCGAGGCCCCGGTGGTGAGCGGCACCAGCATTTTGGGCCGCGTGGTCGTGCTCAGCGATCCCGCCCTGATCCGGCATTTTCTGGTCGACAATGCCGCCAATTACGACAAGGGCGCACTGCAGCGCCGGATGCTCTCCTCCGGGCTGGGCCGCGGCCTGCTGATGGCTGAAGGCGGGGAGTGGCGGGCGCAGCGCCGTGCCTTGGCGCCGCTGTTCTCGCCCCGCACCGTGCACGGCTTCCAGGCCGCGATGGCGGACATCGCGGTCGATGGGGTGGCGCGCTGGAGCCGGCAGCGCGACGGCCGCACGATCGATGTCGCGAACGAGATGGCGCGCGTCACGCTGCGCATCCTGGCCCGCACCGTGTTTTCCGACGGTCTCACCCGCACGACGGACGAATTTGCCGACGCGGTGACCCGCTACCTCGAGGCGATCGGCCGCCTCGACCCGCTCGATGTGCTGGACGCGCCGGAGTGGATTCCGCGGATCGGGAAATTGCGGGCCCGGCCCACCTTGCGATTTTTCGACGAGGCGGTCGAGGCCATGGTGGCGCGACGCCGCGCTCAACTAAAAACCGATCCCGCCGGCGCGCCGCGCGACCTCATGACCCTGCTGCTCGAAGCCGTCGATCCCGAATCGGGCGAAGGCCTCGGCGAGGACGAGATCAGGGCCAATATCGTGACCTTCATCGCGGCCGGCCACGAGACAACCTCCAATTCCCTCACCTGGGCCCTCTATCTGCTGTCGCGGGCTCCCGAGGCCCGCGCCCGCCTCGAAGCCGAGGTCGACGCCCTGCTGCCGGACGGGCGCGTCACCCCCGACGTGATCGACCGCCTCGTCGAGACGCGGGCCGTGCTCGACGAGGCGCTGCGGCTCTATCCGCCCGCCGCCACCATCAGCCGCGTCGCACGCGGCCCCGATACGTTTGGGGATACCCGCATCAAAGCCGGAACCACCGTCATCGTCTCGCCCTGGGTGCTGCACCGGCACAAGCTTTTGTGGGATGAGCCCGACCATTTCCGGCCGGAACGTTTCCTGCCCGGCGCCAAGGGGAAGATCGACCGCTTCGCCTATCTGCCGTTCGGGGCCGGGCCCCGGGTCTGCATCGGGGCCTCCTTCGCGCTGCAGGAGGCCGTGACCATCCTGGCCACGATCGTGCGCGCCTTCCGGTTCGAGAGCACGCCGGGGCACCCGGTGGTGCCGGTCCAACGGGTGTCGCTGCGGCCGCAGGGCGGCATGCCGATGCGGCTGCGACGGCGGAGGTGAGGGCAGTCTGACTACCCGAAGCTCCAACACGTTTGGCCGAGTGCCGAGCGGGGTACCGATCGCTCGACTACGTTCACAGATTGGGGGCTCGCTCTCGCGAGCTACCGTTCGTTGCGGCACGGAGTCTGCGAATGTCGCTGAGCCGAACTGCTCTTGGGTGCGGTCCTCAGCTCACGTCCGCCCTTCGAAGATTGCCACGCCGAGAACCCACCGTGGATCGGCGGCGAGGTCCTCGACGGCTGGTGCTATCGAGGAAGGATTGCGAGACATAGACCCCCTCCAAGCAGGCTCCGCCCGCACACCCCCCAAGGACCACGTTTTCGCCCTTCCTGCGAAAGCCTTTCGCCCAGGCGATCCGCGACGGCGTCATCCCGGCCCATCTCAACACCATCGCGGGCACCTGGGGGGCGCTGCACGAGACGGGCGAACTCACCTCCATGGATCTCGTCCATCTCGCGGGTTGCGACGGCCCCGATCCCGCCAGCCTGACCCGGAACGAGATCGAGGGCCGCCGGCACGCCATGCTGGCCGTCGAGGCCCTGCGCCCACCGTCGCCATCATATCGCTGCTGACGAATATTCTTGGTGGCAGGCAGCCGAATATGCTCTGTTCGGCCACGCAAGGCACATCCGCTGAGCGGCATAGTGCCGATGTACGTGCAGATGAGCGCCTTTCATTCGGCGCCATGGCTGAAGCTCGTTTCCCGCCGCCGGTCGTGATCCAGCGGCGACCATCTCGCTCCCGCTGTCGCAAACCATGGAGGAGACCGATGCAAGAAGCCCTCGTTGTCCGCCGCGAGACACATATTTCGGCGCCGCCCGCCGCCGTGTTCGCCCTCATGACCGATCCGGAGAAGATCCTGCGCTGGATGGGAACGGAGGTGCAGGTCGACCCGCGGCCCGGCGGACTCTATCTCGTCAATGTCACCGGGAGTCGCGCCGCCCGCGGGACCTTCCGCGAGGTGATACCGGTGCACCGCTTGGCCTACAGCTTCGGCTGGGACGGGAGCGAGCAGGTGCCGCCGGGGTCGAGCCTCATCGAGATCGATCTCATCGAGCAGCCGGAGGGAACGCTGCTGCGCCTCACTCAAACCGGCCTGCCTACCGCGGAGCAATGTGCCAGCCACGCGGAAGGCTGGGCCCACTACGTCGGCCGGCTGGCCGAGGTCGCCGCCGGGCGCGACCCGGGCCCGGATCCGTGGGACGGCCGCACTGGAAGGGATTGACGACGGTCGACCTCGGTGTCGCCACACGTGAGCCTCCTGCAATTTCATGACGAACGCCGGCTCGCAGGCCTGTCCCACGTGGCCTGATCGAGGATTGAACGTACCGGCACTGATCAGGGCCAGGAGAGGCCGGCGCCGCCGCTACGCATCGCAGCGGCACGGGTGACAGGCCCGACGCCGTCGCTCTATGTTGGCGGCATGGATCTTCCTGCGCCTATTGCTTGGCTGGTGGACGAGGCCGGCCCATCACCCGGCCCAGACCGGTTCCTGGCCGAGCTCGGCGGCCGGCTTCTAGCCGACGGCCTCCCGCTAGCAGCTGGCGCCCTCACCCTCGCTGTGCCGCATCCCATCGTCGCCCGCCGCACCTGGCTTTGGCGTGCCGGAACCGGGGCAGTCATAGAGGCGCTGGGCTTCGCCGGCGGTCCCCTTAGCCACGCCGGGCGCGAGTGGCTGGCCGAGCTTGGTTCGGTGCAGGAGCACACCATCGGCCCGGCACCGGACGGTCCGCTGCTGGGCTGGGCCGGCACCCGGCCGTTCGACCCCGCTGAGGCCGGCCAGCTGCGCCAGGTCGCGCGCTTCGCCGCGGCGCCCATAGCGGCCCTCGCGGCGCGTGCGGCGTTGACAGCGCTGCTCGAGGCCTATCTTGGCCGGCGCAGTGCGGCCCGGGTGCAGGCTGGCGCGCTGCGCCGCGGCACCGGAGAGGCGATCCGCGCCGCGCTGCTCTATGCCGATCTGCGCGACTTTACCGCCCTGTCCGAGGCAACGGAGCCCGCCACGATGGTTGCCGCGCTCGACGCTTGGTTCGACCGCGTCGCCGGGGCGGTGCATGCCTTTGGGGGCGAGGTGCTGAAGTTCATCGGCGACGGCGTGCTGGTGATCTTTCCGGTCACCGGCGCACCGGCAGAGGCCTGCGAGGCAGCCCTACGCGCCGTCGTCGCCGCTCGCGCTGGCATGGCCCATCTCGACGCGGTGCGGCAAACGCAGGGGCTGCCGCCGCTGCCCTTTGGTGTCGCGCTGCATCTCGGCGAGTTGCTATGGGGCAATATCGGCGCGGCCGACCGGCTGGACTTCACCGCCATCGGCCCGGCGGTCAACCTGGTCAGCCGGTTGGAGGGGATGTGCCGACCGCTCGGCAGGTCGGTGCTGATCTCGGGCGCCGTCGCGGCCGAGATTACCACGTCGTTGGTCCCGCTGGGTGAACACGCGTTGCGCGGCATCGCGGCGCCGTGCGCCGTCTTCACCCTGCCGAATTGCTGAGGAGCCACCTTGCCCGACACCATCACCGAACCGGCCCGCCAAACCCCCGTCATCCATGAGACCGACGTGCTGGTGGTCGGCTCGGGACCCGGTGGGCTGGCGGCCGCGCTCGCGGCCGCACGGGCTGGGGTTGCGGTCACGCTCGTCGAGCGGTTCGGCTGCTTTGGCGGCAATATCACGGCCGTGGGGGTCGAGGGGTTCGCCTGGTATCGGCACGAGGCCACGGTGGAAGCCGGCGGCATCGGGCGCGAGTTCGAAGACCGCGCCAAGGCCATGGGGGCGGCGGTGCCCGAGAGCCAGTCCCTCAGCTACGAGCTCGATTCCGAAGGTTTTAAGCTGGTGGCGGACCGCCTCGTGCAGGAAGCCGGCATCCATCCCATGCTGCATCGCCAGTTCGTGGCCCCCATCCTGGAGGGTGAC
Organism: uncultured Lichenihabitans sp.; assembly: GCA_964245915.1. Lineage (GTDB taxonomy): Bacteria > Pseudomonadota > Alphaproteobacteria > Rhizobiales > Beijerinckiaceae > Lichenihabitans. Next base: position 1,983 of record CAXTOT010000116.1, on the reverse strand, counting down.
ACGATCACGGGCATCATCACCGAGTCGAAGGCCGGCCGCGAGGCCATCCTGGCCAAGCGCGTCATCGACGCCACGGGCGACGCCGATGTGGCGCACAGGGCCGGCGCCCCCACCCGCAAGACACCGATCGAGCACATGCAGGCCGCCTCCGTCATGTTCCACCTCGCGGGTGTGGACAAGCGGGCCTTCATGGCCGGCGTGCGGGCCGATCCGCAGACCTATGCGGACTGGTCTACCGGCGAGTGGCAGATCGAGACCTCCGGCAAGGAGGACGCCCTGTATTCGCCCTTCCTGGGAAAGCCTTTCGCCCAGGCGATCCGTGACGGCGTCATCCCGGCCCATCTCAACACCATCGCGGGCACCTGGGGGGCGCTGCACGACACGGGCGAACTCACCTACATGAATCTCGTTCATCTGGCGGGTTGCGACGGCACCGATCCCGAAAGCCTCACCCGGAACGAGATCGAGGGCCGCCGGCAGGCCATGCTGGCCATCGAGGCCTTGCGCCGCTACACGCCGGGCTGCGCGGACGCCCGCCTCAGAAATTTCGGCATGACGATCGGCATCCGCGACACCCGCAAGATCGACGCCATCTACAACCTCACCGAGGCGGACGTGCGTAACGAGGCGCGGTTCGACGACTCGATCGGCATCTATCCGGAATTCATCGACGGCTACGGCCTTCTCATCCTGCCCACCACCGGGCGCTACATGCACATCCCCTACCGTGCGCTGCTGCCCAAAGGGGTGGGCAATCTGCTGGTGGCGGGACGCGCCATCGGGGGCGACCGGATCGCCCATGCGGCCACCCGCAACATGGCGTGCTGCGCCGTGACAGGACAGGGCGCGGGCATCGCGGCGGCGCTCTCGGTACGGGGCGGTTCCGGTTTTCGGGATCTGGGCCTGCGGGCCGTCCAGGACGAGCTTGTGGCGCAGGGCGTGCGCATTCGCTGAGGGCGCGGCACGGTCACGTGAAGGTCCCTCAAAGCAGGGCTCCACACCCGGCCGCGTTAAACTCGATGAGGCAGAAACCGTGACCAAAGGGGTCCGCCAGCATGGCGATCCGACCATAGGCCACCTCCTCCGGGCCGTGTTCGACGACGGCACCGGCCGCCACCGCGGTTTCGAGCGCGACGCTGATGTCTTCGACCACGACATCGATGTGCAAAGGCGTCCAGTGCCGCTCGTAGCGCCTGCGATCGACGGCGGCGCCAACCGTGCCGGCCGGCTTTCTCAGAAGGTAGAGCGGCACGGGCCATCCGAGGAGTTCCACCGCCTCCGCCCCGAATCGCCGTCCCGCCACCAATCCGAAAGCGGCGGAGTAAAAGCGCTCGCCCGCCTCGAGATCCGGCAGGTCGATGTTGATCAAGATGGACATGGCAACGACCTCCGTTGTTATCCCAGGCCCGCTTGGTCGGGCAACGTCTGCCACCGAAAGCCTGTGGCTAGCCTGATGACCAAGATCTTACGACGGGTCCCCACTCGCGAGATCCGCAATGGGTGGCTTGCGGACCTTCCTGGATCCGGCATGATCGTTTGATGGACGAGCAGGAACATGTCAGCCCGGACGGGCAGCTTCGCCTCTTGGTGATCGTGCCTGATGGCGATCTCACGATTGGCTTCGATGGATGCTCTGCTCACACCCATGGGAGCATCTTGGCCGAGCGTTACCAGTGCGACGAGGAGGCGGCTGCGAAGCACTTCGTGACGGCGGTATTTGAGAGCAGGCTTGTCATCGCGGTCCAGTGGACAGCTGGCGTCATGACCAATGCCTACGTGCTCGAAGCGAATTGGCAAACCGTGGAGGATGTGGTCTCCGATTTCCGACGCAACGGCGAGCCGGGCGAGGCTGTCGAGTTGCGGCTTTGGGATGGGACACGGGTGGAGACGCTGTCCTTCCGCTAAGGGTCGACACCTGCCGGTGCGCTCTAGAGCGGGATGAGATTAGCGGGAATCGTGGGGATTCCCCGGGGCGTCTGGTTC